>NZ_CP186480.1:0-618125 GCF_049354825.1 Parablastomonas sp. CN1-191 | reverse complement strand
CGTAACTGAGGCCGAGCGCCTTGGCGGTCTGGCGCTGGTTGAACCGATTGCGCGCCAGGTGATGCTCGACAATCGCGCGCTCGTGCGCCTCGACCGCGCCGCGCAAGTCATCGATCGAATCGAAGTGCGCTGGCGGCGATGGAGCCGCCGGCGCGGGCGCCGCGGCGGACGGCTGGGCCGGCGCGACGGAGGCCGGCTTCCACGGGCTGTCGAAGGGATCGAAGACGATGTGAGCGATCGGCTGGTCCCAGGTTCCCCAGCGATAGACCGCGCGCTCGATAACGTTGCGCAATTCGCGCACGTTGCCGGGCCAGTCGTGCTGTTCCAGCGCCGCCATCGCGCCGGGGGCATAGCCCGGCCACGAATCCCAGCCCAGTTCGGTCGCCATGCGGCGGCCGTAGTGATCGGCAAGGACTGCGACGTCGCCCTCGCGCACGCGCAGCGGCGGCAGGGTTATGACTTCGAAGCTCAGCCGGTCGAGCAGATCTGCTCGGAACCGGCCGGTCTCGGCCAAGCGCGGCAAGTCCTCGTTGGTGGCGGCGACGATGCGCACGTCGACGCGCAACGGGCGCGACGATCCGATACGCGTGACCTCGCCATATTCGACCGCGCGCAACAGACGCTCCTGCGCGCCCATGCTAAGCGTCGCCAGTTCGTCGAGGAACAGCGTCCCCTTGTCGGCTTCTTCGAAACGGCCGGCGCGGGCGCGGGTAGCGCCGGTAAAGGCACCCGCCTCGTGCCCGAACAGCTCGGCCTCGATAAGGGTCTCGGGCAGCGCCGCGCAGTTGAGCACGACCAGTGGTTCACCCCAGCGTTCGGACAGGCGGTGCAGCCGCTCGGCGACCAATTCCTTGCCGGTGCCGCGCTCACCGATGACGAGGACCGGGCGGCGCATCGGCGCGGCGCGGCTGGCGCGCTCGACCGCGTCGAGGAAAGCCCCCGATTGTCCGATGAATTGGATGCCCTCGCGCTCCATGCCCAAGGGATAGCGCAAATTCCCAACACCTCGCAAGAATTACCAATTGCGACAGGAACGCCGGTTGCAAAACCGACCGAGAATCCGCCACTTTGCGTAATTGGCACGCTGCTTGCTGAATATCGGACAACGGACCAATCCCGGTCCGAACGAGGATACGAAGATGACCACCCGCCCCCGCCAGTTCGGCAAGAGCGCTCTCGACCGGGCCATCGTCGCCAGTGTTGCGGCCATGCTCGGCTTCAACATCCTGGTGCTTGCCCAGCAGGTCCAGGCGGTGCCGGCATTCGCGGCCGCGCCCACCGTCGCGGCGCAGGCCTGACCGGCGTGGGCGATCCCTTCGACCTCAACCCGCTTGGACCGCAGCGTGCGGGAGCTGGCGATTCCCAGTCCCCCAACCCGTCGCCGAAATCGGCTTTCGCCGCCTCGGTCCAGACCGCGCGCTCGCGCCTCGACGCTGAAGTCGAGCGCTTGCGCCGGTCCCCCACCCCCGCCGCCGCCTCGCTTTCCGGAGTACCATTGATGGGCATTTTCAACCGCGCGCGCGATATCTTCGCCGCCAATTTCAACGAGCTGCTCGACAAGGCGGACGATCCTTCGAAGATGATCCGTATGATCATCCTCGAGATGGAGGAAACCCTGGTCGAGGTGCGCGCCAGCGCGGCGCGCACCATCGCCGACCAGAAGGAAATGCACCGCCATACGGTTCGGCTCGACCATCTCCAGGCCGACTGGGGCGAAAAGGCGGCGCTGGCGCTCAGCAAGGACCGCGAGGACCTGGCCCGCGCCGCGCTGGTCGAAAAGAAGAAGGCCAGCGACATGGCCAACCAGCTCAAGGCCGAGATCGCCGTGCTTGACGACGCGCTGCGCGCTTACGAGCTCGACATCGACAAGCTGCAGAACCGCCTGCGCGAAGCGCGCAGCCGCCAGGGCGCCATCGCCGCCCGGCTCGAGAGCGCCGAGAACCGGGTCAAGCTGCGCACACTGCTGGCCAGCGAGCGGGTGGACGAGGCGATGGCCCGCTTCGACCAGCTGGAACGCCGGGTCGACTACGCCGAGGGCCGCGCCGACGCGCTCAGCCTGGCCGATGGCACCGCCAAGCCGTCGCTCGCCGATGAAATCGCGGCGCTCGCCGGTCAGGACAAGATCGATGAGGAACTCGAGGCCATGAAGGCCGCGCTGAAAACAACCGACAACAAGGAGGCCTGAGCCATGGGTGAGGAAATCATTATCGTCCCGATGGTCGTGCTCGGCCTGCCGTGGATCATCTTTCACTACATCACCAAGTGGAAGACCGCCGCGACGCTGACCAACGACGACGAGACGCTGCTGGAAGAGCTCTACACGCTCGCCCGCCGCCTCGACGAGCGGATGGACACGGTCGAACGCCTGGTCGCCGCTGACAACCCCGACTTCACTCCCGCCCGCCTGCTGCCCGATCGCGCTGCGGACAACCAGCCGCTTAGCGAACTCGACCGCCTGCTCGCCAAGACCGAAAGGAAAGCCAAGTGAACAGCCTGCGCACCCGCTTCTATCGCGACAAGGTCCACGGCAAGGTCTTCGGCATCTGCGCGGGCATCGCCGACTACACTGGGGTTCACGTGATGTGGATCCGCCTGGCGGCTATCGGCCTGACCTTGGCCGGCGCGGGGATCCTGATCCCGGCTTACCTGCTGGCGGGCTTCATCGTCCCGGCAAAGCCCGGCAACCTTTATGTCGACAGCCAGGAAACCAAGTTCTGGCAGGGCGTGCGCCAATCGCCGGCGCGCACCGCGCGGCAGGTCAAGGCACAGTTCCGCGACATCGACCGCCGCCTGGCCGACATCGAGACTTACTACGTCAGCAACAACCCGCGCCTTTCCGCCGAAATCGAGCGGCTGCGCTGAACCGAAGAACTGAGGGGAATTCGAAATGGGTGAACTCGCGCTGCTGATCTCGCTGGCACCGTTCCTGATCGCCGGTTTCGCGATCTGGACCAAGCACCAGCAGAAGATCGCCGAAATGCAGGTGCGGCACACGGCCGAAACGGCCGCGCAGTACGCCGCCTCCAACACCGAGCTGGAAGACCGCGTCCGCGTCCTCGAACGCATCGTCACCGACAGGGGCTACGACGTCGCCGCCCAGATCGAGGCGCTGCGCGACACGCGCAAGATCGATGCCATGCTCGACGCGCCGAAGAAGGACGTGGTCTGATGGGACCGGACGAATCCTTCGCCTTCTTCGCGCTGATGATGGGGGGCGGTTCGATCGTGATCGCGCTGACCATGATGGTGCAGAAGATGCACGGCCGTCGCCTGGCGTTCCGCCAGCGCCAGATGGAGCTTGACGCGGAGGTTCGCATCGCGACCGCGCGCAGCACCGAGGCCGGCTACGTCGAACGCCTGGAACACCGCGTCCGCGTGCTCGAACGCATTGCCACCGACAAGAATGCCGCACTTGCCCACGATATCGAAGCCCTGCGCGAACGCGCCTGACGCCTGCAATCAAGGAACCCGCTGCCATGCACTTGCCTGATGCCCTTGTCGTGATCGCCCTCGTCGGCGCCGTCGCCCACTTTCGCGGCCCGATGATCAAGCAGCACGGCTGGCGCCGCGCCTTTCGCGATGCGCCCTTCGCGCGCCGGGACGGCAGGACGATGGCACCGGCCGACATCACCGACGACCGCAAGGCCCTGTCGCGCCAGCGCGAACTCGAGGACGAGGTCGAGGCCCTGCGTGAGCGGGTCCACGTCCTCGAACGCATCGCCACCGACGGGCGTCGCAACCAGGACCTTGCCGCCGAGATCGAGAAACTTCGCGAACAGCGCATCTAGAGCCGTCCGAAAGGAGACCACGTCATGAGTGATCCTCTCGCCTTCGCCCTCGCCGCCCTTGGGGTAACCGGCATCGTCACGTTCGCCAGCCTGCGCGGGTGGCAAGGCTGGCTGACGCTCAAGACCCGCGAGCTAGACCGCTTTCCCGCGGAAATCGAAGGCGGGGTCGGCACCGGCATGGCGCGCATCGAGATCGCCGACCTCAAGGAACGCATTCGCAAACTGGAAGCCATCGCCGCCGGGGTGGACTTGTGAGCGCCGCCCGCGAAGGCGCCAAGGCCGGGATCGGTCTGGGCAGCGCGCTGGCCGTCGCCATCAGCTGGAGCGTCAACAAGTCGATCCTGTGGGCAGTTGTCCAGGGCTTTTTCGGCTGGTTCTACGTGCTTTATTATGCCCTGACGCGACCTGGCGGACTGTCAGGCTAGGGCTTGGTCCGCGCCGCGGAAGGTCCAGCCAGGAAGTCGACCGCGCAGGACGCTTTTTCCGGCCGGATGTAGATCGACCGGAGTTCGGGAATAGCGGCGGTCAATTCGTCTTCCAGCCCTTCGATCAGGCCCTCGGCCTCGCCCATCGTCAGGTCGTCGCGAAAATCGGCGCTGATCGCCACGAAGACCTGCTTGGGCGAGCTGTGGATCGTGCGAACGTGGTTGACGCCGGTGATCCATTCCTTGGCCAGGACGATTTCGGCCACCCGATCGACGATCCCGGTCCGAGCCGGCTCTCCGATCAGCAGCCCTTTGGTTTCGCGCGCCAGCAACACGGCAACCATCGCCAGGACCAGGCCGATCACCATCGACGCGATGCCATCGAGCCGCGGCGCATCGAACTGGTGGCTGGCCCAGACGCCAATGGCCGCGACCACCAGACCAATCAGCGCGGCCGAATCCTCGAACATGACGATGAAAACCGAAGGGTCCTTGGATTTGCGGACAGCGGTCCACCAGCTGTTGTCGCCCCGGACCGACGCGAACTCGCGCATGGCGATAGTCCATGAGGTGCCTTCGAGAACGAAGGCAACGCCGAGCACAACGTAGTTGATCGTCGGGTCGGTCAGCTCGGTCGGCTCGCTGTAGTGGATATAGCCTTCGTAGAAGGAGACGCCGGCGCCGACCGCGAAGATCAGGATCGCAACCACGAAGGACCAGAAATACAGCTCGCGCCCATAGCCGAACGGATGCCGTTCGTCGGGCGGGTTATCCGCCCTTTTCTCTCCGTAAAGCAGCAGGACCTGGTTGGTGCTGTCGACGACCGAGTGAATGCCCTCCGACAGCATCGATGACGAACCGGTCAGCGCCGCCGCGACGAACTTTGCGACCGCGATGCCCAGGTTGGCCGACAGCGCGCCGAACAGCACGAGGTTGGAGCGGATATACGCGGCTGCTGACATCGACTTCCCGGGTGTTGCGCTGCGCGAGGGGACCGGTGCGGCAAATGCCGCGCGCGCCAGGTCGCGGCTGCAGCACTAAGGCGCGCTTGACGTCATGGTTCCGCCGCCGTGTGCGATTTCGAGCCTGATCCGGGTCGAAGAGGGCTTCCGGCGGCGTCGCAAGTTTTCTAGGGCACGGGCATGCGCAGCCTCGACGACATTCGCGAAGAGTACGAGTTCCTCGAGGCAGACGATCGGTACCGGCTGCTGATCGAACTTGGCCGCGCGCTCGAACCGATGCCCGCCGCGCTCAAGACCGACGCCACCCTCGTGCGTGGTTGCTCGGCCAGCGTGTGGGTCTATCCGGTGGCGCGTGACGACGGCCGGCTGCATTTCCTGGCCGACAGCAATGCCGCGATCACCAAGGGGATCGTCGCGCTGGTGCTCGCCGCAGTCGAGGACCGGACGGCCGGCGACGTGGCGGCGATGGACGTCGCAGCCGCGCTTGCCCCGTTCGACCTTGCGAACCAGCTGTCGTCCAATCGCACCCAGGGCGTGCCCAACATGATCGCGCTGGTCCAGGACCACGCGCGCCGCATCGCCGGCTAGGCGCTGTCGCGCAGGCGCGCTGTCCCCGCCTGGCGCTGGCGGGCCAGCTCGGCAGCAAGCCTGGCCGGTTCGCGCGCGATGACGAAGCCGAAGCTAACGCCGCCCTCCTTGCCGATCGTGGCATGGTGCAGCTTGTGCGCCTGGACCAGCCGCTTGGCATAGCCCCGCCGCGGCACCCAGCGGAACCACCGCTGGTGAACCAGCCCGTCATGGATCAGCGTGTAGATCACGCCGTAAAGCAGCACTCCCAGCCCGATCCAGGTGCCCGGCTGCCACGCCGCGCGCCCCATCACCAACGGGCTGCCGAGCGCAAACATCCCGATGCTCAGCGCTGCGCCTACCAGCGCGTATAGGTCGTTCTTTTCGACGAAGCCGTCGTGCGCCTCGTGATGATCGCGGTGCCAACCCCAGCCGAAGCCGTGCATGACGTACTTGTGGCTGGCCCAGGCGACCCCCTCCATCGCGCAAAGCGCGGCGAACGTGACGGCGGCGGCAGACGGCGGCGACATGGCGTGGGCCACTCTAGAACGGGCGGCGCCGCGAAGCGACACAATCTTACACTTTGCGACGGCACCGGTTTGCCTGCCGTTCAGTTTCAGAGGCGGAGTTTGCAGGTGCGCAAACACCGCAGAAGAAGGACCGATTTCCATGCCCAGGCTTTTCCGTCTCATCGCCCCTGTCGCCATTGCCGCCGCGCTCGGCCTTTCAGTACCGGCACAGGCCGCCACCCCTGCGCGCGCCAACGCCATTCGCGCCCAGATCTCGCAACTTGAAGCGCAAGTGAGCCGCAATGACGGCCGCGGCCGCGTTTCGCAGCGCGAGGCGTATGACCTGCAGCGCGACGTTCGCAAGCTTCAGTCGCGGTTCTACAGCTACAACCGCAATGGCTTGTCCAACAGCGAGATGCGCACGCTGGAAAGCCAGATTCAGGCCATTCGTGCTCGCCTCGGCGCCGAACGCCGCGACGACAACCGCTGGCGCCGCTGACCGCCGGTGAAACAATCGGGCGCCGATCACGCGATTGGCGCCCGTTTTGTTGCTTGAAGTCCGACGACAGGCAACCTAGGCGCAGCAGCGCCATGACTTGCCCTCGCACCCTTTATGAGAAGATCTGGGACGCTCACGTCGTGGAAACCCGCGACGATGGTACCGCCCTTCTCTACATCGATCGCCACCTGGTGCATGAAGTGACCAGCCCGCAGGCCTTCGAGGCGCTGCGGGCCAATGGCCGCACCGTGCGCCGGCCCGACCTGACGCTGGCGGTACCCGATCACAACCTGCCGACAACCGCACGGCGCGATGCCGCCGGTCTGCCGATCCCGATCGCCGATGCCGAAAGCGCCAACCAGCTTGCCGCACTGGGCCGCAATGCCCCTGAATTCGGTATTCGCCTGATCGGTGATGCCGACCCTGAGCAGGGTATTGTCCACGTCGTCGGCCCTGAGCAGGGGTTTTCTCTGCCAGGCGCGACGATCGTGTGCGGCGACAGTCATACGGCCTGCCACGGCGGGCTCGGCGCGCTCGCGTTCGGTATCGGCACCAGCGAGGTCGAGCATGTGCTGGCGACCCAGACCCTGTTGCTGACGCGTTCGAAGACGATGGAAGTCCGCGTCGAGGGGGAGCTTGGCCCGGGCGTCAGCGCCAAGGACGTGGTGCTTCACATCACCGGCGTGCTCGGTGCGGCGGGCGGTACCGGCCACGTCATCGAATATACCGGCTCGGCCATCCGCGCCCTTTCCGTCGAGGGACGGTTGACCGTGGCGAACATGGCGATCGAACATGGCGCACGCGCCGGGCTTGTCGCGCCCGACGATGTGACCTTCGCTTACGTCGCAGGCCGTCCGATGGCGCCGCGGGGCGCCGACTGGGACCGGGCCGTGACCGCCTGGCGCGAACTCGCCACCGATCCGGGGGCGACGTATGACAAGGTAGTGGTGATCGACGCGGCCGCCATTGCTCCATCGGTTACGTGGGGCACCAGTCCCGAGGACGTGCTGCCGATCACCGGCGTCGTGCCCGCTCCGGAATCCTTTCCGGATCCGTCGAAGCAGGACGCGGCGCGCGCATCGCTGGCCTACATGGGCTTGCATCCGGGCCAGAAACTGTCCGAGGTCACGGTCCAGAACGTCTTCATCGGCAGTTGCACGAACAGCCGGATCGAGGACCTCCGCGCTGCCGCCGCCATCGTGAAGGGCCGCCACAAGGCCCAGGGCGTGCGCTGGGCGATCGTCGTTCCGGGTTCGGGCCTGGTCAAGCGCCAGGCCGAGGCCGAGGGACTCGACCGCGTTTTCATCGAAGCCGGCCTCGAATGGCGCGAACCCGGCTGTTCTGCCTGCCTGGCGATGAACCCGGACAAGGTTCCCGCGGGGGAGCGTTGCGCCTCGACCAGCAATCGCAACTTCGTCGGGCGGCAGGGCCCGGGCGCACGCACGCACCTGCTCTCGCCGGCGATGGCCGCGGCGGCGGCTGTCACGGGCCGCCTCACCGACGTGCGCGAGCTGGCGTGAGGGGCACCTGCGCCTGCCGCACGGTTACCATCACGGTGGCCCGCGCGCCCGAATACATCAACTTCTGCAACTGCGGCCTGTGCCGCAAGACGGGCGGCGGCTGGGGCTATTTCGACCGCGACGATGTCACCGTCGACGGCGCGCTCAAGGGTTTCAAGCGCCCCGACATCGACGAGGTTTGCCTGGAAACGCAGTTTTGCCCCGGTTGCGGTTCGGCCGTGCGCTGGATTGCCGCGGGCAGCTACGAAAGTCGCCGCGTCGGCGTCAACATGAAGCTGTTCGACCCCGCGGACCTGAAGGGGATCGAAACGCGCTTTCCCGATGGCATCGCCTGGGCGGGCGAGCGGCCGTGCCAGCGCCATGCTCCGCTGCCCTATGGCGAAGGTATGGTGTTCTGAATCGCAAGTCCGCCTTTGCGCCGGTTGCTGCGCCCGATGCCAGCGTCCTGATCCTGGGCAGCTTGCCAGGCGACGCATCGCTGAACGCGGCGCAGTATTACGCCCACCCCCGCAACGCTTTCTGGAGGCTGGTCGGCGCGGTTATCGGCGTGCCCGATCTTGCCGCGATGGCGTACGAATTGCGCTTGGCAGCGGTGCAGGATCAGGGGATCGCGCTATGGGACACGGTCGCTTCGGCCCGGCGCCAGGGCAGCCTCGACAGCGCGATCCGGGATGCCGCCGCTGCCGATCTGGCGGGACTGGTTGCGCGCCTCCCACTGCTGCGCGCCGTCGCCTTCAATGGCGCCAAGAGCGCGGCGACCGGCAGGCCCCTCTTGGCGGGGTCGAACCTTGCGCTGATCACGCTGCCGTCGAGCAGCCCGGCCCATGCCGCGCTGTCGTTCGAGGGCAAGCGCGAGGCCTGGCTGGCCTTGCGCGAATTTCTCCGCCCGCGCCCTTGCCCTTCCCGCGCGGCGCCGACATAGAATTCCCCATGAGCGACAAGTCCGACAAGAACTGGGCCGGCAAGGCCATCGCCGGGGCGGCGATCGGGTCGGCCGCCCTTGCCGCCGCGCTGCTCTATGCCGGCAAGCGCAAGACCGCAGCCGAACGCCACCGCCCGCGTCGTCCTGCCGACGCGCCCGAGACCGATTGATGGAGCCGCTGCGCGAGGTCGAGGGCCGGGCCATCCCGCTGGGCCGCAAGAACGTCGACACCGACGTGATCATTCCCGCACACTGGCTCAAGACAATCTCGCGAGAAGGGCTTGGCAAAGGTGCGTTCGAGACCTTGCGGACCGAGCCGGGCAACCTCTTCGACGATTCCCGTTTCGCCGGTGCGCCGATCCTGATCGCAGGTGACAACTTCGGCTGCGGTTCCAGCCGCGAACACGCCGCATGGGCCATGGCGGACCTGGGAATCCGGGCCGTGATCGCGCCGAGTTTTTCAGACATCTTCTCCGGCAACGCTTTCAAGAACGGGCTGCTGACGGTGGTGCTGCCGCAGGATGCGGTCGACCGCCTGCTGACGGTGGCAGAGACAGATCCCATCGCGATCGACCTCGAAAGCCAAACGGTAACGACCCCGTTCCAGGATCGCTTCAGCTTCGCGATCGACACGTTTCGCAAGGCCTGCCTCCTTGGCGGGCTCGACGAAGTGGGGATGACGATGAAGCGTATTGACGCGATTGCCGAATACGAACGCAAGATTGCGGGGACCCAGCCTTGGCTGGCGCGCGGGATGGCGGCGTGAAGACCCTGCGCAGCCATGCTGTGGGCGGCCCGGAAACGCTGACGCTGGACGAGGTTGCCGTGCCCGAACCGGGCCCCGGCCAGGTCCGTGTCGCGGTGCGCGCCTGCGCTATCAATTTTCCCGACACCATCATCATCCGCGACATGTACCAGATGAAGCCGCCGCGCCCCTTCGCGCCCGGCGGCGAGCTGGCCGGCGTGATCGAGGCCGTCGGCGACGGCGTCACAGATTGGCACGTGGGTGACCGGGTCATCGCCTCCACCGGGTTCGGCGGGCTGGCCGAAAAGGTCGTTGTCGATACGCGGCAGCTGTTTGCGATGCCCGCGGGCGCAAGCTTCGAAACGGGCGCATCGTTGTTCCTGACGTACGGGACGACGATCCACGGGCTCAAGGATCGCGGTCACCTCAAGGCCGGCGACACCTTGCTTGTTCTTGGCGCTGCCGGCGGCGTCGGCATTTCCGCGATCGAGCTTGGCAAGGCGAACGGCGCGCGCGTCGTCGCCGCGGTATCGAGCGAACAAAAGGCGGCGTTCGCACGCCAGTGCGGTGCGGACGAAACCGTCATCTATGGCCGCCCGCCCTTCGACAAGGAACAGTCGAAGGCGC
Source organism: Parablastomonas sp. CN1-191 (assembly GCF_049354825.1). GTDB lineage: Bacteria > Pseudomonadota > Alphaproteobacteria > Sphingomonadales > Sphingomonadaceae > Novosphingobium. Next base: position 607,561 of record NZ_CP186480.1, on the reverse strand, counting down.
TGGCCGAAGCCTTCAAGGCCGCGTGCGGGCCTGGCGGCGCCAACGTGATCTTCGACATCGTCGGCGGCGACTATTCCGAACCGGCGCTGCGATCGATCGCGTGGGAAGGCCGTTTCCTGGTGGTCGGCTTTCCGGCCGGAATCGCACGGCTGCCGCTCAACCTTACGCTGCTCAAGTCGTGCGATGTCTGCGGCGTCTTCTGGGGCGCCTTCGCGGCGCGCGAGCCGGCGCGAAATGCGGCGCATATCAAAGAGCTGTTCGCGCTCCTGAAGGATGGAAAGATCAACCCGCGCATCTCGGCGCGATACCCGCTTGAGCAAGGCGCTGAGGCAATCCGCGTCCTGCAGGACCGCGAGGCGGTTGGCAAAGTCGTCGTCACGATGGGAGACCAGTCATGAAAATGCTGCTTGCCTTGTCCGCACTCACGCTGGCGGGTGCCGCGTTTGCGGCGCCTGCACCGCACCTTTCCGCCGCGGGATCGACACCCGCCGACATCGTTGCCGCGCGCAAGGCCGGGATGATGCTGGCGGCCGCTTCCGCCGGCGGCCTTCGTGCCACGCTGTCCGGCGACAGCGTAAAGGGCGCCGCCTTCGCCGCCCGCGGTCTTGCGGCGTGGGGCCGCGCCATCCCGGGCCTGTTCCCGGCTTCGACCAAGGGCTTCATCGGCAGCCGTGCCAAGCCAGACATCTGGTCCGCGCGCGACGATTTCGAAGCCAAGGCGGCTGCGCTGGCCACCGCTGCCGACAAGCTCGCCGCCGCCGCCCAGGCCGATGACAAGGCCGCTGCCACTGCCGCTGCCGCCGAAATCGGTGGTGCCTGCAAGGCGTGCCACGATACCTACCAAGCGCCGCCGCCCCCGCGGCCCGCCACCTGAACGAGGACTCCGATGACCGATTTTCGTGACCGTGAGCGCGCCGAGGAAGCCAAGTTCGCGCATGACGAGGACATGGCCTTTCGTATCCACGCCCGCCGCAATCGCCTGCTGGGCATGTGGGCGGCCGAGCGTATGGGCCTGAACGCTGCAGAGGCGGACGCCTATGCCAAGTCGGTGGTCCAGGCCGATTTCGAGGAATCGGGCGACGAAGACGTGGTCCGCAAACTGCTTGGCGACCTGACGATGGCCGGCATCGACGCGGACGATGGCGAAGTTCGCGCCGCGCTGGAAGCGACCGAGGTCGAGGCCCGCCGCGCACTGATGGGCGGGGTCTAGGCCATGGCGATGGCCGCTGCCGAAATCGAGGCAATGATCGTGGCCGCGCTTCCCGGCGCCGCGGTGACCATCACCGACCTCGCCGGCGACGGCGACCATTACGCTGCCCACGTGATCGCCCCGCAGTTCGAAGGCATGGGCCGCGTAGCGCAGCACAAGGCGGTCTATGCCGCGCTTGGCGGGCGCATGGGGGGCGTGCTCCATGCCTTGCAACTGACCACGGCCGTGCCCACCTGAATCCTCGAAGCCGTCACGGCAAAGAAAGCACCCACCATGTCCGACGTCCCCGCGAATCCTGCCAGCGCCCGTATCGATCAGATCGTCAAATCCAACGACGTCGTCCTGTTCATGAAGGGCACGCCGCTGTTTCCGCAGTGCGGCTTTTCAAGCCGCGCAATCGCCATCCTGGAGCATGTCGGAGTGCCGTTCGAAAGCGTGGACGTGCTGCAGGACATGGAAATCCGCCAGGGCATCAAGGCCTATTCCGACTGGCCGACCATTCCGCAGCTCTACGTCAAGGGAGAGTTCGTTGGCGGCAGCGACATCATGATGGAAATGTACGAAGCCGGTGAACTGCACAAGCTGGTCGAGGATGTCCCCGGCGCGGCTAACTGAGCCGGTGTCTCGGGGGAGGCGGAGCCGCGGAGACGGTGCGGCCCCGCCTCGATACGAGACTGCTTTGGGGGTGCATAATCCAATGCACCGATCGTGCCAGTTTCACAAAATCATCGAAAATCAGCCAACGCCGCAGTGTTCGATGGTCGTGCCAGAGGCCCGTCCGTCAAGTTTCCCGACACTCGCGCGATGAGCGACACTGCCAGCGCCGACGTTTCGCCCGCCATCCCCGCCGCCACGCTGGTGGTTTTCCGCCGCGCGCCCGGAGGCGGGGCGCCCGAACTGTTGATGGTTGAGCGATCCTCGGCCCTGGTATTCGCCGGGGGTGCCGCCGTCTTTCCCGGCGGGCGGATCGACCCAGCCGATTTCGAGCTGGCCCGCACGCTTGGCGACGCAGACGAGGACGACCTGGCTGACAGCGCCGCGCGCATCGCCGCCATTCGTGAAACGTTGGAGGAAACCGGCCTCGTCACCGGGCTAACCGCCCCCGTCGATGCAGCCGCGGCGCGTGGCGCGCGTGCGCTTCTGGCCGACGTCGGCGAACTGGGCATCGTGCTGTCGGCCATGGACTGGACGCTCGATCTGCAGGCCCTGGTGCCTTTCGCGCGCTGGCGCCCCGATCATGCCGGCATGCGCAATTTCGACACCCGTTTCTACCTGACCGACCTTGGGAAAGGCGCGGTCGAGATTGCCGTCGACCGGACCGAAAACACGCACTTGTTCTGGGCTACCGCGCAAGGCGCCCTGGACCTTGCCGACGAGGGCCGCATCGAGGTCATTTTCCCGACGCGCCGCAACCTGGAACGGCTCGCGCAGTTCGGCGATTTCGCCGCTGCTCGCGCGCACGTGGCGCAGTATCCGTCACGGCTGATCACGCCGCAGGTCGTCACCAACGGCAAACAACGCCAGCTCTGCATCCCGGAAGATGCCGGCTACCCGGTCACCGCCGAACCCCTCGGTAGCGTGCGGCGGGCCTAGCCGGCGGCAAGCTGCGCGCGGGCTACGGCCTGGAGCGCCTTGGCCTGGTCGTCCGACAACCCCAACTCGTCGGCCGCGGTTTCCGCGGCGCCAAGGCTGGCCGGATCGATCCCGGTCAGCAGCCCGAAGGTCACCAGCGCCTCGAGGTAGTAGCCTGCGACGCTGGCGTGGTAGTGATCGTATGTCCACAGGTCGAGTTGCCCCGGGGCGATCCCGTCGTAGGGATTAGGGTCCGCGACGCCGCCTGCCATCGCGCGATTGAATGCCTGTCCGACCGGGATGATTCCGGCGATTCCCGGCACTTCGCGCACCGCGCGGTCCGACGCCGCGCGCAGGTCGAGCGCCATCTGCTCAATCGGCTTACCGCTCCACGGCTTACCGGGCTGGTAGACGAGGTCGGCGCGCGACCAGGTCGCCATCAGGTAAATCCGCACCGCCGGATTGCGCGCCTTGAGAAGCGCCACAATCTCGCGCAGCGCGGCGATCGTGCTGGCGGGGTTGCCTGGCGCCTTGGCATCCAGCGTGCTGAATTCCTGAAGGACGACAACATCCCATCTGCGATCGATCAGCTCCCGACGCTCAGCCAGATGGAATGCCAGCGATTTGCCGCCCTGCGTTTCCAGCGCGATCTTCATCGGCCGGTCAGCCTCGGCGGCAAAGCGGTTCACCAGCGCGGGCACGCCGCCATAGCCGCCGCCGGCAAGGTCGGTCACCGTGTCGGCGCGCCAGTTGCGCACCGCGGAGTGCGCGCCTTGTGTGAAGCTGTTGCCTACGAACAGCACTTGCAGCGGCGCCGCGACGGCGGCCGGCGTCGAGGCCGGCGGCGCTGCCGGAGCGCAATTGGCAACAGTCAGACAAGCGGCTGCAAGGACGGCGGCGAGCGCGCGGGGCGGTGTGGTCATCACTCAGAACTCCGTCGTGACCGAGGTGTACCAGTACCGGCCATAAGGCAGGTACAGCGACCCGAGATAGCCACTGGAGGTGAGCGGCGGCTTGGCATCGGTGATGTTGCGCACGCCCAACCGCCAGCGCATGTCGCCGCCCAGCGCGCGGTCGCGGATTCGCACCTGCGCATAGAGGTTGCCGGTGACCTGCGAATGGACCCGCCACGGGTTGCCGTTGACGTCGACGAAGCCGCGCTCGTCCACCGCCCCGGTGTAGCGCGCCAGCGCGCCAACTTGCACGTTGCCGAGCGACCACGTTAGCGACGCCGTGCCACGCCACTTGGGGCGGCCATCCGCCTCGATCAGGTCCTGCGTCTCGGGCAGCGGCGTGGCCGGGTTAATCTGGCCCGCATCGCGCGCTGCGATAAGCTGGTCGACCGCATCGCCGGGATCGCGCGAGAACTTCAGGAGCCGGCTGGCGTTGACCGCCAGCTCGAACTTGCCGACCGACGTGTGCGGCGTATCCCAGTAGAACCCGAAATCGATGCCACGCACGGTCTGGGGCTGCAGGTTGATGAACTGGTCGCGCACGGTGATGATCTGGCCCGCCGGCGCCAGGCCGCTGGCCGCGAAGAACGCCGCGTCATCTGCGTTGACCGGGGCGCGGATCACGTTCGGGTTTGACGAACCCTGCTGGCGCAGCAGGTAGTCGAGCGCGATGGCGGTATCGTTGCCCAGGATGCCGACGATGCCCTTCTGTTTGATCGTCCAGTAATCGACCGTGAAAGTCACCTTGCCGACGGAGTCGAAGAATTTCGGCGTCAGCACCGCGCCGAAGTTGGTGTTGGTGCTGGTCTCCGGCTTTAGGTTGGGGTTGCCCGAGACGCGGCGCGAGTAGCCGACGTTGTTGCCGCAGGCGGTGAAGTTCGCGATCCGTCCCGATCGCAGGTCCGCTTCGCAGCGATAGAAGTCCTGCGTGGTCGACAGGCGTGCGTATTCGACTGCGTTGACCTGCTCAAGGTTAGGCGCGCGGAACCCCTGCGAATAGGAACCGCGCAGGCGCAGCCCGTCGACGACGTCCCAGGCGGCGGCGACCTTTGGTTTCGCGACGCTGCCGAAATCGCTGTAATGCTCAAACCGGCCGGCCAGTTGCAGGTCGAAGCTGCGCATGAGCGGCACATGCATTTCGGGCGAGACGACCGGGACCGCCAGCTCGGCGTAGGCAGCCGCGACGGTTCGGGCGCCATAGGTATCGGGATTGTCGCTGACCGCGGCGGCATCACTGACCGTCACTTCGCCTGATACGGCATCGACGAACGGGCTCGACCCGTCGACCGCAGCGTCGCGGTCGTCACGCTGGGTCTCACGCCGCACTTCGCCGCCCAGCGCCATGCCGACCGGACCGGCGGGCAGCTCGAACAGATGGGAATTCGAGGCGCGGAAATCGCCCATCAGCAGCGTGGTCTTGCTGTGGCGCTTGAGCTGGAACCCGATCGCCTCCAGCGCCGCCGCCGAGCTGGGCGTGCAATCGCCGTAGCTGAGCTGGTTGAGGCAGCCGCCGTTGAAAGGGTTGTAGGCATCCGGGGTCGACAGCGCGAGGCTCTTCTGGAGGGCCGAACTGCGCACCGCGAACGAGCTGTCGTCCGCGGTTGCTTCGGAATAAGTCACCGCGCTGTCCCACTTGAAGCCAAGCGTGTCGCCCTTGAGGCCGACAAGCGCACGCAACTGCGACCCGGTCACGTTGACCGTCTGCGGCCCCGCGTCGACGAAGCGGTACGTGGACAGCAACACCGGAAGGCCGGCGGCGGGCACGTTCGTAAGTCCCGGCAAGCGGTTCGGATTCGGCTGACCGTTGATCGTGGTCGGTCCGAACGGATTGTAGTAATTGCTGGCGGGAATGTAGATCTTGTTGAGGTTGATGACCGCCGGCTGCAGCCGCTGCGTGTCGGAGTGATAATAGCCGAGCTCCCCGAACAGGGTCAGCCCGTCAGTCAGGTCGTAATGCCCGTTGGCAAAGGCGTTCACACGCTTGACCGCGGGCAGAACGGTGGTGCCGATTGCGGTGTCGTAGCGAAGATCGCGAAATGCACCGGTGGTCGCCAGCGCTGTGTTGACCAGGCACAGCCCGTTGCCAAGCTGGGCCGAACAGCCGCCCAGGCTGGTCGGGCGAATCGTGAACGAACCGGCAGCGGTCGTCAGGTTGGTGCTCCCCAGCCGCGGGCGGCCGCTGGTGACGGGCACCTGCAGCGCCGGCCAGGCGCCGCGGGTCGCGCGGCCGTCGGGCGTGGTCGAGCTGGCGAAAGCGGGATAATCGGCAAACAGAGGCCGCAGGTCTGCCGACGCGGTGTAGTCCTGGTCCGCCGCGTCGAGCGCCTCGCGCTGCGTGTACTCGACCGCCAGCGTGATGTTGCCGCGGCTGAAGTTCTTGCCCGCCAGCATGTTGGCCTGGAACTCGCTCAGGCTTGTTCCCTCGGCGAAGCCGTACTGCAGCTGGGTTCGGACGCCGTCGTAATTGTCCTTGAGGACGGTGTTCACCACGCCGGCAACCGCATCCGAGCCATAGAGCGCGGCGGCGCCGTCGAGCAGGACCTCCAGCCGCTGCAGCCCGGTGGTGGGAATGGCGTTCGAATTGTAGCTTAGCACCGGGACCGTGCCGGTGTCCGAAAGTCCTTGGCTGGCCGGGTGCGTCACCACGCGGCGGCCGTTGAGCAGTACCAGCGTGTTGCCGACGCCGAGCGAGCGCAAGTTGACCGAGCCGACATCGCCGCGCGCAGCGTTGCTGGTCTGCGCGTTATTGCCCGGGTTGAACGTAACGTCGCCCATCTGCGGGATCGAGCGAATGAGTTCGTCACCGCTGACCGCGCCGATGGCGTCGATCTTGTTGGCATCGGCTACCACGACCGGCAGCGCGTCGGTCACCTTGGCGCCGACGATGCGCGAGCCGACGATAACGATGCCTTCGGCAGTCGCGGCATCGCTGGCGCTGGCGGCAGGATCGGCAGTGGGCGCCGCTTCGGCGGGAACCGGCGCGGCGTCCTGCGCCATGGCGGGCGCGGCCAGTGCCGCGGTCAGCGCGGTTCCGGCCAGGAGCACCAGCTTGATCGGAGTAACGGACATCTATTCTCTCCCTAGAAGTCTTATTGTTTCGATATCTTGCGGCTCAGTCGGCCGGTGCCCCGCGTTCGGGCACGCACATCGCCTCCGCGCCCAGCGGCTCGCCGCGGTTGAGCGCGCGGCCCAGCGCGGCCCGGTCAAGCTGGCCTTCCCAGCGCGCGACCACGATCGTGGCGATCGCGTTGCCGATGAAATTGGTGATCGCCCGGCACTCGCTCATGAAGCGGTCGACGCCGAGGATCAGCGCCATCCCCGCGATCGGGATCGACGGCACGATCGACAGCGTCGCGGCCAGCGTGATGAAGCCCGCGCCGGTGATGCCGGCCGCGCCCTTGGAACTGATCATCGCGACCAGAAGCAGCGCCACCTGCTCGCCCAGCGGCAGGTCGATGTTCATGGCCTGGGCGATGAACAGCGCCGCCAGCGTCATGTAGATGTTGGTACCGTCGAGATTGAACGAGTAGCCTGCCGGTACGACCAGCCCGACCACCGCCTTGGGGCAGCCGGCGCGCTCCATCTTCTCTAGCAGGCGCGGCAGCGCCGCCTCCGACGACGAGGTGCCCAGCACCAGCAGAATCTCTTCCTTGAGGTAGGCGATCAGGCGCAGGATCGAAAAGCCGTTCGCCCAGGCGATCGCCCCCATCACCACGAGAACGAACCCCGCGGAGGTGACGTAAAACGTCAGCACCAGCTTGCCGAGCGCGAGCAGCGAACCGATGCCGTACTTGCCGATGGTGAAAGCCATCGCGCCGAAGGCACCGATCGGCGCCGCGCGCATCACCAGTGCCACCAGCTTGAACACCACCACCGCGATCGTTTCCAGCCCGCGGGTCACTGCTTGCCCGGCAGGACCGCTGGCCATCAGCGCCAGCCCGGTCAGGACCGCGACCAGCAGCGTTTGCAGGATCGATCCTTCGGTCAGCGCCGACAGCATCGTGCCGGGAATGATGTCGAGCAGGAATCCGGTGATGGTCGCCGCTTCGGCCTTGTGAGCATAATCGCTGACAGCGCCGGCATCCAGCGTGGCCGGATTGATGTTCAGCCCCGACCCCGGGTGGACGACGTTGGCGACGACCAGCCCCACAACCAGGGCGAACGACGATACGACCAGGAAGTACGTGAAGGCCTTGGCGGCAACGCGGCCCAGCGCACCGGCGCCGCTCATGTTGGCGACCCCGGTCGCAATCGTCAGGAAGATCACCGGCGAGATCACCATCTTGACAAGCTTCACGAAGCCATCGCCCAGCGGCTGGAGCGCCGCCCCAGTCTGCGGCCATAGCGCGCCGATCAGGACGCCGAGCGCGATGGCCACCACGACCTGCACGTAGAGGTGGCGCGACCAACGCACGGCCGCCGCGCCGGACGCCGGCTCGTTCATGGTCTGCAGGTCACCCTTCATGCTCTTCCCGATCGCTTGTCGTTATTGCGGCCGGGGTGAAGCCACGCCGCCGCACTGTCAACGCTTCCTACGACAGGGTTCAGATGCTTGATTTTGCTCACCTTTTATTTTCGCCAAGCAATGTTGCTTGCCTCTATGTCGGTAATGTCTGACAGTTGTTTCGCCCACATGTCAGGAAATCATGACAATCCTACCTCGGAGATTCGAACGTCCTGTCGCCGTCCTGGCGGCGTTGACGCTGGCCCTTTTTGCCGCCGGCGCGTTCACGGCCGAGCGCTGGGCCCAGCGCGCGGCCGAGGCCGAAGGCCTGCGCGAGGCGCACGAGCTTTCGGTCACCAACGCCGCGCTCTTCGACAGCGAATTGCAGAAGTTTCGCCTGCTCCCCACCGTGCTGGCGCAGTATCCCGACGTCGTCCGGCTGCTGGGATCGGCGGGCGGGTCACCCGCGGCGGTCAACGCCCAGCTTGAGCTCCTGGCGCAGCGAACCGGCGCCGCGGCGATCTATGTGATCGAACCCCGCGGACGCACCTTGAGCGCCAGCAATTGGCGCACCCCTGCCAGTTTCGTCGGCCAGAACTACGCCTTCCGGCCCTATTTCAACGACGCGATACGCCGCGGCAATGCCGAGGTATTCGCGCTGGGCACCGTCAGCGGGCGCCCGGGCCTGTTTATCGCCAGCCGCGTCGGCGACGCCGCCGCGCCCGCCGGCGTGATCGTCGTCAAGATCGAATTCGACCGTATAGAGCGCGCCTGGGCGGCCCAGAAGGGCACCAGCTTCGTTTCCGACCGGCACGATATCGTCATCGTCAGCGGTCGGTCCGACTGGCGCTTTCACACCCTGCGCCCCCTTCCCCCGGCAGAGCGCGCCGCGATCGAGCGTGCGCGCCTGTTCGACGCCAGCCCGCTTGCCCCCCTGCCCGCTGCGCTGACGGCCGACGGCGCGCGCAGCGGCGGCGTTCGCTATGCCCGGGCGGTGACGCCGCTGACGCTGGCAGGGGCACGGCTCGATGCCCTGGTTCCCCTCCAGGGCGCGCTCCAGGCGGCACGAGCGCGCGCGGCGATCGCGGTATTGATGCTGCTGGCCGCCCTCGCCGCGGTGGCGCTGTGGTTCGTGCGCCAACGCGAGCGGCTGGCCTTGCAGCGCGCGGCGCAGCGCGAACTGGAAGCCCGCGTGGTCGAGCGGACCGCCGAGCTGCGCGATGCCAACGACGCGCTGAGGCAGGAAGCCGCGCTGCGCCGCAGGTCCGAAGAACGCTTTCGCCAGTCGCGCGAGGAACTGGCGCAGGCCAACCGGCTTGCTACGATGGGCCAGGTTTCGGCCGGTGTCGCGCACGAGATCAACCAGCCGGTGGCGGCGATCCGCACGTTCGCGGAAAACGCGCGCGCTTTCCTGTCCTCGGGCGCGGTCGATCGCGCCGGTGGCAATCTCGACCAGATCGTTTCGCTGACCCAGCGGATCGGCCGGATCACCGGCGAACTTCGAAGCTTTTCGCGGCGGCGCACGCTGCCCACCGGGCCGGTCGACCTGGCCGAGGGCGTCGCCTCGGCACTGTTGCTGGTTCAGTATCGCGCCACCGGCACCGGCACCGTGATCGACAATGCCATCGCCGCGGACGTGCCGCGCGTGGTCGGTGACCGCGTGCGGATAGAGCAGGTGTTCGTCAATCTGGTGCAGAACGCGCTCGACGCCGTCGCCGGCGTAACCGAACCCGTCATCGCGATCCGCCGGGTCGCGAGCGCGGATGACACCTTGACGGTTGAAGTGGCGGACAATGGCCGCGGTATTCCTGACGATATAAGAGACCGCCTGTTCACCCCTTTCACCACCGGCCGCGACGACGGACTGGGATTGGGCTTGGCGATTGCACGCGATATCCTGCGCGAGTTCGGCGGCGACCTGGCGCTGCACGCCACGGGTGCGAACGGCACCCGCTTTCATGTCACCCTGAGGACCGTATGAGCACCGATCTGGAAACTGCGCCGGTCATCCTCGTCGACGACGACGATTGTTTGCGCGAAGCGACGGTCCAGGCGCTCGAACTCGCCGGACTTGCGGTCCAGGGCTTCTCCGGCGCGGCGCGGGCGCGCGCCAGGATCACGAGCGCGTTCGCAGGCTGCGTCGTCACCGACATCCGCATGCCTGGCATGGACGGGCTTGAACTGGCGGCAGCGCTGCGGGCCGTGGATGCGGAAATCCCGGTCATCCTAGTTACCGGTCACGGCGATGTCGCGATGGCAGTCGCCGCGCTCAAGGACGGGGCGTTCGATTTTCTTACCAAGCCGTTCTCCAGCGATGAGCTGGTGGCTTCGGTGCGCCGGGCCCTCGCCTCGCGCGCACTGGTGCTCGAAAATCGTGAGCTTCGCCGGCAGGCGAGTGTCAGCGGGGAAGAGATCGTAGGCACGTCGGCAGCGATGGACGTGCTGCGCACCCGCGTCGGCCAGATCGCTATGCTCGACCTCGACGTGATGATCGAAGGCGAGGGCGGGACGGGCAAGGAAACGGTTGCGCGCGTCCTTCACCGCCGTTCGCCGCGGGCCCTTCGGCCGTTCGTGGCGGCGCGCTGTTCGGCGCTGGGCGACGGCCTTTTCGCGGCCGAGCCGGGCGGCGCTGGACTGATCGACAGCGCGGCCGGCGGCACACTGTTCCTCGACGAGATCGAGGCCCTTCCCGCGCCTGCCCAGGCGCGCCTGATCGCGTATCTGGACACGCGCGATGCGAGTCCCGACGCTGCCGATCGCTTCGCACGCGTGGTCGTCGCCAGCCGCGCGCCGCTGGACGAGGCGATGCGCGGCGGCGTCCTGCGCGAGGATCTGTTCTACAAGCTGGCCGTAGTGCGGCTGCGGATTCCCGCGCTGCGTGAACGGCGCGACGACATCCCCCTGCTGTTCGCGCGCTTCGTCGGCGAGGCGATGGACAAGACGCGCCGCCAGCGTTTCGCCCTCAGCTCCGCCGAACGCCGCCACCTGCTGGAGTACGATTGGCCCGGCAACGGGCGCGAACTGCGCAATTTCGCCTATTCCGCAGTCCTCGGGCTGGCGCGCGGAGGAGTGCCGGTCGGCGAGCGCGGGGCGCCGCCGCTGGCCAAGCGCATGGCCGCGTTCGAACGGACGTTGATTGTCGAGGCGCTGGAGGCCGCCGAGGGCAGCGTATCCGCAGCGTGCAGCGAACTAGGGGTTTCCCGCCAGACGCTGTACGAAAAGATCGAGCGCCACCGCATCGAGCTGGCCGGCCTCAGGCAACGGCGCTGAAACCTGGCGCGCCCGGCAGGACTCGAACCTGCAACTCCAAGCTTAGAAGGCTCGTGCTCTATCCAGTTGAACTACGGGCGCGTCGGCGCCGCCTTAGGGCACTTTGCGAAGCGCGCAAACCGGGTTAGGTCGCGGCCATGAACAGGGCCCTTCACGCGATTGACGGAGTGGACGGCGCACGCCGCCATTTCCGCTATTTCGATTTCATCATGGCGGCGTTCGTCGCTATATTGCTGCTGTCGAACCTGATCGGCGCGGCCAAGCTGGCGGCGGTGGGCGGCTACACATTCGGCGCGGGCATCCTGTTCTTCCCGCTGTCCTACGTCATCGGCGACGTACTGACGGAGGTTTACGGCTATGCCCACGCGCGGCGGTGCGTGTGGGCAGGCTTCGTCGCGCTGCTGTTCATGGCCTTCATGAGCTGGGTGGTGGTGAAGCTTCCGCCGGCTGATGGCTGGCAGGGGCAGGCGGCTTACGAAAGCGTGTTCGGCAACACCTGGCGGATCGTCGCGGCATCGGTGGTGGCATTCTGGGCCGGGGAATTCGTCAATTCCTTCGTGCTGGCGAAGATGAAGATCCTAACCGGCGGCCGCAAGCTGTGGACGCGTACAATTGGTTCAACCTTGTTCGGACAGGCGGTCGACAGCGCGATTTTCTACCCGCTCGCGTTCCTGGGAAACTGGACCACGGCACAAGTGCTGACCGTGATGGTCACTAACTGGTTGCTGAAGGTATTGTGGGAGGCGCTGCTGACGCCGGTGACCTACGTGGTGGTCGGCTGGCTCAAGCGGCGCGAGGGGGTCGACGTGTTCGACCGGGGGACGGACTTTTCGCCATTCGCGAAGGCGCCATCGGCCTGAGGGGTTGGGGCCCCGCCGCATCAGCGACGGGGCCTCACCGGCGAGGTCAATCGGCGATGAGGCCGATTGCAATGTAGACGACGACCAGCGAGCCGAAGCCCAGCAGTGCGCCGGCTACGAAGCCGAGGCGGACCAGCGTGGCATCAATGCCGAAGTGATCGGCGATGCCCGCGCAGACACCCATCATCTTGCCGTTCGCCTTGTCCAGGCGGAAGCCCGAGGGTGCGGGCCGAACCGCGTCGCGGCGGTCGAGCGCGCTCACGAAACGGCGCTCACATAGGCAGTCTTGGCCTGGGCATTCGACGGCACGGCGACGGTGCCGGCGATCAGGACCAGCGACAGCGCGAAAGCCGAAGCGGCGGCGGCGAGGCCCTTGGTGGCATTCGAAAAAGCAGACATTTGATTTCCCCTTCTGGTTCGGTCCGCGGCGGGTGCCGTGGGTACCAGGTAGATTGCAGGACCCGTGCCAAACCGCGAAAACGGCGCAAAACCGACAATCCGTCCCCGATCGACAAATCTGTCGCCAAGGTGAACACGCAAGGATTGGTGAAAATTCCCAACACTTCGGATAGGCCCTGCGGGTGACAGCGCCGTCCCCCTCGCCTAAGCGCGCTCAATGGTGCTCGACCGCCTGACCCTTGCCGATTTTCGCAACCACCACGCCACCGCGCTGGACGGCGCGGCCCACTTCAACCTGCTTGTCGGAGAGAACGGCGCGGGCAAGACCAACGTGCTGGAAGCGTTATCCCTTCTCGCCCCCGGGCGCGGCTTGCGGCGTGCGCAACTGGCCGAGATCGCCGCGCGCGGCGGACCGGGCAATTTCGCCGTCAGCGCCGCGCTCAGCCTGCCCGGCGGCGATACGCTGGCGATCGGCACCGGCACCCGGCCAGAGCGCCCGGGCCGCCGCACCGTTATCGTCAGCGGCGCCGAGACCAGCGCCGCGCGGCTGGCCGAATGGCTCAGCATCGGCTGGCTGACCCCGGCGATGGACCGCCTGTTCACCGAGGGCGGCGCGGCGCGGCGCCGCTTTCTCGACCGGCTGACCCTGGCGCTTGAACCCGGTCACGCCGCGGTTGCCGCGCGTTACGAAGCGGCGCTGCGCGAACGCAACCGCCTGCTCGGTGCCGAGCGTGAGCCCGAGGCCGCATGGCTCGAGGCGATCGAGGCGCAGATGGCCGGCGCCGGCACCCTGCTGGCGGCAGCGCGGGCGCGCACGTGCGAGGCGCTCGGCGCAGTGCTGGCCGCGCAGCCCGAGGCACCGTTCGCGCGGCCCGCGCTGGCCTACCTGCCGGGCGGGCCGATCGCGGAAGAAGGCTTGCGCGATGCGCTGGCTGCCGGACGGCGCCGCGATCTCGGCGCCGGGCGCTCGCTGACCGGGCCGCACCGCGACGACATCGCGGTGATCATGGCCAGCAAGGACCGTCCCGCCGCCGATTGCTCGACCGGAGAGCAGAAGGCGATGCTGATCGCGATCGTGCTTGCGCATGCCGCCTTGCTGGACCCGGCGCGGCCGCGGGTCCTGCTGCTTGACGAAGTCGCCGCCCACCTCGACCCGGTGCGCCGCGGCGCATTGTTCGAGCGGCTGCGCGACGGGCCCGGGCAAGTCTGGCTGACAGGGACCGAGATCGCGCCGTTTGCCGCAATCGCCGGCGAAGCCGCCACCTGGACGGTCCGCGACGGCCACGCCCTGCGCGGCTAGTCGGCCAGCTGCTTCGTCACCGCCGGCAGCGTCTCGGCGACGATCGCGTCGACGCCGGGGGCGGTGGGATGGACATGGTCGGCCTGGACCAGCTCGGGCTTTGCAATCACCGCCTTGAGGAAGAAGGGCACTAGCGCATCGCCGTGGGCCTTTGCCAGCGCCGGGTAGATCGGATCGAAGGCGCTGCGGTAGTCGGCCCCGAGATTGGGCGGCGCCAGCATGCCCATCACCAGCACCTTGGCCTTGCGCTTGTCGAGCTCGGTCAGAATAGCATCGAGATTGTCGCGCAGCTGGGCCGGCGGCAATCCGCGAAGCAGGTCGTTGCCGCCCAGTTCGACCAGCACCAGGTCGGGCGGCGTCGGCTGCGCGTCTAGCACGAAGGCAAGGCGGCGGCGGATGTCGCCGCTGGTATCGCCCGAGACACCGGCGTTGACGATCGTGACGCCGGTCCCCTGCTTGCGCAGCGCCGCTTCAAGCCTGGCCGGATAGCTTTGGCCCGGCGCCAGCCCATAACCCGCGAACAGGCTGTCTCCGATCGCGACGATGCGCCTGGCCGGTCCGGGCGGCATCGCGGCGGCAGAGCCCGGCGTGGCCGTTGCCGACGGACTTGGCGCCGCGTCGGCAGCCTTTTCGGGCGCGTTGTCGCAAGCGGCCAGTGTCAACGCCGCCAGGGCCGGGACAATCCATTTCATTACGCAACCTCCTTGCCGCCGCCCGGTGAGGTATGCCATCGCCGCGAAGTGGCAACCCCCTCCCCGTCTTTCGCCCCGGCGATTTCCGCCCGCAATCTCACTCTGGATCTTGGCAGCGGCGAAAGCGCGGTGGCCATTCTCAAGGGGATCGACCTCGACGTCGCGGCGGGCGAGGTGCTGGCGCTGCTGGGCCCGTCGGGTTCGGGCAAGTCGTCGCTGATGGCCGTGCTGTCGGGCCTTGAGCGGGCGACCTCGGGCACGCTCAGCGTGGCCGGGGCCGATTTCGCCGCGCTCGACGAGGACGGCCTGGCGCGGGCCCGCCGCGGCCGCATCGGCATCGTGCTGCAGGCCTTTCACCTGCTGCCGACGATGACGGCACGCGAAAACGTCATGACGCCGCTGGAACTGGCCGGCATCGACGATGCGGCCGCCCGTGCCGAGGCGGAACTGACCGCGGTCGGGCTTCGCCACCGGATGGACCATTACCCGGCGCAGCTTTCGGGTGGCGAGCAGCAGCGGGTCGCGATCGCCCGGGCGCTGGCGCCGCGCCCGGCGCTGCTGTTCGCCGACGAGCCGACCGGCAATCTCGATGCCGGCACCGGCGGCGAAATTGCCGACCTGCTGTTCGCGCGCCGTGCCGAGACCGGCGCCACGCTGATCGTCATCACGCATGATGAACGTCTGGCAGAGCGGTGCGAGCGGGTTGTGACGCTGGCCGACGGCCGCATCGCCGGCGACCGGCGCGCGTGAGAGCGGGCGCATGAACCTGTCCTGGAGCGCCGCCTGGCGGATTGCCCGGCGCGACCTGTCGGCCCGCTTTCGCGGCCTGCGCCTGCTGCTGGTCTGCCTGCTGCTGGGCGTCGGCGCGCTGGCCGCGATCGGTACCTTGACCGGCGCGATCGAGCGCGAACTGACCGCGCGCGGCGCCCGCATCCTCGGCGGCGATATCGAAGTGTCGGTCTGGCAACGCCAGCTTGGCGCGTCCGAGCGCGCGGCGCTGGACCGCCTGGGCATCGTATCCGGCGGCCTGCGGCTTCAGGCGATGGCGCGCGCAGGCGATCTTGCCGCCCCGGTCGAATTGAAAGCAGTCGACGCCCGCTGGCCGCTGGTGGGGCGGCTGACTCTCCAGGATGGACGCGCGGTGGGCGCACCGCCGGATGGGATGATATGGCTGTCGCAGACCGCAGCCGATCGGCTCGCCCTCGCTCCCGGGGGCACGCTACAAATCGGCTCCGGCCGGCTCACGGTCGGCGGCATCATCGCCGACGAGCCGGACCGGCTGGGCGAAGGGTTCACCCTGGGCCCGGTCGCGATCGTGGCGGCAGGTTTTCCGCAAGCCGCCGGCCTGGTCCAGCCCGGCGCGATGGTGCGCACCAAGTACCGCGCGCTGCTGCGCCCGGGCGTGACGCCGGCACAGGCCGCCGACCGGCTCAAGTCCGCCTTCCCCAGCGCCGGGTTCGAGATCCGTACCCGCGACAACGCTTCGCCCGGGGCGGAGCGGTTCGTCGCGCGGATGGGCGAATTCCTGGTCCTGGTCGGGCTGGCGGCGCTGGTTATCGCCGGGATCGGCATCGGCGGCGGGGTCACATCGTACATGGCGGCGCGGCGCGGCGCGGTCGCGACGCTGAAAGTGCTCGGCGCCTCGGGCCGCGACATCACGCGCATCTACGTGCTGCAGGTGCTGGCCGCGGCGCTGGTGGGCAGCGCGGCGGGCCTGGCCGTCGGCGTGGCGGTGACGCCGCTGGTCGGCCGCGCGCTGGCCGGCCTGCTGCCGGTCGCGCCGGGCTTCGTCCTCGATCCCGCGGCGCTGACCCGCGCTGCGCTGTACGGCCTGTTCGTGGCGCTGGTGTTCGCCGCCCCGCCGCTGCTGGCGGCGCGGCGTTTTCCCGCGCTGGCGCTGATGCGCGCCAACGTCACGCCGCTGCCACGCCAGGCCCGCGACGCGGTGCTGCCAGTGGTAATCGGCGTGATCGGGATTGCGGCGCTGGCGCTGGTCGGTGCCAGCCAGCCGCGCGTGGTGGCGACGTTCCTGGCCGGGGCGGCGGGGCTGATCGGTTCGCTGGCGGTGTTAGGCTGGCTGGTCCGTTCGGCGGCGGCGCGACTGCCGCGTCCGCGGGCACCGCTGCTGCGGATCGCGCTGGCGAACCTGCACCGCCCGGGCGCCCAGACCGGCGCGCTGGTGACCGCGCTGGGCTTCGGGCTGTCGGCTTTCGTGCTCCTGGCCTCCGTCCAGACCAGCATCGACGCCAATATCGCTGCCGAAGTTCCGGCGCGGGCGCCCGACTACTTCGTGCTCGACCTGCCGACCGAGCAGGAAGCCGCTTTTCGCCAGTTGGTCGCCGCGAAGGCGCCGGGCGCGCGCGTGCGCACGGTTCCGGCGCTGCGCGGCGCGATCCTGGCCTACGGACCCGCGGGACGCCAGACCCGCGTCGCCGACCTCAAGGCCACTCCCGACGATGCCTGGCCGCTGCGCGGCGAGCGCGGGCTGACTTATGCCGACGATGTGCCGCAGGGTAACGTCGTCACGGCCGGGCGCTGGTGGCCGCGCGATTACGCCGGGCCGCCGCTGGTCTCCATCGACGAGCGGCTGGCCGACGTGCTTGGCCTGAAGCTGGGCGACACGCTGACCATCGGCCTGCTCGGGGTTGAGCGCAGCGCGACAATCGCCAGCTTCCGCCGCATCGACTGGGACAGCCTGGGCTTCAACTACGTGCTGGTGTTCTCCCCCAACGCGATCCGCGATGCGCCGCACGCGCTCGCCGCGACGGTCGATCTGCCAGCGGGTGCCGATACCGCGGCTAAGAAAGGGGTGCTGCTGCGCGCCATGGTCGCGGCCCTGCCCGCCAGTTCGGTGATCGAGGTCGGCGGAATCCTGCGCCAGGCACGCGCGCTGCTCGACCAGGTCAGCGTGGCGGTGCTGGGCGCGGCCTCGATCGCGGTGCTGGCTGGGATCGCGGTGCTGCTGGGCGCCATCGCGGCGGCGCGGGCAAGCCGCCTTTACGACAACGTCATCCTGCGCGTGCTCGGCGCCGGGCGCTGGCAACTGCTGGGCCTGCAACTGGGCGAATACGGCTTGCTGGCGCTGGTGCTGGCGGTGGTGGCGCTGGGGATCGGCAGCGGCCTTGGCTGGGTCGTCGTGACGCAGGTGTTCGACTTCGCCTGGCGGCCTGACTGGGCGCGGGTGCTGGGCGTGCTGGGCGCCGGCGTGGCGCTGGTCATCGGGTTCGCGCTTGCCGCGTCGCTGCCGCTGCTGCGCGCCCGCCCGGCCGAGGCGCTGCGCGAACTCTAGCCAAGAAAAAGGGGGCCGCGAGGGGCCCCCTTTTCCGATTTCAGCTGCGGTGCCCTCAGAACTTGAAGCGCGCCGCCACGCCGTACGTGCGCGGCTGGTTCACGTAGCCCGACACCGACTTGTTCTGCGCGACCGAATCGAAGATGTCCTGCAGGTAACGATTGTCGAGCAGGTTGCGGCCCCACACCGACAATTCGAGCCCGTTCTTCATCGCGTAAGTCAATGAACCGTTCAGGTCGCTGACCTCGCGGCGGAACTCGTACGCCGCCATCCGCGCGGTGGCATAGTTGGGCGTGCCGTTGGGGTTGGTGGTGATGTAGTCGACCAGGCCGGGTTCGACCTGCACCGGCGCCTGGTAGTTGAAGTCTACCCGCGCGATCAGGTGATCGGCGTTGCCCAGTTCGTGGTTCCACTGGGCGCCAAGGGTGGCGGCCAGCTTCGAGATGCCGACGACCTGTTCGCCCGAGACATCGCCGAAGATCGAGCCGGGATAGCTGTCATACCGCGGGTCGAGATACGTCATCGCCATCGACAGCGTCAGCTCCTTGGTCGGATTGACGCGGCCGTCGAACTCGATCCCGAAGGTCGATTCCTTGTCCGCGTTGCCGAACACGTAGGCGGCGCCGACGAAGGTGTTGGTCTGGAAGTTCTTGATCGACTGCTTGAAGAACGTGAGGTTGGCCGAGGCGATGCCCCAGTTGGCCTTCAGCCCCAGTTCGTAGACGGTCGAATCCTCGGGCAGCGCGAACCGGCTGCCGGGCTTGAGGTTGACCACCGCCAGCCCGGCGGCGCGCAGGGCGTTGTAGTCCGCCAGCAGCGGCTTGCTGTCGCGCGACAGGTTCCACGAGCTGGCCTTGAACCCGGTCGAGTAGCTGACATAGGCGTTGAGCGTATTGCTGATCTCGTAAGCGAGGCGCGCCGTCCACGACCAGTCGCCATCGCGCGACTTGCCGCTTTCCACCGCGTTCGGGATGTTCTGGAAGGGCGGCAGGAACTGAACCGCCGCCAGGCCCAGCAGCGGCGCCGTCTGCGCGCTGACGCCGTTGACGATTGCCGTATAAGCGGCCGGCTGGATCGACTGGAAGAACGCGATCTGCGCGGCATTGGCAGCCGTCCCCGCGGGCAGGCCCAGGAACCCGCCGACCGTGCGGGCGATGCCCACCTGGTTGATCTGCGCCCGCGCCGCCACCAGGTCGATGCCCGAGAACACGTCCGTGCTCTTGGAATTGGTGGTCACGTCCTTGGCGTCGTGGGTGTAGTTGGCGCCCAGCGTCAGGGTCAGCTTGTCGGTGACTTTGAAGTCGGCGTTGCCGAACAGCGAATAAGCCTTGTCGCGCTGGCTGACATTGTTGAAAAAGCCCTGGCCGGGCTGCCAGAAGGTGTTCTGCGGCACGCCGAAGGTCGCCTCGAGCGTGGCGGCGGACTGGCCGGTCAGCAGCTCGATATAATGGCGGAAGTCCTTGCCGTAGGTGATCTGGTCGGCCGACTTCACCTTTTCGTCGAAGTAATAGCCGCCGAGCAGGAAGTTGAGCGGCCCCTCGAGGTTGGTCGCCATCCGCAGTTCCTGCGTGAAGGTCTTGAGGTGGCTCTGGCCGATGGTGGCGCCGCTGGCCAGCGCGGCGCTGGTGAAGTCGACGTCCTGGTTGGCGTCCAGCTTGGTGTCGCGATAGGCGGTGATCGAGGTGAAGGTCAGCGGGCCTACTTCGTAGTCCATCTGGCCCGACAGGCCCCAGTTGCGAACCTTGCTGAAGGGAACGACGTCGCTGTAGACGATATCGTCGTAGGGGCGACGATAGTCGTTCACCTTGCCGCCCAGCGCCTGCACCGCCAGCGTCGCGGCGGACGGTCGCAGGTTGCTGACTGCGCAGCATTTTTCGTCGATCTGGTCGTAATCGCCGATCAGGCGGATCTTGAAGCTGTCGCTCGGTTCGATGCGCAGCTGCGCGCGGCCGAACCAGCGGTTGCGGTCGTTCAGGTCGTCACCGTTGAAGGCGTTGGTGATGTACCCGTCGCGCCGGTTGTAGCCGGCTGCCAGGCTGGCCGCGATCGTGTCGGTGATGCCGCCGGTAAGGTAGCCCTTGAGGACCACGGCGTTGTAGTTGCCGTACGACGCCTCGACGCTGCCGCCCGGGCTGAAGCTGGGCTCCTTGGTGACGATCGAGATCACGCCGGCGCTGGCGTTCTTGCCGAACAGGGTCGACTGCGGACCGCGCAGCACTTCGACACGCTGGATGTCGGGAAGATCGCTGATCTGGGCGACCGCGCGGCTGCGGTAAACCCCGTCGACAAACATCGCGACGGAGGGTTCGAGGCCGATGTTGTTGCCCGACGTGCCGAAGCCGCGGATCGTGTAAGTGGTGGCAAACTGGCTCTGGCTCTGGCTGACCTTCAGCGACGGGACCAGCGTGGCAAGGTCCTTCACGTCGCGGATCTGCGCGCGCTCGATCGTGTCGGCGGTGGTCACCGACACCGCGACCGGGGTGTCCTGCAGCGTCTGTTCGCGCTTGGTGGCCGTAACGATGATCTCGTTGCCGGCGTCAGCGGTCTGGTCCGCGGCAGTGGCGGGCTTGGCCTCTTCCTCCTGCGCGAAGGCGGGCGCGGCGGCGAGCGCAAAGCCCAGCGCGAGGCACGAGACGGCCGAGCGAGCGGTGATGGTCATGTCCGAAAAAATCCTCCCCTGCAGGCACCCGAGGCGCCTTCTCATGGGCAACAAATAAACGAGCGCGGAATCGCGCACAAGCGTCCCCGATGCCATTATCCCACGGTGTTGCCGGAAAGCATCTGGACGCAGGTGCAGCATTTCCATGCGCCGCCGCCCTTGCCCGCGGCGCCCGGCTGGGTTAGGGGCGCGCGCGACATTCGTGGCCGCAGCGTGCGGCCCGGCCAACACTCGGAAAAACCAGCCATGACCGCGCTGCCCCTGCGCAATATCGCCATTATCGCCCACGTCGACCACGGCAAGACCACCCTCGTCGACCAGTTGTTCCGCCAGTCCGGCACCTTTCGCGACAACCAGCGGATCGAAGAGCGGGCGATGGATTCAAACGACCTGGAAAAGGAGCGTGGCATCACGATCCTGGCCAAGTGCACCAGCGTCGACTGGAACGGCACCCACATCAACATCGTCGATACGCCCGGCCACGCCGACTTCGGCGGCGAGGTCGAGCGCATCCTGTCGATGGTCGACGGCGTGATCCTGCTGGTCGATTCCAGCGAAGGCGCGATGCCGCAGACCAAGTTCGTGACCGGCAAGGCGCTGGCGCTCGGCCTCAAGCCGATCGTCGTCGTCAATAAGGTCGACCGTCCGGACGAGCGCATCCAGGAAGTCCTGGACGAGGTCTTCGACCTGTTCGTCAGCCTGGACGCCAGCGACGAGCAGCTCGACTTCCCGGTGCTCTATGCCTCGGGCCGCAACGGTTATGCCAACGTCGACCCGTCGCTGCGCGAGGGTACGCTGACCCCGCTGTTCGAGAAGATCGTCGAGCATGTCCCCGCCCCCGCCGCCGACGTCGACGGGCCGTTCAAGTTCCTGGTCACGCTGCTGGACCGCGACAACTTCCTTGGCCGCATCCTGACCGGCAAGGTCCAGTCGGGCACGATCAAGGTCAATTCGCCGATCCACGCGCTCGACAACGACGGCAAGGTGATAGAGCAGGGCCGCGCCTCCAAGATCATGGCGTTCCGCGGGCTCGAGCGCGTCCCGGTCGAGGAAGCGCGCGCCGGCGACATCATCAGCCTGGCCGGCCTGACCGAGGCGACCGTCGCCAACACCATCGCCGACCCGGGCGTGACCGAGCCGCTGCACGCGCAGCCGATCGATCCCCCCACCCTGTCGATGCGCTTTGCTGTCAATGACAGCCCGTTCGCCGGGCGCGAGGGCACCAAGGTGACCAGCCGCATGATCCGCGACCGCCTGATGCGCGAGGCGGAATCGAACGTCGCCATCCGCGTGACCGAAAGCGCCGACCGCGATAGCTTCGAGGTTGCCGGCCGCGGCGAGCTGCAGCTCGGCGTTCTGATCGAGACGATGCGCCGCGAAGGCTTCGAGCTGGGCATCAGCCGTCCGCGCGTGCTGTTCGACAAGGACGAGAACGGCAACCGTACCGAGCCGTACGAGATCGTCGTCATCGACGTCGACGACGAGCATTCGGGCACAGTGGTCGAGAAGGTCGCCATGCGTAAGGGCGAAATGACCGACATGCGCCCCTCGGGCGGCGGCAAGACCCGCATCACCTTCTCCGCACCGTCGCGCGGCCTGATCGGCTATCACGGCGAATTCCTGTCCGACACGCGCGGCACCGGGATCATGAACCGCCTGTTCGAGAAGTACGGCCCCTACAAGGGCACGATCGAGGGCCGCGCCAACGGCGTCCTCATCTCCAACGGTACCGGAGAGGCGGTCGGCTACGCCCTTAACATGCTGGAAGAGCGCGGCGTGCTGTTCGTTCGCCCGCAGGACAAGATCTACGAGGGCATGATCATCGGCGAGAATGCCAAGCCCGACGATCTCGAAGTCAACCCGATGAAGTCGAAGCAGCTGACCAACTTCCGCTCGACCGGCAAGGACGACGCCATCCGGCTGACCCCGCCGCGGCTGATGACGCTGGAACAGGCCATCGCCTATATCGACGACGACGAGATGGTCGAGGTGACCCCCAAGACGATCCGCATCCGCAAGGCCCTGCTCGACCCGCACGAGCGCAAGAAGGCGGGCCGCAAGAAGGACGCCGCTTAACATGTCGGCCGATCCCGTTCTCTACGCCTGCGACGAGAGCGGGATCGCCACGATCACGCTGAACCTGCCCGAGCAGCGCAACCCGATCTCCGACCACGCGGTGATCGACGCGCTGCTGGGCGTGCTGGCGGCGATGGAAGCGGACCCGGCCGTCCGGGTCGCGATCCTGACCGGCGCGGGTTCGGCCTTCTCCGCCGGGGGCAACCTCAAGGCGATGCGGCCCGACAGCGGCGGGCTGAAGTCCGCGCTGCCGGCGCGCACGCGCGGGAACTACAAGCGCGGCATCCAGCGCATCCCGCTGGCTTTCGCGGCGCTGGAAGTGCCGGTGATCGCCGCGGTAAACGGCCCCGCCATCGGCGCGGGACTGGACCTGGCCTGCATGTGCGACCTGCGCATCGCCGCTGACAACGCCGTCTTCGCCGAAAGCTTCGTCAAGCTGGGCATCATCCCCGGCGACGGCGGCGCCTGGCTGCTGCCGCGGATCGTCGGCTTTTCCAAGGCCGCCGAACTGACGCTGACCGGCGAGACCATCGACGCCGCCGAGGCACTGGCGATCGGGCTGGTCAGCCGTGTCGTCCCCGCCGCCCAGCTGCTGGCCGCGGCCCATGCGCTGGCGGCCCGGATTGCCGCCAACCCCGGTTTCGCGGTGCGCATGGCCAAGCGGATGCTGTGGGACGCCCAGCGGCTTGACCTTGGCGCCACGCTGGAACTGGCGGCGGCGATGCAGGCCGTCGCCCACGCCACCGCCGACAACGAGGAAGCGGTTGAGGCTTTCCTGGCCAAGAGAAAACCTGTCTTCCGCGGCGATTGACACGTTTCGATGTGCGGGCGCATAGCCGCCATCACATTTCACTGTGATGAGTCGACGCCATGCTTGCCGAAAATCCCGCGTCCCTGATCGACCGCGTCCGCCGCCTGATCAACGAAGGCGGCATGTCGCGCGCCGGCCTTGCCCGCGCCTGCGGTCTCCACGCCAACACGCTGCGCGACTGCACCGAGGACGGCTGGAACCCCACCGCCGACACGCTGCGCAAGCTGGAAACCTTCCTGTCCGACACCGACGAGGAGCCGGTCCTGGTCGGGATCGAGGAGATCATCGAGGAAGCGCGCAACGGCCGCATGTATATCCTGGTCGACGACGAGGACCGCGAGAACGAGGGCGACCTGGTGGTGCCCGCGCAGATGGCGACGCCCGAAGTGGTCAACTTCATGGCCATGCACGGGCGCGGGCTGATCTGCCTGACCCTGACCGAGGCGCGCTGCGCCGCGCTCGGTCTCGACCTGATGAGCCGTGCCAACGGCACCCGGCATGAAACCGCCTTCACCGTCTCGATCGAGGCGCGCGAAGGCGTCACCACCGGGATTTCCGCGCACGACCGCGCCCGCACCGTGGCGGTGGCGATCGACGCCGGCCGCGGCCGCGACGACCTGGTCACGCCGGGCCACGTGTTCCCGCTGATCGCACGCGACGGCGGCGTGCTGGTGCGCGCCGGCCATACCGAGGCATCGGTCGACATCTCGCGCCTGGCCGGGCTCAACCCCTCGGGCGTGATCTGCGAGATCATGAACGAGGACGGCACGATGGCGCGGATGAACGACCTGGTGCCCTTCGCGCGCCGCCACGGGCTGAAAATGGGTACGATCCGCGACCTGATCGCCTATCGCCGCAAGCATGACCACCTGGTCGAGCGCATCGACGAGACCCCGTTCCGCTCCGACTATGGCGGCGACTGGACGCTGATCACATATCGCAACAAGGTCGACGGTTCGAACAGCCAGGCGCTGCTCAAGGGCGCGATCCAGCCGGGCCAGGCCACCCTTGCCCGCGTTCACCAGATCTCGGTCCTCGACGACGTCCTCGGCCGCCCCGGCCCGCGCAAGCGCACGCTGCAGCGCGCGATGGAGGCGGTCGGCAAGGAGGGCAGCGGCGTGATCGTGCTGCTGCCGCCGAGCCAGTCGGGGCCGGTTGCCGGGGCCAGGCCCGACATGGACCTGCGGTCCTACGGCATCGGCGCGCAGATCCTGGCCGACCTTGGCGTCCACGACATGATCCTGCTGTCGAACGCGCATCGCAACGTCGTCGCGATCGAGGGCTACGGCCTCGACATCGTCGGCGAACGCCCTATCGCCGACGCACCAGCCGCCTGAACGAAGGACTACCCGCATGGCCCGCTTCCTCATCGTCGAGGCCCGCTTTTACGACCACCTCAACGACCAGCTGATCGCCGGCGCCAGGGCGGCACTCAAGGGCCACGACGTCGACGTCGTCACGGTGCCCGGCGCGCTGGAAGTACCCGGCGCGATCGCCTTGGCCGACCAGGCCGACCTCTATGACGGCTATGTCGCCATTGGCGTGGTCATCCGCGGCGAGACGTATCATTTCGAGATCGTCGCCGGCGAAAGCGCCCGCGGCATCATGGCGCTGACAATGGACGGCCTGGCAATCGGCAACGGCATCCTGACGGTCGAGAACGAGGCCCAGGCCCAGGTCCGCGCCGATCCGGCGGCAAAGGACAAGGGCGGCGAAGCGGCGAAGGCCGCGCTGGCGATGCTGGCGCTGAAGGAGAAATGGGCATGAGCAACGACGCAGCGATCGCGGGCATCCCGCTTGTCCTTGGTGGCAACGTGTTCGGCTGGACCGCCGACGAGGACGCCAGTTTCGCCGTGCTCGACGCCTTTTACGAAGGCGGCGGGCGCATGATCGACACCGCCGACGTCTATTCGGCCTGGGTCGACGGCCACCGCGGCGGCGAATCGGAAACCGTCATCGGCAAGTGGCTGGCAAGCCGCGGCGTGCGCGCCGACATGCGCATCCACACCAAGACCGGCATGCTTGCGCCCGGCGGCGGCGACGCGGCGCTTTACGCGCCCGAGCGCGTCCTGGCCTCGCTCGGCGCCTCGCTACAGCGGCTGCAGACCGATTACGTCGACCTCTACTATGCGCACCGCGATTACGAGGAATTGCCGGTCGCCGACATCGTCGCGGCGTTCGGCGCCGCCTTCGCCACCGGCAAGGCCGGCTCGCTCGGCGCCTCGAATTTTTCCGCCGACCGTCTCGCCGCCGCGCTCGATGCCGCCAAGGCAGCCGGGAGCGAGCCGTTTTCGGCGCTGCAGAACGAATACAACCTCGTCTCGCGCTCAAAGTACGAGGGCGCCGTGCAGGACCTGGTGGTCGCGCGCGGACTGAAGGCGTTTCCGTTCTATGGCCTCGCCAACGGGTTCCTGACCGGCAAGTACCGCGAAACCGCCGACATGAAGCAGTCGGTGCGCGGCGGACGGATGGGCGAACTGCTGACCACCGGCCAGCCGATGCTGGCGGCGATGGACGGGATCGCGGCAGAGACCGGCGCCACGCTGGCGCAGATCGCGCTGGCCTGGCTGGCCGCGCAGCCGGGCATCGCCGCGCCGATCGCCAGTGCGACCAGCGCGGCGCAGGTCCGTGACTTGTGCGCGATGGCTTCGGTCAGCCTGGACGAGGACCAGCTCGCCCGGCTGACCGCCGCCGCCTAGGTCAGCCCCAGACCTTCACCCGGCTTTCGGGCGCGAGGTAGAGCTTGTCGCCCGGCTGGACGTTGAAGGCCTTGTACCAGGCGTCGATGTTGCGGACCGTCTGCGCGCGGTACATCCCCGGCGCGTGGCCGTCGGTGGCCAGGCGGTTGCGCATCAGTTCGTCGCGCATCTTGGTCGCCCACGATTGCGCGAACGCGATGAAGAAGCGCTGGTCGCCGCTGTAGCCGTCGATCACCGGGGCTTCCTTGCCGTTCAGCGATGCCCGGTAAGCATCATAGGCCGCCTGGAGGCCGACGACGTCGGCGATATTCTCGCCCAGCGTCAGGTTGCCGTTGACGTGGTAGCCGGGGAACGGGCTGTAGCTGTCATACTGCGCCGCCAGCGCCTTGCCGCTCTTGTCGAAGGCGGCAAGATCGGCATCGGTCCACCAGTTGCGCATCTTGCCGCTGGCATCGAACATCGCCCCGCCGTTGTCGAAGCTGTGGCTGATCTCGTGTCCGATCGTCGCGCCGGTGGCGCCATAGTTGGCAGCCGGATCGGCGGCGGGGTCGAAATCCGGCTTCTGCAGGATCGCGGCCGGGAAGTTGAGCGCGTTCTGCACCGGCAGGTTGACCGCGTTGACCAGCTGCGGGTTCATCCACCACTCCCCGCGGTCGAGCGGCTTGCCCAGCTTCGCCAGCTGACGCTGGTAGCGTGCCTTTTCGCCGTTGACGGCGTCGGCGTAGGCGTTGTGCGGGTCGATCGTGAGCGCCGAGTAATCGTCCCACTTGTCGGGATAGCCGACGCCCACGACGATGTTCTCGACCTTCTTGAGTGCTTCTTCCTTGGTCGCCGGTGCAAGCGTGGTGATGCCTTCCACGCGGTGCGCGAAGGCGTTCTTGATGTTGGTCACCATCTGCGTGATCGCCGCCTTGGACGATGCGGGGAAGAACTTGTCGACGTAGAGTTTGCCCACCGCCTGGCCCATCACGTCGCCCAATGACACGTGGTTGGCGTAAGGCGCGCTGCTTTCGGCGCCCAGGACGCGCTTTTCGCGCGCCAGCGGCTGGGTCGTGCCCTGCAGCGCGGTGCCGTAAAAGGCGAAGTGATCGTCGCGCAGCTTGGCCGGAAGCACTTCGGCATGGCTGTTGAGCTGGTGGAACGCCAGCCAGTCCTTCCACGCGTCAAGCGGCTGCGAGGCGACCAGCGCCGACAGCTTGGGGATCGCGCCGTCGTGGTAGGCCGCGAACGTCTGCTGCCCGCCCAGCTGCGACGCGGCGAAGAACGCGTCCCAGTCCATCCCGGGCGCTTTCGTCTTGAAATCGGCCAGCGACCATTCCTGGTTGCGGTGGATCCAGTCGTCGCTTTCGTCGCGCGTCATGTGCGCCTGGGCAATCTTCATTTCCAGATCGTAGATGCGCTGCGCCTTGGCCTGGGCGTCGGGAATCCCGGCATCGGTTAGGAACTTGGCGATGTAGGCTTTGTACTGGTCGCGCAGTCCGGCCATCTTGGCGTCGGACGACAGGTAATACTCGCGCTCGGGCATGCCGAGACCGCCCTGGAGCAGGTAGGGCATGACCGCCGTGCCCTTGAGCGACTGGGTCACGAAGGCACCAAACAGGTTCTCGGTCGACATCGCGGTGGCGTTGAGCGGGTCGAGATCGGCGCGCAATTGCTGGCCCAGCACCGTCGACAGCCCCTTGACGTCGGCGATGGCGGCGAACCGGTCGAGGTCGGCCTGCGCCGGCTTCAGGCCCGCGGCGTCGATGCCGGCGGTATCCATGAAGGCGGTGTAGTAGTCCTTGATCCTCGCCTCGTTCGTTCCCGCCGCAGGGGTGGAGGCGACGAGCCCGTCGACCAGCGACTTCAGGTTCGCCTCTGTCGCCTGTTGCGACTGGAACGAGCTCGATATGCTGGAGCGGTCGGCGGGGATGGCCGTGTCCTTCTGCCAGGTGCCGTTGGCAAAGGCGTAGAAATCGTCCCCCGGCTTGACCGTCTTGTCCATCCGCGCCGGGTCGAAGCCCAGCGCCGTTCCCGCTGCCGGCGCGACCGCGGTTTCGCCCGCAGGCATCTTGCAGGCGATCGGCCCGGCCAGCGCGGTGGCGCCAAGCAGCATGGCTGCGAAGAATGTCTTGGTGGTCATCGGCGATCCTCTCGTGACGCGTTGCCTGGCGCGTCCCGCGGGCGCGCCTTATCGGCGCACCCTAGGGCGCGGTCGGAGATGCCACAATATCCGCTGGTCGATGCGGCAGTGCCGCCGGTCGTCCTGGTAGTGTCAGGCCAGCCGGCCGAAAGCGCCGGTCCCGGCATAGACCGCCGCATCGCCCAGCTCTTCCTCGATACGGATAAGCTGGTTGTACTTGGCCAGCCGGTCCGAACGGGCCAGGCTGCCGGTCTTGATCTGGCCGCAGTTGGTGGCGACCGCCAGATCGGCGATGGTGGCGTCCTCGGTCTCGCCCGAACGGTGGCTCATCACCGCGGTATAGCCGGCGCGCTGCGCCACCTGCACGGCCTGCAGCGTCTCCGTCAGGCTGCCGATCTGGTTGACCTTGACCAGCAGCGAATTCGCCAGGCCCTTGCCGATGCCCATCTCGAGCCGCTTGGGATTGGTGACGAACAGGTCGTCGCCGACCAGCTGGACCGTGTTGCCGATCGCGTCGGTCAGCGCCTTCCAGCCTTCGAAATCGTCCTCGCCCATGCCGTCCTCGATCGAGCGGATCGGGTAGTCGGCGGCCAGCGCGGCCAGGTAATCGGCCATCTGCACCGGGCTGAGCGTCAGGTTTTCGCCGCTGATGACATAGCTGCCGTCCTTGAAGAACTCGGTCGCGGCGCAGTCGAGCGCGAGCGCGATCTCCGCGCCCGGCTTGAAGCCGGCCTGCTCGATCGATGCCATCACGAAGTCCAGCGCGGCGCGCGTGCTGGCCAGGTTGGGCGCAAAGCCGCCCTCGTCGCCCACCGCGGTGGCCAGGCCCTTGTCGTGGAGGGCCTTCTTCAGGGTGTGGAACACCTCCGCGCCCCAGCGCACCGCCTCGGCCAGGGTCGGCGCGCCGACCGGCACGATCATGAATTCCTGGAAATCGATCGGGTTGTCGGCGTGCTCGCCGCCGTTGATGATGTTCATCATCGGCACCGGCAGGACGTGCGCGGAAACGCCGCCGATATAGCTGTAAAGCGGCAGGCCGCGCGCATTCGCGGCCGCCTTGGCCACCGCCAGGCTGGTGCCGAGGATGGCGTTGGCGCCCAGCCGGGCCTTGTTCTCGGTCCCGTCGAGGTCGATCATCGCCAGGTCGATGTCGCGCTGGTCCTCCGCATCGATGCCGAGCAGCAGGTCGGCGATCTCTCCGTTGACGGCGTCGACCGCCCCTAGCACGCCCTTGCCCAGGTAGCGGCTGTTGTCGCCGTCACGCAGTTCGACCGCCTCGTGCGCGCCGGTGCTGGCTCCGGAGGGTACCGCGGCGCGGCCGAAGCTGCCATCGTCGAGCAGGACGTCCACTTCCACCGTCGGGTTGCCCCGGCTGTCGAGGATTTCGCGGGCGTGGATATCGATGATCGCGGTCATGGCGTCGGTCTCTCTCCGGTAGCTGGGTGGCGGTCCCTTAACAGCGGATTCCAGGCAGGGGAACCTTGGCAGCGGGGGCGCATTGCAGCAGGATACGCCGCGCGGCCCCATAAGCCGTGCGCCGTCCGCGCATCCACTCCGCCCGCACTGCCGGGCCAAGACAAAGGGCAAGAGCCATGGCCGACACCCCGAACGACACCCCCAAGCCGACCGCCAGCACCGCCTCGTCGTCCGACAGCACCGCCAGCGGCGCCGCCAAGCCGCGCACCGCGCGCACGCCGAAGATCGCCGGGACCAAGAGCGGCGCCGCTAAGAAGACCGCCGCCACGCGCACGACGCGCGCCGCCGCCAAGCCGGCGACCCCGCGCAAGACCGCGGCCCGCCCGGCGGCAACGCGCGCCGGCGGCAGCAACACCGCGCAGGCCAAGGCCAAGTTCGCCAGCGCCATCGACGAGGCCCGCGCCGGGCTGAGCGCGCTGGGCAAGGAAGCGACCGAACGCACCGGTGCCTACAAGCAGAAGCTGACCGAATCGGGCGGCGACTGGGCCGGCGACTATGCCGGCCAGGCCAGGGAAAAAGCCGGTGCACTTGCGGTAGAAGGCAAGGCCAAGGTGAGCGACGGGATCGCCCAGCTGGGCAAGCTGGTGCAGGACAACGCCGGCACGATCGACGAGAAGCTGGGCAAGAAGTACGGCGACTATGCGCGCACCACCGCCCGCACGATGAAGGAAACCGCGGCGAAGATCGACGCCAAGGACCTTGGCGAACTGGGCGACGAGGCGAAGGAATTCGTCCGTAAAAGCCCCGGCCTCGCCGTCGGCATCGCGGCGGCGTTCGGGTTCGTGTTTTCGCGCCTGTTCCGCGGCTCGAAAGATTGACTTGAACGGCGCCAGGCGGTTTGTCTGAACGCATGTCCGACACGCCGCCACCGCCCCTTGTCGAAGACGAGGACCTCGACGCCGGCCGCTCGCTCGTAGCCGACCTGCGCGCGCTGGCCGATGACGGCCGCACGCTGGTCGAGGCCGAGCTTGCGTACCAGAAATCGCGCGCCGCGGTCGCCGCCATCGGTGCCCGCGGCGCGGCTGCATGGGGTGCGCTGGCGCTGGCGCTGGTGTTCTTCGCGCTGATGGCGCTTGTGGTCGGCGCACTGTTCACGCTGGCGCCGTTGATCGGCCCGCTGGGCGCGACGCTGGCGGTTACCGCCCTGCTGCTCGCGCTCGCCGTACTGGCGGGACTGGTTGCGCGCGGGCGCTGGCGCCGCGCCGCGACCGCGCTGGCGGACGGCGAATGAGCGATCCTTTCAAGCGCCTGGCCGAGGACCGCGCAGTCCGCAACGAAGCCTGGGAGGTCTTCGAGGAGGACTGGTCGCAGATCCGCGCCGACCTCGACGCGCGCGGCGTCGGCGGCCGCATCGCGGACAAGGCGGGCGAGGAAGCGCGCGAGGTGTTCGATGCCGCCATCGCGGTCGCGGACGAAAATCGCAGTGTCGTCGGGGGAACCGTCGCGGCGCTGCTGCTTTGGTTGTTGCGAAACCCCCTGATCGACCTGGTAAGGCGCCTGTTCGGTGTCGAGGACGACGACGAGGAGCAGCACACGTGAGCAAGACCCCGACCAAGGCAAAGACGACCCGCGCCACCCCCAAGGCGAAAGTCGCAGCGGCGAAGAAGCGCCAGGCCAGCCGCAGGGCGAGCGTGCCCGATCGCGATCCGCCCGAAAACTATCGCTCGCTGGCGGCCGAGTATCCGTGGCTGGTGGTCGGCGCCGGCGTGCTCGGCGGGGCGCTGATCGCCTCTTTCTTCCCCAAGAAGATGGCCAGGAAGCTGGGCAAGTCGGCGATCGCCGCCGCCGCCGCCGGGACCGAGATCGCGTCGGTCTTCGCCAAGCAGACGCGCGAGGCGGCACACGACGGCCTGGGCGCGCTGGAAGACATCGGCGGCACGGTCGGTGAAAACGCCACGGCCTTCGCCGGGAAGGCCGGCAAG
This sequence comes from Parablastomonas sp. CN1-191, assembly GCF_049354825.1. Classification (GTDB taxonomy): domain Bacteria; phylum Pseudomonadota; class Alphaproteobacteria; order Sphingomonadales; family Sphingomonadaceae; genus Novosphingobium. Next base: position 575,807 of record NZ_CP186480.1, on the reverse strand, counting down.
CTGGGCGGCGAGGTCGCCGAGAAGGCGGGCGAGATCGCCGGCGACGCGGCTGAGCGCGCGCGTGCGGGCGGCCTGGCCCTGGCGCGCGAGGCGATCAAGCTGGCGGGCCGCATCCGCCGCTAGGCCTTTCGCGGGCTTGCCTTGGCGGACGGGGCGGCTAAACGCCGCCCCGAACCATTTTCCCCGGGGACAAGCTATGCAGAAACTTCACCTCGTCATGGGCGGACGCGTGCGCGATCCGCAGGGCCTCGACTTCGTCGACACGAAGGCGCTCGATATCGTCGGGGTGTTCGACAACTACGCCGAAGCCGAGGAAGCCTGGCGCGACAAGGCCCAGCGCACGGTCGACGACGCGGAAATGCGCTACGTCGTCGTGCACCTTCACCGCCTGCTCGAGCCCAAGCTGGATTGACGAAGCGTTCCGTCGCCCTTGCTTGCGCCGGGCGACGCCGGAGCGATCAGACGAACGCGATCTTCTCGACCACGTAGAACCGGTCGCCCGACGGGACGGTTACCTCGATCTCGTCCTCGACGCGGCGGCCGATGAGGGCCTTGCCGAGCGGCGAGTTGTAGCTGATGCGGCCGATCTTGGCATCGGCCTCGTACGGTCCGACGATCTGGTAGGTAACCGGCTTGTCATCATCGTCGAGCAGCGTGACGGTCGCGCCGAAGATGATCTTGTCGCCCGACAGCGTGGTGGGATCGATGATCTGCGCGCGGCTGACCTTGTCCTCAAGGTCGGAGATCGACATCTCGACCTGGCCCTGCCGCTCCTTGGCGGCGTGATATTCGGCGTTTTCCGAAAGATCGCCGTGCGCGCGAGCCTCCTCGATCGCCTCGACGATCTTGGGGCGTTCCTCGCGCAGCGCCTTCAGCTCCGCAATCAGGCGCTCGTAGCCTTCCGCCAGCATCGGCAGCTTTTCGACAGTCGCCATCCCTCAAAGTCCTTCTTCGCCGTTCACGGCCGATTATGGTGGCGTCCCCGGCGACTATTCCGCTCTCCGGCCCGAAACACCGGGCCGGTTTGCGATCAGCCGCGATGTCGGGGAAGCGCGATCGTTTCAGCCATAATAGGACTGGAGCGAGCGCACTTCAAGGCGGGCGCCGCGCAATGCCGCGATCGCCTGCGCCGCCGCCACGCTGGCCGCCGCGGTCGTGAAATAGGGCACCTTGCCGGTCAGCGCCGAACCGCGGATCGACTGCGAATCCTTCAGGCTCTGCCACCCCTCGGTGGTGTTGAAGATCAGCGCGATACCGCCATCGATGATGCGGTCGACGATGTGCGGGCGGCCTTCGGCCACCTTGTTGACGCGCTCCACCGGGACGCCGGCTTCTTCAAGGAACCGGGCCGTCCCGCCGGTTGCCACGATGGTGAAGCCCTGCCCCGCCAGCAGCCGCGCCGCGGGCAGGATCACCGGCTTGTCGCTGTCCTTCACCGAGACGAACACCGCGCCCTCGCGCGGCAGCACCATCCCGGCGCCGAGCTGCGCCTTGGCGAACGCGGTGGCGAAATCGCCGTCGATCCCCATGACTTCGCCGGTTGACTTCATTTCCGGGCTGAGCACCGGATCGACCCCGGGGAAGCGCGCAAAGGGGAACACGGCCTCCTTCACCGCCATCCAGGGCGGATTGCGCGGGATCGTCGGCAGGTCGGAAAGCTTTTCCCCGGCCATGACGCGGGCGGCGATCTTGGCGACCGGCGCGCCCACCGCCTTGGCCACGAACGGCACCGTGCGGCTGGCGCGCGGGTTGACCTCGATCAGGTAGACGTCCTCGCCCTTGACCGCGAACTGGACGTTCATCAGCCCCTTCACGCCCAGCGCCAGGGCGAGCAGGCGCGACTGGCGCTCAAGCTCCTCGACCACGTCGGCGGCCAGGCTGTAGGGCGGCAGGGTGCAGGCGCTGTCGCCCGAATGGATGCCGGCTTCCTCGATGTGCTGCATCACCCCGGCGACGACGACCTCGTCCCCGTCGCACAGCGCGTCGACGTCGCATTCGACCGCGTCGCGCAGGTACTGGTCGATCAGGACCGGACTGTCGCCCGACACCTGCACGGCAGTGGCGATGTAATCGTCGAGCTGGGCGTCGCTGTCGACGATTTCCATGGCCCGTCCGCCCAGCACGTAGCTGGGCCGCATCAGCACCGGGTAGCCGATCCGCCGCGCCACGGCCAAGGCCTCGTCCCGGCTGCGGGCGATGCCGTTTTCGGGCTGCTTGAGGCCCAGTTTCGCAACCAGCTTGGCAAAGCGTTCGCGGTCTTCGGCCAAGTCGATCGCGTCGGGGCTGGTGCCCAGGATCGGGATGCCGGCATCCTCCAGGGCCTGCGCCAGCTTGAGCGGGGTCTGCCCGCCGAACTGGACGATCACGCCCACCAATTCGCCGCGGCTTTTCTCGACGCGGAGAATCTCCAGCACGTCCTCGGCGGTCAGCGGTTCGAAATAGAGCCGGTCGGAGGTGTCGTAATCGGTGCTGACGGTTTCCGGGTTGCAGTTGACCATGATCGTTTCATAGCCAGCCTCGGCCAGAGCGAAGCAGGCGTGGACGCAGCAATAATCGAACTCGATCCCCTGGCCGATGCGGTTCGGCCCGCCGCCCAGGATCACGATCTTGCGCCGGTCGCTCGGCGCGGCTTCGTTTTCCGGCTCTCCGAACAGCGGTGCCTCGTAGGTCGAGTACATGTAGGGCGTGATCGCCTCGAACTCGGCGGCACAGCTGTCGATGCGCTTGAACACCGGGTGGACGCCCAGCTTCTGGCGCAGTTCGCAGACTTCCTTCTCGCTGGTGGCGCCGACCAGGCCCTTCAGCGCGTCGTGCAGCAGGCCGGAGCGCTTGGCGCTCGTTTCCGCCAGCCCGCCGGCGACGCCGACCGAGCGGACGCCCAGCGTCGCCAGCCGCTTGTCGGAAAAGCCCATCGCCTTCAGCCGCCGCAGCCCGGCCGCATCGTTCGGCAGGCCGTTCCTGGTGATCGCCGCTTCCTCCGCGATGATCGCCTCGATCTGACGCAGGAACCACGGATCGTAGGATGTGACCGCGTGGATTTCCTCCACCGTCAGGCCTTCGCGAAAGGCCTGGCCCACGATCAGCAGGCGGACGGGCGTCTGGCGCGACAATTCGGCCACGATAACGTCGCGTCCGGCCCCTTCGAGGTGGAGGACGCGGTTGAACCCGTCGAGCCCGGTTTCCAGGCCGCGCAGCGCCTTCTGCATCGATTCGGCGAAATTGCGCCCGATCGCCATGACCTCGCCGACCGATTTCATCGCGGTGGACAGCAGCGGCTCGGCGCCCTTGAACTTCTCGAAGGCGAAGCGGGGGATCTTGGTCACGACGTAGTCGATGCTGGGTTCGAAGCTGGCCGGAGTGGCGCCGGTGATCTCGTTGGTGAGCTCGTCCAGCGTATAGCCGACCGCCAGCTTGGCGGCGACGCGGGCGATCGGAAAACCGGTCGCCTTGGAAGCCAGCGCGGAGGACCGCGATACGCGCGGGTTCATCTCGATCACGATCAGGCGGCCATCGGCGGGGTTGACCGCGAACTGCACGTTCGATCCGCCGGTCTCGACCCCGATCTCGCGCAGCACCGCGATGCTGGCGCCGCGCATGATCTGATATTCCTTGTCGGTTAGCGTGAGCGCCGGCGCGACGGTGATGGAATCGCCCGTGTGGACGCCCATCGGATCGACGTTCTCGATCGAGCAGATGATGATGCAGTTGTCGTTGCGGTCGCGCACGACCTCCATCTCGTACTCTTTCCAGCCGAGCAGCGATTCCTCGATCAGGACTTCGGTCGTCGGGCTGGCGTCGAGGCCGGAACGCACGATCGCCTCGAACTCGGCGCGGTTGTACGCCACGCCGCCGCCGGTGCCGCCCAGCGTGAAGCTGGGGCGGATGATGCTGGGCAGCCCGGTGCGCTCGAGCACCGCGAAGGCGTCCTCGACCGTGTTGGCCACGCCCGAGCGGGCCGATTCCAGCCCGATCTTGTCCATCGCCTCGCGAAAGCGCTGGCGGTTCTCGGCCTTGTCGATGGCATCGGCATCGGCGCCGATCATCTTGACGCCCAGCCGTTCGAGCGTGCCGTCTTCCCACAGCGCCAGCGCGGTGTTGAGCGCGGTCTGCCCGCCCATCGTCGGCAGGACGGCGTCGGGGCGTTCCTTCTCGATGATGCGGGTGACGATCTCGGGCGTGATCGGCTCGATATAGGTCGCGTCGGCGAACTCGGGATCGGTCATGATCGTCGCCGGGTTCGAATTGACGAGGACCACGCGGTAGCCCTCCTCCTTCAGCGCCTTGATCGCCTGCGTGCCCGAATAATCGAACTCGCACGCCTGGCCGATGATGATCGGCCCGGCGCCGATGACGAGGATCGAGGAGATGTCAGTGCGTTTGGGCATTTCAGGTGGAACTCGGCCGCTTGAGTATTAGGGTGAAACTGGCGCCTGCGGACCACTTGTGCAGCGGCAGAGCGCTGACCAACTCCCAGCCTTGCGATCCCAGGTGATCCAGACCGCCACGCAGCGACTGTCTGTGTTCTGCGGCTTCCCCACCGGGAATAGTCATCATCCCGCCGGTTACTTCCGCGGTCAGGTATTGCCAGCGAACGCTCAGGGTCATTTCAACATCCCCACGAACTTTTCGAACAGGTAGAAGCTGTCCTGCGGGCCGGGGCTGGCCTCGGGGTGGTACTGGACGCCGAACGCCTTCTTGCCCTTCACCGCCAGGCCGCAGTTGGAGCCATCGAACAGGCTGACGTGGGTTTCCTCGACCGTGTCGGGCAATGCCGCGTTATCGACCGCGAAGCCGTGGTTCATGCTGGTGATCTCGACCATACCGTCGGCCAGGCGCTTGACCGGGTGATTGGCGCCGCGGTGGCCCTGGTGCATCTTGGTGGTCGCGGCGCCCGCCGCCAGCCCCAGCATCTGGTGGCCAAGGCAGATGCCGAAGATCGGCACGTCGCGTTCCAGCAGGCCCTTGATCACCGGCACCGCGTATTCGCCGGTCGCCGCCGGATCGCCCGGACCGTTGGAGAGAAACACGCCGGCCGGCTTCAGCGCCAGCACGTCTTCGAGCGAGGTTTGCGCGGGCACCACGGTCACCCGGGCGCCGGCCCTCACCAGGTTGCGGAAGATGTTGTCCTTGGCGCCGTAGTCAATGGCGACGACGTGGGGCTTGCCGGCGTCATCTGCGGCTTCGTAGCCAGAGCCGAGGTGCCAGGCGCCGCCGGTCCAGTCCTGAGCCGCATGGCGGCTGACCACGCGGGCGAGGTCCATCCCTTCCAGCCCGGGCCATTCCCGCGCCTGCCTGAGGAGCGCGGGAATGTCGAACGTGCCCGCGGCGCTGTGGGCGATCACCGCATTGGGCGCGCCGTCGACGCGGACGCGGCGCGTCAGCGCGCGGGTGTCCACCCCGGCCAGACCGATCTTCCCCTTCGATGCCATCCACGCGCCCAGCGTGTCCTGGCTGCGGAAGTTGGACGGCGCGGTCACGTCTTCGCGCACCACGCACCCCACGGCACCGTCGACCTGCGCCTCGAGATCCTCCTCGTTCACGCCGACGTTGCCGATGTGGGGGAAGGTGAAGGTCACGATCTGGCCGGCATAGCTGGGGTCGGTCAGAACCTCCTGATAGCCGGTCATCGCGGTGTTGAAGCAGACTTCGCCCACCGCGCTGCCTTCGGCGCCAAAGCCGCGGCCCCAGGCGACCTGACCGTCCGCCAGCACCAGTACGCCGGTGGCTCCCGTCGGTTGGGGCGCGTGCGAAGAGGCGGCGTCGGCCATGAATCTGGCGCTCCGTTGCAAGGGTTGTCCGGCACTGTGTGCTAAGGGGCGGCGGCTAGACCCCTCGCCCCCCTCGGTCAACCCTGCGCCCACCTATCAAAAGCGGAAACTTCGGGCTATCCTTTAGCGAACACAGTTCGCCCATCCCAGACCACAGGAACCCCGCCGCATGCTCCGCGACTCCATCAAGGCCGCGCAAGTCACCGCCATGAAGGGCGGCGACAAGACCCGCCTCAACGCCGTCCGCCTGATTCTCGCCAAGCTCAAGGATCGCGACATCGAACTGCGCCCAAGTCTGAACCAGGGCGCCGGCAAGCTGCCGGACGACGACGCGCTGGTCGTCGAAGTGCTGCAGAAGATGGCGAAGCAGCGCCGCGAATCGATCGCGCTTTACCAGCAGGGCGGCCGCAACGAACTGGCCGCGATCGAGGAGGCCGAACTGGCGGTGATCGACAGCTTCCTGCCGCAAAAGATGTCGGAACCCGACACGCGCGCCGCGATCGAGCTGATCAAGACCGACATCGGCGCGTACGAGATGAAGGACATGGGCCGCGTCATGGCCGAGTTGAAGGCGCGCCACGGCCCGGTGCTCGACATGAGCAAGGCGAGCGGCCTGGTGAAGGCGGCGCTGACCGCGTGATGGCGACGCCCGCCCGATGAGCCTGTCCCCGCAATGGCTGGACGAATTGCGCGCCCGGGTCACGCTGTCGGGCGTGATCGGGCGTACGACGCGGCTGACCAAGGCGGGCCAGGAATTCAAGGCGTGCTGCCCGTTTCATAACGAGAAGACGCCCAGCTTCACCGTCAACGACGCCAAGGGTTTCTACCACTGCTTCGGCTGCGGCGCGCACGGCGACGCGATCCGCTGGATGACCGACCAGCGCGGCCTGGCGTTCATGGACGCGGTCAAGGAACTGGCCGCGGAGGCCGGGCTGGAAGTCCCCGCCCCCGATCCGCGCAGCGCGCAGCGGGCCGAGCAACAGGCCGGGCTTCACGAAGTGCTCGCAGCCGCACAGGCGTTCTACCGCACCCAGCTGGAAGCGAACGAGGGGGCAAAGGCGCGCAGCTATCTCGCCTCGCGCGGGTTCGATGCCCACACGATGGAGCGCTTCGGTTTTGGCTATGCACCGGGCGGGCGGCAGGCGCTGAAGGCCGCGCTGGCGCAATTCCCCGAGCCGATGCTGATCGAGGCGGGCATGCGGATCGCCGCCGAGGGGAAGGATCCTTACGACCGTTTTCGCGACCGCTTGACGATGCCGATCCACGACGCACGCGGCCGCGTGATCGGGTTTGCGGCCCGCATCCTGGATGCCGCGAAAACCGACGCGCCCAAGTACCTGAACTCCCCCGACACGCCGCTGTTCGACAAGGGCCGGACGCTGTTCAACCTGCACCGCGCGGGACCGGCATCGCGCCAGTCGGGGCGGATCGTGGTGGTGGAAGGGCAGATGGACGTGGTGGCGCTGGCCGCCGCGGGGATCGAGGAAGCGGTCGCGCCGATGGGCACCGCGCTGACCGAGCGCCAGGTCGAGATGCTGTGGCGCCTGGTCGATACGCCGATCCTGTGCTTCGACGGCGATGCGGCGGGCCAGCGCGCCGCCACCCGCGCGATTGCGCGAACCCTGCCGCTGCTGCGCCCGGGCCACAGCCTTAGAATCGTGCGCCTGCCCGCCGGGATGGACCCCGACGACATGCTCAAGCGCGATGGCCGCCAGGCGCTCGAGACGCTGCTGGGGCAAGCGCGCAGCATGGTCGACGTCTTGTGGGAGAACGAGCGTGAAGCCCTCCCCCTTGCCACGCCCGAGGACAAGGCCGGCCTGAAGGCGCGGCTGATGGCGCATGTCGACACGATCGCCGACAAGGACATCCAGTCGCTCTATCGCCGCGACCTGTCGGAGCGGTTCTCCGCATTCGCGTACCCGCGGCGCGAATTCGCGCCCCGCCAGCCCGGTCGCCCACAAGGGCGCGGGCCTTTTCGCGCCACCGCCCCGGCGCGCTCCGAACCGGCGGTGACCGGTCGGCTGCGGCACCAGGCTGCCGGCGGATCGCGCGACGCGTTGCTGTCCGCGGTGATCGCCGGACTGATCGGATTTCCCGATGTGCTGGTCAAAGTGGCTGACCGGCTGGCCGGATCGCCCATCGCCGACCCCCGGCTCGACGCTCTGATCGACGCGGTGGATGATCATGCGCACGGCGCGCAGCCCCTTGAAAGCGCGCGACTTGGCACCATCTTGGCTGGTCGGGGCCTGGCGACCCCGGTTCCCGAGGACTACGCCATGATGCGCTTCGGCTTTCTTGCCGGCGACGTTCCAGCCGACCAGGCCCGCGCCGAACTGGCGCAGGCGGTGGGCCTTCTGGTGGAGCGTCCTGCGCTCGACGCGGCATTGGCGGAGGCCACGGCGCGCTTCGAAAGCGACTTGTCCGAGGGGGCGTTTGCCGAGCAGCAACGATTGTTGCAGAGAAAACTGGAATTTGACGAGCGTCTGCGGCACATGGCCAGCGCGCGCGCGGCCGCCCCTTCGGCGGCCCCCAACCTGACGGCGGAATGATGGACGAAGACCTTAACGGCAGCGACATGGCGGGCGGTGAGCGCGAGGGCGGCGACGCCCCGCTGATCGACCTCAACGATGCCTCGATCAAGAAGCTGATCGCGCGCGCCAAGCGGCGCGGCGTGATCACGTGGGACGAATTGAACGAGGCGTTGCCGGGCGACATGTCGTCCGACCAGATCGAGGACATCACGTCCGCCCTCAACGAGATGGGCGTCAACATCGTCGAGAGCGACGAGGACGCGGTCGACCCCGACGACAAGGCCGAGGACGAGGTCGAGGAAGTCGATTCGTCCGGCGCCGAAAAGCCCGCGCCGGAAAAGAAGAAGGAAACCGTCGAGCGCACCGATGACCCGGTGCGCATGTACCTGCGCGAGATGGGCGCGGTCGAGCTGCTGAGCCGCGAGGGCGAAATCGCCATCGCCAAGCGCATCGAAGCGGGCCGCGACACGATGATCCTGGGCCTGTGCGAAAGCCCGATCACCTTTCACGCCATCATCCAGTGGTCCGAGGCGCTGAACGCCGGCGAGATGCAGCTGCGCGAAATCCTCGATCTCGACGCCATGCTTTCCAAGGAGCCGGCGCCCGAGGCCCTGAGCGACGACGCCGAGGACGACGACGACGGCGAGATTTCCGAGAAGACGGCCGGCCCGTCCTTCAAGGAGGACGAGGAGCCCGAGGAAGAGGAAGCCGCCGAGGGCGACGAGGACGAGGACGGCGAACCGCGCCGCCGCCGCGAAGAGGACGACGAGGAGGACAACACCCTCAGCCTCGCGCAGATGGAGGCCGCGCTCAAGCCCGAGGCGCTGGAGAAGTTCGCCGCCATCACGGCGCTGTTCAAGAAGTTCGAAAAGCTGCAGGCCGAGCGCCTGACTGCGCTGGGCGCGGGCGGCGCCTTTCCCGCCGCGCGCGAGAAATCGTATCAGCAACTGCGCGAGGACCTGACCGCGCAAGTCGAAAGCGTGCAGTTCCACGCCACCAAGATCGAATACCTGGTCGACAACCTCTATGCCTTCAACCGCCGCCTTACCGCGCTGGGCGGGCAGATGCTGCGCCTGGCCGAGCGTCACAAGGTGGGCCGCAAGGACTTCCTCGACAGCTATGTGGGGCACGAACTGGACGAAGCGTGGCTGCAGGGCCAGGCCGCCAAGGACAAGAAGTGGGCGGCCTTCGCCACCAACGAGGCCGATTCGGTAGAGCGCATCCGCGCCGAGATCGCCGACATCGCCGCCAATACCGGCATGGCGCTCAGCGAATTTCGTCGTATCGTCAACATGGTCCAGAAGGCTGAGCGCGAAGCGCGCATCGCCAAGAAGGAAATGGTCGAGGCCAACCTGCGGCTGGTGATCTCGATCGCGAAAAAGTACACCAACCGCGGCCTGCAATTCCTTGATCTTATTCAGGAAGGCAACATCGGCCTGATGAAGGCCGTCGACAAGTTCGAGTACCGCCGCGGCTACAAGTTCAGCACGTATGCCACCTGGTGGATCCGTCAGGCGATCACCCGTTCGATCGCCGACCAGGCGCGCACGATCCGTATCCCCGTCCACATGATCGAGACGATCAACAAGCTGGTCCGCACCAGCCGCCAGTTCCTGCACGAGCAGGGCCGCGAGCCGACGCCCGAGGAAATGGCCGAGCGGCTGTCGATGCCGCTCGAAAAGGTCCGCAAGGTGATGAAGATCGCCAAGGAGCCAATCAGCCTCGAGACGCCGATCGGCGACGAGGAGGATTCCCACCTCGGCGATTTCATCGAGGACAAGAACGCGGTCATCCCGGTCGATGCCGCAATCCAGGCCAATCTCAAGGAAACGGTCACCCGGGTCCTGGCGAGCCTGACCCCGCGCGAGGAGCGCGTGCTGCGCATGCGCTTCGGCATCGGCATGAACACCGATCACACGCTGGAAGAGGTCGGGCAGCAGTTTTCCGTGACCCGCGAACGCATCCGCCAGATCGAGGCCAAGGCGCTCAGGAAGCTCAAGCATCCGAGCCGCAGCCGCAAGATGCGCTCCTTCCTGGACCAATAGGATCAAGCCCCGCTTCGGCGGGGCTTTTTTTCTGCTGTTGCGCGATTAGCGCAGCAATTTCCGGGCTTTACAACCGTGCAGCCCAACGTCACCTTCTTCCCGGCTTGAACGCGCTTACGGGGAGTGCAGGACATGAAGATCGTCACGGGCATTTGCGCTGCGGCCATGTTGGCCGTCGCAGCCGTGCCATGCGCCTCTCAGGCCCAGACGGGCGGCGCGCAGCCGGCCAGCGCGACAGGCGAAGACGCCGCAAAGCTTGACGAGGCGCGCGCGATCATCGCGATCATGTTTCCTCCCGCCGGTCGCGAGGCGACCTTCCGCACCGCCATCATGGATTTCTCGCGCACGATCTCGGCGATCCCACCAGACCTGCCGCGCGATCCCGGTCTGGTTGCGATCTTCCAGCAATTTCACGATTCGATTCCCGATAAGCTGATGCCGACCGTGCGCAAGCACTTGCCGATGATCTTCGAAGCCAGTGCACAGGCCTATGTTCACGCATTCACGCTCGCGGAACTGAAGGACGTCCACGCCTTCGCGGCCACGCCGAGCGGGTCGCATTATCTGTCGAAGTCGATGGCGTTGCTCGGCGATCCCGCGGTCGTTGCCGCCAACACTGCCTACATGAGCGAGATCCGGGGCATGCAGGCGCAACTTGGTGCCGATCTGAAGACGAAGATCTTCGCCTATTTGAATGCGCACCCCGACGTGGCGAAGCAAATCCGCGCGAAGAGCACGAAGTAGCCACGGTCATGGCGGCGCCGCGACAGTCGGTGACAATTTCCCGGCTTCGCAGGCGCGCGGCGCAGGCGTAACGGCGGCCGAGCGGCAGGCAGTCCGATCGCCGCACCGAGGACCCGTGCATGGCGCAGCCGATCTTCTACGATCCCACCGGCAAGCGCAGCCGGGTCGCCAAGCGAACGCTGGCGGGGGCGCTGGTCCTGCTGCTGCTGGCAGCCGTGCTGTTCGCCGCGACGCTGGTGTTCGTGCCGCGATCGACCAGCATGGCGCTGCCCCTGCCCGCTCCGCACGCATCGGCGCTGCGGGGCACGCCGCCGGCCCGCGGCCTGCGCGCTTGGCTGCCGCACCTGAGCAATGCGCCCGCCGACAAGCCGCTGTCGGTCGGCTTCTATCTGCCCGACGACGAGACCAGCATCGCCTCGCTGCGGCGCCATGCCGCCTCGCTCGACTGGGTGGTGCCGATGCGCTTCAGCGTCGATGCATCCGGCGCGATCACCACCGCGCCGGATGCAGCTTTCGACCGGCTGATCGCGGCGATGCCGCATCCGCCGCAAGTGATGCCTATGGTGCAGAACTACGCCAACGAGAAATTCGACGGCGCTGCCGCGGCACGCCTGCTGGCCGATCCCGCGGCGCGGGCGCGGCTGGCAGCGACGCTTGGCACGGCGGCGGCGGCCCCGAACGTGGGCGGCGTGGTCCTGGATATCGAAGACCTGCCGACCGACGCGATGCCCCACTACCTGACGTTCCTTGACCAGCTGCGCCGTGCGATGCCCAGGGGCGACCAGATCGCAATCACCGTGCCGGCGGGCGACCCGTCGTGGCCGATCCGCGCGATAGCGCGGCGCACCGACCGCGTGCTGTTCATGGCCTACGACCAGCATTGGCAGGGCGGCGAGGCCGGGCCCATCGCCAGCCAGGACTGGTTCGTGCGCGAGGTTGCCCGCGCGCGCGCCGAGGCGGGACCCAAGCTGGTCGTGACCCTGGGCAGCTACGGCTACGATTGGCACGGCGCACAGGATAAGGTGGGGGGCGTCGACGCGCTGACCGTCGAGGAAGCATGGCTGGCCGCGCATGACAGCAACGCCGCTCCGCGCTTCGACCCGGTCAGCGGCAACGCCGGTTTCGCCTATGACGACGCGGGCGAGCATCACTCGGTCTGGTTCGTCGACGCGGCCAGCAGCTGGAACCAGCTTGCCGCGCTCAAGCGCCTTGGCATCGGCGCGGTCGCGCTGTGGCGCCTGGGCAGCGAGGACCCTGGCTTCTGGTCCGATCTCGGCGCCTTCCGCAGCGGCGGACGGCCCGACCTGGCAACGCCGGAATCGCCACTCAACAACGATGTCGAGGGCACCGGCGAGATCATCCGCATCACCGACACGGCCCAGCCCGGCCACCGCGACGTGGCATACGATGCGGCCGGCCTGATCCGCGGTGAAACCTATACCGCGCTGCCGACGCCGTTCGTGGTGCAGCGTTCGGGCGGCAGCGATCCCAAGGCCATCGCGCTGACATTCGACGACGGCCCGGACCCGGTCTGGACGCCGCGCATCCTGGATGTGCTGAAGCGCGAGGGCGTGCCCGGCACGTTCTTCGTCATCGGCGAAAACGCGCTGGAAAACCCGTCGCTGCTGCGCCGGATGGTCGCCGAGGGGCACGTCATCGGCAACCACACCTACACCCACCCCAACCTCGCAGGCGCCTCGCAAACCGATACCGACTTCGAACTTTCGACCAACGAGCGGCTGGTCGAAGCCTATACCGGCCGGCGGATGCGGTTGTTCCGCGCGCCCTATTTCGGCGATGCCGAGCCGACGACCGCGGATGAACTGATCCCGGCGCTGCGCGCGCAACAGGCCGGCTACACGATCGTCGGGCTGCACGTCGATACCGAGGACTGGCAGCGCCCGCCGGCGGCGGCGATCGTGCGCACCGCGTTGACTGAGATCCACGCCGCCAACGCCGAGCGTACGGGCAACATCGTGCTTCTGCACGACGGCGGCGGGAACCGTGCCGAAACGGTCGCGGCGCTGCCGCAGATTATCGCCGCGCTGCGCGGCGAAGGCTATCGCTTCGTCAGCGTCCCTCAACTGGTCGGCGCAAGCGCGGCGCAGGCGATGCCGCAAGTAACCGGCAGCGACCTGACCGCGGTGCGCTTCGACATCGCCGGCTTCCTGGCGGTAGCGGCGCTGATCGCGACGGTCGGCTTCCTGTTCTACCTGGCCATCGTGCTCGGCATCACGCGCGCCGTCCTGATGACCGCGCTGGCCTGGATCCAGTCGCGCCGGCGCCGCGCCGAGCCGCCGCTGTTCGAACCGACCGTCACCGTCATCATCCCGGCCTTCAACGAGGAACGCGTGATCGTGTCCTCGATCGCACGCGTGCTCGCCAGCGAATATCCGGCGCTGCAGGTGATCGTGGCCGACGACGGGTCCAGGGACCGCACCAGCGACCTGGTGCGCGAGGCCTTCGGCAGCGATCCGCGCGTGCTGCTGCTGACGCTGACGAACGGCGGCAAGGCGGCCGCGCTCAACCGCGCGGTAAGGGATGCCCGCGGCGAGGTCATCATCGCGCTGGACGCCGATACGCAGTTCGAGGCGCTGACCATCCGGCGCCTGGCGCGCTGGTTCGGCGATCCGCGGCTGGGGGCCGTGGCCGGCGACGCGCGCGTAGGCAACCGGGTCAACCTGGTCACGCGCTGGCAGGCGGTGGAATACATCACCGCGCAGAACCTGGAGCGGCGCGCGCTGGCCGGGTTCGATGCGATGACCGTGGTGCCTGGCGCCGTCGGCGCCTGGCGGCGCGCGGCACTCGACGCGGTGGGCGGCTATCCCGAGGACACGCTGGCCGAAGACCAGGACCTGACCATCGCGATCCAGCGGTTCGGCTGGCGCGTCACTTACGATCCGCGCGCCACCGCCTGGACCGAGGCGCCCGAAAGCTTCGCGGCGCTGGCAAAGCAGCGCTACCGCTGGGCCTTCGGGACGCTGCAGTGCCTGTGGAAGCACCGCAGCGCACTGCGGCGCGGGCGGCCGACCGGGCTGGCGCTGATCGGCATGCCGCAGGCCTGGCTGTTCCAGATCCTGTTCGCGGCGATCTCTCCTGTCATCGACCTGGCGCTGCTGCTGTCGCTGGTCGGGACGGCGCTGCGGATCGAGCAGCACGGATGGGCCCAGACCCGCGGCGACGTTGGCACGATGGGGCTATACTGGCTGGCCTTCACCGCGATCGACGTGCTGTGCGGCTGGATCGCCTACCGGCTCGACGATCGCCGCCCGCGCTACCCCGCGCATCTGCTGGTGGCCCAGCGGTTGGTCTACCGGCAGATCATGTACTGGGTGGTGCTGCGCGCGATCGCTTCCGCCATCGGCGGATGGGTGGTCGGCTGGGGCAAGCTGGAGCGCAGTGGCCGGGTCGAGACCGCCGCCTGAGCGCTATGCCGCCAGGTACCGCGCCGCGTCGCTGACGCGCATCGGCCGGGCGAAGTGGTAGCCCTGCCCGTAGTCGACGCCCAGTTCGGCAAGGACCTCGGCTTCCTCGGCGCATTCGATCCCCTCGGCGATCAGTTTCGAGCCGATCGCGGCGGCGAAGCGGACCATGGCGCCGGTGAGCGCGCGGCGAGCCACGTCCTTGTGAATGTCGCGAACCAGGCTGATGTCGAGCTTGAGCAGGTGCGGCGACAGCTCGACCAGGTGGCGCAGCCCGGCGTAGCCGGCGCCCACATCGTCGATGGCGATCCGGGCGCGCCCGGCGATCCGCGCCAGCGCCGCCTTGAGCGCGGCGAAATCGGCGACCTGCTGATGTTCGGTCAGTTCGACGACGATGTTGGCGGTGTTCGACGCCATCAGTGCCGCCTCGAGCCGGCCCGACAGCACCGTGTCGGGCGAAGCGTTGATGGAGACATAGCAACCGGACGGCAACGCCGCCGCGCTTGCCAGCGCCAGTTCGATCGCGAGCATCTCCAGGTCGACGCCCATTCCGACCTGCGCGGCTTCGGCGAACCAGGCATCGGGGCCGCGCGAGGCACCATCGGCAAAGCGTGCCAGGCACTCGGCGCCCACCGGCAGCCCGGTGGCAAGCGCGTGGATCGGCTGCTGAACGACGGTCAGGTCGCGCCGGGCCAGCACCCCCTCGATCCGGGCGCGGGTCGCCGCGGCCTGAACGTCGCTTTCCAGCGCGGCCTCGATCTGGACCGCGGCGAGCGCCGCGAAGGCGCGCAGCACCCCCACGTCGCGATCGGTCATCGTGCGGTCGGGCTGGCGGCTGAGGCAGCAGAAGCTGCCGTAAAGCGTCCCGTCCGACAGCCGCAGCGGCGTGTTGAGATGCGCGCCGACAGGCAGGAACCGGGTGATCGCCATCGTTTCGGTGAACGGATGGTCGGCAGTGTCCTGGATCAGTTCGGGCAAGCGACCTTCGGCAATGTGCCAGCAGTAGCTGTCCTCGCGCGGGTCGCGAAAGCCCGGCCCCATCGGCAGGTCGAGGTCGGAATCGACGTGGGTCAGTTCCTTCAGCCCGCCCTCGACGTAGCGCGAGACGAAGGCGATCTCCATGCCGAGGTGCTGCCGGACTGCGTTAAGGATCCGGTCGACCCCATCGTGGCGAACGAGCTCGGCCCCGCCGCGCGCGGGCGCGACAAACGAGGCGAAGGACTGGGGATTATGCGCGACCATCGCCTTCGCCCTAGCGCGCAAAGGTTAACACTTGGGCGGTAGTATTGCGTAGCGGCATGCCGGCTGCGGCCGCGCCCGCCAGCCGCGTGCAAAAGATGCCCCAACGGGGTCGCGCGAATCGCCGGCGTCTCCTATGGGCGCGCCATGCATATCGCCATCGCCTCCGATCATGCGGCTTTCGCGCTCAAGCAGGCGCTGGCTGCTTGGCTGCGCGGCGAAGGCCACACGGTGGACGACCTCGGGCCCGATGGCGAAGCATCGGTCGACTATCCCGACTATGGCTACCGCCTTGCCGAACATCTCGCCGCGGGCCACGCGGAGCGCGGCATAGCGCTGTGCGGAAGCGGCATCGGCATCTCGATCGCCGTCAACCGCCACCCCGCCGTGCGCTGCGCACTGGTCGGTGAACCGCTGTCCGCAAGTCTGGCGCGTGAGCACAACGATGCCCAGGTCATCGCCCTGGGCGCCCGCCTGATCGGGCCCGACATGGCCCGCGCGTGCGTTACCGCGTTCCTAGACACGCCCTTCGCGGGGGATCGTCACGTCCGCCGCGTCGGCAAGCTCTCCCACCCGCCGTTTCCCGCCCGCCCGGCCGCCAATGAAAGCTCCGCCGCATGACCGAGACCGCCACCGCGACCCGCATCCGTTCCAAGGGCTTTTTCGTCGAACACCTCGAGACCGCGGACGCCGAAGTCTACGCCGCCATCCGCGGCGAGCTGAAGCGCCAGCAGACCAAGATCGAGCTGATCGCGAGCGAGAACATCGCCAGCCTGGCAACCCTCGAGGCGACCGGCAGCGTCTTCACCAACAAGTACGCCGAAGGTTATCCCGGCAAACGGTACTACGGCGGCTGCGAATATGCCGACGTCGTCGAGAACCTGGCGATCGAGCGCGCCAGGGCGCTCTTCGGGTGCAACTTCGCCAACGTCCAGCCCAATAGCGGCAGCCAGATGAACCAGGCGGTCTTCCTGGCGCTGCTGACGCCGGGCGACAGTTTCATGGGCCTGGACCTCAACGCCGGCGGCCACCTGACGCACGGCAGCCCCGTCAACATGAGCGGCAAGTGGTTCAAGCCGATCCCTTACGGCGTGCGCCGCGAGGACGAGCGGCTGGACATGGACGCGGTCGCCGCCACCGCGCGCGAACATCGCCCCAAGCTGATCATCGCCGGCGGCACCGCTTATTCGCGGCAGTGGGATTTTGCCCGCTTCCGCGAGATCGCGGACGAAGTGGGCGCATACCTGATGGTCGACATGAGCCACTTCTCGGGCCTGGTTGCGGGCGGCGCGCACCCCTCGCCCTTCCCGGACGCGCACGTCGTCACCACCACCACGCACAAATCGTTGCGCGGTCCTCGCTCCGGCGTGATCCTGACCAATGACGAGGCGCTGGCCAAGAAGTTCAATTCGGCGGTGTTCCCCGGCATGCAGGGCGGCCCGCTGGTTCACGTCATCGCCGCCAAGGCGGTCGCCTTCGGCGAGGCGCTGAAGCCCGAATTCAAGGCCTATGCCAGCCAGGTCGTCGCCAATGCCCGGGCGCTCGCCGCCAGCGTGGAGAAGCATGGCCTGCGCGTGGTTTCGGGCGGTACCGACAACCACCTGCTGCTGGTCGACCTGACCCCCAAGGACGTCACCGGCAAGGCAGCCGAAAAAGGCCTCGATCGCGCCTGGCTGACTTGCAACAAGAACGGCATCCCGTTCGACGTGCGCAGCCCGTTCGTCACCTCGGGCATTCGCCTCGGCACGCCGGCGGGCACCACCCGCGGCTTTCGCGAGGCCGAGTTCGCCCGGATCGGCGAGCTCATCGCGCAAGTGGTTGACGGCCTTGCCCACAATGGCGAGGAAGGCGACGCGCAAGTGGAGGCGCGGGTCCGCAGCCAGGTGGAAGACCTCTGCGCCGCCTTCCCGATCTATCCGGAGCTTTGAGACCATGACCGATCCGCAGAACAATCCGGGCGACAAGGGCGACCTGCTGTCCGACGCCAAGAACGAGATCGTCGGCATGGCCAAGGAAGGGATGCAGCACCCCTCGACCAAGCCGGTGCTGACCGGCGCGGCGGTCGGCGCGGTGGCCGGCGCCGTCCTGCCGCTGGTGTCGCTGCCGGCCGGTCTGATCATCGGCGCCGGCTTCGCGCTCTACAAGCGCCTGCGGCCCTGAAGGACGATCCATGCGCTGCCCGTTCTGCGCGCATGACGATTCGCAGGTAAAGGATTCGCGTCCGACCGAGGACAACACCGCGATCCGCCGCCGCCGCCAGTGCGAAAGCTGCGGCGCGCGCTTCACCACCTTCGAGCGTGTCCAGCTGCGCGATATCGCCGTGATCAAGAGCGGCGGCGGCGAAAGCCCGCCGCGCCGCGAACCATTCGATCGCGCCAAGATCGAACAGTCGGTCACGATCGCCACCCGCAAGCGGGGCATCGCGCAGGAACGACTGGACCAGCTGGTATCTGGCGTACAGCGCCAGATCGAGACGCTGGGCGAAAACGAGGTCGAGGCCCGCGCGATCGGCGAGATGGTGATGGACGGATTGCGCCAGCTCGACGCGGTCGCCTATATCCGCTTCGCCTCGGTCTACCGCGACTTCACCGAAGCGCGCGACTTCGAGGAATTCGCCGGCAGCGTGCGCGATGTCGCCCAGTCCTGACGCCGTCGCCCCGCCGCCCGTGATCGTCCTGGTGCGCCCGCAGCTGGGTGAGAACATCGGCAAGGCGGCCCGCGCGATGCTCAACTTCGGGTTGACGCGGATGCGGCTCGTCGCTCCGCGGGACGGCTGGCCGAATCCGGCCGCCGGGCCGGCTGCGGCAGGCGCCGACGGAGTGCTTGCCGACGCCGAGGTGTTCCCCACCCTGGCCGAGGCGGTGGCGGACTGCAGCGCCGTCTACGCCACCACCGTGCGCAAGCGCGGCGTAACCAAGCCGGTGGTCGGACCCGACGAGGCGGCGCGCGCGATCCACGCCCTGCCCGCGCAGTCCGCGCTGGTCTTCGGGCCCGAGCGGTCCGGCCTGGAAACCGACGACGTGGCTTTGGCCGATGCGATCCTGACCGTGCCGATCAACCCCGAATTCGGATCGCTCAACCTGGCGCAGGCGGTGATCCTGTGCGCTTACGAATGGTCGCGCCACCATGGCCACGGTCGCTCCAGCCTGGTGCAGCCGACGGTCGAGGACATCCTTCCGCCCGCCTCGCAGGCCGAGCTCGATGGCCTGATCGCCCAGATCGAAGGCCTGCTCGAGCCGGCGGGCTATTTCCGGCACACCGGCCGTGCCGTCACATCGCGCCGCACGCTACGCGCGA
Organism: Parablastomonas sp. CN1-191; assembly: GCF_049354825.1. GTDB lineage: Bacteria > Pseudomonadota > Alphaproteobacteria > Sphingomonadales > Sphingomonadaceae > Novosphingobium. The sequence goes on along the minus strand of NZ_CP186480.1, from coordinate 556,761 downwards.
TGCTCACCAAGCCGGGCTGGAACCACCTGGAGGTGCGGACCATGCGCGGCGTGCTTTCGGCACTTGGAAAAGGTCCGCGGCAGGGCTAGGCAGGTTGCCGATATCGTGTTGGAAGGGTTTGATAGTCTTGCGTATTCTCCTGATCTCGGTCGCCGCGTTGCTGACCGCTCCCGCTCTTGCCCAGGGCGCCTCGCCGGCGTCGCCGCCTGCCGCTGCCGGTGCGCCCGCAGCGCAGCCGGCCAAGCCGCCCAAGCCCAAGATGATCTGCCGCCCCGTCGCTGCCGCGACCGGCACGCACATGGGTTCCAATCGCGAATGCCACACCGCCGAATACTGGAAGGCCCTGAACGACGCCGACGTCGACACCGGCGGCCTCGGCTCGGGCCGCACCGTGCGCTCCGAATCCGCCAAGCCCGAGTAATCCGCTGCGCCCAGGGCGCCTCGGGGGGTTGTAATTCCCCCCGGGGGCGGCTAGGCGCGCGCCTTCGCAATTGACCAGGCACTCCGGTGAAGCCTCGGTCGCGTCCGGCAACAGGCTGGGCGGTGCGGTTCCGGACCTAGAGGCTGGACACAGGGTCCGGCCAGCGAATTGAAGGACAAACGCGCCATGTCTAAGCGCAAGGCTTCCAAGTACAAAATCGATCGCCGCCTTGGCGAGAACATCTGGGGCCGCCCCAAGAGCTCGGTCAATCGCCGCAGCTACGGCCCGGGTCAGCACGGCCAGCGCCGCAAGAGCAAGGTGTCGGACTTCGGCATCCAGCTGCGCGCCAAGCAGAAGCTCAAGGGCTACTACGGCGACGTGACCGAAAAGCAGTTCAAGAGCACTTACCAGGAAGCCTCGCGCCTCAAGGGCGATACTGGCCAGAACCTGATCGGCCTGCTCGAGCAGCGCCTGGACATGGTCGTCTATCGCGCCAAGTTCGCGCCGACGATCTTCTCGGCCCGCCAGATCGTTTCGCACGGCCACATCCGCGTCAACGGCGTGAAGTGCAACATCGCCAGCCGCCGCGTCCGCCCCGGCGACGTCATCAGCCTGGGTGCCAAGGCCAAGGAAATGGCCCTGATCGCTGAAGCGCAGAGCCTGGCCGAGCGTGAAATTCCCGACTACGTCGCGCCCGACGGCGCGGAGAAGGTCACGTTCGTCCGCGTGCCGACGCTGGACGAGGTGCCGTACCCGGTGAAGATGGAGCCGAACCTCGTCGTCGAGTTCTACTCGCGCTGACCGGTTCGAACCGAGACATCAGAAGGGCGGCCCCGCGGGGCCGCCCTTTTTGATTCGGCTCAGTTGGCCGGCAGCTTCATCGCCTGGCGCAGGAAAGCGTCGCTTTCGCGCAGCACGCGGCTGCGCGCGGCCGCATCGGGCAACTGGTGATCAAGACCATCGAACTCGACATATGTCACGGTCTTGCCCGCGCCCTTGAGCTTGTCCGCCATCAGCCGCGATTCGCCCACGCCCACGTTCTGGTCCATCGTCCCGTGGAACATCAGTACCGGCGCCTTGATCGCATCGACATTCTGGGCCGGCGATCCTTCCTTCACGTGGGGCCCGCGGCCGATGTAGTTGTCCACGAACAGGAAGTTGGTGAACGGCTCCGATTCCTTGCGAAAGCGCTCAAGGTCGGTGACCGGCGCGACCGCGACGATGGCCTTGAACAGGTTCGGGTCCAGCACCGCGCTCTGCAACGCCGCGTATCCGCCGTACGACCAGCCGACGATGGCAAGCTTGTCGGCCGGGGCGATCCCCTGCTTGAGCAGCCAGCGCCCGGCGTCGTTGACGTCGCCGATGGCAGTACGCCACGACTGGAAGCCGTTGCGCTGATACCAACCCGATCCATAACCCGCCGAACCGCGGTAGTTCGGCTGCAGCACGGCGTAACCGCGTGCGGCATAGAACTGCGCCAGCCAGTCGAACCCCCACTCGTCGCGCGCGCCGGGTCCGCCGTGCGGCATGACAATCGCGGGCAGGTTCTTGCCGGTGCTGCCCGGCGGCAGCGTCAGGTAGGCTGGGATCTGGGTGCCGTCGCCGGCGGGAAAGGTAATCGCCTTCATCGGCGCCAGCGGAACCCCGTCCAGGCGGTCGCGCACCGGCAGCACCTCTGCCAGGTGGCGCGTCGCCTTGTCATAGACATAGAACGTGCCCGGTACGGTGTCGCTGGCGGCGAACATCAGCAGCTTGCTCTCGTCCTGGCTCGAATCGATGAATGAAATCGTCGGCTGGCCCGGTAGAGCCTTGCCGAGCGCAGCGCCCAGCGCCTTGAGCTGCGGATCGAAGAATTCGACATTGCGGCGCTCGGTCGCGTAGCTCGCCCCGACGACGCGGAAGTTGCGGCCAATGCGCACAACGTCATCGACATCGACGTCGGCGCGCGAGAGCAGCTCGGTCCGCTTGCCCGAACCGTCGAGCGCGACGCTGTAAAGGGCGTCAAAATCGCCCTTGCTGGCGAAACCGTAAGCGACGTCGCGGTCCGGGTCGACCGCGATCGGCGTAAAGTCGGTGGCGCCGGCGGCCTTTGAAAGCTGCTCCCAGGTTTTGGAATCCTTGCGCCGATAAAGCCAGTTGGTGCCCGACTTGACGTAGCCGTCGTCGTTGGTCGCCTGAGTACCCATGATGCGGACATTGCCGCGCCCGTCGCTGATGTAGGAAACCGCGGTGCGGCGCGGCGGCTCGACCACGGTGCGCTTTTGCGTGGTGAGGTCGAAATCCTCGACCCCCAGGCCCTGGCGATCGTTGACGATGTTGGTGCCGATCGAGCCTTGCGGCAGGAATTCGCGCGTCATGAGCACGTGTCCCGGCGCAGCGGGCAGGTCCCAGTCGAGCACGTCGCCGACGAACTGGATCGCCCCTTGCGAAGCGCCGTTGGTGCCAAGCTTGAGATAGGACTGGTCGCTGCCATCGCTGTTGAGCGTCACGTACCGGCTGGCCCCGGTCAGCACGCCGCGATTGTCGAACGAGGACATCACCAGGCAAAGCAGCCGCACGTCGCTTGCCCAGTGGCACCACCGCAGCCGGTCACGCGGATTGCGCGCCTGCAGGACGATCTTGGTTGCGCCCGTCGCCAGGTCCGCCACCACCAGGTCAACGCCGGCCGGCTGCGCCGGGGTCAGGTAAGCGACCTGGCCGCCGCCGGGCGAAAGGCTCATCTGCTGGACCGATTCCAGCGCGCCGAACCGGGCTGCCAGGTCCGTCGTCGGAGCCTCCTGCGCCTGCGCGGACACGGCGGCGGTCCCGGCGAGCAAGGCCGCCAGCATACGATGCGAAGTCATGAATTCCCCCCGGATTGAATCGGCCCGCGGATATGATGCACCAAGTTACCCGCAGGCAAATTCCAAATGCGATGAAGCGTTGAAAAACAGCATCTTGGACCGGAACCGGCGGCAAGCGGGCGACGTTACCGGGACACATGACACGCTTCCGTTTCGTTACCCCGCACCGGTTTGGAAAATGGTATCCGTCGCTGCGTCTTGCGCAGCGTTTTGCAGTCGCCATCGGTGCCGGATTCTTCGACGAACGCACCGGCCAGTTCGTTGCCTATCGCGACACCCGGCTCGAAACCGAAATGCGTGAGGCCGAAGGCTCGATTGCGGCCTAGGCTTTCAGATAATCGCGACGAAAACCGGCGGCGAAGGACGCGAACGACCCCGCCGCAATCGCGTCGCGCATGGCGCCCATCAGCTGCTGATAGAACGTCAGGTTGTGCTCGGTCAGCAGCATCGCGCCCAATATCTCGCCCGACTTGTGGAGGTGATGCAAGTAGGCGCGGCTGTAGTGACTGCAGGCGTCGCACGCGCAGCGCGGATCGATCGGCGCCGCATCCTCGGCATGGCGGGCGTTGCGCAAGTTGATCGGGCCGTCCCAGGTGAAGCCCTGCCCGTTGCGGCCCGACCTGCTCGGCAGCACGCAATCGAACATGTCGACCCCGCGCTCGACCGCGCCGACCAGGTCGTCGGGCTTTCCAACCCCCATCAGGTAGCGCGGCCGGTCTTGCGGCAGCATCGCCGGCGCGAAATCAAGCGTGGCGAACATCGCCTCCTGCCCTTCGCCCACCGCCAGGCCGCCGATGGCGTAGCCGTCGAACCCGATCGCGGCCAGTGCGTCGGCACTTTCCCGGCGCAGCCCTTCGTCGAGCGCGCCCTGCTGGATGCCGAACAGCGCGGCGCTTGCCGCGTGCTCGCCGCCGGCATCGAAGGCGTCGCGGCTGCGCCGCGCCCACCGCATCGACATTTCCATCGATCGGGCAATGTCGTCGCGCGCGCGATCGGCCCGCGGGCATTCGTCGAACGCCATGACGATGTCGCTGCCGAGCAGGCGCTGGATTTCCATCGAGCGTTCGGGCGTCAGCATGTGGCGCGACCCGTCGATATGGCTGGCGAAGGAGACGCCTTCCTCGGTTATCTTGCGCAGGTCCGACAGGCTCATCACCTGATAGCCGCCGCTGTCGGTCAGGATCGGGCGGTCCCAGTTCATGAAGCGGTGCAGCCCGCCCAGCCGCGCGACCCGCTCCGCGCCCGGGCGCAGCATCAGGTGATAGGTATTGCCAAGCAGGATATCAGCGCCTGTGGCGAGCACGGTCTGCGGCTTCATCGCCTTGACAGTCGCGGCAGTGCCGACCGGCATGAACGCGGGCGTGCGGATCGTGCCGCGGCGCATGGCGATGGCGCCGGTGCGGGCGGCGCCGTCGGTCGCCGTGACGGTGAAACTGAAGCGCGGAGTCACTGGTCGCTCAAAATCCGTAGACGATGCCGAAGCGCGTCATCGTGTCGGTAGTAACCTTGCCGATCGCGGGCTGGCTGTCGTAATCGACGGCGTAAGACACGCGCGTGCTCAGCCGCTCGGTCACCTTGGCCTCAAGCCCGGTGACCAGGTTAAGGGTCGCGCCGTGGCCATCGAGCAATGCCACCGCGCTGGCGCCCGTTTCGGCGACGGCATTGGCCTTCTGCGTGAGCTTGAGCGTGTCGGTCAGCCGCCAGTCGAAATCGAGGCCGAGCAGGCCCGCAATCCGGTCCTCGCGCTCTCCGATCAGATAACGCGTGCCGCGCAGCGCCGGCCCGGCCTTCACCGCAAGGTCGACGTTGGGCTTGTCGAGAACCTTGATCCCCAGCCCGCCCGACACCGCGTAGCGCATGGCGATACCCTGCACGCGGTTGCGCTCGACCTGGGCCAGGCCATAGGCGAACACGTCCTGGTCAACCTGGTAGCGGGGCTCCCACGACGCCATCAGGTAATCGCGCGTCATCGCCCCGCGAGCCGATTGCAGGTCGGCGCGCAGCGTCAGCGCATGAGTCCAGTCTGCGCCCGTGCGCGTGGCGGTCAGCGATCCGCTCACGCCGGTCGATTCGCCGTTGCCGGTGGCGCGAAAGCCGGAAACCTCACCCTTTCCCTTCCACAAGTCGAGCGGGCCGGCGGCGCGCACGGCGGCGAGGCGCAGGGCTTCCTTGGCCCGCGCCAGGCGCGCCTGATCGGCCACGAAGCTGCCCTGGATATCATCGATCTCCGTCCTGTCGGCGGGAAAAGCGGTTCGCGCGGCATCGGCAACGGCGGCGACTTTGGCCTTGTCGCCGGTTTTGATAGCAGCCTCGATCATCGCGCGCGCCGCGTCCGGCAAAACGGCCTCAGCCGGCGAGGCGACCAGGCTGGCGACGAAGCTGGCGGCGAGCCAGGATGCGGCGTGGCGGACCATGCCCGGCGCATAGCGGCTCAGGCTCGCAGGCGCCACCCGGTGCGGAAAATCGCGGTGATGACGCCGATGCACAGCACGAGGAACGCCAGCGTGATAGCAATGCTGATGCCAAAGCCGACGTCGGCGTGCCCGGTGAAGCACCAACGCAGGCCGTTGACGAGATAGACGATCGGATTCGCCAGCGCGACGCTTCGCCACGGCTGCGCCAGCATGTCGATCGAATAGAACGTCCCGCCCAGGAACGTCAGCGGCTGCAGGATCAGCAGCGGCACGATCCCCAGCTTCTCGAATCCGTCGGCCCAGACCCCGATGATAAAGCCGAACAGCGCAAAGGCGGACGCGACCAGCATGATGAAGATCAACGCCAGGAACGGATGCACGATGTGGTAGTCGACAAAGAAGCTGGCCGTCACAAGGATGATCGCCGCCAGCAGAAGCGACTTGGTCACCGCCGCGCCGACAAAGCCGATCAGCGTTTCGGCGACCCCGACCGGCGCGGACAGCAGTTCATAGATCGTGCCGGTGAAGCGCGGCATGTAGATGCCGAAGCTGGCATTGCTGGTCGTCTCCCCCAGCAGCGTCAGCAGCAGCAGGCCGGGGATAATGAAGGCGCCGTAGCTGACCCCGCCGATCTCTGCGATGCGGCCGCCGATGGCGGCGCCGAAAACGACGAAATATAGCGACGTGGTCAGGACCGGGGCGAAGATCGACTGGAAGAAGGTGCGGAACGCACGCACCAGCTCGTTGGAATATATCGCGAAGGCGCCCCTGGCATTGAATGACAGCGCGGTGGATCCCATCACGCGTTCTCCACCAGGCCGACGAAGATGTCCTCGAGGCTCGATTGCTTCTGATCGATCGCGGTGAAGGCGATTCCGCTCTCCACCAGGGTGCGGATAAGCGCCGCGATTCCGGCGCGTGCAGCGTCGGTGCCGCCGTCGCCGGTGAAAACCAGCTTGCGGCCTTCGTCTGCCAATTCGACCGGCTTGCCCGACAGGGACGGCGGCAGCGCGGCAAGCGGCCGGGCCAGCGTGATGTCCGCGGTTACGCTGCCCATGCGCGCCATCAGCGCGCGCTTTTCCTCGACCAGCAAAAGCTGGCCCTTGTCGATCACCCCGACCCGGTCGGCCATCTCCTCGGCCTCCTCGATATAGTGCGTGGTCAGGATGATGGTGGTCCCGGCATCGCGCAGCGCGGCGATCTGGCGCCACATGTCGCGGCGCAGTTCGACGTCGACCCCAGCGGTCGGCTCGTCGAGGAACAGCAGCTCGGGCTCGTGCGCGAGCGCCTTGGCGATCAGCACGCGGCGCTTCATCCCGCCGGACAAGTGGCGGATCTGGCTTGCGCGCTTGTCCCAAAGCGACAGCGACCTGAGGACGGCTTCCAGCTTGGCCGGATCGGGCGCCAGGCCGAACAAGCCGCGCGAGAACGACACCGTGTCGATGACGCTGGTGAACATGTCGGTGGCCATTTCCTGCGGCACCAGGCCGATCTTCGCCCGCGCGGCGCGCCAGTCCTTGGCCAGGTCCTGTCCGAAAGCGGTGATTGAGCCCTCGCTAGGCCGCACCAGGCCGCAGACCGCGCCGATCAGCGTTGTCTTGCCAGCGCCGTTCGGCCCCAGCAGCGCGAAGATCTCGCCCCGGCGGATGTCGAGATCGACCCCGGCGAGCGCGACCGGTCCGTTCTTGTAGCGCTTGGTCAGACCCCTGACCGCCAGGATCGGCTCTTGGATAGCGTCGTTCATCGCCGCGCAAGGTGGCGATTGCGTGCGCGATTGCAACCTTACGGCAGCAAAAGAGACGAATCGCCGTACGAATAGAAACGGTATTCGTTCGCGATGGCGTGCGCATAGGCCGCCTGCATCCGTTCCCGACCCATCAGCGCCGAGACGAGCATGAACAGCGTCGATTTCGGCAAGTGGAAATTGGTGATCAGCCCGTCGATGGCGCGAAAGCGATAGCCAGGCGTGATGAAGATCGACGTATCGCCAGCGAACGGATGGATCACCCCGTCCACTCCGCAAGCGCTTTCAAGCAGGCGCAGGCTGGTCGTCCCCACCGCGATGACGCGGCCGCCGGCCGCGCGCGCCGCGTTGAGCCGGTCGGCCGTGGCGGCATCGATGCGGCCGAACTCGGCATGCATCGCATGATCGTCGGTGTCATCGGCCTTGACCGGCAGGAACGTGCCCGCGCCGACATGCAGGGTCAGCGTCTCGTGCCCGATGCCCGCGCCGGCCAGCGCGGCCATCAGCGCGGGCGTGAAGTGCAGCGCCGCCGTCGGCGCGGCGACCGCGCCATCCTCGGCGGCGAACATGGTCTGGTAATCGCGGCGGTCCTCGGCATCGGTGGGGCGCTTGCCGGCGATATAGGGCGGCAGCGGCATCCGTCCGGCGCGCGCCAGCAGCACTTCGACCGGTTCATCACCCGCGAAGGCCAGCGTCCAGCTGCCATCATCAAGCCGCGTTTCGGCGGTGGCAGTGACCCCGGCGCCGAAATCGACGACGTCGCCTTCACGAAGCCGCTTGGCGTTGCGCACGAACGCCTGCCAGCGGCGCAAGTCGATGCGCTTGTGCAAGGTCGCACCGATGCTCGCTTCGCCGCGCCGGCCTTCGAGTTGGGCGGGTATGACGCGGGTATCGTTGAACACCAGCACGTCGCCGGCGCGAAGTTCTCCCGGCAGATCGCGAACGACACGGTCGGCGAACGGCTCGTCGCCGCGCACCACCAGAAGCCGCGCGGCATCGCGCGGCCGTGCCGGGCGCAGGGCTATCCGCTCGGGCGGAAGCTCGAAATCGAAGAGGTCGACACGCATCGCGCCCGCGCCCTAGCGCGAAGCGCGGCTCAATTCGACGGCGAAGTGACCGGTGCCGGCGTCACCGCCGCAGGCGATACCGGCGCGGCGATAACCGGGCGCGGCTTGCCGTCCGACAGCAGCGAGGCCTGGACGATGCGCGTCGGGTTGGCCGGCGGCTCACCGCGCTCGATCGCGTCGGCATATTCCATGCCCTGGATGACGCGGCCAAAGTTGGTGTATTTGTGGTCCAGCGCAAAGTGCGGGTAGAACACGATGAAGAACTGGCTGTTGGCGCTGTCGGGGCTTTCGGTCCGCGCCATCGACACCGTGCCGCGCACGTGCGGCAGCGAGTTGAACTCCGCCTTCAGGTCTGGCAGCTTCGAACCGCCCTCACCCGTGCCGGTAGGATCGCCGGTCTGCGCCATGAAGCCGTCGATCACGCGGTGAAAGATGACGTTATTGTAGAAGCCCTGCTCGGTCAGCGTCTTGATCCGCTCGACGTGATTGGGCGCCCAGGCCGGCATCAGGCGGATCAGCACCCGCCCGCCGTTCGACAAGTCGAGCGCGAGGATGTTCTGGGGATCATGGCTCGGATCCGCGTCGACGATGGCGCTCAGCGGCACGGGCGCCGGCGTGGCGGGAACCACGTCCTTGGCGATCGCGGGGGCACCGAACAGGACGGCACCGGCGATGGCGCCGGCCATGGAAGCAACGAAGCTGCGACGGATCATGCGGAAGGTCTCGATTCTGGAACGGATGTGTTGGGGCGCGGCTTAGCGATCCGGGTCTGTCGTGGCAATGAACGGATCGGCTGCGCGGCTCAACGTGCGACGCCCTGACCGGCGATGCGCGCGACCACGTCGGCCTTCACCGCAGGGCTCACGAAACGGCCAATGTCGCCGCCGTAAAGCGCGATTTCCTTGACCAGCCGCGAGGCGATCGGCTGTAGCGCTACGTCGGCCATCAGGAAGACGGTATCGATGCGGTCGTTAAGCTGACGGTTCATGCCGGTGAGCTGGTATTCGTACTCGAAATCGGTCACCCCGCGGATCCCGCGGATGACCACGCTGCCCCCCTGCGCTTCGGCAAAGTCCATCAGCAGCGAGTTGAAGCCAACGACGCGGATCGTCGCGTCGCCGAGGGCGGCGACCTCGCGCGTCACCATCGCGATGCGCTCGTCGTCGGAAAACATCGGGTTCTTGGCGATGTTGGTGGTCACGCCGATGACCAGTTCGTCCACCAGCCGCGCGCCGCGCGCGATGATGTCCATGTGGCCCAGCGTAATCGGATCGAAGGTGCCCGGGTAGACGCCGATGCGCTTCATCAGTGATCCCTCTCGACGATGTACCGCGCGACATCGCGCAGCAAGTCGGCTTCCGCCCCATGGTGCTGAAGATACTCGGTCGCCTGGCTGACCAGGAACTGCGCCTGTTCGCGGGCGCGCTCGGGGCCGAGCAGCGAAACGAAGGTTGCCTTGCCCGCGGCGGCATCCTTGCGCAGGGCCTTGCCGGCGGCGGCCTCGTCACCCTCGTGGTCGAGCAGGTCGTCGGCGATCTGGAACGCCAGGCCGATATCGCGGGCATAGCCGCGCAAGTGCGCCCGCCCCTCGGGCGCGACGCGGCCCAGGATCGCCCCCATCTCCACCGCCGCGCCCAGCAGCGCCCCGGTCTTGAGTTGCTGCAGGCGGGTGACCCCGTGAAGGTCGAATGCGGACGTTTCGGCGACGATGTCCATCATCTGCCCGCCGGCCATGCCCTGCGCTCCGCTCGCCTGCCCAAGTGCCTGGACGAGCTCGATCCGCGTGAACGGATCGGGCGACGTCGCCGGGTCGGACAATAGCTCGAACGCGAAGACGTGCAGCGCGTCGCCCGCCAGCACCGCGGTCGCCTCGTCGAACTGGCGGTGCAGCGTCGGGCGGCCGTGGCGCAGGTCGTCGTCGTCCATGCAGGGCAGGTCGTCGTGGATCAGCGAATAGACGTGGATCGCCTCGACCGCGAGACCGACGCGCAGCGCCGCCTGCCGGTCGACGCCGTAAAGCCCCGCGGTGGCCGTGACCAGCAGCGGACGCAGGCGTTTGCCGCCGCCGATCGCGGCGTAACGCATCGCCTCGACCAGGCGGGCGCGGGGATCGGCGGGAATCGGCAGCAGCGCGTCGAACAGGCTGTCGACGTCGGCAGCGATAGCCTCGAGCGCCGCAGCCAAGCGCGTGGTGGCGAGCGCTGCGCCGGGCATCGCCTAGTTGGCCGGATCGAACGGCGCGGTGCCGGTCGGCTGGCCGTCGGGGCCCGCGACGATGCGCTCGATCCGGGCCTGCGCGGCGTCGAGCCGAGCCTGGCAATGCTTTCGCAGGGCCTCGCCGCGCTCGTAAAGGTCGATCGAATCGTCCAGCGGGACTTCGCCGCTTTCGAGCTTGCGCACCACGTCCTCCAGCGCGCGGAGCGCATCCTCGAAGGTCAGCGCGGCGATGTCGGGTGCGGGTTCGGCCATGACGCCAGCATTGGCGGCGGCGCCGCGCCCGGTCAAGCATCGGGAAAAACTGGCCGGCGCGGGACTAGCCCCGCCCTTCCCGCGCCGCTAAGGCGCGCGGCATGCCAGAGTCCAGCAGCGCCATCACGCCAGACGTCGTCGCCGCCCACGGATTGTCGGACGACGAATACGACCGGGTTCTCCACGCCCTGGGCCGCGAGCCCAACCTTGTCGAACTCGGCATCTTCTCGGTCATGTGGTCGGAGCATTGCTCCTACAAGTCGAGCCGCCTGCACCTCAAGAAGCTGCCCACCGAGGCGCCCTGGGTGATCTGCGGACCGGGAGAGAACGCCGGCGTGATCGATATCGGCGAAGGCACGAACGGCACGAAGCTGGCCGCGATCTTCAAGATGGAGTCGCATAATCACCCCAGCTATATCGAGCCTTACCAGGGCGCAGCGACGGGCGTCGGGGGGATTCTGCGCGACGTCTTTACGATGGGGGCGCGCCCGGTCGCCAACATGAATGCGCTGCGTTTCGGGCGCCCCGACCATCCCAAGATGAAGCACCTGGTCCAGGGCGTGGTCTCTGGGATCGGCGGCTACGGCAATTGCGTGGGCGTGCCGACGGTGGGCGGCGAAACCAATTTTCATCCCTCGTATGACGGCAACATCCTGGTCAACGCGATGACCGTCGGCGTCGCCGAGCAGGACAAGATCTTTTACTCCGCCGCCACGGGCCTGGGCAATCCGATCGTCTATGTCGGCTCCCGGACCGGGCGCGACGGTATCCACGGCGCGACGATGGCGAGCGCGGAGTTCGACGAGAATTCGGACGAAAAGCGTCCCACCGTCCAGGTCGGCGACCCCTTCACCGAAAAGCTGCTGATCGAGGCGTGCCTGGAACTGATGGCGACCGACGCGATCGTGGCCATCCAGGACATGGGCGCGGCCGGGCTGACCTCGTCCAGTGTCGAGATGGCGAGCAAGGGCGAAGCCGGCATCCGCCTCAACATGAACGCCGTTCCCTGCCGCGAAGAGGGCATGACGCCGTACGAGATGATGCTGAGCGAAAGCCAGGAGCGGATGCTCATGGTCCTCAAGCCCGGCCGCGAGGGCGAGGCCGAGGCCATCTTCCGCAAGTGGGAGCTCGATTTCGCTGTCATCGGCGAAGTTACCGATACCGGCCGCATGGTGCTCGACTGGAACGGCGAGACCGTCTGCGACATCCCGCTGGGCCCGCTGGCGGACGAGGCGCCCCTCTATGACCGTCCCTACCTTGCACCGGCTGCGTACAAGACTTGGGCCAATGTCGCGCCGCTGACCGCGGTGCCCGAGCAGAACGACATTCCCGCCCAGCTCATGCAGATGATGGCCGCGCCCGCGCTCGCCAGCCGGCGCTGGATCTGGGAGCAGTACGATAGCCAGGTCGGCGCCGACACGATGCAGAAATCGGGCGGCGACGCGGCCGTGGTGCGCATCCACGGCACCAACCGGGCGCTCGCCATGACCACGGACTGCACCCCGCGTTACTGCTTCGCCGACCCGGTCGTCGGCGGCAGGCAGGCCATCGCCGAGGCCTATCGCAATCTCACCGCGGTCGGCGCCACGCCGCTTGCCGTGACCAATTGCCTCAACTTCGGTTCGCCGCAGCGGCCGGAGATCATGGCCCAGATCGTCGGCTGCCTGCAGGGCATGGGCGAAGCCTGCCGCGCGCTCGACTTCCCGATCGTGTCGGGCAACGTCAGCCTCTACAACGAAAGCAAGGCGACGGGCGGCGGCAGCGCCATCCTCCCGACCCCGGCAATCGGCGGCGTCGGCGTGATGGACGATGCCGACCGCATGGCGACGATCGCGTTCAAGGACGGCGCTCACAAGATCCTGCTGATCGGCGCCGACGCCCGCGCCAGGCCCGAATTGGGCCAGTCGCTGTGGCTGGAGGTCTGCCACGGGCGTGCCGACGGCATGCCGCCGCAAGTCGACCTCGCGGCCGAACGGCGCCACGGCGAGTTCGTGCGCAAGCTGATTGCCGAAGAGTTCGTGACCGCGGTGCACGACGTGTCCGACGGCGGAATTCTGGTCGCGGTGGCGGAAATGGCGCTGGCCGGCGATGTCGGCGCGGTCCTCAAGATGGCCGCGTTCGAGGACCAGGTCGACCGCGAGAAATATCGCCATGCCTGGTCGCTGTTCGCCGAAAACCAGGCCCGATACCTGGTTACCGAACCCTATGACAGCCACGTGGTCGAAAAGATGGCCCGCGAGGCGGGGGTCGGTTGCTGCTTCATCGGCTGGACGGGCGGCGATTCCATCGTGTTGGGAGCCGAGGGCGAGGCCGGTGACGGCGCGGTCGCGCTCGGCGAGCTGCGCCGCGCCCACGAAGCGTTCTTCAAGGACTGGATGGAAGCGTGAGCCGAAGCGGCGCGATCCGCGTCGGCATCGGCGGCTGGACGTTTCCGGACTGGCGCGGCGTTTTCTACCCGGACGGCCTGCGCCAGCGCGACGAGCTGGCGCACGCGGCCGCGCGCCTGGGCGCCATCGAGATCAACGCCACGTATTACGGCCGCCAGAAACCTGACAGCTACGCCGCCTGGGCCGCAGCGGCCCCGGATGGCTTCCTGTTCAGCCTCAAGGCCTCGCGCTTTTCCACCACGCGAAAATGGCTCCCCGATGCGGCCGAATCGGTCGGCGTGTTCATCGACCAGGGTTTCACGCGGCTTGGCGACCGTCTTGGCCCGATCGTCTGGCAGTTTCCCGCCACCAAGGCCTTCGACCGCGAGGAGTTCGCTGGTTGGCTGGACCTGCTGCCGGCCGAAAAGGACGGCCTGCCGCTAAGGCACGCGCTGGACGTGCGACATGACAGCTTTCGCGACGAAGCATTTCACGCCCTCGCGCGTGAGCGCGGCGCCGCCGTCGTCCTCACCGAGAGCGAGGATTTCCCGCTGATCGTGGCCGATACCGCCGACTTCGTCTACTGGCGGCTGATGGGAACCGCTGCCGACGCGCGCACCGGTTACCGTGCGCATGACCTTGACGCCTGGGCAGCGCGCGCGAAGGCCGCCGCGGCCACGGGCCGCGACGTCTTCGCGTTCTTCATCGACGGCGAGAAAGTGCGCAACCCGGCGGCCGCGCAGGCGCTGATGAAGCGCCTTTAGGCGGCCTTGCCGAGAAGGTCGTACGGGTTCACGCCCATCGCCTGCCAGTCCTTATGCGCCTGCCAGTAATGGACCGGACGCGTGATCCCAAGCTGCCGGCGCAAATCCTCCAGCGGCGTCGCCAGAAGGTCGCGAATCGACATTTCGGCGATGCGCGGGCAGGCCTTGCCCAGCCGCTGCGCCTCGCGCACGGCGCGCAGTACCGGCGCGGACGAGCGCACGCGCTTCTTGATTTCCAGCGCCCCCGCATAGCCCAGGAACAAGTGCGCCGGGCTCGGTTGCTGGCTGTAGGTAAACGCCAGCACGCACTGTTCGCCAAGCGCGTCGCGGCCGTACCCGGTCAGGACATGCATCATGTCGTGCGTGTCGCGCATGCGGTGAAAGTACCATTCGACCTGATCGCCGAAATCGGGCTGCGAGCGATAGGTATCCAGATCGTCGACCAGGCCCTGCGCGGTCAGCCCCTCGCGCTCCATGAAATCGCAATAGGCGTGCGCCAGCGTGCCCGCGGGCAGGCGGCGCAGCGCCGCATGATCGTCCAGGATCGGCGGCAGCGACGGTTCGCTGGCACGGATCGCCTTGCCCTTTTCGCTCGCGAAGAAGGCTTTCGCGGCGGCGAAGACGCCGGTCCACGGCAGCGATTCGAAAATCGGGGTGACATGCTCGGTCGCTTCCTTGTCCTTTACCAGCAGGCGAAAGTGGTGCCACGCCTTGAGCGGACGGTAGCGCGGCTTGATGCGGCGCGGATCGGCGAACGGAATCGCGGGCGGTGAGGACATGTCCATGCCGAAAAGATGCGGCTTACTTACAATCTTGTCAATAGACCCAGTCGGTGCGTGGGATTCCCAGCAGTTCCAGCACTGCGGTCAGATCGCCCCGGTCAAGCCAGCCATCGGCGGCGGCGCGTGCCTTCGGCTTGGCGCGGTAGGCCAGGCCGTAAGTCGCGCCCTGCAGCATCGGCACGTCGTTGGCGCCGTCGCCGGTCGCCAGGCTGACCGCGTCCTCGCCGATCCGTTCCGCCTCTTCCAGCAGCACGCGTTGCTTCGTCGCGGCGTCGGCGATCGGGCCGGCCAGTCCGCCGGTCAGCGCGCCCGCGCCGGTCGCCAGCCGGTTGGCAACGACGCGCTCGAACCCGAGCATTTCGGCAACCGGGTCGGCAAACTGGTGGAACCCGCCGGTGACCAGCACGGTTCGGCACCCGCGCGCCTTCAGCGTCTGCACCAGCGTGCGCGCACCGGGCATCAGCGGCACCCGTTCGGCCAGGCACTGCGCGATCGCGTCCTCGCCCAGGCCGCTCAGCAGGCCTACCCGCTCGGTCAGCGCGCCGGCGAAGTCGAGCTCGCCCTGCATCGCACGTTCGGTGATCGCGGCGACTTCCGCCTTCAGCCCGACGAAATCGGCCAACTCGTCGATGCATTCGGCCGCGATCATAGTCGAATCCATGTCGGACACGAACACGTGCGGCACTTGCGGTTCGTGGTCCGCGATCAGGCAGTCCGAGGGCGCGAAGTGGGCATCGACGATGGCGCGCACCCGGGCCGGATCGCCGCCGGCGAGCGAAATCTGCAGCACCTCGCCGCCGTTCTCGAGCAGCGCGGCCGAGGCGGCGGGCATCCCGGCGGCATCGAGCGCCGCCAGCGCGGCGTCGAGGCCCGCTGACAGGCGGGCTTCATCTGCTATCAGCCGGGCGATGATCACGCGTGAAACTCCCTCAGGCGGCGAGGCGGTGCCATCGGGCCGGCCGCCGCTGGCGCTCATCGCAGGGCCCACCGCCAGCGGCAAGAGCGATCGCGCGGTCGATCTGGCGCTGGCGCTGCGCGCGCGCGGCCGCGATGCGGTGGTCATCAATGCCGACAGTGCGCAGGTCTATGCCGACCTGTCGGTGCTATCGGCGCGGCCGCAACCGTCCGAGATGCGCGGCGTGCAGCACCGGCTTTTTGGCTGCTGGGACGGGGCCGATCCCTGCTCGGCAGCGGACTGGGCGGCGCGCGCCGCCCAGGAAATCGGCGAGGTCCACCGCTCGGGCGCCGTGCCGATCCTGGTCGGCGGTACCGGCCTCTATCTCCGCACCCTGCTTGACGGGATCGCGCCGGTGCCGGCGATCGATCCCGCGGTCCGCTCCGCCGTCCGCGCGCTGCCCGTTGGGGAGGCGCGTGCAGCGCTGCTCGCGGAAGACCCCGAAGCCGCCGGGCGGATTGGTGCGGCCGACGCGGCGCGGATCCTGCGCGCGCTTGAAGTCATCCGTTCCACCGGCCGACCGCTTGCCGCCTGGCACTGCGAACGGGCCGGCGGCATCGCCGCCGGGGTCGCTCTTCACGCCGCGGTCCTCCTGCCCGACCGCGACGCGCTTTATCGCCGCTGCGACGCACGCTTCGCGGCGATGTTGCAAGGCGGCGCGGTCGAGGAAGTCGAGCGCCTGCTGGCGCGCGGCCTGGCTCCGGACCTGCCCGTCATGCGCGCGATCGGCGTCCGCGAAATCGCAGCGCTGCTGCGCGGCGAAGCCAGCCTCGCACAGGCGCTGACGGCGGGCGCGCAGGCAACGCGCAACTACGCCAAGCGCCAGTACACCTGGTTCCGGAATCAGCCGCCCGCAGACTGGCTCCGCGTCGAGGAACAGAGTTTCATTATTGAGGATATTTTTGCATTATTATTACAAGGGCTGAACTTGACAGGTTAGATCGTTTCACATAGCGCACCGGACGCATGCCGCTTTCGGCGGTCTTCGGCGAGTTGGAGAGGAGGCCCGGCGCAGGCGACTGTGCCGGGCCCGCTCGTTTCGGTAGGCCGCGTTTCGGTGCGAGAAGGAAAGGGACGTGACGTGACCAGCGAGCGCAGCGGCGCCGAAATCCTCATCGACAGCCTGGTCCGCCAGGAGGTTGAATTCGTATTCGGTTATCCGGGCGGTGCGGTGCTGCCGATCTACGACGCGCTCTTTTCCGAGCAGCGCCTGCGCCATATCCTGGTGCGCCACGAAGCCGGCGCGGCCCACGCCGCCGAAGGTTACGCCCGCTCGACCGGGAAGCCGGGCGTGGTGCTGGTCACGTCCGGCCCGGGCGCGACCAACGCGGTGACGGGAATCGCCGATGCCTTCCTCGATTCGATCCCGCTGGTCGTCATCACCGGCCAGGTCGCGACCGCTCTCATCGGCTCGGACGCCTTCCAGGAGGCCGACACGATCGGCATCACCCGGCATTGTTGCAAGCACAACTACCTGGTCAAGGACCCGTCCGAACTCGCCGCCACGATCGACGAGGCTTTTCGCATCGCCACCACCGGTCGCCCCGGCCCGGTCGTGATCGACGTGCCCAAGGACGTTCAGGTGGCTGTCGCCGCTTACGACCCCGCCGCCCCCGCGCCGGCCCGCCGCAGCCGCTACAATCCGCCCCGCGAAGCGCCCGCACGCGATATCGCCCGCGCCATCGAACTGATCGCCAACGCCAAGGCGCCGGTGCTCTATACCGGCGGCGGGGTGATCAACTCGGGCCCGCGCGCCAGCGAGTTGCTGCGCGAGTTCCAGGTCCGCACCGGCGCGCCCGTCACGTCGACGCTGATGGGCCTGGGCGCGTTTCCGGCCGACCATGCCGACTGGCTCGGGATGCTGGGGATGCACGGCACTTACGAAGCCAACATGGCGATGAACCGGGCCGACCTGATGGTCTGCATCGGCGCGCGCTTCGATGACCGGGTGACCGGCCGGCTGGACGCGTTTTCGCCCAATTCGACCAAGATTCACATCGATATCGATCGTTCGTCGATCAACAAGACGGTGCGGGTCGACCTGCCGGTCGTAGGGGACTGCGCGGCGGTTCTGGCGCAGCTTGTGGACGCCTGGGGCGGCCGCCGCGCCGCCGACCTCACTGAGTGGAAGGCGCGCATCGAGGGCTGGCGCGCGCGCCAGTCGCTGGCCTATCCGCCCAGCCAGACCGAAATCATGCCGCAAAAGGCGATCGAGCGCCTGTTCGCGCTCTCCCGCGAACGCGATCCAATCATCTCGACCGAGGTTGGTCAGCACCAGATGTGGGCGGCGCAGTATTTTCCCTTCTTCGCCCCCAACAAGTGGCTGACCAGCGGGGGCCTGGGCACGATGGGCTACGGCCTGCCCGCCGCGATCGGCGCGCAGCTGGGCAATCCGGACGCGCTGGTGATCGATATCGCAGGCGAAGCCAGCATCCAGATGAACATCCAGGAGCTTGGCACCGCCAGCCAGTACCGTCTGCCGGTCAAGATCTTCATCCTCAACAACGAGTACATGGGGATGGTTCGACAATGGCAGGAGCTGACGTACGAGAGCCGCTATTCCAACTCCTACTCGGACAGCCTGCCCGATTTCGTGCGGCTGGCCGAAGCTTATGGCTGGAAGGGGATCCGGATCGCCGACGAGGCCGGGCTCGACGCCGGCATCCAGGCGATGCTCGATCACGATGGGCCGGTCATCGTCGATTGCCTGGTGTCGAAGGAGGCAAACTGCTTTCCGATGATCCCCAGCGGCGCCGCGCATACCGAGATGATGCTTTACGGCGACCAGGTCGCCGGCACGCTCGACGACGAAGCCAAGGCGCTGGTGTAAACCGATGAAGATCAAGCAGCAGGCCGCCGAGCGGCACGTCCTGACCGTCACCGTCGACAACGAGGCCGGCATCCTGGCCAAGATCGCCGGGCTGTTCACCGCGCGCGGCTACAATATCGACAGCCTGACCGTGGCCGACATCAGCGAGAACCACGAGACGAGCCGGATCACCATCGTCACCCACGGCCCGCCCGAGGTGATCGATCAGATCCGCGCCCAGCTCGACCGGCTTGTGCCGGTGCACAAGGTCACCGACCTGACCGAGATCGGCCCCCACGTCGAGCGCGAGCTGGCGCTGGTCAAGGTTGCCGGCACCGGCGACGCCCGGGTGGAGGCGCTGCGGCTCGCGGACGTCTTCCGCGCCAGCGTGGTCGACACCACGACGCGTAGCTTCGTCTTCGAACTGACCGGCACGCCCGAGAAAATCGACCGCTTCGTGGGCCTGATGCGCGACCTGGGCCTTGTCGAGGTCGGCCGCACCGGCGTGGTCGGCATGATCAGGGGGCCGGACGGAGCCTGATCTTTCAATATTCGTCGCTCCTGCGCCGCCAGGGGCCTATCCAACCGCTCGCAAGCACGCGAATTTATCAACGGCCCCTTTCCGCAGGGGTGATGGGGACGAGACATGAAGGTTTATTACGACGCCGACGCCGACTTGAACCTGATCACCGGCAAGAACATCGCCGTCATCGGCTATGGCAGCCAGGGCCACGCCCATGCCCAGAACCTGCGCGACAGCGGCGTCGCCAACGTCGCTATCGCGCTTCGGCCGGGCTCGGCGACGGCCCGTAAGGCCGAGGCCGCCGGTTTCCAGGTCATGACCAATGCCGAGGCAGCGAAGTGGGCCGACATCGTCATGGTCCTGGCCCCCGACGAACACCAGGCCGCGATCTGGAGCGACGACCTGGCCGGCAACATGAAGCCCGGTGCCGCCCTTGCATTCGCGCACGGCCTCAACGTCCATTTCGGCCTGATCGAGCCACCGGCCGACATCGACGTCATCATGATCGCGCCCAAGGGGCCCGGCCACACGGTGCGCAGCGAATTCCAGAAGGGCGGCGGCGTGCCGTGCCTGATCGCGGTTCACCAGGACGCCACCGGCAACGCTCACGACGTGGCGCTCGCCTATGCCTCGGGCGTGGGCGGCGGGCGATCGGGGATCATCGAGACGAACTTCAAGGAAGAGTGCGAGACCGACCTGTTCGGCGAACAGGCGGTGCTGTGCGGCGGCATCACCCACCTGATCCAGGCCGGGTTCGAGACGCTGGTCGAGGCCGGCTACGCGCCCGAGATGGCCTATTTCGAATGCCTGCACGAGACCAAGCTGATCGTCGACCTGCTGTACGAGGGCGGCATCGCCAACATGCGCTACTCGATCAGCAACACCGCCGAATACGGCGACATCACCACCGGGCCGCGGATCATCACCGCCGAGACCAAGGCGGAGATGAAGCGCGTGCTTGCCGATATCCAGCAAGGACGGTTCGTGAAGAACTTCGTCCTCGACAACCGGGCCGGCCAGCCGGAACTGAAGGCCGCGCGCAAGGCCGCCGCGGCGCACCCGATCGAGCAGGTCGGCGCGCGCCTGCGCGCGATGATGCCGTGGATCGGCAAGAACAAGCTGGTCGACCAGACGGTAAACTGAGCGGGCCGGCGGGCGACTTGCCCCTCGCCCGCCGCCCTTACGGCCCCGCGACGATCGCCGCGGCGCGCTGCACCAGCGCGGCAAAGCGCGTTTCGTCCACCGCGGCGGCGGGATCGTTCCAGCCCGCCGTCAGCGCGTGCCAGCCGCCGGCCTTGTCCTGCACCAGCAGCGTCATGCTGATCACGCCCGGTTCCGACCCGCCCTTGTAGCCGACATAGGGGAACTGCGCCTTCATCCCCGCCAGCGGCCCCGGGTTGAGCGCCAGGATGCGCAGCGCTTCCTTGCCGGCCGGGCTGCCACCATGACGCCGGAACCACTCCATCGCGGTCGCCAGTTCGACCGGCGAAGCGAACCATTCCAGGCTGTCGATCCGCACCGGCTTGCCGTCCGCGAACAACCCGCCCACCGCGCTGCCGGGCAGGGCCGCGACTTCGCCCGCCAGCATGGCGCGCTTGGCCTTTTCACCCGCGGCCAGATAACGCGTGCCCAGCGCGCCGCCTTCGACGCCCTTGAGCTTGAACAGCTCCATCGTGGTCAGGAACGGCCGGTTGGCAGGCGACATCCAGCCCAGCAGCGGCAGTGTCGCCTCGATCCGTTCGCGTCCCAGCGCGTGGATAAGCGCGTCGGTCGCGCTGTTGTCGCTGACGCTGATCATCGCTTCGGCCAGCGTTCGCAGCGGCACCGCGGTGCCCGCCGGGCTGGCGGTGAAGCGGCCCCCCGGCAATTCGACGCCGCCCAGCACCACCGCATCGTCCCAGGACCGCTTGCCGGCATCGACCTCGCGCAGCAGCGTTGCCAGCACCGCCAGCTTGAAGGTCGAGCCGATCGCAAGCCGGTCGCGCGGGTTGAGGCCCTTCGTCAGCGCCTTGGCCGGCCCGTCGCCAAGGTCGAAGGCTGCGAAATTGGCTTTGCCGGGCAGCGCGCTCATCGCGTCTGCCACTGCGTCCAGGCTCGTCAGCGCGGCATCGGCAGCGGTCTCGACCCCGAGGATGCGCAGGCCGACGATCCTGCCCGCGGCGTCGGGCGCGGTTGCCAGCGTCATCGGTGCCGTGCCGCGTTCGAACGCCATCACCAGCCGGGCGGCATTGGGGCCCACCGGCTCGAACGAGGCGATGCGCACCGCCTTGCCGACCGACCCGGTCACTTGCCCCGACAGCGCGCGGATCGACGCCTCGGGAACCTGGGCAAGGAATTCGGGCGCGAACATCGCCGCTGGATCACCGCCGCCGTTCAGCAGCGCGACCAGTTCGTCGGCGCGCTGACGCAACATCGGGGATGTCGCCGCGGCGGCTTGAGCGGACGATGCCGCCGGCGGCGGCGTCTGTGCGGCGGCCGGCACGGCGACGAAAGACAACACGGTTGCAGCAACTGACGATGAACGCATGGAATTGTCTCCCCACCCGAGCCGGAGCCTACCGCGCTGCCGCAAAGCGCGCCAGCCCGCTTGCGATGAGCGGGCGAGGCGTTAAGGGGTAAGCCCAGACGCAGCGCTGAAAGGCACCCGACGATGGCCACGTTCACCCTTCCCGCCAATTCGAAGATCAAGGGCAGGGGCCGCGTCCACAAGGCCGACGGAGCGGCACGGGTGAAGAAATTCACCGTCTATCGCTACGACCCCGACAGCGGCGAGAACCCGCGCTACGACAGCTTCGAGCTCGACCTCGACCAGACCGGCCCGATGGTTCTCGATGCGATTATCAAGATCAAGAACGAGATCGACCCGACCCTGACGTTCCGCCGGTCCTGCCGCGAGGGGATCTGCGGATCCTGCGCGATGAACATGAACGGCAAGAACGGCCTCGCCTGCACCACCGCGATCGAGGACCTGAAGGGCGACATCAAGATCACCCCGCTGCCGGCCATGAACGTGATCAAGGACCTGGTCCCCGATTTCACGCACTTCTACGCCCAGTACGCCTCGATCAAGCCGTGGCTGCAGACCGTCAGCACCACGCCGTCGGGCAAGGAACGGCTGCAGAGCCCCGAACAGCGCGAAAAGCTGGACGGGCTGTACGAGTGCATCCTGTGCGCCTGCTGCTCCACCGCGTGCCCCAGCTACTGGTGGAACTCTGACAAGTTCCTGGGCCCGGCCATCCTGCTCCAGGCCTATCGCTGGCTGGCGGACAGCCGCGACGAGATGACCGGTGAGCGGCTGGACGAGCTGGAAGATCCCTTCCGGCTTTACCGCTGCCACACCATCATGAACTGCGCCAACGTCTGCCCCAAGGGCCTCAGCCCGGCCCGCGCGATCGCCGAGATCAAGAAGATGCAGGCCGAGCGCCAGCTCTGAAGGACCGGGCATGAGCGATGCGCGCGGCTTCCTGAGCGAGCCGGACAGCGAATTTCCCGGCTGGCACACTTGGCAACTGGCCGATCCGACGCGGTTCAACGCCCTTGTCTTCCCCCGCCTGCTGGTGCGGCGCGACGATGACGGCAAGGCGCGCCTGCGCTTCGTGCCGGGGCGTCAGCACACCAATCTGTCGGGCGCGGTGCACGGCGGCGCGGTGCTGTCGCTGGTCGACATCGCGCTGTTCGCCTGCTCGCGGATGCTCGGGGTGATTGAAGTCGGCACCGCGGTCACGCTCGACATGTCGGTGCAATTCATCGGACCGGGACGCGAGGGCGAACCGTGCGACGCCGTGACCGAACTGCTGCGCGAGACTCGCCGGCTGGTGTTCCTGCGCGGCACGGTGGAGCAGCCCGGCGGGCACCTGGTAGCGGCCTTTTCGGGCACGATCCGCAAGCCCAGCAGCACGTGAGCGGGGTCCTGGCCGCTTACGACGCGCTGGTCGGCGCGGGCGAACTGCGGGCCGATGGCGAGCAGCGCGCCGCCGCGGTGCGGCTGGACGACCTGGCCCGCAGGCTGGAGGATGCCGAGGCGCCCTCCCCGTTAGGCGGCCTGCTGGGGCGCCTGGTCGGCCGCAAGCCGCAGGTGCCGCGCGGGATCTACCTGTGGGGCGGGGTCGGGCGCGGCAAGTCGATGCTGATGGACCTGTTCCACGCCAACCTGGGCATCGCGGCCAAGCGCCGGGTGCATTTCCACGCCTTCATGATCGAGGTCCACGAAGGCCTGCGCGAGGCGCGGCAAAGCGAAAGCGGCGACCCGATCCCGCCGGTTGCCGCCGCGATCGCGCAGGACCTGCGCTGCCTGGCCTTCGACGAGATGGTTGTGAACAACAGCGCCGACGCGATGATCATGAGCCGGCTGTTCACCCGCCTGATCGAGGACGAAGGCGTGACGATCGTCACCACGTCGAACCGGGCGCCGGGCGAACTGTACAAGGACGGCCTCAACCGCGAGCATTTCCTCCCCTTCATCGCGCTGA
Source organism: Parablastomonas sp. CN1-191 (assembly GCF_049354825.1). Lineage (GTDB taxonomy): Bacteria > Pseudomonadota > Alphaproteobacteria > Sphingomonadales > Sphingomonadaceae > Novosphingobium. The sequence goes on along the minus strand of NZ_CP186480.1, from coordinate 533,135 downwards.
TCGAGCGCGGGCTCGACGTCATGCCGCTCAACGGCCCGGTCGATTACCGGCTTGAGCGGCTGGGCGGGATCGACACCTGGTATGTCCCCCTTGGCGAAGCGGCGACCGCGCGCGCGCGCGATGCGTTCTTCCGCCTGACCGACTATCCGCCCGAGGATTCCGCGCACGTTCCCTCGGCCGACCTCGATCTGGGCGGCGGCCGGCGGTTGCACGTGCCCAAGAGCTTCAAGGGCGTCGCGGTGTTCAGCTTCAAGCGGCTGTGCGCCCAAGCGCGCGGCGCCGCCGACTATCTGGCGGTCGCGCGCGCCTACCACACCGTCATCGTCGTCGGCATTCCGGTGATGGGGCCCGAAAACCGCAACGAGGCGGCGCGCTTCGTCACGCTGGTGGACGCGCTGTACGAGCACCGCGTCAAGCTGATCGCCACCGCTGCCGCCGAACCGGATGCGCTCTACCCTGCCGGGGATGGCCGTTTCGAATTCGCGCGCACAGTCAGCCGGTTGATGGAGATGCGCAGTGCCGATTACCTGTCGCGCGGTCACGGTAGCGACTGATCCTGCGACGAACGGCGCCGAACCGCCGACGAACGCCCTTGTTACACTATATCATTACGCGTAGAGGCGGCGGCGAAAACAAGCCCTTCGGATCGGACCCGCCTCATCATGACGTTTCGCCTGCTCCTTGCGAGCACAGCTCTTGTCGCCCCTGCCGCCCTTCTCCCCGCCGCCGCCTTTGCCGCCGAGCCGGCGCCTGCCGCAGACGCGGCGGCCGACGGCGCCCCGGCGCAGGAAATCGTCATCACCGCGCGCAAGCTCGATGCCGCGCGGGACCGGATCGACCCGGCGCTGGGTGCCAGCACCTACAGTATCGACCGCGCGCAGCTGGACAACCAGCCGGGCGGCGCGGACCGCAACCTCAAGGGCGTGCTGCTGCAGGCGCCTGGCGTGGCGCAGGATTCGGACGGCGACGGCGACATCCACATCCGCAACGAGCACGGCAACGTCCAGTACCGCCTCAACGGCGTGACCGTGCCGCAGGGCTTCGCCGGGTTCGGCGCCGTAGTCGATCCGCGCGTGGCGTCTTCGGTAGAGGTCATCACCGGGGCGCTGCCGGCGCAGTACGGCTTCCGCACCGCCGGGGTCGTCAACATGAAGACCCGCACCGATGGCTTCGATCTTGACGGCGACGTGGGCATCTATGGCGGCAGCCACCGCACCTTCCAGCCCAGCGCGACGTTCCGCGACGGGATCGGTTCGCTGAACGTCTTCGCGTCCGCAAGCTACCTGCAGAACGACCTTGGCATCAGCAACCCGACGCCTTCGAAGGATGCCATCCACGACCGCACCCGGCAGTACCGCGCCTTCGGCTACGTTTCCGACGTGCTGAGCGATAACAGCCGGCTGAGCGCGTTTGGCGGCTGGTCCAAGGGCAGTTTCCAGATTCCCAACACCCCCGGGCTGACGCCCACGTTCACGCTGAACGGGCGGACGACGTTCGATTCCGCGCTGCTGGACCAGAACCAGCGCCAGAACAGCGTCTTCGGCGTGCTTGCCTACCAGTACGCGGGCGCTGCGCTGGACGTCCAGGTGGCGCCGTTCTTCAGCCGCAGCCGCGCGCACTACACGCCCGATCCGACCGGCGGCCAGCTGATGTTCGACGGGTCCGAGACGGACCTTGCCCAGGCCACGACCGCTTACGGCGTCCAGGCCGATGCCGGGTTGAAGCTGGGCGAACGTCACACGCTGCGCACGGGCGTATTCTTCAGCCGCCAGACCACCGCGACCGCCAGCATCAACCGCGTCTTCGCGGTCGACGCCGCCGGCAACCAGGCAAGCGACGCACCGATCACGATCCCGATCGCCCAGCGCCAGGCCGGGTCGATCCTGGGGCTCTACCTGCAGGACGAATGGCACCCGGTCGAGCCGCTGACCGTCAACGTCGGGCTGCGCTATGACCGCGCCACCGCGCCGGTGAGCGAAGACCAGTTCAGCCCGCGCGCCAGCGTGGTCTGGAAGCCAAGCCGGTGGACCACGCTTCACGCCGGTTACGCGCGTTATTTCACGCCCGCCCCGCTTGAAATCGCGGTCGCCCCCGATGTCGCCCTGTTCGACGGCACGACCAACCAGTTCGCGGTCAAGTACGCGGGGCCCGTCCGCGCAGAGCGCGAGCACAATTTCGATATCGGGCTGCAGCAATTCCTGACCCCGCGGCTGAGCATCACGCTCGACGCCTATTACAAGGACAAGACCAACCTCCTCGACGAGGAGCATTTCGGCGCCACGCTGATCCAGTCGCCGTTCAACTACGGCCGCTCGAAGGGGTGGGGCGTCGAGGCCGGCTTCAACTACGAAGCGCCGGGCTTCGAATTCTACGGCAACCTGGCGCGCGGCCAGCAGAAGGCGAAGGAGATCGTCTCCAACCAGTTCTTCTTCGACCAGCCGGAGCTCGACTACATCGCCGGCCACTACATCTACACCGACCATTCGCAAAAATGGACCGGTTCGGCCGGCGGCGCGCTGACGATCAGGAACGGCCTGGGCAAGCTGATCCCCTCGTTCGACCTGATCTACGGCAGCGGCTTGCGGGCAGAGGATCCCGCCGGCATCGTTCCCAACGGCGGCACGCAGAAGCCCTATGTGCAGGTCAACCTGGGCGTGTCGCAGAACCTGGCGAGCGAAAAGGACGACGAGGCGTGGACGTTGCGCTTCGACATCGTCAACCTGTTCGACAAGGTCTACCTGATCCACGACGGCAGCGGCGTTGGCGCCGGGCAACCCGAATACGGGCCACGGCGCGGGTTCTTCGTCGGCCTGCGCAAGAGCTTCTGAGGCGCGGGGTTGCACCCGCCCGCCGGGTCCCCACATAACGCGGATACCGGCGGCAACACCCCGCCGAGGTGAGACGTCCCCATGATCGAGATCCGTCCCTTTGCCAGCCTGGGCCACGCCGACCACGGCTGGCTGAACGCACGCCACCATTTCAGCTTTGCCGACTATCACGACCCGGACCGGATGAGCTGGGGCCGCATCCGCGTCTGGAACGACGATACCATCGCCGCCAAGACCGGCTTTCCGCCCCATCCGCACCGCGACATGGAGATCGTGACCTTCGTGCGCGAAGGCGCGATCACGCACCGCGACAGCCTTGGCAACGAGGGCCGCACCGGCGCCGGCGACGTCCAGGTGATGAGCGCGGGATCCGGCATCACGCACGCCGAATACAACCTCGAGGACGAGTCGACGACGCTGTTCCAGATCTGGATCGTGCCCGATCATGCCGGCGCCGCGCCGTCATGGGGCCAGCGCGCGTTCCCGCGCGGCGATCGCGCCGGCAAATTCGAGATCCTGGCCAGCGGCACGCCAGAGCATGACGACGCTCTGCCGATCCGCGTCGATGCCAAGGTCGCCGCGGCGACGCTGGCGGCGGGCGCCAGCGCGACGTGGTCCTCCGGTCCCGGGCGGCATCAGTACCTGGTCGCCCCGGTGGGGCGCATCCGCGTCAACGGGCACGAAGTCAGCCCGCGTGACGGGGTGGCGATCCACCATGAAGAAACGGTCGTGGTGGAAGCGATCGACGACGCAGAGATCGTTCTGGTCGATACTCTCTAGGTCAGGCCGCGGCCCTGGCGAGGCGCGCCTGCGCGCCCGCCAGGCGCTGCATCAGCTTGAGGTCCTGCGGGCTGAGGCGCAGCGCCGCGTCGGCCCACAAGTCAACGATGTCCCGCAGCTCGTCCAGCGCCAGCGGCGCGGCACGGCGCATTGCCGCCTTGGCCGCCACCATGCCCGAATGGCGCCTCTGCGACTTGGCCATGAAGTCGCGGACAGCGGCCACGCCCTCGCCAGGTTCGGCAAGGTGGTGGACGATGCCCATCGCGTGCATCGCTTCTGCAGTGAAGGTCTCGTTCGACAGGATCAGCCGGTCGGCCAGCGCGGTGCCCAGCTTGCGGGCCAGGATCGCGTGCGCGCCCATGCCGGGGAACAGCCCGAACATGATTTCGGGCAAGCCGAACGTGCTGCCGCGCTCGGCAATGATGACATCGAACGACAGCAGCGCCTCGAACCCGCCGCCCAGCGCCTGCCCCTGCACCAGGCCGACAGTCAGCATCGGGATGTCGAGCGCGGCCATGTTCTTGTGCAGGATTTCGACGCAGCGGTGGCCGTAAGCAGCCAGGCCGGCGCGGTCGCGGGCGCGGATCAGCGCCGCGAACAGTTCCAGATCGCCGCCGAAGCAGAACACGCCCGGGGCGCGGCTGCCCAGCACCAGGTAATTGAGCGGCACTTTGCCGGGTCCGAAGTGATTGCCGATCAGGTCCTGCCAGCGGACGAAATCGCCCAGCATCGTCGGCGTGAAGCTGGGCCGACCGGTGGGGCGCATGAACGTCCACAGCGCCGCGGTCGCGCCGTCGTAAAGCACGTCCAGTTCCGGCAGGGCGAGAAGGTCCGCAGGGATCGCGAGCCGGAGCGAGGCGTCCTCCGCGGCCGATCCTGGGCTGCCGAAGAACAGCGCCGGCACATCGCCGTGGATGTCTTCGGGCGCGGTGCCCCCGGTGTCAGTGTCCCGATTGGCGAGATCGTGCGCGAGCCGATCCATTGTCATGTCCCCCGCTTGCAACCCGCCGCAACCGACACCGTGACGTTTCGTATGCGACGTTAGGAATTTAGCGGCCGTGGGAGTCCCCGTGCAAAGGAATTTTTCCGGACTCGATGGTTAACGCTGTCCCGAATTGAATCAGCGACAGGATTGGTGACCGGATTTCTGCCGCTGACGGGCATAGCCGCGCAGTTGCGCCGAATCGTAAAACGGTTTGTCGGGTCGCGGCCTGCGGACCGAGCCCATGCGGCGCTTACGCGGCCGGCGTGCGCGCCCGGGCGGCAGGGCCGGAGTGTGGACTTGCGGCCACACCGGGCGATTCGTCAGGCGGCGGCTCGCCGCGCGCCGTCCTCGATCCATTCGATCAGCATCGTCAGCGCATGACGAACGGTCTGTTCCTGCTCGATGACCCGCTCCTCGAGCCGGTCGATCCGCTCATTCAGCGCCGCAAAGTCCGGATTCGCCAGCGGCTCCGGACGCGCCAATGGCTCGGCGGAGGCGACTTGTGGCGCGGCCGGGAGGAGGACCGCGTCGAGCATCCCGCAGTCGACGCGGGCGCGCCCGGTTGCATGGGCCAGAGCCACGACGCGCCGCGCCAGCGCCAGCACCGCACCCGGCCGCCCCTCGCCTAAGGCGTGCAGGCGCGTGAAGACCCGCTGGTCGAATGTCGGCCCGCCTTGCCCCAGGGCCCTGGCCAGGAACGGCGCGACCTCGCTGGCGGCGAGCGGCGCCAGGACCGCGGCCTGGTAAGGGCCAAGCGCCGAAACCGGCCTGCCGATCAGCAGGATGCGCAGCGCCGGACAGGCAGCGACCAGTTGTTCGAGCGCGCCGCGTTCCCCGTCATCGAGCCATTCGGCCCCGTCGAGGGCCAGCAGGGCGCCCAGCCCGGCTTCGGCCCGGCGAGCCATCGCAGTTTCGAAGTGCACCGGGTTAGCGTGGCGAAATGCCCGTGCGACGCGCTCGGTCAGGGGGGTGCCGTCGCTATCGGCCGCGTCGATGACGGCGAACCCCTCGCGGTCGCTCACCGTTGCGGTCAGGCGCGCCAGGAAGGCGGTCTTGCCGGCCCCCGCAGGCGCAGTCAGCGCGAACATCGCCCGCTCATCGGTCAGCAGCAGCGCAACTTGCGCCAGCGCGGCGTCTTCGCCGCGGCTGCGGAAATGGCCCGCAACGGGATCGTGAATCATGCTGCTGCCCGCCCCCTGCGGTCATGGCCCGGAAAGCGCGCAGATTAACGGGCGCAGGGTGAAGATTAGGTTAGCTGCCGACCACGATCTCGCGCGCGGGCGGATGGCCGAGGAACGCCGCCGGGCTGGCGCTGGCACCATAGGCGCCGGCGCAGAAAACCGCGATCAGGTCGCCAACATCGGCCCGCGGCAGCAACGCGCTGTCGGCCAGCCGGTCGAGCGGGGTGCACAGGCAGCCGACGACGCTGACTTCCTCCTCCTCGCCCGGCGCGCACATCCTGGCGGCCACCGCGACGGGGTAATTGCGCCGCACCACGGTGCCGAAATTGCCGCTGGCGGCCAGCTGGTGGTGCATGCCGCCGTCAACGACCAGGAAGGTGGCGCCGTGACTTTCCTTTCGGTCGACCACGCGGGTCAGGTAAACCCCCGCCTCGCCCACGATGTAGCGGCCGAGCTCAATGCAGAACCGCGTCCCCGCAAGGCTGGCGGGCCGCTGCGCCAGCGCCTGCGCCAGCGCGCCGCCGATGGCGGCAAGGTCGATCGGTGTGTCGCCGGCGAAATAGGGGATGCCGAACCCGCCCCCCAGGTTGCAGGCTGGCGGCGGCGTGCCGATCGCCTCGGCAAGCTCGCCCGCCAGCGCGACGGTCGCGCGCTGCGCGGCGATTATGGCCGCGCTGTCAAGCGACTGGCTGCCCGCGAAGATATGCAGGCCGCGCCAGTCCGCGCCCGCGGCAAGAATATGCCGGGCCAGCGCCGGGACGCGATCGGCATCGACGCCGAAAGGGCGCGCGCCGCCGCCCATCTTCATGCCCGAGCCCTTGAGATCGAACGGCGGGTTGACGCGGATCGCCAATTGCGGGCGCGTGGCCAGCGCGGCGCCCTGCGCCAGCGCTCGCCCGACCTCGCCTTCGGACTCGCAGTTCAGCGTCACCCCGGCGCGAATCGCGGCGGCAAGCTCGTCGTCGCGCTTGCCCGGCCCGGCAAAGCTGATGCGGCCTCCCTCTATGCCGAGGTCGCCTAACCGCGCCAGTTCGCCGCCCGAGGCCACATCGAACCCGTCGACCAGTTCGATCATGTTCTCAACAAGTGCCGGCAACGGATTGGCCTTGATGGCATAATGGATTTCGACGCCATTGGGCAGCGCGCTGCGCAGCGCGGCTATGCGCGCGCGCACGTAGTCAAGCGAATAGACGAAGGCCGGAGTATCGCCCGCCATCGCGACCAGCGCCTCGGCATCGTGGCCGGCCACCGCCAGCGCACCGCCGGGACCGGCGTAGCCGGGCGGGATCGGCCCCAATGGCTTCACGTCATCACCTCCCGCGCCAGCGCCTGGCGATCGATCTTGCCGTTGGGTCCGGTCGGCAGGGCCGCGCGCCACTCTATGCTGCGCGGCTGCATGAAAGTGGGCAGCGTCTCCAGCAGGCTGCGCTTCAGCGCGGCCGTGTCGCCCGAACCGCGCACGACCAGGTGGATCGCCTGGCCAAGCCGCTCGTCCGGAACGCCCAGCGCCGCCGCCTCGCTGGCAAGGCCGCTGGCGACGGCGGCCTCCTCCACCTCATGCGGACTGACCCGGTTGCCGGCGGTCTTGATCATCGCGTCCCGGCGGCCGACGAAATGGAGCAGACCGTCGGCGTCGCGCCGCACCCGGTCGCCAGACCATACCGCCATGCCGCCGTAGCGGGACGCGGTCGGCGCGGGACGAAACCGTTCGGCCGCGCGCACCGGATCGCGCCAGTACCCGTGCGCCACCAGTGGCCCGGCGTGGACCAGCTCGCCCTCCTCGGCATCCTCGCCGTTGTCGCCGACGACAAGGATCTCGGCGTGGGGAATCGCGCGGCCGATCGAAGTCGGATGGGCGTCGATCAGGGCGGGATCGAGGTAGGTAGAGCGAAACGCCTCGGTCAGGCCGTACATCGCGAAGACGCGCGCCCGCGGAAACGTCGCGCGCATCCGGCGGACCAGGGGTTCGGTCAGCGCGCCGCCGCTATTGGTGAGGCGCAGCAGGCGGTTCGCGGCCCCGGCAGGCCACGCCGCGTCGACCAGTTGCCACCACAGCGGCGGCACGCCGGCCAGCGTGGTGATCCCCTCGCGCGCCGCCGCCTTGATGACGTCGCGCGCCGACAGGTAATCGAGCGGCACCACCGCCGCGCCCGCGAACCAGGTGGAAAGCAGCTGGTTCTGGCCATAATCGAACGCCAGCGGCAGGACCGCCAGGGTCCGGTCGGACGGCGCCAGTTCGAGATAGCCGGCGACGCTCTCGGCGCCGAGCCAGAGGTTCGCGTGGCTGAGCATGACCCCCTTGGGCCGGCCGGTCGAACCGCTGGTATAAAGGATCGCGGCGAGATCGTCCGGCGCGGCGGCGGACGGGGGCAGCGGCGGGGCCTCGGCCGCCGCGGTCATCAGGTCGCGCTCGCCGATCGTCCGGCAGGCCGCGGGCGTGTCCGCAGGCGCCAGCGTCTGCAGCCGTGCAGCCGTGCCGGCGAGCAGCACCGCGCCGCTATCGGCCAGGATATGCGCGACCTGCAGGTGTTTCAGCGCCGGGTTGACCGGTACGTGGACCAGCCCGGCGCGCGGCGCGGCCAGCGGCAACAGGCAGGTCAGCGCGCCCTTGCCCGCCCAACTGGCTATGCGTGCGCCGCGCTCGAACCCTTGTGCCGCCAGCCAGCCGGCGAGCCGCGCGACGCGGTCTTCGAGGGCGGCGAACGTCAGCGTTTCGGCGCGCAGCACCAGCGCGGGGTCGCCGGGCGCGCCGCGCATCGCCACGTGGTCGATCGGATGCGGCCGGGCCGCGGGCAGAGGCGTGGGATCTGGCATCGGCGCGTCCGGACCGCGCTATCACGGCGCGGCGGGCACTTGAAGCCCCGTGGCCGCGCGGTTAAGGCGCGCTGCACCGCAGCACGGGGAAAGCGCCGCATGACCGACCACACCGACGCGAAGCTGCGCGCCATCTTGGCCGAAGTCCTGGGCCTGGACGCAGACCGGGTCGCCGGGTTCGACGCGGACACCGGCCTGTTCGGCGACTTGCCCGAGCTCGATTCGATGGCGGTCGCAGGGCTGCTGACCGAAATGGAAGACCGCCTGGGGATCGTCATCGACGACGACGAGGTCGATGGCGAGATGCTGGAGACCTATGGCGCGCTGCTAGCGTTTGCGGAGGCCAAGGTGGCGGCCGGCGCGGAGTCCTGACCCCGATCAGGCGGCCTGCAGCACGCCTGCAGGCGCTGCCTCGACCTGGCGCGCCCGCCGCCGCGCGTGCCGCAGGGCATTGAGCGGGGCATCCACCCAACGTCCCATCGCCCAGCTCGCCGCGCACATCGCGGCCGTCCCGGCGATCATCGTGTTCTGGCTCGATCCGCGCTCGAACAGCCAGAAGATGACCGGCTCGCTGAGCGCATAGAGCGGGTACGACATCTGCCCAAGCGCTTCGGCGCCGCTGCCGGCGCGGGCCTGCGCCGCCAGCATGACCAGCGGCGGGAACACGAAGACGACCAGGAAGACGTCGTACAGTCCGAAGCCCAGCCCCGGCGGCACCAGCGACGGCGGCATCGAAGTGACCAGCGCCAGCAGCATCGCCGGCAGCGCGAAATGCACCCGCGGCATTCTTGGCTGCCAGCTCTCCCGCGTGCGGTACAGCAGCACCCCGCCAAAGAACCCGAACGCGCAGCGCGCCAGCCCGGCGGGCAGCGTATCGGGCGAAATGCCGCGGCACAGCGACCACTCGGTGGCGCCGTAATAGAGTAGCACGACCGCCGCGATGCCCACGATCGGCACCAGCCCCCGCGCCTTCACCCGCCACAGGCCCGTTGCATGGGCGGCATTGGCGATCAGTTCCCACACCACCGTCCACTGCGGGTTGTTGAGCGGGAACGGCACTGCCGCAAAGGCCAGGAACGGGATCAGCGTGAACTGGCCGATCGTGGCCATGAGAAGGTCGGCTTCGTCCTGCGGGCGGTAGGCCACCAGGCCAGCGGTGACGAAGACCAGGCCCAGCACGCCGCCCAGGAAAAGCATCGGATAGAGCCGCGCCGCGCGCTGCGCCATGTAGGCGCGCAGGCCGATGGCGCCGCGCGCAAAACGCGGTTCGTACGTGCTGGCGATCACCAGCCCAGACATCAGGAAGAACAGGTCGACCGAAAGGTAACCGTGCAGCGCGACGATCTTGCAATGGTACAAGACGACCATGATCGCGGCGACACCGCGCAGCCCGTCCAGTCCGAGATAGCGTCCGCCCCGCTCCATGTCTCCCGGCTAGCCGCAAAGTGGTTAACACTTGTTTTCGCGGGCCCGGCGCGGATGGGCGCAAAGCGGTTGTCCGCGCCCCGCACGGCAGCCTAAAGGCCCGGGATGAACATCATGCTCGGGACCGCGCTGGCCGCGGTCGCTACCTCGCTGGCCGCACCCGCGCTGGCCCAGGACCACGCCGGCCACGGCACTGCTGCGCCCGCGGCCCAGCCAGCCGCGCCGCCGGCGGCACAGCCGGCGCCGATGGATCACCAGCACATGGACATGGGGTCGATGGGCGCGATGCAGGCCGGCGCGCCGGGCGACCACCCGATGCCCGCGGACATGGATCACGCGATGGATGCCGCGATGGACCACGGCATGGCGATGGATCACGGCATGGCGATGGACCATGCGTCGGCCGGCCGGGCCGAAGGTTCGGGCACCGCCCGCCTTCCCGCTGCCGAGGGCATGATGCCGGGCCTTCATATCCCGCTGGGCGATGACTGGATGGCGATGGCGCATGGCTTCGTGTGGGGCGTCTACACCGATCAGCGCGGACCGCGCGGCGGCCACGGTCTCTACGCACAGTCGATGGCGATGCTGATGGTCGAAAAGCCGTTCACCGGCGGCCGCGTGCAACTGCGCACGATGCTCAGCGCCGAGCCGCTGATGAGCGCGCGCGGCTATCCCAACCTGTTCGCCACGGGCGAGACTGCAGGCGGCGCCCCGCTGGTCGATCGCCAGCACCCGCACGACCTTTTCATGGAGCTGGCCGCGCGGGTCGACAAGGACATCGCCCCGGGCATCGCCGCCTTCCTTTACGGCGGCCCGGTCGGCGAACCGGCCCTGGGCCCGTCGGCGTTCATGCACCGCGGCTCGGCGCAGTTGAATCCCGAGGCGCCGATCACGCACCACTGGTTCGATTCCACCCACATCACGTACGGGGTGGTGACCGCCGGGCTGGCCGGCAAGGCCTGGCAGCTCGAGGCGTCGGGCTTTCGCGGCCGCGAACCCGACGAATATCGCTGGGACATCGAGACCCCGCGCCTCGACAGCTGGAGCGTGCGCGCCACCTTCCTGCCGAGCGAAAACTGGGCGATGCAGGTCAGCCACGGCCGCCTGAAGCAGCCAGAGGCGCTCCACCCCGGCGAGGACGAGGCCCGAACGACCGCCAGCGTCCAGTACGATTCCGGCCGCGGCCTGGCTGCCATGGCCGCCTTTTCCGCCAAGAACCGCCTGCCCGGCGATACGCTGACCGCCTGGCTCGGCGAAGTGAACTGGAACCTGCCGGGGCCGCACACGCTGTTCGGCCGGTTCGAGAACGTCGCCAATGACGAGCTGTTTCCCGATCACGCCGATCCGCTGCACGACCGGGCCTTCCGGGTCAGCAAGCTGCAGGCGGGCTATGCCTACACGCTGCCGGTCGGCAACGCTTTCGCGCTGTCGCTCGGCGGCACCGCGGCGCGGTTCTTCGCGCCGGCCGCGCTCGACAGCGCCTATGGCAGGAACCCGATGGGCTACACCCTGTTCGCCAGGCTGCGGCTGGGCAGCGGCGGCGCGATGAAAATGGACTGACGCCGGGGCGTCAGACGCGCATCGGCATCAGCACGTAAAGCGCCGGGCTGTTCTCGTCCTGGCGGATCAGCGTCGGCGCGCCGGCGTCGGCCAGGTGAAGTTCGACCGTGTCGCCCTCGATCTGGCCGAGGATGTCCTTGAGGTAATTGGCGTTGAAGCCGATCTCGAACCCGTCCGACTTGTAATCGGCGGGTACCTCTTCGGCGGCGGTGCCGTTGTCCGGGCTGGTCACCGACAGCGTGACGCGGTCGGGCTCGAGCGACATCTTGACCGCGCGGGTCTTCTCGGTGGCGATCGTCGCGACGCGGTCGACGCCCTGGTAGAACGACTTGGGATCGAGCCGCAGCAGCTTGTCGTTGCCCGTCGGGATGACCCGGCTGTAATCGGGGAAGGTGCCGTCGATCAGCTTGCTGGTCAGGACCACGCCGTTCTCGCCGCCCAGCGTGAAGCGGACCTTGCTGGGCGACAAGTCGATCAGGACGCTCGCGTCGAGCGCCTCCTCCAGCAGCTTGCGCAGCTCGGCCACGCATTTGCGCGGCACGATCACGTCGGGCATCCCCTCGGCGCCGTCGGGCCGCTTGATGGTGAAGCGCGCCAGGCGGTGCCCGTCGGTGGCGGCGGCCTTCAGCTCGTCGTCAGAGACGTGGAGGAAGATGCCGTTGAGGTAGTAGCGGGTTTCCTCGGTGCTGATCGCGAAACGGGTGCGGTCGATCAACTGTGCCAGCGTCGCCGCCGGAAGCTCGAAACTGGTGGGCAGGTCGCCTTCGACGATGACGGGGAAATCGTCGCGCGGCAGTGTCGGCAGCGAGAACCGGCTGCGCCCGGCCTTGACCGTCATCCGGTTCTCGGCGGTTTCCAGGCTGACCTGGCTGCCGTCGGGAAGCTTGCGGGCAATGTCGAACAGCAAGTGCGCCGAGACCGTGATCGCACCGGGCTGGTCGACCGATACCGCGCCCATCGTTTCGACCACCTGGATGTCCAGGTCGGTCGCCATCACGCGCAGCGTGCCGTCGCCGGACGCCTCGATCAGGACGTTGGAAAGGATCGGAATGGTGTTGCGCCGCTCGACGACGGACTGGACGTGCGACAGGCACCGCAGCAGCGTCGCGCGTTCGATCGTGGCCTTCATCGCCCTGTATTCCCCAAGCAGAGGCACGGACCCGGAATCGATCCGCACCGGAAATTTCCGGCCTCCATCCTTAACGGTCGGACTTGCCGGGGCAAGGCCGGGCCGGCCCCGGCCGGCCCGTATTTGGGGATAAATGGCGGATCAGGACAGCATCGCCATGCCGCCGTTGACGTGCAGCGTCTGCCCGGTGACGTAAGCCGCCTCGCGGCTGGCCAGGAACGCAACCGCGGCGCCGATTTCCGCGCCCTCGCCCATGCGGCCGGCGGGTATGCGGGCGTTGAGCGCCTCTTTCTGGGCGTCGGGCAGCACGTCGGTCATGGCGGTGCGGATGAAGCCTGGCGCGACGCAGTTGGCGGTGATGCCCCGGCTGGCGACTTCCTGCGCCAGCGCCTTGGTCATCGCGGTCAGCCCGCCCTTGGCCGCGGCGTAGTTGGTCTGCCCCGGATTGCCGGTCGCCCCGACGACGCTGGTGATGGTGACGATGCGGCCGAAGCGCGCCTTCATCATCGGCCGGGTGGCGGCGCGCATCAGGCGGAACGCGGCCTCGAGGTTGACGCGGATGACCGCGTCCCAATCCTCGTCCTTCATCCGCATGACCAGGTTGTCGCGCGTGATGCCGGCATTGTTCACCAGGATGTCGAGCTTGCCGAGCGTGTCGATCGCGGCGGGAACCAGCCGTTCGACCTGCTCGGCATCGGAAAGATCGCAGGTAATCTCGACGTGGTCGTGACCATAGGTCTCGTTAAGCTCGTCGCGAAAGGCGCGCAGCTTGGCTGGGTTGGAGCCGGACAGCGCCAGCCGGGCGCCCTGGCGTGCCAGCGCGTGGCTGATGGCGCTGCCGATGCCGCCGGCCGCGCCGGTTACCAGCGCGGTCATGCCGCTGAGGTCGAAAAGCCTGTCCATGCTCACAGCTCCTTTGCCAGGGCTTCGATGTCGCCCATCGCCACCACGCTGGTCACCTGCGCGCCCTCGGCCGAGCGCGTGATCATCGGGCCGAGCACTTTGCCGCCCAGTTCGACGAAGCGGTCCACGCCGGCGTCCTTCATCGCGATCGCGCTTTCGCGCCAGCGGACGCGGCCGGTAACTTGCTCGACGAGGAGCTTGGCCACGTCGGCCGGGTCGGTGACCGGGGCAGCGGTGACGTTGGCGTAAAGCGCGATGTGGAACGGCGTGGGCGGAGTCCTGCCCAGCGCCTCGGCCATCGCCGCAGCGGCCGGGGCCATCAGTGGGCAGTGGAACGGCGCCGAAACCGGCAGGATCACGCCGCGCTTGATGCCGAAGTCCTTCGCAAGCGCCACCGCGCGCTCGATCGCGCCCTTGTGGCCCGACAGCACGACCTGGCCGGGATCGTTGTCGTTGGCGACGGTGCAGACGTCTCCCTCGGCCGCCGCGTCGGCGAGCGCCTGCGCCTTGTCGAGATCGGCACCCAGCAGCGCGCACATCGCGCCGACGCCGACCGGGACCGCGGCCTGCATGGCTTGTCCCCGCAGCTTGAGCAGTCGGGCGGTGTCGGCCAGCGAGAACGCACCCGCCGCGCACAGCGCGCTGTATTCGCCCAGGCTGTGCCCGGCGACGAAATCGGCCTTGTCGGTCAGGACGATGCCGCAGTCCTTTTCCAGTACGCGCAGCACCGCGATCGCGTTCGCCATGATCGCGGGCTGGGCATTCTCCGTCAGCATCAGGGCATCGTCGGGCCCTGCGGCCATGATCGCCGACAGCTTCTGGCCGAGCGCATCGTCCACTTCCTCGAACACGGCACGGGCGGCGGCGCTGGCGGCGGCGAGTTCAACGCCCATGCCCACCTTCTGGCTGCCTTGCCCCGGAAAGACGAAGGCCTGCATCGCAATCTCCCAATTGGCTTACGGACCGCGGCGATTATGCGCCGAAGGTGCGCGGGGCAAGTCCGAAGGGAACGATCCTGTTGGCCGAATAGTGCCCGATCATCGCTTCGCCCAGGAAGGCGATGCCCCGCCGCCTGCACCAGTCGCGCGCGATGTCTTCCGGCTCGGCGCCGAAGGGCCGGTCATTATCGGGCACGTCGCTGACGCGGCCCAGCCGGATCCCGGCGATCCCGCCAAGCTGGGCGGTGACGTGGTTGAACAGGCGATCGACCGCATAGAGATGCTCGCAGATCTCCTCGACCTGGACGACGTGCCCGGCAAGGTCGGGCATCAGCGGGGTGCCGCATAGCATCGCCAGCGTGGTCAGGTTGAAGGCGACGGTGGGCCGCTCGTCGAGCGAGGGCTCGAGGCCGTCCGCCGCACCGCCCAGCCAGTCCAGCGCGCGGACGCCGGCGTCCTCGCCGCCGCCGGGGCGGCGCAAGTCGACCACCATCGGGGCGTGGACGGGCCGGCCGATGCCGGCGCGGTACAGCGCCCCCAGCATCATCCCCCCATCCGAATAGCCGAGATAGGCCTTCCTGCGCGCCGCCGGCCCCAGCCCGGCGATCGCCGCCTCGGCAATGCGGCCCGCGCCATAGCCGCCGCGCGCGAACCACACCGCGTCGAACGCCGGATCGTTGGCGCAGGCCAGGAACGCCGCCAGCCGCGCCTCGTCCGGGCCGGCGAAATGGCCATCCTCGAGGTAGCATTGCGGGTGGACGACCGCCTCGTGCCCGTGGGCCGCGGCCAGCGCGATCGCGCGGTCGCCCAGGTCCGGGGTAATCGGGCGCGACGGGGCGCAGATCGCGATGCGGGCCATCGCTGCGGCATACCGAGGTTGTCTTGCCGCGCAAGGCCGCATAGTCCCCGCTCCCATGTCTGCGCCCCTTTCCGCCGAGCCCACCGACCTTGCCGCCCAGCCGTGGTTTTTCTGCGGAATCGGCGGATCGGGCATGCTTCCGCTGGCGCTGATCCTGCACGGTCTGGGCGCCCAGGTCGCCGGCTCGGACCGCAGCCGCGACCAGGGCCGCACGCCGGAAAAGTTCGCCTGGCTGGAAAGCCTGGGCTTCGCGCTGCACCCGCAGGACGGCAGCGGGATCGTCTCGCCCGAGCAGCGACTGGTCGCGTCTGCCGCGGTCGAGGACACGGTGCCCGAGGTTGTCCGCGCTGCCGAACTGGGCTGCCAACGGATGAGCCGCGCCGATCTTTTGGCGCGCCTGTTCAACGCCGCGGGCAGCGGCATTGCCGTGGGCGGCACCAGCGGCAAGTCGACCGTCACCGGCATGATCGGCTGGGCGCTCACCGCCTGCGGCCGCGACCCCACGATCATGAACGGCGCGGTGATGAAGAACTTCGTCGCCCCCGATGCGCCGTTCGCCTCGGCCCGGGTCGGCGGCGGCGACCTGTTCGTGTCCGAGGTCGACGAGAGCGACGGTTCGATCGCGCTTTACCGTCCCGCCGTGGCCGTGCTCGGGAACGTCACCCTCGACCACAAGTCGCTGGAGGAGCTGCGTGAGCTGTTCGGCGCCTTTCTCGCGCACGCGGGCACCGCCGCCATCAATGCCGACGATGTTGAATCGCTTGCACTGGCCTCGCGAGCGCGCCGCGCGATCACTTTCGCAATCGACAACCCGGCGGCCGACATCGGCGTCGACCATTTCACGCAAGGGGCCACCACCCTGGACGCGGTCGTGGTCGATCGCCGGGACCAGTCGCGGCATGCGCTCGCGCTCCAGGTCCCGGGACGCCACAACCTGGCCAATGCCCTCGCCGCGATCGCCGCCTGCGACGCGGCCGGCTTGCCGGTGGCGAAAACCTGCGCGGCGCTGGCAGGCTATGCCGGGCTGGCCCGGCGCTTCGACATCGTCGGCGCCTCGCCAGGCGGCGTGACCGTGATCGACGATTTCGGCCACAACCCCGACAAGGTCGCCGCGACGCTGCGCACGCTCAAGGCACATCCGGGGCGGGTGATCGCGTTTTTCCAGCCGCATGGCTACGGTCCGCTGCGGCAGATGGGCGCGGAACTGGCGCAGACCTTTGCCGCCGAGCTCGGCAGCGAGGACCGCACCCTGCTGTGCGATCCGGTCTACTTCGGCGGCACTACCGATCGCAGCGTCGGCAGCGCGGAGATTGCCGCCGCGATCCGCGCCGCCGGCGGCGAAGCCGAACATATTGCCGACCGCGCCGCCTGCGCCGACCGCATCGCCGCCATCGCCCGCCCGGGTGACCGCGTGGTGGTCATGGGCGCGCGCGACGATACGCTCAGCCAGTTCGCCCGCGAACTGCTGGCGCGGCTATAGTTCACTCGACGGTGACGGATTTGGCCAGGTTGCGCGGCTGGTCGACGTCGGTGCCCTTCACCAGCGCAACGTGGTACGCCAGCAACTGCACCGGCACCGCGTAGACGATCGGCGCGATGAGCGGATGCACGCGCGGCATCTCGATGGTCGCGATACAGTCGTCGCCGGCTTCGGCCAGGCCCTCGGCATCGGAAATCAGCACGATCTTGCCGCCGCGCGCGCGCACTTCCTGCATGTTGGAGACGGTCTTCTCGAACAGCGGTCCCGACGGCGCCAGCACGATCACCGGCACGCTCTCGTCGATCAGCGCGATCGGGCCGTGCTTCATCTCGCCCGAAGCATAACCTTCAGCATGGATATAGCTGATTTCCTTGAGTTTTAACGCCCCTTCAAGTGCGAGCGGAAAGTCCGCGCCGCGGCCCAGGTACAGCACGTCGCGGGCCGGCGCGATCAGGTGCGCCATGGCGGCGATTTCCTCGTCGTGGTCGAGCGCGGCGTTGAGCGCGGCGGGCACCTGCAGCATGTGCGAGACGACCGCGATTTCCTCGGCGCGGTTCATCCGCCCCTTCTTCACCGCCAGGTGCGCCGACAGTGCGGCGAGCACCGCCAACTGGCACGTAAACGCCTTGGTCGAGGCGACGCCGATCTCTGGCCCGGCGTGCGTCGGCAGCAGCAGGTCGGCCTCGCGCGCCATCGAACTGGTCGGCACGTTGACGACGACCGCGATGGTCTGGCCTTCCGCCTTGCAGTGCCGCAGCGCCGCCAGCGTGTCCGCGGTTTCGCCCGATTGCGAGATGAACAGGGCCAGCCCGCCCGGCTCAAGCACCGGCTCGCGGTAGCGAAACTCGGATGCGAAATCGATGTCCACCGGCACGCGCGCGAACTGCTCGAACCAGTATTTCGCGACCATCCCGGCGTAATAGCTGGTCCCGCAGGCGACGATGGTGACGCGGCGTATCGCGGACAGGTCGAAATCGAATTGCGGCAGCGCCACCGACTGATCGCCCTGGCGCACGTAACTGTGCAGCGTCTGGGCGACGACGGTGGGCTGCTCGAAGATCTCCTTCTGCATGAAGTGGCGATAATTGCCCTTCTCGGTGGCGATGGCCGACGCGCCCGAGGTGACGATTTCACGCGCGACGGGGTTGTTGTCGGCGTCGCGGATCTGTGCGCCGTCGCGCGTGATGATCACCCAGTCCCCTTCCTCGAGATAAGTGATCCGCTGGGTCAGGGGCGCCAGCGCCAGCGCGTCGGAGCCGAGATAGGTCTCGCCCTCGCCGTAGCCTACCACCAAGGGCGATCCCAGCCGGGCGCCGATCAGCATGTCGGGGAACTGGCGGAACGCGATCGCCAGCGCGAAGGCGCCGCGCAGCTGCGGCAATACGGCGGCGACGGCAGCCTCCGGGCTTTCGCCGGCCTCGACCCGTTCCGAAAGGAGATGAGCGACGACCTCGGTATCGGTTTCGCTCTCGAAAGTTCGGCCGCGGGCGGTCAATCCTTCCTTGAGCTGGCGGAAATTCTCGATGATGCCGTTATGGACCAATGCCAGCTCGCCGGTGGCATGGGGGTGCGCATTGGCCGCGGTCGGGGCACCGTGCGTGGCCCAGCGGGTGTGGGCGATGCCGGTGTGGCCGGGCGCCGGGTGAACCTCCAGCTCGGCCACCAGGTTCATCAGCTTGCCAGGCGCGCGGCGGCGGATCAGTTCGCCATGATCGATCGTGCAGACCCCCGCGCTATCATAGCCGCGATACTCCATGCGCCGCAGCCCTTCGACCAACCGGGGGGCGACGGGCGCGGTGCCGACAATTCCGATAATTCCGCACATGGCAGCGCTGTACTTTCGTTAGGGTAGCGAAATCAGGCCTTTAAGCCCTTTTTCTTTTTCATGGCATCGTGAAAGCGATCGGCCCAGCCCGGTTTCACCAGCTGTTCGGCGCGCACCATCCGCAGTTCTCCCTCGCCGACATCGCGGCTGACTGCGCTGCCGGCAGCGACGATGGCGTCGGCGCCGATGCGAACGGGCGCCACCAGCGCACTGTTCGAACCGATAAAGGCACGCTCTCCGATGATGGTGCGGTGCTTGAAATAGCCGTCGTAATTGCAGGTGATCGTACCCGCGCCGATGTTGGCGCCCGCACCGACATCGGCGTCGCCGACGTAGGCCAGATGATTGGCCTTGGCGCCAACCCCCATCACCGCGTTCTTGATTTCGACGAAATTGCCGACGCGGGCCTTGGCTTCAAGCACCGCGCCGGGCCGCAGCCGGGCGTAAGGCCCGACTTGGCAGCCGGCGCCGACGCGCGCCCCCTCGAGATGGGAAAATGCCCTGATCGTCGCACCGTCGGCCACAGTGACGCCCGGCCCGAAAACCACGTTCTGCTCCACCGTCACGTCCCGGCCCAGGTCAGTGTCGAAGCTGAAGAAGACGGTGTCGGGGGCACGCAGCGTTACGCCCGCGTCCATCGCCTCGGTGCGCCGGAAGGCTTGCCACTGCGCCTCGGCCTCGGCCAGCTCGGCCCGGCTATTGATGCCGACGACTTCGTCCGACCGGTCCGTTACAACCACCGCGCTGCTGCGGCCCTGCGCATTGGCGATGTTGACCACGTCGACGAGGTAGTATTCGCCCGCCGCGTTGGCGTTGCCGACATCGTGCAGCAAGGCGAAAAGGTCGCTGGCACGGGCCGCCATCAGCCCGGAATTGCACAGCCGGCAGGCGCGCTCATCGTCCGTCGCGTCCTTGTGCTCGACCATCTTGGCGATGCGGCCGTCCTCGTGCGCCAGCACCCGGCCGTATTGCAGCGTGTCCGCGGGTTCGAAGCCCAGGACCACCACGGCCGGGCTATCGGGCGCATGGAGCCGCTCCACCATCGCGCGCATCGTCGCGGCGCGCACGAACGGGACGTCCCCGTAGAGGACCAGCACATCGCCGTCGAAGCCGGCCAGCGCGCTTTCGGCCTGGAGAACCGCGTGCCCGGTGCCAAGCTGTGGCTCCTGCACGACGATCGCCGCGCGCCCGCCCAACGCTGCTTCGAGTTGTTCGCGGCCCGAACCGACGACGACCGCCTGGCGCGCGGGCGAAAGCTGTGCCGCGCTGGCCAGCAGATGCTCGACCATCGGTTGGCCGGCGATCGGGTGCAGCACCTTGTGCAAGTCGCTTTTCATGCGCGTGCCCTTGCCCGCGGCAAGGACGACGATCGCGAGGTCACGTTCCATCATCCGCGCGCCATGGCAGCAAATCGCGGCGCTTTCCACCGGCTCTTTGTCGCCCTTGGTCGCGGGACCGATTCGCCCCGGCGCCCATTGCCGCTACGGCAAGCGGCGCTCCGGCCGGGGCGGTTGAAACCCGCGCCGCGCCGTGCCATCGCGGCCCTATTCCCCCTCCCCGGGACGGCAGCCAAGACGGAGAGACTGACATGACCATTTCGTTCAAGGACCGCGTCGCGATCGTCACCGGCGCCGGCGGCGGGCTGGGGCGCGCCTACGCGCTCGAACTCGGCAAGCGCGGCGCCAAGGTGGTCGTCAACGACCTGGGCGCATCGCGCGACGGCACCGGCCATTCGGACGCCGCGCTCAAGGTGGTTGAGGAAATCCGGGCCGCCGGCGGCGAGGCGATGGCCAACGGCGGCAGCGTGACCGAGTTTGCCCAGATGGAAGAAATGGTCGCGAAGGCGAAGGAAAAATGGGGCGGCGTCCACGTCCTCATCAACAACGCCGGCATCCTGCGCGACCGCACGTTCGTGAAAATGACCATGGAGGACTTCGACCTCGTCGTGCAGGTCCACCTGATGGGCTCGGCCAATTGCACCAAGGCGGTGTGGGACCTGATGCGCGAACAGAACTATGGCCGCATCCTGATGACCGCGTCGTCGACCGGACTGTTCGGCAATTTCGGCCAGTCCAACTACGGCGCCGCCAAGCTGGGCCTGGCCGGCCTGACCAAGACGCTGGCGCTGGAAGGCGCGAAGTACAACGTACGCGTCAACACGCTGGCCCCGGTCGCGGGCACGCGCATGACCGAAGACCTGGGCATGCCGGAGGCGTTCTTCCACGCCCTAGCGCCCGAGAACGTCGCCCCGATGGCGCTGTTCCTGGTAAGCGAGGACGCGCCCACCAACGTGATCGCCGGTGCAGGTGCCGGCGCCTACCACGCCGCCTACGTTACCCTGACTCCCGGCATCGCGCTGCCCCCGGCCGAGCGCACGCCCGAGGGAATCGCCGCGCACTGGGCAGAGATTACCGACCGGACCGGCGAGATCGTCCCCCAGTCCGGCGCCGAGCAGTCGCAGGTCGTCATGCAGGCGCTGGGCAAGCTGGCGCAAGACTAGGCGCAGGGCGCCTTACTGTATTGACGCGCTAATACACTTTGGGCATTCTCCCCCGATCGACAGGGGAGAATGTCCATGTATTCGCAAGCAGACATAGAGTCCGCGGTCGCCGCCGGCGTGCTGAGCCGCGACGCGGCCGAGGGGCTTCACGCGCATGCCCTGGGCCTGCGGCAGGCGCCGGTCGCCGATGAAGAGCACTTCCGCCTTCTCAGCGGTTTCAACGATATCTTCGTCACCATCGCGGCGTTGCTCATGCTCGGCGCCTGTGCCGGCATCGGCGCCGCGGTGGCGCCGGGCGTGGCGGGGCTGCTGGTCGCGGGCGCGGCTTGGGGCATGGCCGAATACTTCACCCGCCAGCGCCGCATGGCGCTGCCCTCGATCGTGCTGATGCTGGCCTTTGTCGGCGGTGTCATCGCAGTGCCGATCAATATCCTGGCGGAATCGCAGATGGACCCGTCCAACCGGACGGGTGCGCTGATCGGTGCGGGAATCGCCATCCTCGGCGCGGCCGCAGCCTGGATCCACTGGCGCCGCTTCATGGTGCCGATCACGGTGGCCGCCGGTGCCGCGGCCGCGGCCGCCACGGTTGTCGCGCTGATCATAGCGGCGGTGGCGCCCGCCACGGGCGACGGTGCCGAACGCGTGCTGCTGCCGCTGGTTTTTGCCGCCGGCATCGCGGTGTTCGCGCTGGCGATGCGGTGGGATATTTCCGATCGCGCGCGCGAGACCCGGCGCAGCGACGTCGCGTTCTGGTTGCATCTGCTGGCCGCGCCGATGATCGCACACCCGCTGTTCAACTGGCTGGGGGTGACCGACGGGGCCAACGTCACCGTGCTGTCTGCAGCAGGGGTGCTGGCAATTTACGCGCTGCTCGGCCTTGTGGCACTGGCGGTCGATCGCCGGGCGCTCCTCGTATCGGCGCTGGCCTATGTGCTGATCTCGATGACCTGGCTGTTCCGCCAATTCGGCATGGTCGAATTGAACTTCGCGATCACCGGCCTGGTTATAGGCAGCGCGCTGCTGATGCTGTCGGCGTTCTGGAGCACGATCCGCGCCGCGATCGTCACGCAGCTTCCCGTCGGCGTGCAGGCCCGCCTGCCCGAGCCGCGACTGGCGATAGCCTGACGGTAATGCAGGGAAGCGGGGCCATGGTGCCCTGCTTCCCTCGCGCGCTCAGGCGTCCACGACCTTGAGCAGCTTGCGCTCCAGCGGATAGAGCACGCCGGGCAGCTCGTGTCCGCGCTTGAGGACCTGGCCCGCTTCGCCGAACAACGTCCACATCCCTTGCTTGCCGCGCAGCGCAGGACGCTTTTCGATCCGCGCGGCCGGCCGCTCGGCGGCGCGGCGAAAGCCCGAAAAGCTGGCCGCATCGCGTCCGAAGTCCATCGCGTAGTCGCGCCATTCGCCGGCGGCAACCATGCGACCGTACAGGTCGAGGATGCGCTGCAGCTCGTCGCGGTCGAAACCGACCTGCAACGCGGCTTTCCCGCCAAGCGGAAACGGCGTGATCGTCGCGCTCAAGCCGCGGCGTCGCTTTCGCTGTCGGCAGCTGGCTTGGCGGCGCGCTTGCGCGGCTTTGCCGCCTCACGCTCGGCGATGAAGTCGGCCAGCCGCCCGCGCAGGGTTTCGATCTCGCACTGCAGTATTTCAAGCTTTTGCGTCGCGGGGTCGAAGCGCTCGCTGCAAGGCGTGCCATAGGGGACGAACCCGGTGGTCTCCTCGGTCACCTCGACCGGGGTCGGCTTGGCGGGGATGCCGATCATCGTCGCGCCCTCGGGCACATCCTTGGTGACGACCGCATTGGCACCGATCCGCGCGCCGGCGCCGACCATGATCGGCCCCAGGATCGCCGCGCCCAGGCTGACGATCACGCCGTTGCCAAGGGTCGGGTGACGTTTGCCGCCCTGCCCGTTGGTGGGATTGGTCCCGCCCAGCGTGGAGCCCTGGTAGATCGTGACGTCGTCACCGATTTCGGCCGTTTCGCCGATCACCACGAAGCCGTGATCGATGAACAGGTTGCGCCCGACCTTGGCGCCGGGATGGATGTCGATCGCGGTCAGGAACCGGGCGAGGTGATTGACGAAGCGGGCCAGGAAAAACAGCCGCCCTTCGAATAGCCAGTGAGCTACGCGGTGCAGGCCAACCGCAAGCACGCCGGGGTACAGCAGCACTTCCCAGCGCGATCGCGGAGCCGGGTCGCGCGCCACGATCGAATCCAGGTACGATATCAGCCGCTGTGCCATCGCACCATTTTCCTTTCAAAGCGCCGCTAAAGCAAGCGTGGCTGCTCGGCGCCGACGACCTCTTCCAGCGCATCGCGCCAGATCGACAGCGTCGGCGCTTGCTTGCGCTCAAGGCTCAGCCGGTCGATCACCGTCACCAGGCGCTCGATCCCAAGGTGGGAACGCGGCCCTCGCGGGACAAGGTAGGCCGCCGCCTCAGGCCCCAGCGCAAGCCCGCGCTGCGCGGCATGGACCGCGATCAGGTCGGCCAGCATCGCGTCGTCGGGCGCCGCAATCTCCAGGTGGAGCGCGGCCTTCAGGCGCGAACGCAAGTCGGGCAGCGCGATACCCCAGTGGCCGGGCGACACCACCAGCAGCAGCGGCACGCCGCTTTCCTGCGCGCGGTTCCAGCGGTGGAACAGGTCGTCCTCCGCGCAGGCCTGCGCGTCGTCGATCGCCTCGCCAAGGCCGTTTTCCTCGAACCATCGCGCGATCAGGCTGCGGCCGGAGCGCGGCGGTCCGGCCAGGATGGCGGTGCGGAAAGGCCATGAGCCTGGCGTGGCGAGCGCTTCGAGGACGGCGGCGTTGGCAGAGCCCACCACGATGCGCTGCGGCGCTGCGCCCGTCCCCGCCAGCGGCAAGGCGATCTGAGCCATCCCGCTACTTCTTGATCGTGAACGACGTGCCGCCGCCGGACACCGTGTAACCGCGCAGTTTCAGCGCGGCGGCCAGGTTGGCCGTGTCGCCGCTGAAACCAACGCGCATCACCGACGTCCCGCCCAGCGCCAGGCTGGACGTCGCCGCCGATTCGACCCCCGGAACCGAACGGACCGCGGTCAATGTGGCGTCGACGGCTGCGGCATCGGGCGAGGCGAATTGGATCGTCACCAGCGTGCCCTGGGTCGGCGCCTCGGTGGCGGCGGTACTGGGCGCGGCGGTTGGCGCGGCGGCGGGGCGATCGGCGGCATCGGCCGCCGCGATCAGCGACGCCAAAGCCGGGTCCAGCGACGGCCGCTGCGCTTCCAGGGTCGGATCGGGCTTGAGCAGCCCGTCGCTGAGCGCGCGGGCATACATTCCGTCGATCCGCACCACGGCCTGCGCCAGCATCTTGGGCAGCGACGCTTCGTCGGGCGCGGTCATCGTAAAGTTGCCGAGCCAGGTGTTGTCGGGGCCGTAGCGGGCCGTGAACGTCCCGTGGACCGGCCCGCCCGGCCACTCCCGCTCGAGCCGGGCCTCGGGCACGATGACGTCGCTGGCGCCCATCTGGTCAAGGACGTTGCGCCACCACAGGCGGCTGCGCCGCGCCGGCTGGCCGGCGGTGATCAGCAGCGAATCGCTGCCGTTGCCGACCGGACGGACATAGTCGATCGGGCTGGCACCGATGTGGAAGTTCGCCCATGCGCGCTGCCATGCGCCGCGCACTTCATAGACCTGCGCGGTGCCGCCTTCGTAAAGCACCGGGATCACCAGCAGCGGCGCCGAGCGATGGGCCTGACCGTCCCCGGCGCCGACGTATTGCCCGGCCCGCGTGCGGTCGAAAATGACGCCCAGCGTGGCGATATAACGCCGCGGGCCGATCTGCTCGCGCTGGACGACCACGGCGGAGACCATCGATTCGATCTGGCCATCGGGCATGGCGGGCCCGCCGATCTTCTCCCACGCCTTGCGCTGAGCCTCGTGCCAGCCGTTGAGGCGGGCCTCGTCGGCGGTGGCGCCGGTGGTCTCGACCTGGACATCGTCGACCTGGATGTCCTGCGAACCGGCGATCGGGATGATGCCGCGATCACCCTCGATCTGCGCCACGAGCGCCGGCCCTGCGATCAGCGCCAGCACGCCGAGCGCCGCAGCGCCTAGCGCAAGCGCGCGCTTGCGGGCGGCTGCGGGGCCGGGACGCCACCGTGGGCCGGAAGGAACGAGCGCGAATGCCATCGGGGATACGGAGGGCCTTTTGCCCAAACGGTCATGGAAATCCAAGCGCGAAAAGGCTAGGCGCGCGGCCATGTCAGACAAGGCGCCGGAAAGCTCGGGGAAAACCCCTTACACTTACGAGGCCGCCGGCGTGTCGATCGCCGCCGGCAACGCGCTGGTCAAGGCGATCGGACCACTTGCCCGATCGACCGCGCGACCGGGCGCAGATGCGGAACTGGGCGGGTTCGGCGCCTTTTTCGATCCGCGCGCGGCCGGTTACCGCGACCCGCTGCTGGTTGCCGCCAACGACGGGGTCGGCACCAAGGTAAAGCTGGCGATCGATCACGACCGCCATGACCGGATTGGCATCGACCTGGTCGCGATGTGCGTCAACGACCTGATCGTCCAGGGCGCCGAACCGCTGTTTTTTCTCGACTATTTCGCCACCGGGAAGCTCGAGCCCGGGATCGCCGAGCGTGTCGTCGCCGGCATCGCCGAGGGTTGCCGCATTGCCGGCTGCGCGCTGATCGGCGGTGAGACGGCCGAGATGCCGGGCATGTACGCGCCGGGCGACTACGATCTCGCCGGTTTCTGCGTCGGCGCAGTCGAACGGGGAGAGCAACTCACCGGCGACCGCGTGACGGCGGGCGACGTCCTGATCGGCCTGGCCAGCTCGGGCGTCCACTCCAACGGCTATTCGCTGGTCCGCCGCCTTGCCGCCGACAAGGGCTGGAAGATGGACCGCCCGGCGCTGTTCGACGCCGATCGCGTTCTGGTCGACCACCTGATCGAGCCGACGCGAATCTACGTGAAGAGCCTGCTGCCACAGGTCCGGGCAGGCCGCATTCACGCGCTGGCCCACATCACCGGCGGAGGGTTGCTGGAGAACGTCCCGCGCGTTCTTCCCGAAGGTCTCCACGCGATGATCGACGCCGACGCCTGGGAGCAGCCGCGCCTGATGGCGTTCCTGCAGGCGCAAGGCGGGATCGAGCCGGCCGAAATGGCGCGCACCTTCAATTGCGGGATCGGGATGATTCTCGCGGTCGGTCACGACGACGTTCACGGCGTGGTCGAGGAACTGGAGGCGGCAGGCGAAACCGTCCTGCGCGTCGGCGAGATCGTGCCCGGCCCGCGCGGCTGCACGGTGTCGGGCAGCGCCGGGACCTGGAGCGCGCGCGAGCCCTGGGAAGCCTCGCACGTTGGTTGACGCCGCGCGGCCACGGGCGCGGGTCGCCGTCCTGATCTCGGGCAGCGGCACCAACATGGCCGCGCTGCTCTATGCCAGCCGCGCCGCCGATTGCCCGTACGAGATCGTGCTCGTCGCCGCCAATGACCCTGGAGCTGCCGGGCTGAATCTGGCCGCGGCCGAGGGAGTCGCGACGTTCGCGCTGTCGCACAAGGGCATGGACCGCCCCGCGCACGAGGCCCGCCTTGATGCCGCCCTGCGCGATGCGGGCGCGCAATTCGTGGCGCTTGCCGGCTACATGCGCGTGCTGACCGAAGACTTCGTGGTGCGCTGGGAGGGCCGGATCCTGAACGTCCATCCGTCGTTGCTGCCGCTGTACAAGGGATTGCACACGCACCACCAGGCGCTCGTCAACGGCGATTCGCACGGCGGCTGCAGCGTCCATGTCGTCACCCCGGCGCTCGACGATGGACCGGTGCTGGGCCAGACCCCGGTAGCGATCCTGCCGGGCGACACGCCCGATACGCTTGCCGCGCGGGTGCTGATCGCCGAGCACCAGCTCTATTCGCGCTGCCTGGCAGGCTACGTCATGCGTGAGCGTTCGCCCGAATACCTGGTCGCCCAGGTTCGTGCCCGTGCGCTTGGCTTGCCCGAGAGCGACGAGGTCGTCAGCCACGGGATGCCCTGCTTCGGGATCGCGAAAGGCAAGAAGTTCGCCTACGTGGCCGTCGATCACCACGGCGACGGGCGTATCGCGCTGCTGGTCAAGATCAGCGGCGCCGACGAGCAGGCGGCGCTCATCGACATGGACGAGGCGCGCTATTTCCGCCCCGCATACTTCGGCGATGGCTGGATCGCGATCCGGCTCGACCTGGGCGACACCGATTGGGACACCGTCGCCGACCGGCTCGAACGCAGCTGGCGCAGCGTCGCGCCCCGGCGGCTGACCGCGCTGCTGGACGCTGCCGACGCCTTCTAAGGCCGCGAAAAAGGCCGCCGGATCGCTCCGGCGGCCCATCATTCGCGAAACCTTGACGGATTAGCCGACGATTTCTTCGGGCTTGAAGAAGTAAGCGATTTCGATCGCCGCGTTCTCGTCCGAATCCGAGCCGTGCACGGTGTTGGCCTCGATCGATTCGGCCAGTTCCTTGCGGATCGTGCCCGGTTCGGCGTTGGCGGGATTGGTGGCGCCCATGATGTCGCGGTTGCGCTGCATGGCGTTCTCACCCTCGAGCACCTGGACCACGACCGGGCCGCTGGTCATGAACTCGACCAGTTCGCCGAAGAAGGGGCGTTCCTTGTGAACCGCGTAAAAGCCCTCGGCCTGCTCGCGGGTCATGTGGATGCGCTTGGAGGCGACGACGCGCAGGCCGGCGTCTTCCAGCATCTTGGTGACGGCGCCGGTCAGGTTGCGGCGGGTGGCATCGGGCTTGATGATCGAAAAGGTGCGGGTGGCCGCCATTGCAGTCTTCCTTGCGAAACGGATTGTGGTTGATTTGCGCGCGCCCCTAGCCGGGAACCGCCGGCGCGGCAAGGCGCGCGCGTCAGGCGCGCTGTTCCCACTTGCCGCCGACCTGCTCCCAGTAGCGGCGTTCGACCCCTTCGGCGGCGTCCAGCGCGCGCCAGCGGGCGCGGGCATCCTCGATCGTCGCCTTGTCGAACAGCAGGAACACGCGCTCGAAACCCAGCGCCTCGTCGCGCCAGCGCCCGTCGGCAAGCGCCACGAAGCGCGCACCGTTGGCGGCCTCGCACGTGTCGGACAGCAGGATCGGTTGGCGCTCGTCATCGCGACCGCCGGCAAAGCCGTGCGCCAGGAAGCTTTCGGGCCGCTGCGTCCACAGCGCGGTGTCGATCGCGGCCAGCAGGCCGGCCTCGGCACTTACCACCAGCATCCGCTCCCCCGCGGACAGCGTCGCGCGGGCCAGGGCGGCCAGCGCGATGTCCGCGGGATCGCGGCTGAGCTGGTAGAAATCGACCTTCACCCGCCCGCCTTTCCTGACGTTCCCCGCCGGCACCGCTCGGAGCAGTACTTGACCTGCTCCCAGTCGCGCGCCCACTTCCTGCGCCACGCGAACGGCAGGCCGCAGCCGACGCAGGTCTTGCTCGGCAAGTCCGCCTTGCGCCGCATGCGCGGCACGGCGCCTCAACTCTCGAGCGTGTCGCGCACGAAGCGGTCGAGCACGCGCACGCCAAACCCGGTCGCGCCCTTGTCCCAGGTGGCGCCGGGCTTGGACGCCCAGACCATTCCGGCAATGTCGAGGTGCGCCCACGGCATCCCCTTCTTGACGAAGCGCTGGATGAACTGCGCCGCGGTGATCGAGCCGCCTTCGCGCGGGCCGACGTTCTTCATGTCGGCGATCGGGCTGTCGATCAGCTTGTCGTAGGCAGGCGAAAGCGGGAAACGCCACAGCTTGTCGCCGCTGGCCTTGCCGGCCGCGACCAGTCCATCGGCCAGGGCATCGTCGTTGGAGAACAGGCCGCCGTGCTCATGCCCCAGCGAGATGATCATCGCCCCGGTCAGTGTGGCCAGGTCGACAATGCGGGCGGGCTTGATCTTTTCCTGCACCCAGGTGATCGCGTCGCACAGCACCAGCCGCCCCTCGGCATCGGTGTTGATCACCTCGACCGTCTGGCCGTCCATCGTGGTGACCACGTCGCCCGGGCGCTGGGCGTTGCCGTCGGGCATGTTCTCGACCAGGCCGCACACGCCGACGACGTTGGCCTTCGCCTTGCGCCTGGCTAGCGCCAGCATCGTGCCGGCGACCGCGCCGGCGCCCCCCATGTCCCACTTCATGTCTTCCATTCCGGCCGGCGGCTTCAGGCTGATGCCGCCGGTGTCGAAGGTTACGCCCTTGCCGACAAACGCGGTCGGCTGCGCATCGCCGCCGCCGTTCCAGCGCATGACCAGCAGCCGCGGCGGGCGCGCCGAGCCCTGCGCGACGCCCAGCAGCGCGCCCATGCCGAGAGCCTTCATCGCCTTCTCGTCAAGGACCTCCACGGTGACGCCGCTGCCCTCGAGCCGGGCGGTCACACGCTCGACGAATGTCTCGGGGTAGATGATGTTCGCGGGCTCCGCGACCAGTTCGCGCGTCAGATCGAGCCCCTCGGCCAGCGCCGCCTCGACCTGCCAGGCCGCTTCGGCGCCGTCAGGTGCGCCGACGACCGTGATCGTTTCCAGCGTGCGCTTCTGCTCATCGGGCAGCTTGGTCCGATACGCGTCGTGGCGCCACGAACGCAGCCGCGCGCCAAGCAGCACCGCCGCCACGTCCGCCGCCGACAGGCTGCTGCCGGTGAAATCGATCGTCAGGGCCTTCGCACCCGAGCACCCGTACTTGGCGGCGAGCGCGGCGCCGGCGCGCTCAAGCGCGCCGCTGCGCCCCTCGGCGTCCTTGCCCGAACCCACCAGCACCTGGCAGGAGACCGCCTCGCCGTTCGCCACGAAGGCTTCGACCAGCTGCCCGGTCTTGCCGGTGAAACGAGCCGCGCGCGCAGCCTCCGCCATAACCGGCGCGAGGTCGGCAGGGAGCGAGTCCTGGCCGACGACACGGGCAACGGGACCGGCGGGTGCGGCGGCGGAGGCGAAGACGATCTGCATGGGGAAAAGCCTGTATTGCTGGCCGGGATCGAAAGCACGGCGACCGCGGCGCCCGGCGGGTTGGATGGCATTGCAGTTAGGGCGCGCCGGTGCGATAGGCAAGCCATGGTCCCCCGTTCGCGGCCCCGGTTGCCGGCCCTTTCGATTCTTCGGCAAAGGTGGCGCGGCGGTGCCGCCGTGCTGGCGCTGACGCTGTCAGCGACGCCCGCGCTGGCGCAGGACGCCGCCGTCTCCCCCACGCAAAGCGCAGATCCGCTGGCCCAGCCGGTCCCGCCCACGCCGCCCGTGGTCGGCGGCCCCGCCCCGACCGCCGACGCCGATCGCATCGGGTTCGAGGCCAACGGCGTGGAATACAATTCCGATGCCGACACAATCACCGCCACCGGCAACGTCGTGCTGCGACGCGAAGACCAGTCGGTGCGCGCCGACGCGATCACCTATAACCGCAAGAGCGGCCAGATCGTCGCCACCGGCAACGTCCGCTTCGTCGACCAGGACGGCAACCAGCTGTTTTCCGACCGGGTCGAACTGACGGACGAACTCAAGGCCGGGGGCATCGACAATCTGCTGCTGGCCCTGCGCGAAGGCGGCCGCCTGGCCGCGGTTCGCGGCGAGCGTGACGCCAATGGCAGCATCCTGCTGACCAAGGCTGCCTACACCGCCTGCGCGGTCGAGGACGGCAATGGTTGCCCCAAGAAGCCAAGCTGGCGGATCACTGCCCAGCGGGTGGTGTACAACCCGCAGACCAAGCGCGTGCAGTTCCGCAACGCCCGCCTGGAAGTGTTCGGGATCGGGCTGGTGCCGCTGCCGGGGCTGACGATCTCCACCGACGGCCGCGCGGTCTCGGGCCTGCTGGTCCCCGACATTCGCCTGTCGGCCTCGAACGGGGTCGAGCTTTCGGACACCTATTACGTCAAGCTGTCGGACAGCGCCGACCTGGGCGTGACCGGCTATGTCTACACCAAGGCGCTGCCGATGGTGTCGGCCCAGTACCGCCAGTTGCTGGGCATCGGCGCCTTCCAGGTGACCGGCTATGCCACCCGCAGCCGCCGCATCACGATTTCGGGCGCGCCGACCAGCCAGACTGATTTTCGCGGCTATGTATTCGCCAACGGCAAGCTGCAGTTCGACCCGTACTGGAGCCTGACCGCTTCGATTCGCGTCGCTTCAGACCGTACGTTCCTGCGCCGCTACGACATCAGCCGCGACGACCGGCTGCGCTCGATGGTCGATCTTGAGCGGATTGCCACCGACAGTTATTTCTCGCTGGCCGGGTGGGCCACGCAGACCCTGCGCGTGGGCGACACCCAGGGCCAGGTGCCGATTGCCCTGCCCGAACTCGACTGGCGCCAGCGCCTGGCCGATCCCGTCCTGGGCGGCCGGGTTGAGCTGCAACTCAACACCCTGGCGATCACGCGGCGCGAAGGTCAGGACACCCAGCGCGCCTTCGCCCGGGCCCAGTGGGAGATGCGCCGGATCACGCCATGGGGCCAGGAACTGACGCTGACCGCGCTGGCCCGCGCCGACCTCTACCATTCGGATGAGAACTTCCTGACCTCGACCGCGGTCTATCGCGGCAATCCCGGGTGGGAGCATCGCGCCTTCGCTACCGCGGCGGCCGACCTCAAGTGGCCGCTGATCGGCGAATTCCTGGGCGGCACCCAGGTGCTGACCCCGCGTATCCAGCTGGTCGCCAGCCCTGAAGTGCCCAATCTAAACGTTCCCAACGAGGACGCCCGCGCGGTCGACCTGGAAGATTCCAACCTCTTTGCGCTCAACCGCTTCCCCGGCTACGACCGGGTCGAGGGCGGCGCGCGCGTGACGTATGGTCTCGACTGGCAGCTTGAGCGGCCGGGCCTTCGGATCGCCACGACCATCGGACAGTCCTACCGCCTGACGCACGACAATTCGCTATTGCCCAGCGGCACCGGCCTGGCCGACCGCTTGTCGGACATCGTCGGCCGCACGGAAGTGCGCTTCAAGGACTATATCAAGGTCACGCACCGCTTCCGGCTCGACAAGGACAGCTTCACCGTCCGCCGCAACGAGTTCGACGCCGCGGTCGGCACCGCCGGGACTTATGCCGAGGTCGGCTACTTGCGGCTCAACCGCGATATCACCGCGGTCGAGGATTTGCAGGACCGCGAGGAGCTGCGCCTGGCTGGCCGGATCGAGTTCAAGCGCTTCTGGTCGGCGTTCGGATCGGCGGTCATCAACCTGACCGACCGGGCGGAAGATCCGACCAACACCTCCGACGGATTCCAGCCGCTGCGCACGCGCCTCGGCGTCGCTTACGAAGACGATTGCCTGGAACTGGGCGTGACCTGGCGGCGCGACTACGTGGCGACAGGCGACGCGCGGCGCGGCAACACCTTCCAGATCCACTTCGCGCTCAAGAACCTCGGCTTCCGGTAGGATGGACGGTCCTAAGCCCCCGCGCGAGGCGCGGATCGCCCGCGCCCGCTTCCGCGCCTGGCACCGCGGCACGCGCGAGGCCGATTTCGTGGTCGGCGGTTTCTTCGACCGCTACCACGCCGCCTGGGACGATGCCGCGCTGGACTGGTTCGAGGAGCTGCTGGATGAGCAGGACGTCGATATCCTGGCCTGGGCGCTTGGCGTCGCGGCGCCAGCACCGCGCCTCGATGGGCCGCTGATGGCGGCGCTGCGGCGGCTCGACTACGTGGAAATGCCCGGCTAGGAGGCGGGCGAAACCGCTCCCCGCACGCCATATTCCGGCGCGCGGGGCACTTGCCGTTGCCCGTAGCGAAGGTGCGGGAAACCAACGCGTCTGCCAGGACTTTGCCACTTTCATGCCCGATCTTGCCCGCATCACCGCCTCTGCCGCTCCGCTGACCCTCTCGTCCGTCGCCCGCGGTGCGCAGCCGCTGGTCATGGCCGACCTCGCGCGCGCCGCGAAGAGCGGCCGCGCGGTGTTCGTCGCCGCCGACGAAGCGGCGATGCGCAGTGTTGCCGAAGCGGCGGGCTTCTTCGCGCCCGAGATCGAGGTGATCGAGTTTCCGGCCTGGGACTGCCTCCCCTACGACCGGGCCAGCCCCGCCCTGTCGGTCAGCGCGCGGCGGCTGGCGGCCCTGCACCGGCTGCAGAACAAGGGCGCTGCGCCGCAGCTGCTGGTCACCACCATCAACGCGCTGCTGCAGCGCGTGCTGACGCCGTTTCGCGTGCGCGAATCGGTGCGATCGCTGAAGCCGAAACTGGAAATCGGCCGCGAGAGCCTGACCGCGCTGCTGCAGCGCCAGGGCTATTCGCGCACCGACACCGTCGCCGACGCGGGCGAATACGCGGTGCGCGGGTCGATCTTCGATATCTACCCCTCGGGCCTTGGCCAGGGTCTGCGGCTCGACTTCTTCGGCGACGAACTGGAAACGCTTCGCACCTTCGATCCGGTCACGCAGCTGTCGACCGGGACGGTGCCCGAACACCTGCTGCTGCCCGCCAGCGAGGCGCTGCTCGACGAGGCGACGATCAAGCGCTTCAGGTCGCGCTATGTCGAACTGTTCGGCGCCAACGCCACCGCCGATCCGCTGTACGGCGCAGTCAGCGAAGGTCGCCGCCTGGCGGGCATGGAGCACTGGCTGCCGCTGTTCGAGGACAAGCTGGTCACGCTGTTCGATCACCTGGCCGTGGGCGACCTCGTGGTCGCCGACGGCGCCGCGCTGGGCGCCGCGGACGAGCGGCTGTCGGACATCGCCGACTACTACCAGGCCCGCACCGACACCGCCGGCAAGGCGGCGGGCAGCTATCGTCCGCTGAAACCCGCCGCGCTGTATCTTACGCGCGAGGAGATCGACGCGGCGGTGGCCGACCGGCCGATCCACAAGACTGACATCTTCGCCCGCCCCGACGACGCCGGCAGCCTTGACTTTGGCTTCACCTCGGGCCGCGATTTCGCGCCCGAGCGCGCGCGCGGCGACAACGTTTACGAAGCGGCGGCGCGCTACCTTACCGGCGCGACTGCGCAGGGCCGCAAGGCGATCCTGGCCGCCTATACCGAGGGCAGCCGCCAGCGGCTCGCCGCGATCCTGGGCGAAGCGGTTCGCCCCGTCCCGGTGATGGCGGATACCTGGCAGGAAGCGCTTGGCCTGGCCGCCGCCAGTGGCAAGAACGGAGGCGCGCCGGTGGCGCTGGTGCTACCGCTCGAAACCGGGTTCGCCAATGCCGAGATCGACCTGGTCACAGAGCAGGACATCCTGGGTGACCGGCTCGTCCGCCGCAAGAAGCGCCGCAAGTCCGCGGACGCCTTCCTGGCCGAACTGGCGGCGCTGACCCCGGGCGATCTCGTCGTCCACATGGACCACGGGATCGGCCGCTACGAAGGACTCCAGTCGATCCCCGTCGGCGATAGCCCGCACGACTGCGTGATGCTGGAGTACAACGGCGGCGACAAGCTCTATATCCCGGTCGAGAACCTCGAGGTCCTGTCCCGCTATGGCAGCGAGAGCGAAGCCGTCGCGCTCGACCGGCTGGGCGGCGAAGCCTGGCAAAAGCGCCGCGCCCGGCTGAAGGAGCGCATCCGCGAGATCGCGCACGAACTGCTCAAGACCGCCGCCGCGCGCGCGCTGCGCCAGGCTCCGGTCCTGCAGCCCGAAGCCGCCTCGTTCGAGCAGTTCACCGACCGCTTCCCGTGGGAGGAGACCGACGACCAGGACCGCGCTATCGAAGACGTGCTGGGCGACCTTGCCACCGGCCGCCCGATGGACCGGCTGGTCTGCGGCGATGTCGGCTTCGGCAAGACCGAAGTCGCGCTGCGCGCCGCCTTCGTGGCCGCCATGGGGGGGCGCCAGGTCGCGGTGGTGGCGCCAACCACGCTGCTGGCCCGCCAGCACTACAGCAACTTCAAGGACCGCTTCGCCGGTTTCCCCCTCGAGGTCGGGCGCCTGTCGCGCCTCGTGCCGGCAAAGGAAACGGCCGAGACCAAGGACAAGCTGGCCGACGGAACGATGGACGTCGTGATCGGGACGCACGCGATCCTGTCCAAGACGGTGCGGTTCAAGGACCTCGGCCTCGTGATCGTCGACGAGGAGCAGCGCTTCGGCGTCACGCACAAGGAAAAGCTCAAGCAGCTGCGCGCCGACGTCCATGTCCTGACGCTGACCGCCACGCCGATCCCGCGGACGCTGCAGATGGCGATGTCGGGCCTGCGCGAGCTGTCCACGATCCAGACCCCGCCGGTCGACCGCCTGGCGGTCAGGACCTACGTCATGGAATGGGACGACATGGTGATGCGCGAGGCGCTGCTGCGCGAGCATCATCGCGGCGGCCAGTCCTTCATCGTCGTCCCGCGCATCGCCGACATGGCCGAAGTCGAGGAATGGCTGCGCAATACCGTGCCCGAAGTGCGCTCCGTCTCCGCCCATGGCCAGATGAGCCCGACCGAGGTCGAGGAGCGAATGGGCGCGTTCTATGAAAAGAAGTACGACGTCCTGCTGTCGACCACGATCGTGGAAAGCGGGCTCGACATTCCCAGCGCCAATACGATCATCATCCACCGCGCCGACCGTTTCGGCCTGGCCCAGCTCTATCAGCTGCGCGGGCGCGTCGGGCGCTCCAAGCTGCGGGCCTATGCGTACCTGACCCATCCGGCCGACACGCAGCTGTCCGAAGTCGCTGAAAAGCGCCTCAAGGTGCTGGGCGATCTGGACAGCCTGGGCGCGGGTTTCCAGCTTGCCAGCCACGACCTCGACATTCGCGGCGCGGGCAACCTGCTGGGCGATGAGCAGTCGGGCCATATCCGCGAAGTCGGCTTCGAATTGTACCAGTCGA
This sequence comes from Parablastomonas sp. CN1-191, assembly GCF_049354825.1. Classification (GTDB taxonomy): domain Bacteria; phylum Pseudomonadota; class Alphaproteobacteria; order Sphingomonadales; family Sphingomonadaceae; genus Novosphingobium. Next base: position 497,236 of record NZ_CP186480.1, on the reverse strand, counting down.
TGCTAGAAGACGCGATCCTTGCCGCCAGGGCGGGCGAGATCGGCCTGTCGAGGGAGCGTGAGCGATTCAGCCCGCAGATCACGGTCGACGCGCCGATCATGATCCCGGAAGAGTACGTTCCCGACCTTGCCGTCCGCATGGCGCTCTATCGCCGCCTCAACGACGCCGACGACGCCCGCGAGATCGAGGCCATCAGCGCCGAGATGATCGACCGCTTCGGCAAGCTGCCCGCCGCGACCGCCAACCTGGTCAAGCTGATCGGGATCAAGCGCCAGGCGATCGATGCCAATATCGCCAAGATCGACGTCGGGGCGAAAGGCACGCTGGTTACCTTCCACAACGACGAGTTTCCCGATCCCGCCGGGCTGGTCGCCTACGCTGCGCGTCTCGAGGGCACCATCAAGCTGCGCCCCGACCACAAGCTGGTCGTCAACCGCGCCTGGGGCGATCCAAGGGCGCGACTTAACGGGCTGATGCAGCTGACCAAGGGCCTCAGCCAGATCGCGAGCAGGACACGCGAGGAGACGAAGGCGGCGTGATTGCCAAAACCCGCCCCCGTCCCTAGCCTTTCGGTCATGGACCAGCCGCGCCTTGCCCTGATCGCCTCGCCCACCGCCCGTGCGCAGGACGCCGCCGCTGCGCTGGCCGAGGAGGCGCAGTTCGTGCCGCTCGCCGAAGCCGAGGTCGCGGTCGTACTGGGCGGCGACGGCTTCATGCTGCAGACCCTCCACCACATGCTCGACGATGGACGGGTCATCCCGGCCTACGGGATGAACTGGGGCACGATCGGCTTCATCATGAACCGCCAGGCCAGCCGCCGCAGCCTGGCCGACCGGGTGGCGCGCGCGCGCCGCATCGCGGTCAACCCGCTGCTGATGGCCGCCACCACCGGCAGCGGCGAGGAGGCCACCTTCTGCGCCATCAACGAAGTCTCGCTGCTGCGCGAAACCCGCCAGACCGCCAAGCTGGAGGTGAGCGTCAACGGCAAGGTCAGGCTGCCGGAACTGGCCGGCGACGGCATCCTGGTGGCCACGCCGGTTGGCTCCACGGCCTACAACTTGTCCGCGAACGGGCCCATCCTGCCGCTGGGTTCCGCGATGCTGGCGCTGACGCCGATCAGCCCGTTCCGCCCGCGGCGCTGGCGCGGTGCGATTCTTCCCGACAATTACGAGATCGCTTTCCGCGTGCTCGAGCCTGAAAAGCGCCCCGTCGCTGCCGTGGCCGACCAGAAGGAGCTGCGCGACGTCCACGAGGTGCGCGTCCGTGTCGCGCGTGAGCGCCAGCTGACGTTGCTGTTCGATCCCGGCAAGAGCCTGGAGGAACGGATTTTCGCCGAACAGTTCCAGTCGTGAATTGCCCGCGCGGATGCTCTTGCCAAGCGGGCGCGCGCTGTTATAGGCGCACCCCTGCCTGAGGGCTGCTCCCCGATAGCTCAGCGGTAGAGTAGGTGACTGTTAATCACTTGGTCGTTGGTTCGAATCCAACTCGGGGAGCCAGATTTTGCAAAAGCCCGCCGGAAACGGCGGGCTTTTCGCGTTTCGGGCCACAACTCTCGGGCGCGCGCCGATTCAGCCCAGCAGCAGCCGGGAGCCGGCGTAGACGGTCAGCGCCGCGGTCAGCCAGCGGATGACCCTCTCCGGCAGCAGCCGCACCGCCAGGTGCGTGCCGATCTGCCCGCCCGCGATCACCGCGATCAGCAGCGGCCAATGCGCGGCCGCGGCCTGACCGAACGCCGCTGGCCCGGACTTGGCGAGCTGGCCCAGCAGCCCGGTGACCGAGTTGATGAGGATGAACAGCGCCGTCGTCGCCGCGATCTGCCGCGCCCCGGCCCACCGCGCAAGGTGCAGTAGCGGCGCGAAGAAGATGCCGCCGCCAATACCCACCAGCCCCGCCAGGTAGCCCAGCGGCACCGCCGCGACCGGCGCGAGACGCGCGATCGGCAGCGGGCGCTGCTCGCGCTCTGCGGCGCGCGGCAGCAGCAGCGCCAGCCCCGCCGCGACCAGGCTGAGGCCGAGCACGACCAGGAAGGTCTCCTGCCGGATCGGCGTCAGCCCGCCGAGAAACGCTGCCGGCGCCGCCAGCAGCGACAGAGTCAGCGCCTTGCGCCACGGGGTGACGCCCGCGCGCGCGAACTGGACGGTGCTGGCGCTGACGACCACGATGTTGCAGGCCAGGCTGACGATCGGCAGCAGCCGGTAGTCGAACCCGCTCAGCGCCAGCAGCGCGTTGTACGTCGATCCGCCGCCGAAGCCGACAGAGGCGTAGAGAAGCGCGGTGATGAAGAAGCCGGCGATCAGGATCATCGGTCAGCCTCTCCTCCCCCGAAGCGCGGCTTACCCCGCCGAACCGTGGCAGTGCTTGTACTTCTCTCCCGACCCGCAGGGGCACGGCGCGTTGCGCGACAGGCCCTGGCCGGCGTAGGGATCGGCTTGTCCGGCGGCTGCGAACCCGGCACTTCCCAGCGCTCCCATCATGGCGGCGGCACCCGGGGTGCTGGCATCGTCGACCCCGGTCAGCGGATCGATGTGGCTGGTCAGGAAGTCGGGCAGATCGGGTAGCTCGAAGGCGGCGGGATCGGGAAAGCGGATTTCACTCGTCATCAGGATGCGGGTGACGTCCTCGCGAATGCCGTCAAGCATGCGTTCGAACAGGCTGAAGGCTTCCTGCTTGTACTCGTTGATCGGCGTCTTCTGCGCGTAGGCGCGCAGGAACACGACCTGGCGCAGCGCGTCGAGCGTGGCGAGGTGCTCTTTCCAGTGATGATCGAGCCGGTCGAGCAGCACACTTTTCTCGACCTGGCGCCACAGGTCCGGGTTGTCGGCGCTCTTTTCGGCCATGCGCGTGTCGGCGGCCTCGACCAGGCGCTGGGCGATCATGTCGGGTTCGACCCCGTCCTCGGCCATCCAGTCGGCCAGGGGCGCCTCGAAGCCAAGCAGGTCGGCGCTGCGCGCGGCCAGGCCCTGGACATCCCATTGCTCGGGGTAGGAGCCCGGCGGGCAGGCGTCGCCGACCATGGCGTTGATCGTGTCATGGCGCATGTCGACGACCACGTCGTCGAGGGCGTCGGCGTCCATGATGTCGGCGCGCTGCTCGTAGATGACCTTGCGCTGGTCGTTCATCACGTCGTCGTATTCGACCACCTGCTTGCGCACGTCGTAGTTGCGCGCCTCGACCTTCTTCTGGGCAGTCTCGATCGCCTTCGACAGCCACTTGCTGCCGATCGCCTCGCCGTCGGCGAGGTTCGAATTCATCATCCGGCTGAACAGCGTGTCGGGGCCGAAGATGCGCAGCAGGTCGTCCTCGAGGCAGAGGTAAAACTTCGACAGGCCGGGATCGCCCTGACGGCCCGAGCGACCGCGCAGCTGGTTGTCGATGCGGCGCGATTCGTGCCGTTCGGTGCCGATCACGCAAAGCCCGCCGGCGGCCAGGACCTGCGCCTTCTCGGCGGCGACCTCGGCCTTGATGGCTTCGATCGCGGCGTCGCGCTCGGGCCCTTCGGCCATCCCGCTCAGCTCGTCCTCGACGCGGAACTCCACGTTGCCGCCCAGCTGGATGTCGGTGCCGCGGCCGGCCATGTTGGTGGCGATGGTCACCGCACCAAGGCGGCCGGCCTGGGCGACGATGTGGGCCTCACGCTCGTGGAATCGGGCATTGAGGACCGCGTGCTCGACGCCTTCCTGGCGCAGGAACTCGCTCAGCAGCTCGCTCTTCTCGATCGAGACGGTACCGACCAGCACCGGCTGGCCCGAACGGCTCTTCTCCGCGATCAGCTTGGCAATGGCCTGGAACTTGTCGGCGGTGTTCTTGTAAAACTCGTCCTCCTCGTCGACGCGCTGCACCGGCACGTTGGTCGGGATGGTGACGACGCTCATCTTGTAGATGTCCCAGAACTCGGGCGCTTCGGTCGCCGCGGTGCCGGTCATGCCGGAAATCTTGGGATACATGCGGAAGTAGTTCTGGAACGTGATCGAGGCCATCGTCTGGTTTTCGGGCTCGATCTGGACCCCTTCCTTGGCCTCGACCGCCTGGTGCAGGCCGTTCGACCAGCGGCGTCCGTCCATCATGCGCCCGGTGAACTCGTCGATGATGACGACCTTGCCGTCCTTGACGATGTAATCGATGTCGCGCTTGAACATCACGTTGGCGCGCAGCGCCTCGCCCAGATGGTGGACGACCTGCGTGTTCTCGACATCGTAGAGGTTGCTGCCCTCGAGCATGCCGGCCGCTTCGAACATGCGCTCGACCTTCTCGACGCCGTCCTCGGTCAGGGTAATGTTCTTCGTCTTCTCGTCAGCGTCGTAGTCCTCGGGCACGAGCTGCTTCACGATGGCATCGACCTGGACGTACATCTCGCTCTTGTCGTCGGTCGGGCCCGAAATGATCAGCGGGGTGCGCGCCTCGTCGATCAGGATCGAGTCGACCTCATCGACGATCGCGTAATTGAACGGGCGGTGGACCATCTGGCCGCGGTCCTGCTTCATGTTGTCGCGCAGGTAATCGAAGCCGAGCTCGTTGTTGGTGGCATACGTGATGTCCGCCTCGTACGCGGCGCGGCGTTCCGGCTCGGACAGGTTGGGCACGATGATGCCAACCGTCAGCCCGAGGAACTTGTAAACCTGCCCCATCCACTCGGCGTCGCGGCGCGCCAGGTAGTCGTTGACGGTGACGACGTGGACGCCTTTGCCCTCAAGCGCGTTGAGATAGACCGCCAGCGTGGCGACGAGCGTCTTGCCCTCGCCGGTGCGCATTTCGGCGATCTCGCCGTTATGAAGCACCATGCCGCCGATCATCTGGACGTCGAAGTGGCGCATGCCCAGCACCCGCTTGGAGGCTTCGCGCACGGTGGCGAAGGCTTCCGGCAGCAGGTCGTCCAGGGTCTTGCCCTCTTCCAGCAGACGCCGGAACTTGGCGGTCTGCGCGGCAAGCTCCTCGTCGGTCAGCGCCTCGATCGTCGGCTCGTAAGCGGCGATCAGGCGCGCGGTCTTCTCGTGGTTCTTGACGATACGGTCGTTGGATGACCCGAACAGGGCCTTGGCGATGGCGCCGATCATGCGGAATTCCTGGTGTTTGGGAGTAAAAGGGTGCGCTGCAGTCCTGCGGCCGCGGATGCGTGCCGGAACGAGCGGTCAGGCGGTATGCGGGTAGACGGCTATTCGTACGCGCGATCGGCGCCGAACTGGACCGTTGGAATGTAGACCGGGGGGCGCGGCTGCGGGCGCGGGCCCCTGACGTCGCCCTGGCCCTTGGAGCGCGGCGCGGGCGCGGCCTGCACGCCGGCGATCTGGTCGGCAGCCTGGCGGGTTCCGCCGCGGACATACTCGACCGCGCCGATTTCCGCATCGCCCAGACCCGCCATCCGCGCCTGCGCGGGCACGACCTCGGAAACGAGGCCGGCGAAAAGCGCCAGGAGGGCTAGGATGATCCGGTTCATCGCCGCGGCAATATAGGGAGCGTGGGCGCCCAGGTCCAGCACTTGCGCACGCTGTCCCCAACGCGAAGGCGCCGCGCCTGCCTGTCGGCAAGCGCGGCGCCCGATTTCGCTTCGGCTCCGCCGTCAGGCCGGGCCGGGCCCGATCAGTTAACCGAGTCCTTCAGGCCCTTGCCGGCCTTGAACTTCGGCTGGGTCGAGGCCTTGATCTGCATGGGCTCGCCAGTGCGCGGGTTGCGCCCGGTCGAGGCCTTGCGCTTGGCGACCGAGAACGTGCCGAAGCCGACGAGGCGGACTTCGTCGCCCTTCTTCAGCGCGCCCGAGATCGCGTCGAACACGCCCTCGACAGCCTGGCTGGCCTGGCTGCGCGAAAGGCCGCTCGAGTCCGCGACGGCGCCGATGAGATCGTTCTTGTTCATTCCGGGAACCCCCTACCTGATTGGTTCGAAAACTGAGCTCGTGCGGACGACCCGCACGGGTGGCCGGAGACAAGCCGTATTCGCGCCGCGTGTCAAAGCGAATTCGTGTCGGTTACCAGCAATTATCCACGTTTTTCAGCCGTTTTAGAGGCGAATCGAGCCACCACGGCGCCGAGGCGCGAATTATTGCGATGCACCATCGGCTCCCGCGCCCGATTCGCTGCGCTGCGGCGAATCAGTGCGCGGTTGGCGCCGGTGCCGTAGCGGCAGGTGGCGGGAACCCGGGCTGGCTGGCCAGATCGTCGGCCTCGCTCCATTCGATCGCCGTCAGCGGCGTAACCAACGCGCGCTCCAGCACCTCGTCGACATGGCTCACCGGTACGATATCGAGCCCCTCGCGAATGTTGGCGGGAATCTCCGCCAGGTCCTTGCGGTTCTCTTCGGGGATCAGCACGGTCGTGATGCCGCCGCGCAGCGCCGCGAGCAGCTTTTCCTTGAGCCCCCCGATCGGCAGTACGCGGCCGCGCAGCGTGACTTCGCCCGTCATGGCGACATCCTTTTTCACCGGGATGCCCGTCAGCGTGGAGACGATCGAGGTAACCATGCCCACGCCCGCACTCGGTCCGTCCTTGGGCACTGCGCCTTCGGGCAAGTGGATGTGGATGTCCTTGCGGTGGAAGATCGACGGTTTGATTCCGTAAGCGGGACTGCGCGCCTTTACGAAGCTGAAGGCGGCCTGGACGCTTTCGTTCATGACCTCTCCCAGCTTGCCGGTGGTCCGGACAGCGCCCTTGCCAGGCACCGTGACGCTTTCAATCGTCAGCAATTCGCCCCCGACCTCGGTCCAGGCAAGCCCGGTGACCGCGCCGACCTGGTGCTCCTCCTCGCCAACGCCGTGGCGGAATTTCCGCACGCCGGCGAACTCGCCGAGGTTGTCGGGCGTGATAGTGACGGCTTCCGCCTTGCCTTCGAGGATGCGGCGCAGGCTCTTGCGCGCCAGGCGCGCAATTTCCCGCTCCAGCGTGCGAACGCCCGCTTCGCGCGTGTAATAGCGAATGAGGTCGCGCAGCGCCTCGTTCGTCAGCGTGAATTCGCCGGCCTTGAGGCCGTGCTGCTGAACCTGCTTGGCGACGAGGTGACGTTCGGCGATCTCGACTTTCTCGTCCTCGGTATAGCCCTCCAGCCGGATGATCTCCATGCGGTCGAGCAGCGGCTGCGGCAGGTTGAGGCTATTCGCGGTGCACACGAACATCACGTCCGACAGATCGTAGTCGAGCTCCAGGTAATGGTCCTGGAACTTTGCGTTCTGCTCGGGATCGAGCACCTCGAGCAGCGCCGATGCCGGGTCGCCGCGGAAATCCTGGCCGAGCTTGTCGATCTCGTCGAGCAGGAACAGCGGGTTGCTCGTCTCAGCTTTGCGCAGGTTGGTGACGATCTTGCCCGGCAGCGAGCCGATGTAGGTGCGGCGGTGGCCGCGGATCTCGGCCTCGTCGCGAACGCCGCCCAGCGACTGGCGCACGAAGGCGCGGCCCGTGGCGCGCGCGATCGACTTGCCCAGGCTGGTCTTGCCCACGCCCGGGGGGCCGACCAGGCACAGGATCGGTCCCTTGAGCTTATTGGTCCGGGCCTGCACCGCCAGGTACTCGATGATGCGGTCCTTGACCTTGTCGAGCGCATAGTGGTCGGCATCGAGCACGTCCTGCGCCGCCGCGATGTCCTTCTTCAGCTTCGACTTCTTGCCCCACGGCAAGCCCAGCAGCACATCGAGGTAGTTGCGGATGACCGTTGCTTCCGCGCTCATCGGCTGCATGCCCTTGAGCTTCTTGAGCTCGGCATTGGCCTTGGTGCGCGCTTCCTTCGACAGCTTGAGCTTGTCGATCTTGTCCTGCAGGTCAGCCAGCTCGTCGGCATCGCCCTCGTCGCTGCCGCCCAGTTCCGACTGGATCGCCTTGAGCTGTTCGTTGAGATAATACTCGCGCTGGGTCTTTTCCATCTGGCGTTTCACGCGGCCGCGGATCTTGCGCTCCACCTGCATGACGCCAAGCTCGCCCTCCATGAAGGCCATCACCATTTCCAGCCGCCGGGCGGGGTCTTCCTCGCTCAGCAGGGCCTGCTTGTCGGCGACCTTGGCCTGCACCTGGGCGGCGACCCCGTCGGCGAGCAGCGCGGCATCGACGATTTCGGCGAAGTTCTCTCCGGCGTCCTGCGGCAGCTTTTTCGACAGCTTGGCATACTCGCCGAACTGGTCGACCACGCTGCGCATCAGCGCCGCCACTTCGGTGCCTGAAACGGTCACGGGTTCTAGCACGTCGATCTCTGCCACCAGCAATTCGCCGCTGCCGGTCCCCTCGGAACCGACACTTGCCAGCCGCGCGCGCTGCTTGCCCTCGACCAGCACGCGGACGGTGCCGTCGGGCAGCTTCAGGAGCTGGAGCACGGTCGCCACCACGCCGATGTCGTAAAGGTCGTCGCGGTCGGGATCGTCGCAAGCCGGGTCGAGCTGGGCGAGCAGGAAGATGTCCTTTTCACCTTCGCCGCCCGAACCCGCGGCCGACATTGCCGCTTCGAGCGCGGCGACCGATTTTTCACGTCCGACGAACAGGGGCACGACCATGCCGGGGAAGACGACGATGTCGCGAAGGGGAAGCAGGGGTAGCAAAGTCATAAGATGTCCGATCCACATGCCGGCGCCGCCGATCGCGCAACTCCGGCGGCCACGGGGCCTTGGATGCGAATATGGGGCGCCCCTGCCCGCGCTGCAATGGCGGCGGGCACGGGCCGGGGGCAGTTATCCCGCCCTATTCGCCCCCACATCGGCCTTGAAGCGGCGGCGCCATTCGTGAAGCAGCGGCTCGGTATAGCCGGACGGCTGCTCGGCGCCCTTGAACACCAGGTCGCAGGCGGCGCGGAAGGCGTGGCTGGTGTCCCAGTTGCCAACCATCGGCCGATAGGCGGGATCGCCGGCGTTCTGCGCGTCGACCTTGGCCGCCATCCGCTTCATCGCGTCCATGACCTGGCCCTCGGTGGCGACCCCGTGAAGCAGCCAGTTGGCCATGTGCTGGCTGGAAATGCGCAGGGTGGCGCGGTCCTCCATCAACCCGACGTCGTCGAGGTCGGGCACCTTCGAGCACCCCACCCCCTGCTCGACCCAGCGCACGACGTAGCCGAGCAGCCCTTGCGCATTGTTGTCGAGCTCGTCTCGGATGTCGTCCTCGGACCAGTTGGCGCCCTCTGCCAGAGGGATCGTAAGCAACGCCGAGAGCGGCGGCATCGCCGTGTCCTCCAGCTCGCGCTGGGCGTCGAACACGCCGACCTGGTGGTAATGCATGGCGTGGAGCGTCGCCGCGGTGGGCGACGGCACCCAGGCAGTGCTGGCGCCGGCCTGCGGGTGCGCGATTTTCTGCACCATCATCTCGTGCATCTTGTCGGGGGCGGCCCACATGCCCTTGCCGATCTGCGCCTTGCCGGACAGCCCGTGGGCAAGCCCGATCAGGACGTTGCGGCGCTCGTAAGCGTCGATCCAGGTTGATTGCTTCATCGCTCCCTTGCGCACCATCGCTCCGGCCCGCATCGAGGTATGGATCTCGTCACCGGTGCGATCGAGAAAGCCGGTGTTGATGAAGACGAGGCGGTCCTTCACTGTGTGGATGCAGGCCGCAAGGTTGGCGCTGGTGCGGCGCTCCTCGTCCATGACGCCGACCTTGATCGTGTGCCGCGGCAGGCCCAGCAGGTCTTCCACGGAATCGAACAGGTCGTTGGCGAAGGCGCACTCTTCCGGGCCGTGCATCTTGGGCTTGACGATATAGATCGATCCGGCCGGCGAATTGCGATGCCTGCCCAGCGCCTTTACGTCGTGCGCGCCGATCGCGCCGGTAACGACCGCGTCCATGATCCCCTCGGGCACTTCGCCGCCATCGGGCAGCAGGATCGCCGGGTTGGTCATCAAGTGGCCGACGTTGCGCACGAACAGCAGGCTGCGGCCGCGCAGCGCTGCCTCGGTTCCGTCCGAACCGGCGCAGGGACGGTCGGGCGCCAGTTCACGCGTCTGGATTTGCCCGCCCTTTTCAAACGTGTCGGCAAGGTCGCCGCGGATCACGCCCAGCCAGTTGCGATAGGCCGCCAGCTTGTCCGCGGCATCGACCGCCGCGACCGAATCCTCCAGGTCGACGATCGTGGTCAGCGCCGCTTCCAGCACGACATCGGCGATGCCGGCGGGATCAGCCCTGCCGATCGGGTGGTCGCGGTCCTGGACCACCTCGATATGCAGGCCGTGGTGTGCGAACAGCAGTCCGCGCGCGGTCGTGCCGACGTACCACGCTGGCTCGCACAGCGCCGGCACGCCTTCCCCGTCCCAGTCCGACCAGCTCGCCCCGTCGAGCGGCAGCGCCAGGTCCAGGAACGCACGCGCCGCCGCGATCACCGCCGCGCCGCGTTCTTCATCGTATCCGCCCGGCCGCGCCGGGGGCGCAGCCAGCGCATCGGTGCCGTAATAGGCGTCGTACAGGCTCCCCCAGCGCGCGTTGGCTGCGTTGAGGAGAAAGCGGGCGTTGAGCACCGGTACCACCAGCTGCGGCCCGGCCAGCCCGGCGACTTCGGGATCGACGTTCTGGGTGGTGATGACGAACGGATCCGGCTCAGGTACGAGATAGCCGATCGCGGTGAGGAAATCGGTGTATTCGGCCATGTCGACAGGCTCGCCGGCGCGCGCGCCGTGCCAGGCGTCGATCTGCGCCTGCAAGTCGTCGCGCCGGGCCAGCAAGGCGCGATTGCGGGGCGCGAATTCGGCCAAAAGCGCTGCGAAGCCATGCCAGAACGCGGCCGCATCGGCGCCGAGCGGGGCCAGCACCTCTGCCTCTACGAAATGCACCAGGGCGGCATCGACCTGCAGTCCCGACCGTTCGACCCGCTCGCTCATGGAAATCCTCTTCATCTGGATTCGGGCGCACGCCGATGGACGGCGCCAGCGTTTTGACCGATCCCGGGGAGGACGGCCCCGGCTATGCCGCAGCCCTGGCGGACTGGCAAGCAAATGGAACCGGCGCGCGGGGGTTGGAGGGCGTCGGTGCGTCGGCTAGACGGTTTCGGATGAAACCGCTTTCCCCTGACGACCGGGCCTTGCTGGACCGCATCGATCCCGCCGCGATGCTGGCGCAGGTCACGCGGTGGAGCGCGATCAACACGGGCACGGGCAACCTGCCGGGCCTGGGCTTGCAGGCCGCTGAACTGGCCGATGCCTTCGCCGCGCTGCCCGGCTCGATCGAACTGGCCGAGCCCGCCGCGGTCGAGGCGATCGGCGCCGACGGCGCAGCCGTTGCGCGTGAGCATGGGCGCCACCTGGTCCTGCGCGTTCGCCCGCAGGCGGAGCGCCGGGTGCTGCTGACCGGCCACATGGATACCGTCTTCGCCGCCGCCGACCCCTTCCAGGACCAGCGCTGGATCGACGACGAGACGCTGAACGGACCCGGCGTTGCCGACATGAAGGGCGGGATCGCCGTGATCCTGGCGGCGCTCACCGCGTTCGAGGGCACCCCGGAAAGCGGGCGCCTGGGCTACGATGTGATGATCAACGCGGACGAGGAGACCGGCTCGCTGTCGTCGGCCCCGCTGATTGCGGACCTGGCCCGCGGCAAGGCGGCGGCGCTGACTTACGAGCCGAGCGCGCTGCCGGACGGCACGCTGGCAGGCACGCGTGGCGGCAGCGGCAACTACAGCGTCGTGATCACCGGGCGCGCCGCGCACGCCGGCCGCAACCCACAGGACGGTCGCAACGCCGTGGTCGCGGCCGCGGACCTCGCGCTCGGCCTCAAGGCGCTCGAGCGTGACGGGCTGGCGATCAACCCGGCCAGGATCGAGGGCGGCAGCGCCAACAACGTCGTTCCCGACAACGCGGTGCTGCGTTTCAATATCCGCCCGCGTGAACCCCACCTGGCGCAGGCCTTTGCCGCCGACCTGTCCGCCCTGGCGGGCCGGATCGCGCGCGAACACGATGTCGGCGTCCACGTTCATGGCGGTATCACCCGCCCGCCCAAGCCGCTCGACAAGCGGGCGCTGGCGCTGTTCGCGCTGGTGCGCGATTGCGGCGCCACGCTTGGCCAGGCGATCGCCTGGCAACCTTCGGGCGGGGTCTGCGACGGCAACAACATCGCCGCCTGCGGCGTCCCCGTGGTCGACACGATGGGCGTGCGCGGCGGGGCAATCCATTCATCATCCGAATATCTGATCGTGCCATCGCTGGCCGAGCGTGCGGCGCTGTCCGCGCTGGTGCTGCGGCGACTGGCCCTGGGAGAAACCGTTTGAACCCGAGTTCGCCTTTCGTGATCCGCGCCGCGCGCGCCAATGACCTTCAGCACCTTTACGAAATGGCCAAGCGCACCGGCGGCGGCTTCACCAACCTGCCGCCCGACCGCAAGGCGCTGGGCGCCAAGCTGGAGCGTTCGGCAGCGGCGTTTGCCGCGCCGGAAAGCGACGGACCGCGCGACGATCTTTATGTCTTCGTGCTTGAGAACACGGCCACCGGCGAAGTACGCGGCACGTGCCAGGTGTTCGGCTCGGTCGGCCGCAAATGGCCGTTCTATTCCTATCGCATCGGCGCACTGACCCAGCACAGCGAGGAGCTGGGCCGCACCTTTCGCGCTGACATCCTCAACCTTTCGACCGACCTTGAGGGCGCCAGCGAGGTCGGCGGATTGTTCCTGCATCCCGGCGAACGCGCCGGCGGGCTGGGCCTGCTACTGGCGCGCAGCCGCTACCTGTTCATCCGCGCCCACCGCGCCCGCTTTGCCGACCGCACGCTGGCAGAACTGCGCGGCGTCATCGACGAAGCCGGCGGATCGCCGTTCTGGGACGGCGTGGCCGGCCGTTTCTTCGGAATGAGCTTCCAGGAAGCCGACCAGTTCAATGCCGTCCACGGCAACCAGTTCATCGCCGACCTGATGCCCAAGCACGCCGTCTATATCGCCATGCTCAGCGAAGCGGCGCGCGCCGTGATCGGCGTGCCGCATCCTTCTGGCCGCGCGGCGATGCGGATGCTGGAAGAAGAAGGCTTCGCCTGGGAGAACTACATCGACATCTTCGACGGCGGCCCGACGATGACCGTGCGCACCGACCAGATCCGCACCGTGCGCGAGGCGGCCGACACGGCCGTCACAGCGCTCGACGTCGTGCCGGAACAAGGCGGCGCCACCAAGCGCCTGCTGACCTGCGGCAAGCTGGCGGAATTCCGCGCCGCTTACGGCTGGGCCATCGAACGGGACGGCGGGCTGGCGATCGATCCGGATGCCGCGCGCGTCCTGGGGGTGGGCATCGGCGACCGCGTCAGCCACGTGGCGCGCGACTGATGATCGAGATCAATTTCGACGGGCTGGTCGGGCCAAGCCACAATTACGCCGGGCTCAGCCTGGGCAACCTGGCGGCCACGCGCCACGCCGGCGAAGTCTCGCACCCGCGAGCTGCGGCCCTGCAGGGTCTGGCCAAGATGCGGCACAACCTCGCGCTCGGGCTGGCGCAAGGCGTGTTCATGCCGCTCGACCGCCCGAACACCGGTTTTGCCGACGCGCTTGCACTGGGCGATGGCGAACCAGGCTTATTGGCGGCAACCTGGTCGGCTTCGTCGATGTGGACCGCCAATGCCGCCACGGTCAGCCCGGCGGCCGATTGCGCCGACGGTCGCTGCCACCTGTCGGTCGCCAATCTCGTCTCGATGCCGCACCGCTCGCACGAATGGCCCGGGACGCTCGCCCAGCTGCGGCTGGCGTTCGCCGACCCCGCCTTCGCGGTGCACGGCCCGGTCCCGCCCTGCTTCGGCGACGAAGGGGCCGCCAACCACATGCGCTTGACCGGCGCCCACGCCGCGCCCGGCGTGGAAATCTTCGTTTACGGACGCCCCGGCGGCCCCTTCCCCGCCCGCCAGCATGAGCAGGCCGGCCGTGCCATCGCGCGCCGCCACGGCCTCGACCCCGCGCAGACGATCTTCGCCGAACAGGCGCCGGAGGCCATCGCCGCGGGCGCCTTCCACAACGACGTGGTCGCGGTTGCAAACGAAACCGTGCTGCTGTGCCATGAGCGCGCTTTCGCCGAGCCCGAGCACGTCTACGCCGCCCTCCGCGAGCGTCTTCCCGAAGCGCAGATCGTTGTTGTTCCCGAAAGCGACGTGCCGCTGGCCGATGCGATCGCCGGCTATCTGTTCAACGCGCAGCTGGTGACGCTGCCAGAGGGCGATATGGCGCTGGTGGTCCCCGCCGAATGCGTGGCAACCGCCAGCATCGCCGGCTGGCTTGACCGCGCGGTGTCCGGCAACGGGCCGATCCGGCGGGTTTTCCCCGTCGACGTGAAGGAATCGATGGCGAACGGAGGCGGTCCGGCCTGCCTGCGCCTGCGCGTGGTCGCCGATCCGGCCACCATCGATCCGCGCTTCCTGCTCGACGACCGCAAGGCCGACCGGATCGAGGCCGTCGTCGCCGAACGCTGGCCCGAGGCGATCGCGCCGCAGGAGCTTGGGAGCGCCGCCCTGGCCCGCGACGTCGTCGCCGCGCGCCGCGCCTTGCTGGACGTTCTCGATTTGGGACAGCTGGCGTAAGTTGCGTCGGCAACCTTTACAATTTACCGCGCGTTTACCAGCTCGAGCACGCCGTTCCGCCAGTGGCACGGCCCTTGCTGCGAATATCGCGAAACGGAGTGACAATGCTTTCGAAGATCGGCCGGCTGTTCCTGATCAAGACGCGCTTCGAGGCGTGCATGATCATTTACGCGCTGGCCCTCGGCGCGGTGGAACGGGGCACCGTCTACCTGCACCAGTATCCGGGCTTTCCCGGCAAGCTGCTGTTCGTGGCCTGCTCGGGCGCGGTGTTCATGGCCGGCGCGAAGATCTTCGACTGCCTCAGGCACGACCAGGCCGCCAGGGCGGCCGCCGCCTAGCCTAGAAGCTCGCCCCGTCGACCTTGCGCAGTTCAAGCGCGTCAAGGTCGCATTCGGGCACCGCGCGCAAGTTGATCGCCGCCACTTCGGAGCCGTCCGGCCCCTTGCCGAACGCGAACGATTGCACGCCGCATGTCGAGCAGAAGCGGTGCGCGATGGCATGTTTGTAGAACGTGTGTTCGGTCAGCTTGTCTCCGCCGCTTTCCAGCGCGAACGCCGACTTGGGCACGAAGGTCAGCAGCAGGCCCTTGCGCCGGCAATGCGAGCAATTGCACGAGATCGCCTCGCCCGGCAGGTCGGCGGCGACGGAGAAGGTGACGGCGCTGCAATGGCAGCTTCCCGAATAGGCCAAGTCCGCATCTCCGCTGAATGTCGGTGGAGGGATTCTGTTGCTAGGCTCCCTCCGGGCCCCCGGTTTCCGATTCTGTTACCCGGTTCGGTCCGAACCGTGCTTTCGCTTTGTAAGATCAGGCCGTTAGGCCGTCAGGTTACGCGGCGAGAGCAAGTGCTTCGTTGTCGTTGGCACTTGTGCGTTTTGAGCCTTTAACGGGTTACTCAGCCCGGGCAAAAACTACGCTTTTCAGTCCACGTCGATCCTGGTTCGGCCCCGTCATTCTCCCCGCTTTCACGGGGATAGTGGTGGAGCCGCCGGGTACTGCCCCCGGGTCCGCTGGGCCTATTGCACGAAGCAATTTATCGCCATAGCCGGTCGAAACCGGCACCGACCCATATAGGGCGTTGCCGCTTAATGTGAAGTGACCGGCGCAATCAGGTGCGGCGGCGCAGCTCGTCGCGGATTTCGGCCAGCAGCTCGACCTCGCTGGGCGCGGCGACCACGACCGGCTCGGGCCGGCGCAGGCGATTGGCTGCGCGCACGATCAGGAAGATGATGAAGGCGATGATGGCGAAGTCGATCACCGTCGACACGAAGTCGCCGTAAGCCAGCACGTTTGCACCGCTCTTGCGCGCTTCCGCCAGCGAGGTTCCCGGCGCCACCGATCCCGACAGCACCGCGTAGCGATCCGAGAAATCGAGCCCGCCGAACACCGCGCCGATAACCGGCATGATGAGGTCCTCGGTCAGCGCGGTGACGATCTTGCCGAAGGCGGCGCCGATGATCACGCCGACCGCAAGGTCCAGCACGTTGCCACGCGCCACGAATTCCTTGAACTCTCCCCACATCGCTCGTCCCCTTGCCGCAGATCGCAGCACCAGAAGTGCCAGAAACCGCGGCCCTCGGCAATCCGGCGATGCGATTGTCACTCGGACTGGCGCAGGCGCCCTTGAACACGTGTCATAGCTTGCTAAATCACCTCATCCGGACGCGCCGTTGCGCGGCCCGTTGGAGGAGGAACCCTGGTCATGTCCCTTTCGCCGTTCGGCCGTGCTGCCGTCGCCATCGCTGCCCCGGTCATGCTGGCCGGCTGCGGGATCAACTCGATCCCCACCAAGGAAGAGAACGCCAAGGCCAAGTGGGCCAACGTCCAGGCCGCGTTCCAGGAACGCGCCAACCTGATCCCCAACCTGGCCGCCACCGCCAAGGGCGCGGCGACGCAGGAAAAGGACATCCTGACCGGCGTGGTCGAAGCGCGCGCCAAGGCCACCAGCCCGCAGATCCAGATTTCGGGCGACGACCTCAAGGACCCGGCAAAGGTCAAGGCGTTCCAGGACGCGCAGAACCAGCTGTCCTCGCAGCTGGGCGGGTTCGGGCGCCTGCTCGCCAACGTCGAGGCCTATCCCGAGCTCAAGAGCATTACCAACTACCAGATGCTGCAGAGCCAGCTCGAGGGGCAGGAGAACCGCATCCGCATCGCGGTGATGGACTACAACACCGCGGTCCAGGGCTATAACACCGAGATCCGCACTTTCCCCGGCGCCATCGGGGCCAAGATCTTCTACGGCGCCAAGCCGATGGTGCCGTACCAGGCGGCAACGCCGGGCGCCGAAGTCGCGCCCAGCCTCGACGGCAAGCTCTAGGAGGCGGGGCGCGGAACGGGCGCGGCCATGACACGCGCAACACGGATCGCGGCGGCCCTGCTGCTGGCGCTGGCGGGCCTTCTCGCCGGCCCGGCCTGGGCCGACCCGACCTTCCCGCCGCTGTCCGGCCGCGTCGTCGATGCCGCCAACATCATCCCCGACGATGTCGAGGCGCGCCTCAATCAGAAGCTGGCCGCGCTGGAAACCCAGTCGCAGCGGCAGCTGGTGGTCGCCACCATCCCCGACCTGCAGGGCTACGACATTTCCGACTACGGCTTTCGCCTGGGCCGCGCCTGGGGCCTGGGCGACAAGGAACGCAACGACGGCGCGATCCTGATCGTCGCGCCTACCGAACGGAAGGTGCGGATCGAGGTCGGCTACGGGCTCGAGCCGTACCTTACCGACGGGATGAGCTCGCTGATCGTCAACCAGCAGGTCGTTCCCGCATTCAAGGCCGGCGACATGTCCGGCGGAATCGAGGCCGGCACCGACGCGATCATCCACCAGCTGACCCTTCCGCCAGAGGAAGCGGCCAAGGTTGCGGCCGCGGCGCAGACCGCGCGCCAGCAGCCTGACCAGGGCGGCATCCCGTTTTCGACCATCATCTGGCTGGGCTTCATATTCCTGTTCTTCATCCTGCCGATGCTGCGCGGGTCGCGGCGCGGGCGGCGCTATCGCGGTAGCGGCCTGGGTCCGCTGATCGTGTGGGACGCGCTCAACCATTCGCGCGGCGGCGGGTTCGGTGGCGGCGGCGGCTTTGGCGGCGGCGGCTTCGGCGGCGGGTTTTCGGGCGGCGGCGGCAGCTTCGGCGGCGGCGGCGCATCGGGCAGCTGGTAGGGGACGCGCGGTGGCACAGGAAACCTTCATCAGCGAAGCCGATGCAGACCGCGTCAGCGCCGCCGTTACCGCGGCGGAAGGCCGCAGCGCGGGTGAGATCGTCACCATCCTGTCGCCGCGGTCCGACGACTATGCCGATGTCGCGCTGCTGTGGTCGGCGCTGGCGGCGTTCCTGGCGCTGATCGCCTATGCGGCCGCGCCCGGTTTCTACCTCGGGCTGGTCGACCGCATCGCCGGCACCTGGGGCGACGGTGATTGGACGCCGCGCGGCATCCTGGCGCTGGCCAGCGCCGGCGCCATGCTCAAGTTCGCGGGAACGTGGCTGCTGCTGCTGATCCGTCCACTGCGCCTGTTCCTGACCCCCGGCGCAATCAAGCACGCGCGCGTCCGTGCCCGCGCCGAAACCTGTTTCAAGGTCGGAGCCGAGCGCCGCACCCACGGCCGCACCGGGATCCTGATCTACCTGTCCATTGCCGAGCACCGCGCCGAGATCGTCGCAGACGAGGCGATTGCGACCAAGGTCCCGGCCGAGGTCTGGGGCGACGCGATGGCGGCGATGATCGCGGAAATCCGCGCCGGACGCACTGCCGACGGCATCATCGCCGCGGTCGACCGGGTCGGCGCGATCCTGGCCGAGCATTTCCCTCGCGCCGACGACGACGTCAACGAGCTACCCGATCGGCTGATCGTGGTGTGAGCGACGATCGCGACGCGCCTGAACGGGTTGTCTGGGACGGCAGGTTCATCACCGCAAAGGTGCGCGGCAAGTGGGAATACGT
The DNA here is from genome assembly GCF_049354825.1 of Parablastomonas sp. CN1-191. Taxonomy (GTDB): domain Bacteria; phylum Pseudomonadota; class Alphaproteobacteria; order Sphingomonadales; family Sphingomonadaceae; genus Novosphingobium. The sequence continues at coordinate 478,883 of NZ_CP186480.1, read as the reverse complement.
CTCTCGCGCGCGCGGTATTCGCGCTGCAGTGATCCTTGCGATCGTCGATGGCGACGTCCTGCTGGTCGAGCAATTTCGCGTGCCCTTGGGCAGGCCCTGCATTGAACTGCCCGCGGGCCTGATCGGCGATGGCAGCATGGCGGACGAAGCGGTCGAGGCCGCCGCCGCGCGCGAACTGGAAGAGGAAACCGGCTGGCGTGCCGACCACGTCGAGATCGTCGGCGAGTTCTACTCCTCGCCCGGGATGGTCAGCGAAAGCTTTACGCTGGTAAAGGCGCGCGGCCTGACGCGGATCGGCGCTGGCGGCGGGGTCGACGGCGAGGATATCACCGTCCACCGTGTGCCGGTGAACGAGATCGCGGCCTTCGTGGCGCAGCGCCGCGCGGGCGGCGACGCCATCGACGTCAAGCTGCTGCTGCTGCTGGCCGGCGACATCCTGGGAGAGTGACGATGGCGGGACGGGTTCAAGGCAAGAGGGCACTGGTAACCGGCGCGGCGCAGGGCCTTGGCGCGGCGCAGGCGGCGCTGCTGGCCCGCGAGGGCGCGCGCGTGATCCTGGCCGACATCAACGTGGACGGCGCTGCCGCGCAGGCCGCGGCGATCAATGCCGAAATGGGCGACGGGACGGCGCTGGCGTGCAAGCTCGACGTCACCGTGCCGGCCGAATGGGACGCCGCGATCGCGCGTTGCCGCGACGAGCTGGGCGGCCTGTCGGTGCTGGTCAACAACGCAGGCATCGGAGTCGCCGGCGACCTCATGACCTGCACCGATGCGGACTGGCGGCGCGGTTTCGCGGTCAACGTGGACTCGGTCTTTTACGGCTGCCGCGCCGCACTGCCACTGATGAGCGACAACCAGCCGGGCTCGATCGTGAACATCAGCTCGATCGCCGGTCTGATCGCCTCGGGCACGATGCCCGGCTACAACGCCAGCAAGGCGGCGGTCTGGATGCTGTCGAAATCGATCGCGCTGTGGTGCGCGGACAGGGGCCTGGATATCCGCTGCAACTCGGTGCACCCGACGTTCGTAGACACCCCGATCCTCGATGGCTTCAGCGCCAGCACCGGACGGCCCAAGGACGTGATCCTCGACAAGCTGGCACGCCAGGTACCGCTGAAGCGGGTCGGCCAGCCGGAGGAAATCGCGCTGGGCGTGCTCTATCTCGCCAGCGACGAGAGCCGGTTCATGACCGGTGCCGAGCTCAAGCTCGACGGCGGAATTTCCGCCCAGTGACGCCCTCGTGACTGGCCAGTGACCGCCACATGAAAACGGCCGCCCGTGGGGGCGGCCGTTTCGATGCTCAGCGCGATCCGCCCTGGCCGCCGTCGCGGCGGCCGCGGTAGCCCTGGCCGCCGCCATCGCGGCGCGGAGCATCGCCCCGCGGTGCGGGACGGGCATCGCCGTGCGGTCGCGCCGGACGGCCTTCGCCATGCGGGCGCGCCGGGCGGTTGTCGCCCTGCGGACGGGCGGAACGGTTGTCGCCATGCGTGCGGGGTGCGCGGCGGTCCTGCGCCGGACCGTCGCGACGGCCGTCGGCGCGGCCCGCGGCGGCGCCGACCGGGCGGATCACGCTGGTGTCGGTGCGGGCGACGTGCGGGCCGTTGTTGCGACGCGCGCGGCTGCGGCCTTCGCCTTCCTCGCGCACGTAATTGCGCGGGCCGTTGCGATTGCCATGCTCGCCGCGGCGGGGCTGGTCGCTGTCCGGGTTGGTGCGCGCGGCCTTGGGCAGCTTGGCGGCTTCCTGCTGGAAGCTCTCAGGCAGCTTCATGGTATCGAGCTTGACGCCGGTCAGCTTCTCGATGTCGCGCAGATAGGCCTTTTCGTCCGGGGCGACGAAGCTCTCGGCGATGCCGTCGGCGCCGGCGCGCGCGGTGCGGCCGATGCGGTGGACGTACTGTTCGGCCACGTTGGGCAGCTCGAAGTTGAACACGTGGCTGACGCCCGAAACGTCGATGCCGCGCGCCGCGATGTCGGTCGCGACCAGCACCTTGAGCCCGCCAGAGCGGAACTTGCCGAGCGCGGCGGTGCGCTGCGCCTGGCTCTTGTTGCCGTGGATGGCCGCGGCCTCGACCCCGGCGGCGACGAGGTTACGCACGACGCGATCGGCGCCGTGCTTGGTGCGGGTGAAGACCAGGCTGCGGTCAAGCTCGCCAGAGGCGATCAGGTCACGCAGGCGGATGGTCAGCAGGGCCTGCTTTTCGGCCTGGTTGACGAACGTGGCGCGCTGGACGACGCGCTCGGCGGTGGTCGCCTGCGGGGTCACTTCGACGCGGACCGGGTTCTTGATGAACTGGGCGCCAAGCTGCGCGATCGACTGCGGCATCGTTGCCGAGAAGAACAGGCTCTGCCGCTTGTCGGGCAGCAGCTGCGAGACGCGGCGCAGCGCGTGGATGAAGCCGAGGTCCATCATCTGGTCGGCTTCGTCGAGCACGAAGATCTCGACATGGCGCAGCGTCAGCGCGCGCTGGTCGATCAGGTCGAGCAGGCGGCCCGGCGTAGCGACGAGCACGTCGACGCCTGAAACCAGCATGCGCGCCTGCTTGCCCACGGGTACGCCGCCGAACACGCACTGCACGCTCATGTTGAGGTACTTGGCATAGCCGCGCATGTTGTCGGCGATCTGGGCGGCCAGTTCACGCGTGGGGGACAGCACCAGCATCCGGCAGGCGGCGTTGCGGCGCGGCTGCGGATCGGCGGCCAGGCGGTGTAGCGAGGGCAGCGCAAAGGCCGCGGTCTTGCCGGTGCCGGTCTGCGCGATGCCAAGCAGGTCGCGTCCTTCCAGAAGCGCCGGGATCGACTGGCGCTGGATCGGGGTAGGATCGGTGTAGCCCTTGGTGGTCAGCGCGCGGCACAGCGGTTCGGCCAGCCCGAGGTCGGAGAAAAAGGTCATGGAATGTCTTTCGTAATTCGAATTGCGCACGCCAGGCGCAGTCATGCGCCGGCACGAACAGGGTGGCTTTGCGGGCCCTGCGTGAAAGAAGGCGGCACGAAAAAAGGCGAATGATCCCGGAGAGGGACCGCAACCGGATCGATGGCCAGCTAGGCCGCGATCTTCACGCCGGTCGCGTTATGTAGGGCGGCAGATAGGCAGCAGTTGCGCAAAACGCAAGCAATTATATTTCAACCTGGCTGCCAAGCTCCACCACGCGATTGGTCGGAAGGCGGAAGAACTCCATCGCGCTGGCCGCATTGCGCAGCATCCACGAAAACAGCTTTTCCCGCCAGATCGCCATCCCCGGCTTGGCCGAAGGGATCAGCGTCTGGCGCGACAGGAAGAAGCTGGTGGTCATCATCTTGAACGGCGCCCCGCACATCGTGACGTTCTTCAGCGCGTTGGGCACGTCGGTGTCTTCAAGGAAACCGAACCTGAGGACCATCTTGTAGAAGCCCTGCCCAAGGTCGGTGATCGCGAACCGGTACTCCTCGTCGACGTAGGGAACGTCCTGGATCGCCACGGTCAGGATCACGACGCGCTCATGCAGCACCTTGTTGTGCTTGATGTTGTGGAGCAGCGCCGAGGGGACGCCGATCGCCGCCGAAGCCATGTAGATGGCCGTGCCCGATACCCTCGCGGCGCTGGCGTGCGCGCTCTTGGCGAAGACGTCGATCGGCATCGCCGCCTCGGCCATGTTCTGCCGCATCAGCGCGCGCCCGCGCGACCACGTCGTCAGCAGCGTGAAGATGGCCAGCCCCATCGCCAGCGGCACCCAGCCGCCGTCGGGGATCTTGGTGAAGTTCGCCGCCAGGTAAGCAGCGTCGAGGACGAAGAACAGCACCAGCAAGGGCACGGAGACCAGCTTGGGCCACTTCCACATGTTGAACAGGACCACGGCCAGAAGCACGTTGTCGATCGTCATCGCCCCGGTCACGGCGATGCCGTAGGCCGCGGTCAGGTTGGACGAGCGCTGGAACACCAGCACCAGGATCACCACCGCGATCATCAGCGCGGTGTTGATGACCGGAATGTAGATCTGCCCGGCGGCGGTCTCGCTGGTGTGCTTGATCGTCATGCGCGGGATAAAGCCGAGCTGGATCGCCTGCTGGGTGACCGAGAACGCCCCCGATATCACCGCCTGGCTGGCGATGATCGCGGCCGCGCTCGCAATCACGAGCAGAGGCCACTGGAACCAGTCCGGAGCGAGGAAATAGAACGGGCTTTCCAGCGCCGCCGGTTCGCGGATCAGCAGCGAGGCCTGGCCGAGGTAATTAAGCACTAGCGCCGGCAGCACGAAGAACAGCCACGACACCCGGATCGGCGGACGCCCGAAGTGCCCCATGTCCGCATAAAGCGCCTCCGCACCGGTCACCGCCAGCACGGCAGAGCCCATCGCCAGGAACCCGCGGAACGGATCGGCGACGAACATCGCCGCGGCGTGATGCGGGCTGAGCGCCCAGAGAACGCCCGGCATTTGCGCGATGCTGACCAGCCCCAGGACCGAGATCGTGCCGAAATAGAGCAGCATCATCGGCCCGAAAAAGGTCGCCACCTTGGCTGTGCCGCGGCTCTGGATCATGAACAGCGCGATCAGGATGCCGACCACGATCGGCACGACCATGCGCTCCATCGCCGGGTTGTAGACCGCCACGCCCTCGATCGCGCCAAGAACCGACACCGCCGGCGTGATCATCGAATCGCCGTAGAACAGCGCAGTGGCGAACACGCCCAGCAGGACGATCCAGGGCGACCAGCGCTTGCCGCCGACATTCTTGTTGATCAGCGCCAGCAGGGCCAGGCTGCCGCCCTCGCCCTTGTTGTCGGCGCGCATGATCACGCTGACGTACTTCAGCGTCACGATCACCATCATCGACCAGAACATCAGGCTGACGATGCCGAAGATGTGCAAGTGATCGAGCGGAAGCTTGTGATGCCCGGCGAACGTATCGCGCATGGCGTAAAGCGGGCTGGTGCCGATATCGCCGAAGACCACGCCGATCGCGCCCACCGCCAGTTTCAGCAGCGGACCTTCGGCGTGATTGTGCGCCCCGTGCGCAACGGTGTTTGGCTGCATGTGCGCAGCCGTCGGGGCAACCGAGTCGGCTTCGTGGCCGGGGGTGCTCATCGGCCTGCCTTACCTGTCATGCCTGCATGCTCATGCCTGCGACCCTGCTTCGGCCCCGTGCTCGCCAGGTGGCGGGCCGCGACGCGCGGCACTGGCACGAAAGGGGCAATGCCGCAACGCGCGCTTGGTTGCTTGTTCACCGCGAAGAATCCGCGCCCGCTGCCGCGATCATCGCGTCCAGCCGGGCAACCCGGTCGGCCAGTCCGGCCCGCCACGGCGCGTTCGCGGGGGCCGAGGCGAGCAAGTCGGCCCAGGCCTTGCGCCCTTCCACGATCCGCCCGCTGCCCAGCAGCGCCAGGCCGCGGAAGAAGCGCGGCCCCGGTCCGGCGGGATCGATCTCCGCGGCGCGGTCATAGGCCATGAGCGCCGCGGGCGTGAGCTGACCGCCGGCGTGGCCGACCAGCGCGTTGCCCAGCGCCAGCCACGCTTCCGCATCGCGCGGGTTTTCGCCCACCGCGACGCGCAGCGTGTCGGCGGCATCGCCGTAGCGGCCGTTGCGAACCATCGCGTCCGCCAGCAGCACCCAGCGGTTGGCCGGCAGCTTGCCGTCGCCCTGCAGTGCCTGGCGGGTTTCGACCAGCAGCGCGGGATTGCCGATGCTCGCCTCGGTCGGCGCACGCGGCGATCCGGGCAGGTCGCGGTGCCCTTGCAGCGCATAGCCTGCCAGCCCGAACAGCAGCGCCGAGGCGATCGCCTCCCACGTGCGCCGCGGCGCGCCCAGCGCGAAGACTGCCAGCGCGAAGGCGGCCGCGGCAGCGAGGCCGGCGATCGCCAGGCTCATGGCGCTACCCGCACGAACCGCCGCCGAAGCAGCAGCGCCGCCAGGACCACGAACAGCGCCGGCAGCGCGAACAGCGGCCAGGTCAGCGTCGTGACCCGCGGCGCATAGGAAATGTAATCGCCGTAACGCGCGATCAGCCAGGCGCGGATCGCCTCGGGCTGCTCGCCCGCGGCGATGCGCAGCCGCACCTCGTTGCGCAGGTCGCCCGCCATCTGCGCGTCGCTGTCGGCGATCGACTGGCCCTGGCAGGTCAAGCAGCGCAGCGTCTGCATCAGCGCGTTAGCCTTGGCCTCCTGCGCCGGGTCGGGCAGCTGGCGGTAGGCCCACGGCGCCGGCGGCAGCGTGCTATCGGCCGCCAGCGGCGCCGCCAGCGCAAGGGCAAGCAGGGCCAGCAGCCGCGCGATCATCGCCCCGCCTCGCGCAATTTGCCGAGCAGCATGGCGACATTTTCAGGCCGGATATCGCCGATGTGCTGGTAGCGGATCACCCCCCTGCCATCGATCACGAAGGTTTCGGGCACGCCCGATGACCCGATCGCCAGCTGCAGCGAGCTGACCGGGTCGGTGGCGATGCGATCGAACGGGTCGCCGTTGCGCTTGAGGAAGCTGGCGATATCCTCGCCCTTGTCGCGGATGGCGACCGCCTCGATCCGCGCGCCCGCGGCCTTGAGCTGCGCCAGTTGCGGCGATTCCACCGCGCAGGGCACGCACCAGCTGGCAAAGACGTTGAGCAGCTTGGGCCGGCCGTCGGCGAAATCGACGCGCGCCAGGCCGGGCCGGCCGGGCAGCGCGCCCTTGAGGACGAAGTCCGGCAGCGGCTTGCCCACCATCGCGCTTTGCACATCGCGCGACGCCGGGCGCAGCAGCCCGCCCGCGACGAGCAGCAGCAGGCCGGCGAACAGCGCCAGCGGCAACCACAAGGCCCAGTTGGCGGCACGGTTCATCGGCCCTGCCTTTCGCGGCGATAGGAGATCTTGCCGCGCGCGACGACGCGGCGCAGGTCGCTGGCAAGATGGCCAAGCAGGGCCAGCACCCCGCCCAGCGCGATCAGCACCCCGCCCAGCCAGATCAGGATCACGAACGGCTTCCACCACAGCCGCAATTGCCAGCGCCCGTCCTCGGTCTGGTCGCCCAGGACCGCGTAGAGCTGGCCGTTCCAGCGAGTCAGCAGCGCGCTTTCGCTGGTCTGCTGCGGCGGCGACCAGAACGAGCGTGCCTGCGAGGCGATGGCGTGGACCGGCCCGCCGTCATAGCGCGCCGCCAGCGCCGCCTCGAGCGCGGTGTAGTTCGGTCCTGCGACCGGTTCGACCGACAGCAGCTTCACCTGCCAGGGCCCCACCGCCACCGTCTCTCCGGTGCGCGCGGCCAGCAGCTTCTCGGCGGTGAAGGCGCTGTCGCTGCCCATGCCGACAAGCGCGACCCCGACGCCGAAATGCGCGGCGATCATGCCCCAGGTCGCCAGCGGCGTGCGCCGCAAGTTGCGGCCGAGCAGCGGCAGCACGCTGGCGGCGGCCACGCCGATCCCCAATCCGATGCCCAGCGCCGGCAGCAGTCCGGCCCCGGCAAGCGCCGCACCGATCACGCCGATCGCCGCGATGGCGAGCGGCAGCAGCGCCGGGCGCAACTTGCGCGGCTCTGGCGCGCGGCGCCAGCGCAGCAGCGGGCCAACCATCAGCACCAGCAGCATCGGCACCACGAACACCGCACCCATCGGATCGAAGTACGGCGGCCCGACCGAAACCTTGGCCCCGAACGCTTCTGCCACCAGCGGGTAGAGCGTGCCCACCAGCACGATTCCCAGCACGCACGACAGCATCACGTTGTTGATCACCAGCCCGGCTTCGCGGCTGGTGGCGGCAAAGCGTTCGCCCTCCGTCACCGTCCCGGCACGCAGCGCGAACAGCAGCAGCGCGCCGCCGATATAAAGCGCCAGCAAGCCCAGGATGAACGATCCGCGCGTCGGGTCGACCGCGAAGGCATGGACGCTGGTAAGAATGCCCGAGCGGACCAGGAACGTGCCGATCATCGACATCGAGAATGCCACCACGCCCAGCATGATCGTCCAGGCGCGCAGCGCGTTGCGCGCCGCCAGAACGCTGGCCGAATGCAGCAGCGCGGTGGCCGCCAGCCACGGCATCAGGCTGGCATTCTCGACCGGGTCCCAGAACCACCAGCCGCCCCAGCCAAGTTCGTAATAGGCCCAGTACGAGCCGGCGGTGATGCCCAGCGTCAGGAATATCCACGCCCCCAGCACCCACGGCCGCATCGCCTTGGCCAGCGCCGGGCCGACCTCGCGCGTCAGCAGTGCGCCGACCGCGAAACTGAACGCCACCGACAAGCCGACATAGCCGAAATAGAGCGTGGGCGGATGGAAGGCGAGACCCGGGTCCTGCAGCAGCGGGTTCAGGCCCTGTCCTTCGGGCGGCGCCGGGTCGAGGCGCGCGAACGGGTTCGAGGCGATGAGCAGGAAGGCATAGAAGCCCAGGCTGACGAAGGCCTGGGCCGCCAGCGTTGCCAGCATCGTGCGTTCGGGCAGGCGGCGTTCGACCAGCGCGACGCTGCCGCCGGCAAGCCCCATCACCGTCACCCACAGCAGCATCGAACCTTCGTGGTTCCCCCACGCGCCGGCAAACTTGTACAGGAACGGCTTGAGCGAATGCGAATTGGCCGCCACCAGCGCGACCGAAAGGTCGGTACGGCAGAACACCGCGATCAGCGCGATGAATGCCGACAGCGCCAGCAGCCCCTGCACGACCGCGACCGGGCGCACCGCCGCGCCCAGCACCGCGCCTTCGCTGCGCAGCGCCAGCAGCCCGGCGATCATCTGCAGCGCCGCCAGCGCGGCCGCCATCCACAACGCCGCAAGGCCGAATTCCGCGATCACCGCGTCTGCGCCACGGCTGCGCGCTTCTGCGCGTCGGTCATGTCCTTGAGCTCGCGCGGGACGTACTTCTCGTCGTGCTTTGCCAGCAGGGTATCGGCAACGAACGTTCCGCCGGGTTCGAACCGTCCTTCGGCCACCACGCCGGACCCTTCGACGAACAAGTCGGGGACGATGCCGCGATAGCGCACCGGCACCCGTGCGGTGCCGTCGCCGACCACGAAGGCGATCGTCACGCCGTCGGGCGCGGTCTTAAGCGATCCGCCTTCGACCATCCCGCCCAGCCGGACGGCGCGGCCGACCGGCGGCGGATCCCTGGCGACGTCGCTGGGGACGTAGAAGAACGACGCCTGGCTGCGCAGCGCCCAGGCGCCCAGCAGCGCCGCGCCGATCAGCGCCGCCAGCGCGATTGCGACCAGGACCAGCCGCTGGTGCTTGGCCTTGATGCCGGGAGCGGACGAAGACGCGGTCATCGCCCGCGGGCCTTGTCGCGGCGGGCTTCGGCGCGGCGCATCGCCAGCCACGCCCACGCGGTCAGCGCCAGCGTGCCGGCGATGGTCAGCGCATAGGCCGCGATCACGAAGGGCCAGGGATCGAGCGTTTCGCGCATCAGCCTTGCGCCAGCCGGCGCAGCCGCGCGTCGGCCTGGACGTCGGCCAGCAGCGCACGCATGCGCATCAGCACGATAGCGCCGAACAGCAGGGTGAAACCGATCGTCGCCGCCAGCAGCCCGCCCAGGAACGCCGGGTCGATCGCCGATTTTCCGCCCATCAGCCCGACCGTGATCGATGGCGGCTGGTGCAGCGAATTCCACCACACGACAGAACGGTTGATGATGGGGATGTTGACCGCGCCGACCAGCCCGAAAATCGCCGGCGCGCGCGACTGGCCCGGCCCCCAACCGGCATCGCGCGCCGCGGCATCGGCCAACGCGATGTAGGCAAAGTACAGCAGCAGCAGCACCAGCATGGAGGTCAGCCGCCCGTCCCAGACCCACCACGTGCCCCATGCCGGGCGGCCCCAGATCGAACCGGTGGCAAGGCACAGCGCGGTGAAGAACGCACCCGGCACCGCGATCGCGCGGCCCGCCAGGGCCGCCAGCGGATGGCGCCAGACGATCTCCGCCAGGCTGGCGATCGCAAGGCCGGTCCACGCGCCCATGCCCAGCCAGGCGGCGGGCACGTGGACGAACAGGATCCGCACCGTCTCGCCCTGCAGGCGCTCTGCCGGGGCCAGGACGAACCCGAACCACAGCGCCACCGCGGTCACCGCCGCGCCGACGCCAAGCAGCGCCGGGGTCAGCCGGCGGGCAAGGCGCAAGAAGCGAGCGGGATTGGCGAAACCGTGCATCGTTTGTCGTGCGCCGCCATGGCAGTCCGCGGCCCGGCGGGCAACGAACCTTTAGCGGCCGATCAGCTTTTGCGCCATCGCGTCGGCAACCTGGTCGGGCGAACGGCCGTCGGCGTCGCTGGCCTGCCAGATCTGGGTCAGCCGGCCCGGAATCTCGCCGATGCGGTCGTGCACCGTCTCGATCGCGCAGGGCTCGCCGCTGCGGCGGGCCAGGTATTCCAGCCCGACCGCGATGATGCCGCCGGCATTGATGACATAGTCGGGCGCATAGAGGATGCCGCGCGCCGCCAGCGCCGGGCCATGCTCGGCCCGCGCCAGCTGGTTGTTGGCCCCGCCGGCGACGATCGGCGCCTGCACGCGCGCCACGCCGGCATCGTCGAAGATCGCGCCCAGCGCGTTGGGGCTGAACACGTCGCAGGCGGTGTCCATGATCGTGTCGGCGGCGACCGCGGTGCCGCCCAGTTCGGCCGCCAGCGCATCGGCGCGCGCGGTGTCGACATCGGCCAGCGTCAGGCGGGCGCCTTCGCCTGCCAGGAGGCGCGCCACGCCGCCGCCGACGCTGCCGGTGCCCTGCAGCGCGACGTGGACCCCCGAAACGCTGTCCTTGCCCAGCTTGTGCTTCACCGCGGCCTTGATGCCCAGGAAGATGCCCAGCGCCGTGAACGGACCCGGATCGCCGCCGGCGAAGTCGCTGTCGGGGTTCGGCAGGCCGGTCACGAACGGCGTGCGCTGCGATACCGCGACCATGTCCGCCTCGTTGATGCCGACGTCTTCGGCGGTGACGTACTTGCCCTGCAGCGCCTGGACGGCGTCGCCGAACGCGGCCAGCATCGCCGGCGTCTTGGTACGCGCCGCGTCGGCCATGATCACGGCCTTGCCGCCGCCCATCGGCAGGCCGGCCATCGCGTTCTTGTAGCTCATTCCGCGCGACAGGCGCAGCGCGTCGCGGATCGCACCGCGGCCGTCGTCATAATGCCAGAAGCGCGTGCCGCCCGCCGCCGGGCCGAGGTGCGTCGAGTGCACGGCGATGATCGCCGTCAAACCGGAGGCACGATCGCGCACCACCTCGACCAGTTCGTGATCGTCGAAATCGGGTTCTTCCCAGAATGCCGGCACGCCGCAGCTCCTTTTCGGGGGCAGCGCGAACATCGAGGGAAATGGGGCGATCGATGGGGTTCGAACCCACGACCTCCGGTACCACAAACCGGCGCTCTAACCAACTGAGCTACGATCGCCACACCCTCGCGCGCATGCCGAGAAGCGCGCGGTTAGGGCGCGCCGCGACGCCGGGCAAGCGGCGATTGGCGCAGGCGCGGCCTCTTGCACAAGAGGCTCGGATTGGGAAGGGAAAAGTGCCTGACGGCGCGCCTGACGCAACATAGTTACGCGAAGGGAGGGGGAGTGCCAAAAAGCTACTGCGAATCCCTCCCCGGCGCCGGGTTCGTAAAGAGAATGGTAAGCAGAAATCGTTGCCGGCCCGTTAACCTTTGCCCCCTAGGCCCCGGAATCGGGGGAGGTACGGGGATTAATGAACGCGTTGCCAACTGCTGCCATGCCGCGCCCCGGCGTTCGGGCGGCCGTTCGCGCGGGCGTTGAAGTGCGTTCGATGCATGGCGATCGCGCTGCCGCCGCCGTCCGAGACATCTCGCCCTTCGGTGCCCGTCTCAGCATTGATGCCGACTGGCTGCGCGAGGGAACCTTCGTGGAGTTGATCGGCGCCGGCGGCGCCCGCGCCCGCGCCATCGTGCGCTGGCGCCGCGGGCCCGGCTGCGGGGTCGAATTCCTGGTCCCCCAGGCCAATCCGCGCGATCTGGTGCGCTGAACGCAAAAGGGCGGCCCCGCGGGACCGCCCTTGATGCCGTGCCGGTAAGCGCGATCAGCCCTTCTTGAGGGTGAGTCCGCCGAAACGCTTGTTGAACTGGGCAACGCGGCCGCCGGCATCGAGCAGGCGCTGGTTGCCGCCGGTCCACGCCGGGTGCGAGGTCGGATCGATTTCCAGGACCAGCGTGTCGCCTTCCTTGCCCCAGGTGGAGCGGGTTTCGAACACGGTGCCGTCGGTCATCTGGACCTTGATCTTGTGGTAGTCGGGGTGGGTATCGGCTTTCATCGCACAGGTCTCTCTTCGAAGGGCCGGTTCCGACCGGCCAGAAAGGAAGGGGCGCGCTTATCCGCCACGCGGCCAAAACGCAAGGTCAGCCTTCGCCGCCCACAAGCAAACCTTGCAGATCGGCCATTTCGGCCTCGCCGGGCGGCTCCCACAGCCCCTCGACATAGTCGAACATGGCGCGCGTGACGGCGAAACCCAGCTGGGCGCCCGGGCCGGTCTGCAAGTTGCGCGCCTCGACCCGGCGCCAGCGCTCGGCAACCGGCACTTCCAGGACGTGAAGTCGCGGCTCGAGCCCCTCGGCGCGCGCCTCCGCGGCAAACCGCGCCCTGCTGGCGCGGGTCGTCAGGCCCAGGTCGAGGATCACGGGCACCCCGCGCCGCGCCGCCGCGAAGGCGACTTGCGCGATCCGGGCATAGCAGCGCTCGACGCGCTCCATTGCCCAGGCGGCATCGATCGGCTCCGGCGCGTCGGGCCAGAACAGCGCGGTCATCCATTCGTCGATCGAAAAGCGGATGCCGCCGCTCGCGGCCGCCAGCTCGCGCGCATAGGTCGTCTTGCCGGCGCCGGTCGACCCGGCGATCAGGTGAACCGCCGCGCCCATTTGCGTCACGCGCTGGGCGGGTCGGCGATCATCGCGGTAAAGTTGACCTCGCAAGTCGTGCGGCCCTCGATGCTGGCCTTGCCCCAGAACTTGCAGACGCGGCTGCGCTTCTGAACGAAGCCGACTTCGAGGTCGAGCAGCACGCCCGGTTCTACCGGGGCGCGGAACTTGGCATCCTCGATGGCCATGAAATAGACCAGCTTGCCCGACCCGGCGAGCTCGAGCGTCTCGATCGCCAGCACCGCGGCGGCCTGGGCCAGCGCCTCGATCTGGAGCACGCCCGGCATGATCGGGCGGCCAGGGAAATGGCCCTGGAAGAACTGCTCGTTGAAGGTCACCGCCTTCACCGCGTGGATCCGCTCACCGATCTCGATCGACATCACCCGGTCGACCAGCAGCAGCGGATAGCGGTGCGGCAGCGCCGCCAGGATCCTGGTGATGTCGTAGGCCGGGGTGGCGCTGGCCGCCCCGGTTACGGAGTTATCGTTGCTCATGCCCCCGCGAACGCTCAGTTGCGCGGGACCGAGCCGGTCGCCGGGCGCGGCGCGGCCGGAGCCGGCACGGCCGCAGCCGGCGCGACCTGGCCCTGCTGCTGCGCCTGGGCGGCGCGCGCCTCGCGGATCTGGCGCGGCTCCCAGCCGGCCGGCGGAACCAGCGTGGCGTTGGGGATCAGCGCGTTGATCTCGTTCGTGATCGCCTGGGTCAGGACGTTCGCGTTCTGGCGCGCCAGCACCGCCTGCGGATTGAGCAGGATGGTGACCTTGTTCTTGGTCATCGCGTTGGTCACGGCCTGGTCCAGCTTGTCGCCCAGCTGCTCGTTGACGTAGGCTTCCGACAGCGCGACCGGGCGAACGATCGTGTTCAGCTCCTGCTGGCCGGAGGCCTGCAGCGCCTTGACGGCGTTGGCCTGCTGCTCAAGCGCGGCCTGGTTGGTGCGCGCGTTGGGCGCCTGGCTATCCGCCTGGAGCTTGGCGATCATCGTGTTGATCTGGTTCTGCAGCGCCGCGGCACGGGCCTGGTACTGGTCGATCTGCGCCTTGTAGGTCACCTGGCGCTGGCTGAGCGCGACCTTGTTGGCATTCGAATTGGCAACCGCCTCGTCAAGGTCGGCGATGGCGATGCTCTGCGCGGTGGCGGCCTGCGCTTCGGCGGCGATCGGCACGCTCATCAGCGGCGCGGCCAGCGCGGCGGCCAGGGCAAGCTTCATGGACTTGGTCATCAGAACTGGGTTCCTACGTTGAAGGTGAACGTCTTGGTGTCGTCCCCCGGGCGCTTTAAGATGGTCTTGGCAAAATCGATCCTGAACGGACCGAACGGCGAGTTCCAGTTGACCCCGATGCCGACCGCGACGCGTGGCAGCGGCGTATCGCCCAGGAACACTTCGCGGAACGGCGGCACGGTCGTTCCCGCCGGCGCGTTGGCGTTGGAGCCGAGGCAGGCAGGCGGATTGGGATTGGTCGCGCTGGTCACCAGCGAGGTCGAGGTCGGCGTGCAGACGTTGTTGACCAGGCTGGCGGCATCGACCTGCGTGAACTGCAGGTTGCCGTTGGCATCCTTCGACTGGATCAGCGTGCCGCCCGGGAACGGGCTGTTCTGCAGCTGCGGCTTCTTGACGCCCCATAGCGAACCCACGTCGAGGAACACCGAAGGGCGCAGGCCGAGGTCGCGCGCGCCCGAGCCGAGCGGAATTTCAAGCTCGGCACGGCCGAGGTAGTAATACTGCCCGCCCAGCGCATCGTCGGAGATCTGCTTGCGGTCGGTGATTTCTTCCGGAACGCCGTCATTGTTGGCGTCGACCAGCGGATAGCGCAGCACGCGCGGACCGACGCCGCGGATGTCGAAACCGCGGATCTGCGGCTCGCCGAGCTGGAACCGGTCGGTCAGGCGAACGTCCTGGCCGAAGCCGCGGATGATGCCGCCCTCGCCCGACAGCGAGAACACGAAGCCCTTGCCCACCGGCCAGTACTGCGCCGCGTTGGCGCGCACGCGGCCGTACTTCACCGATCCGCCCAGGCCGGCGAAATCGGTGCTGACCGACGCGGTCTGGCCGCGGGTCGGGCGGACCCGGTTGTCGAGCGTGTCATAGATCATCGACAGGCCCAGGATCGAGCTGGTCCGCTTGCCGATGGCGTCGCACAAGTAGCGGCCGGCCAGCAGCGGGTCGCACTGCAGCGAGCCGAGCCGGTCGCTGAAGAACTGGTTCTGGTCGAGGGTGACGTCGTCGATGTTGAAGGTGTAGCTGCCGATCGCCGACAGGTACTCGGTCAGCGCGGTGCCGAGCCGCGCCTGCAGGCCCGTGGTGGTCTGCTGGTAGGTCGTGTTGCGATCGTTGTTGTAGTAATTGAAGCTGTTGTAATCGCGCCGGTAGATCGAGCCGCCGAACGAGATCGACTTGTCGAATACGTACGGCTCGGTGAAGCTCAATTCGGCCGACTTGGCATAGCGCGAGTACGACAGCGAGGCGCCGACCGTCTGGCCGCGGCCGCGGAAGTTGCGCTGCTGGATCGAGGCCTGGAGGATGAAGCTTTCGATCGACGAGTACCCGGCCGAGAACTGCAGTTCGCCGGTGGGCTTCTCCTCGACATTGGCCTCGAGCACGATGCGATCGGGCGCCGAGCCCTGCTTCTGCTCGATCGCGAACTTCTCCTGGAAGTAGCCGAGCGACTTGATGCGCGCTTCCGAGCGCTTGACCTGGAGCGAGTTGAACGCGTCGCCCTCACCCAGGCGGAATTCGCGGCGGATGACCTTGTCCTGCGTCAGCGAATTGCCGTTGACGTCGATCCGCTCGACGTAGACGCGCGGCGCCTCCGCGATCTGGAACGTGAGCGACATCGTCAGGTCGTCCTTGTTCCGACGGTACTGCGGACGAACGTCGGCAAAGGCGTAGCCGAACGTGCCGGCGGTGTTGTTCAGCTTCTCGATCGTGTCTTCGACCAGCTTGGCGTTGTACCAGTCGCCCTTCTTCATCGGCAGCTGCGCGGTTAGCCGGTCGCTGTCGAAGTCGCGCAACTGGCTCTCGACCTTGACGTCACCGAACTTGTAGCGCTGCCCTTCTTCCACCACGTACGTGATGATGAAGTCCTTCTTGTCCGGCGTCAGCTCGGCCACGGCGGAGGTGACGCGGAAGTCGGCATAGCCCTGGGTCAGGTAGAACTGGCGCAGCTTCTGCTGGTCGAACGCCATCCGGTCCGGATCGTAGCTGGTGCCGCTGGACAGCAGCTTGAGCAGGCCCGTCTCCTTGGTCAGCATCTCGCCCTTGAGCGTGCCGTCGGAGAAGTGGTCGTTGCCGATGATGTTGATCTGGCGGACCTTGGACTTGGGCCCTTCGGAAATCTCGAACACGATGTCGACGCGGTTCTGGTCGAGCTGGACCATCTTCGGCTCGACGCTGGCGGCGAAGCGGCCCTGGCGCTTGTACAGCTCGATGATGCGGGCAACGTCGGCGCGGATCTTGGAGCGGGTGAAGATCTGGCGCGGTGCGACCTTGATCTCGGGCAGGATCTTGTCGTCCTTGAGGGCCTTGTTGCCTTCAAGGATGATGCGGTTGACGACCGGGTTCTCGACCACCTGGACGACGACGTTGCCGGCATCGTTGCGGATCTGGACGTCGGAGAACAGCTCGGTCTCGAACAGCGCCTTCAGCGCCTCGTCCGCGGCGACCTGGGTATAGGGCTGGCCGACGCGCAGCTTGACGTAAGCCAGGATCGTGTCGCGTTCGAGCCGCTGGTTGCCGACCACGCTGAGCGAGCGGACGATGTCGTTGGTGGGCGCGGGCGCGGGCGCCGCGACCGCACCGGCCGGAACCGGCCCGGCGGGCGCCGCTGCCTGCGCGAACGCGGCCTGCGGCACGCCGGCCAGGATCGAGGTCGCAAGCAGAACGGCGGCATAGTGGGTGCCACTCGGGCGGTCCACACTGCGGCGGAACGGCTTTGGGCCCATCAGGCGTCCAGTCATCGGCACGGTAATTCCCACACAGGCGGAGTGGAGTCGGGGCCGATCGGCGCCCTTCCCGCGTCCCCGCGAAAAAGATGCCGCCCTCTGCCCGATGGCGCGCGGCCAATCAAGCTAAGTCGGCCTTCCCCGCGATCCCGTTACCCGTTGCTAGCGGCCGAAGATCGGCAGCCCGGCGAGATCGTTGAGCGTAACGAACAGCATCAGCGCCAGGACCAAGGCCAGGCCGGTGCGGAACGCCCATTCCTGACTTCGCACGCCCAGCGGTTTCCGGCGGACCGCCTCGGCCGCGTAGAATGCCAGGTGCCCGCCGTCGAGGGCGGGAATTGGCAGCAGGTTGATGAATGCCAAGTTAATTGAGATCAGCGCCGCGAAGCCGACGAATTCCGGCCATCCCAGCGCCAGCTGCTCGCCCGAGAACTTGGCGATCTTGATCGGGCCGCCCAGCTCCGAGACCGAGCGGTCGCCGACCACGATCTGCTTCAGGCCGGTCACCATCACGCCCATCACCGCGAACGATTGCCGCACGCCCAGTCCGGCCGCCTCGACCGGGCCGACCGGGACATAGCGGAAGTCGGCCGGCCCGATGCCCAGCAGGCCGCGGTGCGTCTCGTTGCCGAAGCGGTCACGCTCGACCACGTCGGCTACCTTGGCGTCGATCGCCAGCGTCGCGCCGGCGCGCTGAAGGTCCAGCCGGATCGTGCGGCCCGGGTAAAGCGCGATGCGCGGCGCGATCTCGTCCCAGCGGGTGATCGAAGCGCCGTCGATCGCGACGACCCGGTCGCCCGGCCTGACCCCGGCCGCCTGCGCCGCCGAACCGGCCGCGACCTCGCCGATCAGCGGCTCGGCCAGGGGCTTGCCATAGATCATGTTGAACGAGGCGAAGATCGCCACCGCGACAAGCAGGTTCATCACCGGCCCGGCCAGCACGATAAGCGCCCGCTGCCACAGCCGGGCGGCCTGGAAGGTACCCGGCTCGGGCTGCTCGAGGTTGGCGGGATCGGGAACGCTGGCGGGGTTCATGTCGCCCGCGAACTGCACGTAGCCCCCCAGCGGCAGCAGCGACAGCTTCCAGCGGGTGCCGCGGCGATCGGTGAAACCGGCCAGCTCCTTGCCGAACCCGACCGAAAACGCATCGGCCCGCACGCCGAACAGGCGGCCCACCAGGTAATGGCCAAGCTCGTGCAGGACCACCAGCGGGCCCAGCAGCAGCACGAAGGCGCCGATCATGGTCAGGATCGAGGGATTGGGCAGCACGTCAGGCAGGTTCCATCATCGACTGGGCGGCGCGGCGCGCCTCGGCATCGGCGGCGACGACATCGCTGAGCGATACCGGCGCCGGGGGCGAGCAGCGCCCCAGCACTTCGGCGACGATTGCCGGAATGCGGGTGAACCCTATCTGACCGGACAGGAAGGCCGCCACCGCGACTTCGTTGGCGGCGTTCAGCACGGCCGGCATCGCCCCGCCCGCTTCGGCCGCCTGGCGGGCAAGTCTCGTGGCCGGAAAGCGGATCTCGTCGGGCGCCTCGAACGTCAGGGTGCCAAGCGCCGCAAGGTCGAGCGGCGCGCACGGCGTGTCCATTCGGGCCGGCCATGCCAGCGCCGAGGCGATCGGCACCCGCATGTCCGAGGGGCCGAGCTGCGCCAGCGTCGACCCGTCGCGGTACTCGACCATCGAGTGCACGACCGATTGCGGGTGGACGACGATACGCAGTTTCTCCAGCCCGACCGGGAACAAGTGATGCGCCTCGATCAGTTCGAGGCCCTTGTTGAACATCGTCGCCGAATCGACACTGATCTTGGCGCCCATGTCCCAATTGGGATGTTGAACCGCTTGTACAGGCGTTGCGGCCGCCAGTTGCTCGGCGCTCCAGGTCCGGAACGGCCCCCCACTGGCGGTAAGAGTGATGGCGCGCACGTCGGCAGGATCGTTGCCGGCCAGGCACTGGAAGATCGCGTTGTGCTCGGAATCGACCGGCAGCAGCGTGGTGCCGTGGCGCGCCACCGCCGCCGTCATGACCGGCCCGGCCGATACCAGCGCCTCCTTGTTCGCCAGCGCGACCGCCCGGCCCTGCGCGATCGCGGCCATCGTCGGGGCAAGCCCGGCGCAGCCGACTATGGCGGCAACGACGATGTCGGCAGGACGCTCGCCCGCTTCGACCAGCGAGGACGCCCCGCCGCCAGTCGCGATGCCTGAACCAGCCAGCGCCTCGCGCAGCGCCGGCAGACAGCTTTCGTCGCCGACCGCGGCAAACTCGGCGCCGAATTCGCGCGCCAGCGCCGCCAGTTCGGCCGCCTGGCAATTGGCAGTCAGCGCAGCTACCTCCCAGCGCTCGGGCGAGCGGCGCACGAGGTCGAGAGTCGAGGCTCCGATCGAGCCGGTGGCACCGAGGATCGAGATGCGCCGGCGGGTCGTCACAGCCGCAGACCCAGCATGGCCAGCACGCCCAGCACGAAGCACACCGCCAGCAGCCCGTCGACGCGATCCAGCAGGCCGCCGTGGCCCGGCAGGAGCTTGCCCGAATCCTTCACCCCGGCGCGACGCTTCATCCAGCTTTCAAAGAAATCGCCGGCTTGTGCGACCACAGCTGCAAAGGCGCCGATGACGAAGCCGATCGCCGCGGCACCCAGGCCCTGCGTCAGGGGCGGCGGCGCCGGTGCCAGCGCGGCCACCATCGTCGACAGGGCAAAAGCGAACAGAGCCGTCACGATCCCGGCCGCGGTCATGCCGCCTATGAGCCCCGACCAGGTCTTCGACGGGCTGATCGCCGGCGCGATCTTGGGCCCGCCGAAGCGGCGGCCAGAGAAATAGGCGCCGGTATCGGTGGCGATCACGGTCAGGATCGGCAGCAGAGGGCCGTACCAGCCGCGTTCGCGCAGGTAGATCAGCATCGCCGCGGCGATGGCGACATAGATCGCGCCGCCCACGGTCCACAGCGCGAGGCGCCCCTGCGAACTGCAAAACGCGCGCGCGATCCGCATCCATTCCAACAGCGCCCCGGCGGCGAGCGCCGCAACGAATACCCCCCAGATCCAGCCGCCGAAATACAGCGCCGCGCCCGCTGCGGCCAGCAGCACGACGGCGGTGAGAACGCGGGTGCCGAGATCGGATTTCGCCTTTGCGGGCGGCGCGGCGTCAGCGTCCGCCATAACGCCTCTCGCGCCGAGCGAAGGCGGCCAGCGCCTCGTCGAGGTGCGCCGGGGTAAAATCGGGCCACAGCACGTCGGTGAACCACAGTTCGGCGTAGGCTGCCTGCCACAGCAGGAAGTTGGACAGCCGCACTTCGCCCGAGGTGCGGATCAGCAGATCGAGCGGCGGCATCGCGGCTGTGTCCAGGTTTGCGGCGATTGCCTCGGCAGTAATCGCGCCTTCGGCGGCAGCGGCGCGGGCGGCACGGACGATCTCGTCCTGCGACCCGTAATTGAGGGCGACCGCCAGTGTGGTACCGGTATTGCCCGCGGTGCGGGCCAGAGCATCCTCAAGCATCTTGACGACATCGCCAGGCAACTTGCTGTAATCGCCGATAATTTGAAGGCGAACGCCGTTTTGCGCGAACTCCTCGATGTCGGCTGCGATGTAATGCCGCAGCAGGCCCATCAGCGCCGCCACTTCGTCTTGCGGCCGGTTCCAGTTCTCGGTCGAAAAGGCGTAGAGCGTCATCGCTTCCAGCCCGCGCTCGCGGGCCGCGCGCACCAGCGTGCGTACCGCCTCGACCCCGCGCTGGTGGCCAACCGCGCGCGGCAAGTGGCGCGCCTTGGCCCAGCGTCCGTTGCCGTCCATGATGATGGCAACGTGACGAACGCCGTGCAGGCCGCCCCCGGCTTCCGCCTCGACCCGCTTCGCCTGGGCCCCTTTGCCGAGAGCCGCACGCAGGCTCACTTGCCGAGGATTTCCTGTTCCTTCTGGTGCGCGACCGCGTCGGCTTCCTTGATTATGTCGTCGGTGAGCTTCTGCACCTCGGTCTCGCCGCGCTTGCGCTCGTCCTCGCCGATTTCCTTCTTGTTCTCGTCGGCCTTGAGCGCGTCCATCCCGTCGCGGCGGACGTTACGGATCGCGATGCGGGCCTTTTCGGCATACTGCTGGGCCAACTTGGCCAGTTCCTTGCGCCGCTCCTCCGTCAGGTCGGGGATCGGCAGGCGCAGCGTGTTGCCATCGTTGATCGGGTTGAGGCCAAGGCCGGCCGAGCGGATCGCCTTTTCGACCGGCCCGATATTGGACTTGTCCCAGACCTGCACGGTCAGCATGCGCGGCTCGGGCGCCGATACGGTCGCAACCTGGTTCAGCGGCGTGTGACTGCCATAGGCCTCGACCATCACCGGGTCGAGCAGGCTGGTGTTGGCGCGTCCCGTGCGCAGGCCCGATAAATCACCCCTGAGCGCCTCGATCGCGCCCTTCATCCGGCGCTCGAGGTCGGCCTTGTCATATTTGGCCATGTTTCAGGCTTCCTTCTTCACGATTGTCTGCGTGCTGGTCCCGGCCAGGACGCGAGCGAGGTTGCCCTGCTCACGGATAGAGAACACCACGATGGGAATGCCGTTGTCCCGGCACAGGGCCACCGCACTGGCATCCATAACTTTCAGGTTCTTTGCCAGGACCGTGTCATAGTCGATTGTATCAAAACGCTTTGCGTCCGCATTAGTCTTTGGATCGCTGTCGTATACGCCATCGACGCTGGTGCCCTTGAACAGCGCGTCGCACTTCATCTCCGCGGCGCGCAGCGCGGCGCCGGAATCGGTCGTGAAATAGGGCGCCCCGACCCCTGCCGCGAAGATCACCACCCGGCCCTTGGCAAGATGGCGCTCGGCCCGGCGGCGGATCACCGGCTCGCAGACCTTGTCCATCTCGATCGCTGACTGGACGCGCGTCGGCACGCCAAGCTGTTCCAGCGCGTTCTGCATTGCCAGCGCGTTCATTACCGTGGCCAACATGCCCATGTAATCGGCCTGGGCGCGGTCCATGCCTTGCGCCGCGCCGGCCATGCCGCGGAAGATGTTGCCGCCGCCGATGACCAGGCAGATCTCGAGGCCGGTATCCTTCGCCGCCTTCACTTCGCGCGCCAGCTCGGTCACGAAACCCGGGTCGATACCGAACTGCTGGCTGCCCATCAGGACTTCGCCCGACAGCTTGAGCAGGATGCGCTTGTAGGCCGGCGGCTGCATTGCGAAAAAGGGTCCGTCTGATGGGGAAGCGGGGATGCGCGTCTCTAGCGCCGCATCGGCGCCCGCGTAAAGGCCGGTGATCATTTCAATATCGCGCAAAACGGCGGCGCGTTGCCGTCACCGCGCCGCCTTCGCCGGCCTTGTCCCATGCCGCGGGGCTGGACCCGGACAGCAAAACGGGCCCGGTCGCCGTGCGACCGGGCCCGCGTTGAGGCGCAAGGCGCCGCGGCTCAGCTAAGGCCGGCGGCGGCAGCGACTTCGGCGGCGAAGTCGCTTTCTTCCTTCTCGATGCCTTCGCCCAGCTGGAAGCGGACGTAGTCCTTGAGGGCAACCGGCGCACCGACGTCCTTGGCCGCAGCGGCAACGACCTGCGCAACCGGCGTCTTGTTATCCATCACGAAGACCTGGCTGAGCAGCGCGTTCTCCTTGGCGAACTTTGCCACCGCGCCGTCGACCATCTTGGCCTGAACCTCGGCGGGCTTGCCGCTTTCCGCTGCCTTTTCGGCCGCGATCTTGCGTTCGCGGTCAAGCATCTCGGCATCGAGATCGTCGGCATTAAGCGCCAGCGGGAAGGCGGCGGCGATATGCATAGCCAGCTGCTTGCCAAGCGCTTCGAGCGCGGCCTTGTCGCCGGTGCTTTCCAGCGCGACCAGCACGCCGATCTTGCCCAGGTTGGGGGCCGCCGCGTTGTGCACGTAAGGCACGACCACGCCGTCACCGACCGAGACGGTCTTCATGCGGCGCAGCTGCTGGTTCTCGCCGATGGTGGCGACGTTGTTGGTCAGCGTGTCGGCAACGGTGCCACCGCCCGGGTAGGCCGCGCCCTTAAGCGCCTCGACGTCGTCCGACGACGCCTTGAGCGCGACCTCGGTGGTCTTGCGCACGAAGTCCTGGAACTGGTCGTTCTTGGCGACGAAGTCGGTCTCCGAATTGACTTCGACGGCAACGCCCTTGGTGCCTTCGACGGCAACGCCGACCAAGCCCTCGGCCGCGGTGCGGCTCGATTTCTTGGCGGCAGCGGCCAGCCCCTTGGCGCGCAGGCTGTCGACTGCGGCTTCCATGTCGCCGCCGCTTTCGTCGAGCGCCTTCTTGCAGTCCATCATGCCGGCGCCGGTGCGCTCACGCAGGTTCTTCACGTCAGTGGCGGTATAAGCCATTGCGTCTATCCTCTTGAAAACAAGTGATGTGCCGAGCGGCGGAACGCCCGGCACGAAAGCAGGTCCCCGGGCCGATCAGGCCGCGGTGGGCGCTTCGACGGCTTCCTCGGCCATAGGCTCGGCCATGGCGCCGATGTCGGCGCCCGAATCGATCACGCCTTCGCGGTTGCCCTTCTTGGCGGCCGCGGCGACCGCGTCGCAATAGAGGCGAATCGCGCGGCTGGCGTCATCGTTGGCCGGGATCGGGAAAGCGATGCCGTCGGGAGAGACGTTCGAATCGAGGATCGCGACGACCGGGATACCCAGGACGTTGGCTTCCTTGATCGCCAGCTCTTCCTTGTTGGCGTCGATCACGAACATCACGTCGGGAATGCCGCCCATGTCGCGGATGCCGCCCAGGCTCATCTCGAGCTTGTCACGCTCACGCGTGAGCTGGAGGACTTCCTTCTTGGTCAGGCCGGCGGTGTCGCCCGCCAGCTGCTCTTCCAGGCTCTTGAAGCGCTTGATCGAATTCGAGATCGTCTTCCAGTTGGTGAGCATGCCGCCCAGCCAGCGGTGGTTGACGAAATGCTGGCCCGATGCGCGCGCGGCCTGGGCGATCGGCTCGGCCGCCTGGCGCTTGGTACCCACGAACAAGACCTTGCCGCCCGCCTGCACGGTTGAGGCGATAAAATCGAGCGCGCGCGCCATCAGCGGCACCGTCTGCGACAAGTCGAGGATGTGCACGCCGTTGCGGGCGCCGAAGATGTACGGCTTCATCCGCGGGTTCCAGCGGTGGGTCTGGTGGCCGAAGTGCGCGCCGGCCTCGATAAGCTGCTGCATGGAGACGACAGGAGCCGCCATAAGTAATTCCTTTCCGGTTGAGCCTCTGGAAAGCTGGAACCCGGCGGAGATCCCGCCTGACAGCACCGGTATGGGCGCTTTCCATGTGAATTTGCCGGATTTGATACCCGGCAGGCCATGTGAAACGCCGGACGCAAAACCGCCCGGCGGGCGCCCCTTAGCGCCCCGCTGCCGGCAAATCCACCCTCAATTCGTCGCAGGCCGACACCGTGTGGCGGTAAACTGCCTTGACGTTTCAGAACAAAAAGGGAACAAATGGCTCAGCGCCGCGAATCACCGGGAACGCTTACCCACGGTAGGGGTTTTCCACAGGTAATCCACAGCGCTGTACCAGCCGGTCCAACGCCGGCGCGCTGCAAGAGGGATCGGGTCCATGATTGCCATTCTCACCGCCAGCCTGTTCGTAGCCGCCGCGGTTTTTGCCGCCGGGGTGATCGTGCAAGGTATCTGCCGCTATGCCGCTCCCGCCCTCGCCGCCGGGCGCGCGCTGGCGGCTGCCGGCGAAGAGCGCGGTTTCAACTACCGGGTTATCGAACACCGCACATTGCGCGGCGACGTCAACGTGGTAGTAATGCCGGTTCGTATGGCGACGTACCGCTGGACGCGGCAGCCCGCGCAGCGCGCTGCCGCTTGACCCTGCCGTAACGGACTATGCCCACGGGCACGAGCGCGAGGTAGACTGCGCAGATCGCGATCAGCGTCAGCCACGGTTCCTGGAGCAGCGCGGCGGCGACCAGCGCCAGCAGCAGGATCGCCACCATCCGCGCCGAGCGCCGCACGCGAAGCGACGTCCACGAAAGTGTCGCCACGCTTGAGATCATCAGCACCGCAACCAGCACCAGCCACATCCCGACGACAAGCGGATGGCGCGCCAGATCGCTGCCGGTGGCGATCCAGATATAGATCGGCAGGAACGCCAGTCCCGCCCCGACCGGAGCCGGAGTTCCGGTCAGGAATCCGGCAGATTTGTGTGGCTGATCTGGCAAGTCGATCCGCGCATTGAAGCGCGCCAGCCGAAGTGTGCAGGCGATCGCGTAGGCCAAGGCGGCGAACCAGCCCAGACGCGGCGAATCCTGCAGCGACCACATGAAAAGCACCAGCGCGGGCGCCACGCCGAACGAGACGTTATCGGCCAGACTGTCGAGCTCCGCGCCGAACCGCGATTGCGCCTTGAGCAGCCGCGCGACGCGACCGTCGATCCCGTCGAGCACGCCGGCCAGGATAATTGCCAGCACCGACTTGTCGAACTGGCCCATCACCGCAAAGCGGATGCCCGTTAGCCCGAAGCACATCGCAGCGGCGGTAATCGCGTTCGGGACCATCGCCCGCAGCGTCAGGCCGCCTGGAAGCCCGCGCGGGCGGTCGTTCACTGGGTCACACCCTCGATCAGCGGGGCCTGGCCGACTTCAGCCAGAATGGTTTCCCCTGCGACCGTCTTCTGGCCGAGCAGCACTTTGGGCTCGGTCCCCGCCGGCAAGTAAACGTCGACGCGGCTACCGAAGCGGATCAGGCCGACGCGCTGGCCCGCGGCGATGATGTCGCCCGGCTTCACGAAGGGTACGATGCGGCGCGCGACCAAGCCGGCGATCTGGGTAAAGCCGATCGAGACACCGTCCCCCCGGTCGACCAAGAAATGCTGACGCTCGTTGTCCTCGCTCGCCTTGTCGAGGTCGGCATTCAGGAACTTGCCGGGAATGTAGACCACGCGCCGAACCGTGCCGCCGACGGGGGCGCGGTTGATATGGACATCGAACACCGACATGAAGATCGAAATGCGCGTGACCGGCTCGGTACCCAGTCCCGGAATGCCGCTGCCATCCTCGACCGAAAGCTCGCGCGGGGGCGGAACCTGCTGAATCAGCGTGATCAGCCCGTCGGCCGGGGCAACGACGAACTTGTCGCCCTGCGGCGTCACGCGGCGCGGATCGCGGAAGAACGCGAGGATGCACAGCACCAGCCCGCCCATCGGCCACGCGAGCGTTTCCCACGCCATGAAAGCGAAGAAGGCCGACAGCGCCGCCGCGATGAGCGCGAACTTGCGGCCTTCGGGATGGATGCTGGGCCAGCTCCAGTGCGCTTCGCCCTTGCCTCGATTGTCTACTAGATCACCCGCCATGGATCGCCCTTAGGAATTGCCAACCAACGCGGCAAGGCCGGGGGCGTTCCGGCCTATATTGCGCTGTGGAGGGTTTTCGGACGCGCCAGACGCCCGAACGATGCTTTGGCGGACGTGGCGCCCGTTCGGACCAGTGGGAAAGATATCGGCTAGAGGCGGGTGGTGGGTGGTGGACAGGGCTGGATTCGAACCAGCGTACGCTTGCACGGGCAGATTTACAGTCTGCTGCCTTTAACCACTCGGCCACCTGTCCACACCATCACCGGTGTTCGGGCTTGGCCCGATTTGTCCCTTGCAAAAGGGTCTTCCGGCCGAGGAAGCGCGCCAATGCCGAAGCGACCCCACCCTGTCAACCTTGCCTGATGCGCTTGCAGGCCGCCGAGCGCGCTGGCACTAGCGCCGCGATGGAAACGATCGAGCCATGAGCCGCCGGGACGAAAAACCTTCGCGGGCACTGCGCGGCCGCGCTGGACGGATGCAGGGGGGACGCGGGTCGGGCCGAGCCAGCAGCGGCGCGGTGCGCCTTTGGGGCCGCCACGCGGTCGAGGCCGCGCTCAAAAACCCGGAGCGCGAACATCGCAAGCTATGGGCCACGCGCGAGGGGGTCGCCACGCTCGATGGTGAGTTGCCAGCCGGTTTTCCGGTCGAATGGGCCCAGCCGCTCGACCTCGCCCGGCTGGTCGCCAAGGACGCGCCGCATCAGGGACTTGTCCTCGAATGCCTGCCCCTGCCCGACGTTTTCCTGGAAGATGTGCTGAGCGGCGAAGCGGCCCATCCGATCGTCGTGCTCGACCAGGTGACCGATCCGCACAACGTCGGCGCCATCCTGCGCTCAGCTGCCGCTTTCGGTGCCGCTGCCATCGTCACGCAGGATCGCCATGCTCCGCCCGAGTCGGGCGCACTGGCCAAGGCGGCGTCGGGCGCGCTGGAAACCGTGCCGTGGGTGCGCGTCGTCAACCTCGCCCGCGCGCTCGAATCGATCGAGGAAGCCGGCTACTGGCGTATCGGCATGGCCGGAGAAGCCGACCTGGCCCTCTCGGATGCCATGCCGACCGGCGCGGTCGCGCTCGTGCTCGGGGCCGAGGGCGAAGGGCTGCGCCACAACGTCGCCCAGCACTGCGATGCGCTGGCCCGCCTGCCCATCACCGGGATCGAGAGCCTCAACGTCTCGAACGCCGCAGCCATCGCGCTTTACGCGGTCGCCAGCCGCGGCTGACACCCTTGCTCGCGTCCGCACGGCAGCATAAGCCGCGCGCGCCATGACCGCTGCAGCCTCCCCCCTCGCCCGCCCCTTCCCCGCGCTCCCTGCCATTTCCGGAGTCACCCCGCGCGTCGCCCGCGCCGGGTACAAGGACTGGGGCCGCTGTGACCTGACTTATGTCGAGTTGGCGGCGGGGACCGCGGTCGCCGGCGTTTTCACGCGCAACGTCTGCTGTTCGAGCGAGGTCGAACTGGGGCGCGAGCAGGTCAAGGCCGGGCGAGCGCGCGCACTGGTCGTCAATGCCGGCAATTCCAACGCCTTCACCGGTTACCGCGGGCGCGAAGCGGTCGAGGCGATCATGGCGCAAGTCGCCGCGCACCTGGCCTGCGACGGCGGCGAGGTCTTCGTTTCGTCCACCGGCGTGATCGGCGTGCCGCTGCCAAGCGACAAGGCCAAGGCCGGCGTTGCCGCCGCGCTGGTCGCAGCGCCCTGTTCGTGGGAACGGGCCGCCAACACCATCGGCACGACTGACACCTTCGCCAAGGGCGCCACGGCTGCGGCGATCGTCGGGGGGACGACCGTGACCCTGTCCGCGATCATCAAAGGCAGCGGCATGATCGCGCCCGACATGGCGACGATGCTGGGCTACATCTTCACCGACGCCGCGGTCGAGCCAGGCTTTCTGCAAGAAGTCCTGTCGGCCGCCAACACCGCGACATTCTCGTGCATCACGGTCGACAGCGATACCTCGACCAGCGACACGGTGCTGGCCTTTGCGACCGGTGCCGCCGGCAACACGGTGTTGAGCGGGTGGCAATCGCCGGGTGCCGATGCCTTTGCCGCCGCCCTCCTCGACGTCTGCCGCCAACTGGCGCAGTTGGTCGTCCGCGACGGCGAAGGCGCGCGCAAGTTCGTCACGATCGCGGTAAGCGGCGCGGTCAGCGACGACAGCGCGCGGCGCATCGGGCTTTCGATCGCCAACTCGCCGCTGGTCAAGACCGCCATCGCGGGCGAGGACGCGAACTGGGGCCGCGTCGTCATGGCGGTCGGCAAGGCCGGTGAGCCGGCCGACCGGGACCGGCTCGCGATCGCTTTCGGCGGGGTCTGGACCGCGCGCGACGGACAGCCGGTCGAGGGCTACGACGAAGCCCCCGTCGCCGCACACCTCCAGGGCGACGAAATCGCCATCGCGGTCGACATCGGGCTTGGCGATGGCCGCGCGACGGTGTGGACCTGCGACCTGACCCATGGCTACATTTCGATCAACGCGGACTACCGCTCGTGACCGTTGACGCCGCCCTTCACAAGGCGGTCGAGGCGCTGATGCGGCGCGCCAACGCGGCCGCGATCCTGCCGCGCTACCAGTCGCTGTCCGCCGCGGACGTTACATCGAAAGCGGTCGACGACGTCGTCACGATCGCCGATGCCGAGGCCGAAGCGATACTGACCGAAGGGCTGCTGGCGCTGATACCGGGGGCGAAGGTCGTCGGCGAGGAAGCGGCCTTTGCCGATCCCACGCTGCTGGGCGGGATCGCCAGCGGCACGACCTGGATCGTCGATCCGCTCGACGGCACCAACAATTTCACCGCCGGCAAGCCGCCGTTCGGGGTGATGATCGCGTTGGTCGAAGGCGGCGAAACGCGCGCCGGCTGGATCATGGACTGTCTGAACGGACGGCTTTGCCACGCCGGGCTGGGCGCCGGCGCCTTCATCGACGGCGAGCGGCTTGCCGCGCGGACGAGCGGCGCGCCCAGCCCGGTCGCGGCGATATCGCTGGTGTTCATGGACCCGGCGCGGCGCGAGGCGATGCGTCAGGCCGTCATGCCGCATTACCGCACGGTCGACATACCGCGCTGCGCGGCCGAACAGTATCCGCGGCTGGTGCTGGGCGAAAATGACGTCTCGATATTCGAACGCGTGCTGCCATGGGACCACGCCGCCGGCGCGCTGTTCGTCAACGAAGCCGGCGGCCGCGTGGCCCGTCCCGATGGGCGCGCCTACCGGCCCGATCAAAGCGAAAAGGGCCTGATAGGTGCGGCGAGCCCGGCCTTGTGGGACGACCTCGCTGCACGCCTATCAGGGCTTTAAAGGACCGATTCGAGCCAGCCCTTGAGCTGGCTCTTGGGCGCGGCACCCAGCTTTTGCGCCACCGCCTTGCCGTCCTTGAACAGGACCATCAGCGGAATCGACTGGACGCCGATCTGGCCGGGAATGTCCTGGTTTTCCATGATGTCCATCTTGGCGATGGTCACCTTGTCGGCCAGTTCCTCGGCGATTTCTTCCAGTGCCGGGCCGATCATCTTGCAGGGGCCGCACCACTCGGCCCAGAAGTCGACGAGCACGGGCTTGTCGGAACCGAGTACATCGGCGGCGAAGCTGGCATCGGTCACGGCTTTGGTCGGCATCGAAAATCTCCTCGTTCGCACCCCATTTAAGTGCGCCGTCCTTCATGGCAACCAGCGATGCGCGCAAGCGTTCCTCGCCTCAGGCCAAGCCCGGCTTGTGGGCAGCCAGCGCCGCGGCATCGATTTCGATCAGGCGTGGCGCTGCGGTATAGAGAAGCGCCGCCTCGATCCTGCGATCGGGATAGATCGCCGCAAGCGCCGCGGCATAGGCGCCCATCTGGCGCAGAATCGCACCCGGCACGGCCCCGGCGTCGGCAGGCACGCGGCGCGCGGTCTTGTAGTCGACGATGCGAACCCGCTCAGGCGAGACGACCAGGCGGTCGACCGTGCCGGCGATGACCTGCCCGCCGACGGTTGCCGCCAACGGCACTTCGGCGAACGAACCTGGACCGAACAGCGCGGCCCAGTCGGGGTTGCCCAGCACCTCACAGGCCGATGCCGCCATCGCCTCGTGCGCGGCCACGTCTAGGTCAGCGGCATTGCGCGCCAGCCAGCGCAGCGCAGCATTCCGGCGCGCCTCGGCGGCGATGTCGGGCAGGCGTTCGAACAGGCGGTGGAGAAGGACACCGCGCCGGGCCGCTTCGGCCGCGGCGGGGCCCGGCGGGTGCGGCGGATCGGCGCCGATGTCTTCCCCCAGTGCCGACGGCGCAAGCGGACGCGGCGGGCGCGGCTCGGCCGGTGGCACGCTTGCGGCCCAGGCCGGCACCTCGATAATGGGTTCGGCCGCACCTTTCGCGGTCGCCGGTGGCCGCGGTGCGCGGTGGCCGTGCTCCATCCGCCAGCCCCAGAGCGGATCCTCGCGCAGCGCATCGGGCATGAACAGCGCAGCCAGGCGGGCGTACCATGAATCCTCGGCCGGCTCGGTCTCGCGCAGGCCGAGCGCGCCGCCGACGAACAGCGCTTCCTCGGCGCGGGTCATCGCGACGTAGAGCAGGCGCCAGTGCTCCTGCGCCTCGGCGAGGGTCGCGGCCGCCTCGGCCGCCGCGATGCGACCGGCGCGTTCCTCGCGCCGCAGGCCCGGAAGCGGCACTTTCAGCGCCTCCTCGACACCCGGCACGTCAGGCTCGGCCAGGTCGAGCGTGGCGCCGCGCCCCGCTGCCGGATTGCCCGCCGCGTCGGCGAGAATGACGATGGGCGCCTGCAGGCCCTTCGAGCCGTGCACCGTCATGACCCGAACGCGCCCGCCGCCGCCTTCGGCCTCGCGCTTCAGTTCGCCGGCGCCGGCGTCGAACCAGGTCAGGAACCCGACCAGGCTCGGCGTCTGCGCCGCGGCGAACGCGTGCGCTGCGTTTACCAGTTCGTCCAGCGGGTCATTGGCCTCGTGCCCAAGCCGCGCCACCAATGCCTTGCGGCCTTGCCACGGCCCGATCAGCAGCCAGTGCAGCAGGGCGTGGGGCGGGTCGAAATCGGCCCTGGCAAGCAGCTCGCCAAGCTTCGCGACGGTCGCGGCGACAACCGGCTCGCGCGATTGCCGCAAGTGCGTCCACAGCCGCCCCCTGTCGCGGTAACCGTGTTCGAGGAGTTGCTCCTGCGTCCAGCCTACCAGCGGGCTGACAAGCAGCGACGCGAGCGTCAAGTCGTCGAGCGGCTGCGCGGCGAATCGCAGCGCCGCCAGGCAATCGCGCACCGCGAGCGGCGCGCCGAGCCGAAGCCGGTCGACGCCCGCTACCGGCACCCCGGCAGCATGCAGCCGCGCCACGATCAGCCCGGCCAACTCGCGCCGTTTGCGCACCAGGACCATGATATCGCCCGGCCCGGCCAGCCGCGGCGTACCCTTGGCAAGCGGGAAGCCAGCTTCCAGCCAGTCCTTGACCTGGCGCGCGATACGGTCGGCCATCTCGCGGTCGGGGCGCGGCAGCAATCCGCCGCCCGCGTCCGGTTCATCCCCGCCCGGCTCGTCGCCCGGCTCGTCCCGGTCACCGCTTCCGACCGGCTTCCATAACGTCACCAGCCCGGGACGCTCATCGCCGCGGTGCGGTTCGGGCGCGCGGTGGAGGCCGAACGCCGCGGGCGTGATGGCCGCGATCGCTTCGTCCACAAAGTCGAGCACCGGCTGCGCGGTCCGGAACGAGCGCGCCAGTTCCGGCTCGAGCAGGTCGCGCGCCTCGACATCGGTGCCGCGCGCCCCTTCGACCGCCGCGCGCATCTGGCGCTGCACGCGGGAGCGCGCCGCTTCGAAGTTTTCCGGGCTGGTGCCCTGGAAACGGAAGATCGCCTGTTTGTAGTCACCGACGACGAACAGCGTCCGCAGCTTGCCGTCGTGCTGGCCTGCGCCGGCGAAAAAGTCTCCGGTCAGAGCATCGATGATACGCCACTGCGCTGCGTTGGTGTCCTGTGCCTCGTCCACAAGGATGTGGTCGAAGCGGCGGTCGA
Source organism: Parablastomonas sp. CN1-191 (assembly GCF_049354825.1). Classification (GTDB taxonomy): domain Bacteria; phylum Pseudomonadota; class Alphaproteobacteria; order Sphingomonadales; family Sphingomonadaceae; genus Novosphingobium. Next base: position 446,898 of record NZ_CP186480.1, on the reverse strand, counting down.
GCTTGTAGCGAATCCAGTCCGACATCGCGACATCGGACAGCAGCGCCGCGGCGCTGCGGATCTGGTCGTCGAAGTCGATCAGACCCTCGCGCGCCTTGGCCTCGTCCCAGGCGAGCGCGAAGCGGCGCCCGAGTTCGAGCGAAGGAGCCAGCCACGCGGCTAGCGTCAGCAGTGTGCGCCGCTCGCGGACCGCCGCGATCGAAGTGGCAACGCGCATCGCGGCCGCCTCGTAGTCGGGGTCGATCTTTTCGAGCGACTTGATGTTCTTGGGCGCGCCTTCCTTGGTGAAAAGGTGGCCCGCCAGCTCGTCAAGCTGGTCGAGCCGCAGTGCGTGGTGCCCGGCCAGCCAGGCGGCAATCGCCGCGCTGACCTTCTGGCCGGTGGCAGCCGACCATTGCCGGTAGACGCGCAAGCACTCGTCGAGGGCGGCGCAGTCGAAACCCGGTTCACCGCAAAGGTCGGCCAGTCCGGTCAGGTCGGCGTCGGCCTCTAGTCCGAGCAGCCGGTTGACGCGCGGCCGCAGCGGCGGGACCCAGGCGCCCGGGCCGAACCACAGCTCGCGCGCGGCGGCGCAGCGCAGCAGGAAGGCCTCGACCTCGCCCGGGCCCATCCGCAGCGACAGCATCGCTAGCGCATCGCCGACCGCGCGGTCGCCGGCATCTTCGGCACCAACGGCGAGCGTCGCCAAGACCTCGCGCGCCAATAGCGCGCGGTCACGGTCTTCCATTGCGCGGGTGCCGGGGGTCAGGCCGGCCTCTTCCGGAAACGCGGCCAGAAGCCACTGGGCGAAGGCATGGATCGTATCGATCCGCAGGCCGCCGCCCGGACAATCGAGCACCGCGGCGAACAGCGTGCGGGCGCGGCTGCGCGCTTCCGGACCCGACGGCGCGCCGATCGCTTCCAGCCGCTCATGCAGCTGCACGTCGGGAAGACGCACCCATTCGGCCAGGGTCGCATTGATACGCGCGGCCATCTCAGTCGCGCCCGCCTTGGTGAAGGTCAGGCAGAGGATCTGGGAAGGCGCGACTTCGGGCTGGAGCAGCAGCCGCAGCACGCGGGAGGACAGGACCTGCGTCTTGCCCGTGCCAGCCGACGCCGACAGCCAAACGGTATCCTGCGGCGAGACCGCTGCCAGCTGGCTTCCCTGGAGGCGCGGCACGCTCATGCAGCATCCCCCGGCAACAGGTTGAACAGCCATTCGTCAAGCCGCATGAGCTGATCGAAATCGTTGAAATCGTTGAGATCGGGATTAAGCCGCGCGGTAAACGGCGCGTCGCCGAGGATCCACCGGTCGAGCGCGTCGTGAAGGTATCGCTCGCTCTCTGGCAGGAAGTCCGCCGGGGCAATGCCGGAGCGTTTTGCGCCGGTCTTGAGCGGGCTGGTCACATAGCCGAAATCGCCGCGCCGGGCATCTCGCGCCAGCGACCAGTATTCGAACGTGTCGGGCGCTCCGACGATAGTGCCGAACCCGCCCGCGCGCGCAATCAGCCCGAGCGTGCCAAGTTGCAGTGCGAAACCCTGCTCGACCTGGCGGGCCGACGGCGGCGCGCCGGTCTTGTAGTCGACGATCGCCAGCCCCCCGTCTGCGGTGCGGTCGATCCGGTCGGCCACGCCCGTGATCGTCACCCCGCGCACGTCGATCGCGCCGGCCGCTTCAGTCGCGAGGACCAGCCTGCCCTCCTCACGCGCGGTGACGATACGTTTCGCGACCCAGCGCAGCCCCGCTTCCAGGCGGGGTCGCCACAGCGCGGCGACCAGCGGGTGCGCGGCAAAGTGCGCCAGTTCGGCATCGACAAAACGGTCCAGCCGCTCGATATGGCCGCCATCTTGCTGCCACCGTTCCAGCACCTTGTGGGCGGCGGTGCCCTTTTCCGCGGCGCTAGGTTCGGCATCGACCGGATCGAGCCGCGACAGGCGCAGGATCTTGGCGGCGTAGAACTGGTAGGGATCGCCGCGGAGCCGGTCGAGCTGCGTGGCAGAGATTGCCACCCTGCGCTGGGAGGGCGCAGGCATCGGATGCGGGCGCGGATAGGCCGGCGCGGGCTTTGCGCGGTCGATCGCGCGAGCGAGGAACCCGGCACGCTCATCCCCGTGGCGGCGCGCCAGCTCGGCGCCCAGCATGGCCTCGACGCGCAGCACGAACCGCGAGGGTATCACCGGCCCCGCTTCGTCGCGGCGGGCCCAGCTGAGCACGACTTCGGGTGCCCCCAGTGCACCGGCCAGATCATGCGCCGAAAGCCCGATGCGGAAATCCGCCCCCGGCACGCCCAGGCGGCGCAGCAGCGCTGGCGGCAGGAGCGGTTCGGGCGCAGGGGCGGCCGGCCAGGATCCTTCGTGCAGGCCGGCGCAGATTACAAGATCGGCGCGGCTCATCCGCGCTTCGAGCAGGCCGTAGATAGCGATACGCGGGTGGCCGCCCCACGGCGGGCGCACTGCGATTCGGTCCATCGCTTCGCGCAGGATCGGGGGCAGGTCGCGCGCGGTCAGCGGCGGCGGCGCGCTGGCAAGCGCGGCGCCGCGCAAGTCCTCAATGAACGCGGCAAGCGCGCGGCCGTCCGCCACATCCCACAGCCCGTCGCCGCACAGCGCGCCGGCAGCGCAGACCAGCGCGTCAAGGCGCATGTCGAGATCTGCGCCATCGGGCAGCTCGAGCAGCGGCGCCAGCAGCCGGGCAACCGAGCGCCACCATTCGTGCAGATCGGCGTGCCTGTCGGCGAGCAACACGCCAATGGCATCGACACCCGGCGTGGGACGCGGACCGCGCAAGGCGCGATCGAGCCGGCGAACGTTATCGAGCCAATCGGCGCGGCCGGCGCCGCGCATGACCAGCGGATGGCCGAGCAGCGCAAGCAGCGGCACGGGCGCCGCGCCCTCGGCGGCAAGTTCCGCCAGCAGCAGCAGGACGCGGCCCGCAGCGGTTTGCGACAACGGACGCCCGGCGGTATCGTCGGCGGCGATGTCCCAGCGCTGCAGGTGCGCGACCACGCGCCCGGCCAGCCCCCGGTCGGGGGTCACCAGCGCGACGCGCCGTTCGGGCTGCTCCAGCGCCTCGCGGATCAACAGCGCGATGGCCTGCGCCTGCTCTCCGGGATCGGCGCTCTCCATCAGCCGCACGCCGGCAAGGCGGCGCTGGTCTTCGGGGAGGTTCACCCAGCTCGCGCTGGCGGCCGGCGGCAGGAACAGGTTCGAGATCGCCCGGCTGCGGGCCGGGGGCGCAGCGGTGATGCCGGCGCGGTGCCAGGGCCGCACCTCGGCGCGGGCCACGCCCATCCGGCCGAGCAGAAGCTTGAGGTGATATTGCGGGTGGGTGACCGCGTCATGCGCGCCGAACGGCGCTCCGCCCGGCTCTTCGGGCATGCCCGCCTGTCCGAGCGCGTCCCAGACTTCGTCATCGAGCGCAAGGTCGAGATCGGGCAGAATGACCGCCCCGCGCGGCATCTCCGCGATTACGCGGAGCAGCCGCGCCAACGCGGGCGAGGCGCTGGTGACGCCGGCGGCGACGATCGGGGTCGCCGGCGGCGCAGCGCGCCAGCGCCGCGCCGCACGGTCGAACAGGCGGTTGCGGCGTTCGGGCGCGTCGATTTCGCCGCGCACCCCCAGGTCCGCGCGCCAATGCGCCACGGCAGTCAGGAACATGCGGGTCGCCTCCTGCCAGTGCGCAGCCTGGTCGCCGACCACTGCGACGACATCTGGATCGAGCAGCGCGGCCGGTTCGATCCCCTCGACAAGGAGACGGTCAAGCGTGCGGCCGATGTCGTAGCCCTGGCGCAGCAGCGCAGGTGCCGGAAGATCGGGCCCGCGCAGATCGCGCAGGATCGCCGCCAGGCGCAGCCAGCGCCGGGTCGGATCTGCGGCGGGGGGCAAGTCCTCGCCCGCGCCCAGCGGGTCGAGCAGCGCCCCGAGCGTCTCGTCGAGATCGAGGTCGCCCACGACCGCCATGCGTGGGAGCAGCAGGCCTTCGCCCGAATGGCGGATGAAGGCCTCTGTCACCGTCCGCGCGGCACGTTGGCTCGGCAGCAGCAAAGTCAGCCGCGCGAGGCCAAGATCGGGCGCGGCGTAACGCGGCACCAACCCAGCCACCAGCGCGTCGGCAAAGCCGCGATGGGCCGCGATCGCGTAAACGTCGGGCCCGGCGCGGTCAGGCACCGGCGAGGCGCGCCTCGGTCGGCGCGATCATGGCCGGGCTGCCGACTTCGAACCATTCACCGAGATGGGCGACGCCGTAGAGCCGCCCTTCCTCGATCGCGCGGCTCCACAGCAGGTTGGTCGAAAACGCCCCCTCCGGCGCTTCGCGCAGCAGGCGCTTGGCCACCAGCTGGATGCCGGTGTAGATGAAAGGGGCGATGCGGCCGTGCTTGCGGCGACCAACCCGGCCATGCGGATCGAGATGGAAATCGCCCTTGCCTTCGTAATTGAAGGCCCGCGCGTGCGGCACAACCAGCAGCAGCGCGTCCATGCGCGCCGCGTCCCAGGCGGCCGACAGCTCGTGAAAAGCACTGCGCGGCCCGTCAAGCCAGATGTTGTCCGAATTGATGCAGAAGAACGGGTCGGGCAGCAGCGCCTCGGCCGCCACCATGCCGCCGCCGGTTTCAAGCAGAAGCGCGCGTTCGTTCGAGATGGCGATGGCTGGCGCCTGCCGCTTGGCCAGGTGTGCTTCGAGCGCGTCGGCCAGGTAGTGAACGTTGACGATCGCGCGCTGGACGCCCGCCTCGGCCAAGCGATCCAGCGAATGGTCGATCAAGGGCTTGCCCGCCACGCGAACCAGCGGCTTTGGCATCGTCGCGGTCAACGGGCGCATCCGCTTGCCCAGCCCCGCGGCCATGACCATCGCGGTATCCGAGGCCAGCGGGGGCAGGCTCACGCTGGCCATTCTCCGCCGCCGGCCTGGCGCAGCACCGGGGGAATGTTGGCAGCGAACCAGTTCGCCACCGGCCCCAGCGCCGGATGCGCAAGATCTCGCTCCAGCAAGTCCCACACGCGCGGAATGTAGTCGAGATAGCGCGGCTTGCCGTCGCGTTGCCACAGCCGCACGAAGATGCCGACGATCTTGGCATTGCGCTGCGCGCCCAGCACAGCATAGTCGGCCAGGAAATCGGGCCCCTGCCCGGTCATTTCGGCATAGCGGTCGAACATCGCCGCCTCCAGTTCAGGGGAAACGTCGCGGCGCGCATCCTGCAGCATCGAGACCAGGTCGTAGGCACGGTGGCCGACCAGCGCGTCCTGGAAATCGAGCAGCCCCTGCTCATGCAGCGCGCCAAGCAACATGACGTTCTCGGCATGATAATCGCGCAGCACGGTAACACCGGGCTTCTGGCGCGGCAGCAGCGGCGCAAGCACGTCCTGCCAGGCCTTCGTCCAGCCGGCCTGATCGACCTCCAGCGCGCGTGCCGGGCAATACCACTCGGTAAACAGCGCGGCTTCGCGCTGGTATTCCGCCAGCGAATAATCCCTGAACGGCCCCGGCGGAAGCTTGTGCAAGGCAGCAAGCGCGTCGATCGCGGCAGCATAGACCTCGGTTTCGTCGGCCGGCCATTCGTCCAGGTATTCGCGCATGCGGACCTGACCAAAGTCCTCGATCAACACCAGGCCGCGCTGGGCGTCATCGGCGAGGATGCGGGGCGCGCGCATGCCGTTGCCGTCCAGCCAGCGCGCCGCGCGCAGAAACGGGCCCGGATCCTCGTGCGGCGGCGGGGCATCCATCAGCATCGCCGATTCGCGCCCGCGGTGGACCCGGAAATAGCGCCGGAACGACGCATCGCCGGCCAGCGGCTCCACCCGCGCGCCGCCCCAGCCCGCGCCGGCAAGAAAATCGTCGAGGCCTTCGGGCAGGGCTGCTTGCGCGGTCACGTCCATGGCCCGCGCCCTAGCCAATCGGTACCGGGATGCACAATGGCCCTGCGCCCCGCTCCGGCATTTTCCAGCGCGATAACAAGGCAGGCCGGCTCATGCGCGAAGCCGCCGGCGTGATCCGGCCACTCGGCAATCAGAGCAGCCCCGGCGCGATAGTCTTCGAGACCCAGTTCGGCAGCCTCGTCGGGATGCTCGAGGCGGTAGAAGTCGGCGTGGACGACTGGCAGCCGCACCGCCGGCGGGTCGTAGGTTTCCAGGATCGTGAACGTTGGCGAGGGCACTTCGCTGGCGTAGCCGAGTGCCGAGACGATTGCGCGTGCAAGCGTGGTCTTGCCCGCGCCCAGCCCGCCCTCGAGCGCGACAACGTCGCCCGCACGCAGCCGCGCCGCGATGGCCGCGCCGAACGCGGCGGTCGCAGCCGGGTCCGGCAGATCCAAGACGGTCACGGCAGCTCCACGATGACCGCAGTGCCCTGCCCTGGCTCTGAAACCAGTTCGATTAGGCCGCCGTGCGCCTCGATCAGGCGGCGCGCGAGCGGCAGGCCGAGCCCGCGCCGCCGCTCTACCGCCTGGCCGTCGCCAGTGACCTGGATGCCTTCCATCGCGCGCGCGACCTGGCCGGCATCCATGCCAACGCCGTTGTCCGAAATGACGATGCGCGCGATGTCCCGTCCTTTGGCCCGCCGCCGCGACAATTCGACCAGCACACGCCCGCCCGGTCCGCAAGCGGCCATCGCGTTGTCGACGATGTGACCCAGTGCGCGCGCGAGTCTGCGCGGATCGCCTTCGACGCTGCCCCCTCGCTCATTTCCGCGCAGGTCGAGGGTCACGCCTGCCGCGTCGAGCGCGCCCGCCCGGTCCTGCACCACGCGGGTCATCAGCGGCATCAAATCGATGGGCTCAAGCGCCAGCGGCAGCAGCCCGGCTTCGCTTTGCGACAAGTCGAGCACGCTTTCGATCTGTTCGCCCAGTCGCGCCACCGAGGACAGGATCGCGGCAACATAGTCACGCCCCTGTTCGCTCAACTCGCCCCCGAGGCCGGCATCGAGCAGTTCCGCGTAGCCCCCGATCGAGGTCAGCGGAGTGCGGAATTCATAGCTCATGGTGGCAAGGAAGCGGGTCTTCAGCGCGTCGGCCTCGACCAGCGCGGTATTGCGTTCGCGCAGGCCTTCGGCGGCGCGTTCGCTGTCGGTAATGTCGAGCACGGTGAACAGCCCGTTGCCATCGGGCAACGGCACGCCCGCAAACTCCAGCGTCCGGCCGCTGGCCAGTACGGCGCGCCCGCCGGTCTGGCGACGATCGAGCGTGGCGGCGCGCACCGCGTCGCCGATCAGGCGCACCCGCTGCGGCTGGGACAGCTGCGGCGCGATCCGGCGAAGCAACTGCTCGATGTGCGGATGCTCGTCGAGAAACTCGGCCTCGAGATTCCACTCGGCAGCGAAGCGCCGGTTCCACAATTGCAGCCGCCCATCCGGTGCGAAGACGGCAATCGATTCGAACAGGCTGTCGAACGTCGCGGTTCGGGTGCGCAGAAGCGTATCGCGCGTCGCCGACAGGCGCAGTTGCTCGGTGCGATCCTCCACGATCAGGATCAGTCCGGCGTCCGGCAGCGGCAGCGCGACCACGCGCAAGTGCGACCCGTCGGGCAGGCTCCAGGCCTCCTCGACCAGTTCGCTGGCGGTGAACCACGCCGCCCGTTCACGGCGCCACAGCGGAAAGTCGCGCACTTCGGGAAGGCGCTTCATGTCGCGCGCGCGGTCGAGCAAGCGCTCGAACGGGGGCGGGTCGTTCATGGTGTCGGCGCCAAGCGAAAACAGGCGCTGGAACGGGCGGTTGGCGAACGTCAGGCGGTGCTGCCCGTCGAACTGGGCAACGCCCGCTGACAAGTGATCGAGCATTGCCCGCTGGACGTCGCGAAAGGCCCGGAACGCGCGGCCCAGTTCTTCCATGTCCTCGATGTCGACCGCGTATCCGGCGACGCCTTCCTCGCCCAGCGGCAGGTCGGTCACGCGCAGTGCGCGGCGCTGGCCGGCAATCGTCGCGGCGACCACCCGTTCGACCGGCGCGCGCGCGGCCGAGGCGCGACCGGCAACCTGCGCGGCGGTCTCCCCGTCGACAGTCTCGATAAGCTCGGTTCCGGCAGCGACGACGTCCTCGGCGCTTTGCGCAGCCACCGCGGCGACATAGGCGCTGTTGACCAGTTGCAGTGCGCCGTCCGGTGCGCGGAACCACATCGGCATCGGCGCGGCCTCGATCAGGCCAACCAGCGCGGCGAAATCGCTGCGCGCGCGCGCCGCGTCACCGCGCAGCTTGACGAGCTCGCTCTCGGAATCGGAAAAGTCGAAGACCCAGACCATTGCCGCGCCGCCGGCCGCAAGCGTCGGATCGGCCAGGTTGCCGCGCAGCGCCAGGCTGCGGCTGGACCCGCGCGGCGTGACGACGAGGCGAAATGGCGCCGCGGTCCGCTGGGTGCGGCGCACGGCCTCCGATAAGGCCTCGAGCTGGGCGGTCTCGATTCCGCGTTCGCCGCCCGGCGCGTCCCTGGCGTCCAGTTCGGACAGGAATTGCGGCACGCTGTCGAGGCCGAGCCAGCCGGCCAGGCGGGGGGGAGCTTCGATCCGGCCGTCGACGCGCACCAGCAGCGGCAAGGCGGGGCTTTCCTCGACCATGCGGCCCAAACGGCGGGCGTTACGCTGCGCGGCATCGGCGCGGCGCAGGCGCAAGCGCGCGGTAAGGACCGCGGCGGCGGCCGCAGCGGTCCAGGCGGCCAGCAGCAGGCCGATCAGCGCCAGGGTAACGGGTGACAGGATCATCCTCCGCCCCGCCTATGCGGCGGCGGAGCGGAAGACAATCGGTGTCGGATCAATAACGGTAGTGATCGGGCTTGAACGGACCCTGCTGCGGCACGCCGATGTAGTCGGCCTGCTTCTTGGACAGCGTGGTCAAGTGGACACCGAGCTTCTCCAGGTGGAGCGCGGCGACCTTCTCGTCGAGGTGCTTGGGCAGCACGTAAACGTCGTTCTTGTATTCGTCGGCCTTGGTGAACAGCTCGATCTGCGCCAGCGTCTGGTTGGTGAAGCTGCTGCTCATGACGAAGCTGGGGTGGCCGGTGGCGCAGCCCAGGTTCACCAGGCGCCCCTTGGCCAGGATGATGATCTGCTTGCCGTCGGGGAACTCGACCAGGTCGGTGCCCGGCTTCACTTCGGTCCACTTGTAGTTGTCGAGCGCGGCAATCTGGATCTCGCTGTCGAAGTGGCCGATGTTGCAGACGATGCTCATCGGCTTCATCGCCTTCATGTGCTCGGCGGTGATGACGTCCTCGTTGCCGGTGGCTGTGCAGAAGATGTCGCAGCGCTGCACGGCTTCTTCCATGGTCACGACTTCGTAGCCTTCCATCGCCGCCTGCAGCGCGCAGATCGGGTCAACTTCGGTTACCATGACACGGGCGCCGCCGTTGCGGAGCGAGGCGGCGCTGCCCTTGCCCACATCGCCGAACCCGGCGACGCAGGCGACCTTGCCGGCCAGCATCACGTCGGTGGCGCGGCGGATCGCATCGACCAGCGATTCCTTGCAGCCGTAGAGGTTGTCGAACTTCGACTTGGTGACGCTGTCGTTCACGTTGATCGCCGGGAACGGCAGCTTGCCGTCCTTGGCGATCTGGTAAAGGCGGTGGACGCCGGTGGTGGTCTCTTCCGAGACGCCGCGGATGTTCTTGACGCTTTCGGTCAGGTAGCCGGGCTTCGCGGCCAGATACGCCTTGAGCGCGCGGACGAACTCGATCTCTTCAGCATTGCCAGGCTCGAACAGTTCCTCGCCCGCTTCGACCCGCGCGCCCCACAGGGCGAACATCGTGGCGTCGCCGCCATCGTCGAGGATCATGTTGGCAGTCGTATCGCCCCAGTCGAAAATCTTGCCGACGTAATCCCAATAGTCGGCCAGGCTTTCACCCTTGATCGCGAAAACCGGCACGCCGGTGGCCGCGATCGCGGCGGCGGCGTGATCCTGGGTCGAGTAGATGTTGCAGGTCGCCCAGCGCACTTCGGCGCCCAGCGCGGTCAGCGTTTCGATCAGAACAGCAGTCTGGATCGTCATGTGCAGCGAGCCGGTGATGCGTGCGCCCTTCAAAGGCTGCGAAGCACCGAATTCCTCGCGCAGGGCCATCAGGCCCGGCATCTCGGTTTCCGCGATGTCGATTTCGCGGCGGCCGAACTCGGCGAGGGAAAGGTCGGCAACGACATGATCGGGGGCACTGGCCACGGCGGAATTCTCCTGACGGTAAATGAAAAAGCAGTCGCCCGAAAAATGCCAAAGGGCGACGCCGCAATGGCGCCGCCCTTAGCCAATTGCCCCTCGCGAGGCAAATATAAAGAATCCTTTATATGCGGTTCGGGCGAGCCAGCGCGGCCAGCGCCATTTGGGGAGAACCGCTGCGCTGGAGCAGCTTGCGCGATGCATCGACCAAAGCCGCGGACCCCTCCGACGTCGCCAGACCGCGGGTCACCTGCTTGAGCTGCGAGCAGTCGAGCCAGGGATGGCCCTGGCCGTATTCGTTGGCCATCTGCACGCTCAGCTTGTCGAGTGCGCGGTTGGCGCCGGCGGCTCCGTATCGCTTGGCAAAGTCAGCCTTCATGGTCAGCGCAGCGGCCTGGAGTTCGGGATAATGCTTGGTGGTGAAGCGCCCGTAATCGGCCTGAAAGTTGTCGGCCGTGGTACGGCAGCGCAGGCCGGTGACCATGAGCATGATGTCCAGGCGGCGCAAGCCTTCCGCCTGCGAACTGGTGGCGGCTTGCGCCGGCGTGGCGGCAAGCATCGATACGGCAGCCAGTGCGGCTGCGACCCGGTGAGCAGTCATCGTTAGTCCCCCTTCAGGCAGGACCCCCGTCCTGCAGGAGAGAGAATGACAGGCCGCGTTTACCCGAATTTAAACCGTTGCAGTAAAGCGAAATTTACCATCGATGGTGGCCTCTTCGCTTGCCGCGTCGCGCATGCGGGCATAGCATTGCGGCATGAAACGCCTTTTAACGGCCGCGCTTGTCGCTGCCTTTCCAGTCGCCGCCCTGCCCGCCCCGGCACAGGACCAGCCGCACCGCTTCGCCGACTTCCCGGACGCTGCGATCGTCTATTACGACGTCACCGGGACGAGCGATGCAGAGATCCGCCGGGCGATGAACGCCGCGCGGCCCACGTCCTCTTCGGGCGAGCGGCACGACGCGCTTACGACATGGCGTTTCGGCGTGGCCGTTCGCCCCGGCGGCAGCGGCACGTGTGAAGTCCGCGTCCATGTCGAGACGCAGGTTATCTTCCCCCGCCTTGCCGCCGAGACGCGGCTGAGGAAGAACCAGATGGCCGGCTGGAACAGCTATGTCACCGCGCTCGAGGAACATGAGGCCGGCCACCTTGCCCGCGCCTATGCCGTGCCCGCCACTTTCGCCGCGCCTTTGGAGTGGGACTGCGGCGCCGCGCGCGAACATGCGCGCGCGGTCATCGAGCAGGCCGGCGCCAGTCAGGTCGCTTATGACGATGCCACCGCGCACGGGCGCAAGACCGGGGCGATATTTCCGCGTCCGTGAGCTTGCTGCCGGGATGCCGGCGCCTATATCGGCGCAGACATTCCAGGAAGGACTTCGATTATGACGATCAAGGTTGGCGACAAGCTTCCCGACGTAAAACTGGTCAAGGCGACCGACGGCGGGCCCGAGGCTGTGCAGGCGAGCGATTTTTTCAAGGGCAAGCGCGTTGCCGTCTTTGCCGTTCCGGGTGCCTTCACCCCCACGTGCTCGGCCAAGCACCTGCCCGGCTTCGTCGAAAAGGCCGACGAGTTGAAGGCAAAGGGCATCGATGAGATCGTTGCCACCTCGGTCAACGATGCGTTCGTGATGAACGCCTGGGGCAAGTCGGCCGATGCCGACGCGATCACGATGCTGGCCGATGGCAACGGCGAGTTCGCCGACGCGATCGGGCTCTCCGCCGACATGTCGGGTTTCGGCATGGGCAAGCGCGCCAAGCGCTTCTCGATGGTCGTCAACGACGGCGTGGTAGAGCAGCTCAATGTCGAGGCGCCGGGCGACTTCAACGTTTCCAGCGCCGAGCATATGCTCGAACAGCTCTGATCCGGTGATGTGGGGCCAGCTGGCGGCCAAGGCGCTCGTTTCGGGCGTGCTGGTCGCCGCCGCCTCCGAGATTGCCCGTCGCAGCCCTGGCTGGGGCGGGCTTGTGGCGTCGTTGCCGCTGACGACCCTCCTGGCGCTGACATGGCTTTGGCGCGACACGCACGATCCAGCGCGCCTCGCCGATTTCGCTGCCGGGACCGCGCTCTATGTAACCGCCGCCCTGCCCGCGTTCGCGGTGCTCGCCCTCGCGTTTCGCCGCATTGGATTCGTGCCCGCGCTGGCGCTCGGGTGCGGCGTGGCGATGGCTGGCTACGGGCTACTGATGATAGCCGGTCGCCGCTTCGGCTGGCCGGTCTGACGCTGACGGAGCCGTTCAGCCCGCTTGGCGCGCTGGCGCGCGGAACAGTGCCCGCGCTTCCGTCGCAGGCATCGGACGGCCGAAGAAGTAGCCCTGTATTTTCTTGCAGCCGAGCTCGCGAACCATTGCCAGCTCCTTCTCCGTCTCGACCCCCTCGGCAGTCGTGCTCATGTCGAGGCTGTCGGCCATCGCCACGACCGCGCGGATAATCGCCAGGCTCTCGGCGTTGCCGACCGCGGCGCCCTGCACGAAGCTGCGATCGACCTTGATGGTCGAGAACCGCAGGTTGCGGATGTACCCGAGCGACGAATAGCCGGTCCCGAAATCGTCGAGCGCAATTCCGCAGCCTAGTGCCATGATCTGCTCAAGCGCGGCGCGCGCGGTGGTAGCATCGCGCACGAAGATCGATTCGGTGACCTCGATCTCCAGGCGACTGGCGGTCAGCCCGGTTGCCGCCAGCGCGCCGACAACGCTTGGGATGAACCCGCTGTCGAGCAGTTGCTCGCCCGAGACGTTGACCGCGACCTTAACATCATCCGGCCAGCGCATCGCCTCGCGGCAAGCCTCGCGCAGGACCCAGTCGCCGATCGGCACGATAAGGCGGGTATCCTCGGCCAGGGGAATGAACTTCACCGGGCTGATGAAGCCATGCTCCGGGCTGTTCCAGCGCAGCAGTGCCTCGAAACTGACCACCCCTTCGCGCGTCGCATCGACGACCGGCTGATAGGCGAGCTGGAATTCGCCCCGTTCCAGAGCGGTCCGCAGCGACACCTCCAGCTTTCGCCGCTCCTCGGCCTGCTGATGCAGCGAAGGCTCGTAGAACTTGTGCCGGCCGCCGCCCTCGTCCTTCGACCGGTAGAGCGCCAGGTCGGCGTTGCGCATGAGCGTCTCGACCGTGTCGCCGTCGCGCGGACCGAGCGCGGAACCCACGCTGGCGCCAATGTAAAGCGTGTGATTGTCGATCTCGTAAGGGCGCGACAGCGCCGCGATGGCGTGGTCGGCCACGCGCGCGACGTGGCCGATATCGCTAGCGTCGCGAATGACGATGGCGAACTCGTCACCGCCGAGCCGGCCGCACGTTTCCCTATCGCCCACCACGGCCTTGAGCCGGGCCGAGACTTCGCCCAGCAGTCGGTCGCCGACCATGTGGCCAAGCGTATCGTTGACCGCCTTGAAACGGTCGAGGTCGATCATCAGGAATGCGCAGCGGCCGCGCCACTGCTTGGCGGCAGTCAGCGCCTCGGCCATCGATTCGGTCACCATGACGCGGTTGGGCAGCTGGGTCAGCGGATCGTAGCGCGCCATCCAGGCAATCTTGTCGGAACTCTCGCGCTGGGTCGTGACATCCGAACCGACGCCGCGAAAGCCCTGGAACTGCCCGTCCTCGTCGTACTTCGGGGTACCCGACAATTCCCACCAGCGCTGCTCGCCGGCAGCGGTCACGCGCACTAGCAGGTCGGCAAAGGCTTCACGGTTCTTGAGCTTGTCGGCCAGCACATGAAGGCTGGGATCGAAACGACCGGTATCCCAATCGGGCCCGGCGATCTGTTGTATGAGTGACATTCCGTCGATCTCGGCCGGCGGCATCCCCAGCGCAAACGCCAATCGCGGCGAGACCTGGCACAAGCGGCGGTTCGAATCGACCTGCCACAGCCAGTCGGCGTCACCTTCCTCGAACTCGCGCAGGAGCAGCGAGACCACCTCATCCTTTTCGGCCGCGGCGGAGGCCGCGATGCCGCTGCGCAGGAAATTGCGTGCCGCTTCCAGCGCGCCAAACACCGTCACACCGGAAAACAGCATCGCTACCAACGCCAGGATCCAGGCACCGTGCCAGGTGAATGCAAAGGCCCCGCCGGCGCCCAGGGACAACGCCAGTAGCACGGTAGCGATTGGCACTCCCGGCACCAGCGCCGCGGCGGTGGTGACCAACAGGGCCCCGACTGCCCAGAACACGCTGACCAGCGCGAGGCTGGTGACCGGCGCGATTGCGAAAGGCGCGATCCACGCAGCCGCCATCGCCATGGCCACGCGGGCATGGCCGACAGTCTCGGACCGCGCGACGCGCCGGCGCTCCACCCCGCGCATCAGCCACGCGGCCCGCAAGCCGCGCGAAATGACGAAACCGACCGCGGCCAGCCAACCGCCGATCAGCGCCAGATGCACTTCCCCCAGGGCCGCGAAAGCTGCCAGCAACGCAGCCAGCGAATGAACCAGCAAACGCTGACGCCAGGCTTCGGCCAGGTTGGCATATTGCAAGCCGCGCAGGCGCGGCCAGTCACCCTCGGCCGGTTCGGACAAGGCCAGCACGGCCATGGCGGGAAAGTCGCGCGGCAAGGCGGCTGAGGGAGAACGGAAGGGCTTCACACCCGTCGCCTTAGGCCGGAAGGGTTAGCAGGGCGTAAAAATCCCTTCGTTCGCGGGTGCTTGGCGCGCCCGTCCTTGACCGCGCCGACGCCGCGCTGCAGAGCGGCGGAGACCGCTATTCCCGCGGGGTATCGCCTGGAATCGATGGCCGCCAGCTTCTCGCGCATGTCCGCAATCATTCGCCGTATCGCCCGGTGGCCGAAGCTGGTCCTGGCGGTGCTGGCGCTGTGCGTTGCGGTGCTGGCCTGGCAGACGTGGACCGCACCGCCCTGGCGCATGGACGAAGTGCAGCGCGCCTCAGGTTTCGATCTGGTCGCCGCCGACGGCAGCGTCTTCGCGCACCGCGGCCCCCATGCGCCCGAGGACGTCGACGTCAAGACGCTGCCAGGCCAGGTGCGCGATGCCTTTCTCGCGATCGAGGACCGCCGGTTCTACAGCCACGGCGCGATCGACTATCGCGGCATTGCCCGCGCCGTGTGGGACAATGCCCGCGCCGGCCATGTCACCGCCGGCGGTTCCACGTTGACGCAGCAGTACGTCAAGAACGCCTACCTAAGCCAGGACCGCACCTTTACCCGCAAGATCAAGGAATTGTTTCTGGCCGACTGGGCCGAGACCTGGCTCGGCAAGGACGAGATCCTGGCCCGCTATCTGCAACACGCCTATTTCGGCGACCAGTCCTGGGGGCTGGTCGCGGCATCGCGGCATTACTTCAGCAAGACACCGGCGCAGCTCACCCTGCCCGAGGCGGCGATGCTGGCCGGACTGGTCAAGGCACCGTCGCGGCTCGCCCCCACGAGCGACCTGCCGGCAGCCAGCGCCCGCATGCGGGTGGTGCTGAACGCGATGGCTGACGCAGGCTTCATTACCGCCTCGCAGGCGATGCAGGCGCGGCCGCCCCGCCTGCGCGTCCACGCCGACCCCAACAGCGACCGCGCCGGCTGGTTTGCGGACTGGGTAGCCGGCCAGCTCGATGCCGGACACGAGGGCCGGGTCCAGACGACGCTGGAACCGGCCTTGCAGAAACGTGCGGAGCAGGTCGTCGCTCGCGCCCCGCTGGGCAGCGCCGAAGTGGCGCTCATCGCGATGCGGCCAAACGGGCAGGTGGTGGCGCTCGTCGGTGGCAAGCAATGGCAGCCGGGCGCCTTCAACCGCGCGATCCGCGCCCGCCGGCAGCCGGGATCGACTTTCAAGCTGTTCGATTATCTTGCCGCCTTCCGTTCAGGGCGCGGGCCGGACGACATGGTCCTCGATGCCCCGGTGGAGGTCGACGGCTGGAGCCCGCGCAATGCCTCGGGCGCTTTCAGGGGCGAGATGACGCTGCGCGATGCCTTCGCCCGCTCCAGCAACACCGCGGCCGTGCGCGTCAGCGAGGCGGCCGGGCGCCGCGCCGTGATCAAGGCGGCCAGCGACCTCGGCATCCATGCCGAACTCAAGGACGATGACCCGACCGTGGCATTGGGCACCGCGTCCCTGTCGCTGACGGAGCTTGCAGGCGCTTATGCCGCGTTCGCCGGCGGACGGTATCCGGTGGTGCCGCACGGTTTGACAAATCAGGACGTTATCCCGCCGGCGGCGCTTGTGCAGGGCCGCGAATGGACCCCGATGCTCGACCTGCTGTGGCACGCCGCCAACGAGGGCACCGGCCGCCGTGCTGCCCTGTCGCAGCCGACTTACGGCAAGACCGGAACCAGTCAGGATGGCCGTGACGCGTTGTTCGTGGGCTTTGCGGGCGACCTCGTAACCCTGGTCTGGGTCGGGCGCGATGACAACAAGCCGCTGCCGGGGTCGAGCGGTGGACACTTGCCCGCCGAGATCTGGCGCGCCTTCATGACCGGGGTGCCGCTGGGCGCCGCCAAGCTGCCGTACGATCCGCCAGAGCCCGGACGGCAAGCCGACAATGCCGGCAGCGAAGTGACGTTCGCGGACATCTACGCCGGTTTCGAGCGCCTGGCCGCCGGCCTCGCCCCCGTGGTGCAGCGCTATGTCCCCGATGCCCGCACGGTTGAGCGTTACGCCACCGAAGCCGCAGGCGCAGCGCGCTATCTGCCCACTCCGGAGAGCGTCGCCAACGGGGGCGCCACGTCCGAACCGCGGCGGCACCGCAAAAAGCGCAAACACCGCGACTGAGCCGCCCACGCCCTGGCTTTGCCGACCGCAACCTTTTGATAATCCTCGGCGCTTACCATACCCTGGCATTCGCCTTGAGGGGGCAGCCAATGACGATGACGACACCGCTGTGGTCCTTCGTCGCGAAGACCGGCCTGTTCGACTTTGCGGTCAGTGCCACCAGCTTCTCGCCAGGCATTTGGTGGCTTTCAGCGCCGGTGTCGGTGACCTGGTGGGCGTTCATCCGCCTGCGGGACCAGCAGGCGCTGCTCGCGCATCTCGACGAACGCTGCAGGGCCGCCCTTGGTGAAATCGACGCCTTGCTGGCGGAACGCCACGCGGTCATTCCCAACCTGGTAGAGACGGTGAAGGGTTATGTCGGGCACGAACACGTTGTCCTGACCGAGGTAACGCAGGCGCACAGCAGGGCGCTCAAGTCGCTCATCCAGACGCGGCTGGAGGCCGAGCACCAACTCGGCGAGACGCTGATGAACCTGTTCTCGTTCACCGAGGCCTATCCCGACCTCGAAACGTCGCCGCACCTGCGCGAACTGCGCCGCGCTTTGACCGAGATCGAGGAAAAGGTCACCGCTGCGCGCAAGTCCTACAACCTGTCGGTCGAGGAACTCTACGTTGAAAGCCGCGCGTTCCCGAGCAACTTGGTTGCGCGCTTCGCCAGGCTGAGCGGCTCTGACGCGTTCACGCTTGGCGACCGGCGCGAGGCGTTGGCAGAACCTGTCCGCATCGGGATGTAGTCGGCTGAGCCGCCAAAATGGGCACGGCGGTGCCGATCACGCCCGCAGCCAATCATGACGGCGCCAAAGCTTGCTAGACGCGGCCCGCGGTCCGGCGCTTTTTCGCATGGTGGATCACGCGGTCGATCACCGTGCCCAGCATGAACGCGGCGATCGCCGACAGGCCCGCATAAGCCACCCATTCGAGCGCGCCCGCCAGCGGCGGCGCCGAGGTGCCGATGGCATGGGCGATGTCCTCCGCCATATGTTCGGGGCCCTCGACCCCAAGCTTCGCGAGTTGGTGCAGCACTATACTGCCGCCCACCCAGAGCATTGCAGCGGTGCCAATGGTGGAAATGGCAGACAGCAGCGCGGGCATCGCCCTGACCATGCCTGCGCCGATGGCCTTGGCCGCCGCGCTGGGCCGCCGCGCCAGGGCAAGGCCCATGTCGTCCATTTTCACGATCAGCGCGACCACGCCATAGACCAGCGCGGTGATGCCGATACCGACCAGCGCCAACACGATCGCCTGCTGCACCAGCGGCACTTCGGGGATGGAGCCCAGCGCGATCGCCATGATTTCAGCCGACAGGATCAGGTCGGTGCGGATCGCGCTGGATACGCGCGCCTTTTCAAAGGCCGCCGTGTCACCGATGTCATCGGCCAGGGTTTCGCCGTGATGCTCGCCCGTCAATGCCTCGATGACCTTTTCGGCACCTTCGAACGACAGGTAGAGGCCGCCGCCGATCAGCAGCACTGGGATTGCAGAGGGCAGAAAGTAACTGAGCGCGATTGCCAGCGGCAAAAGGATCACCAGCTTGTTGAACAGGCTGCCCCGCGCAATCTTCCACACGACCGGCAGTTCGCGGTCGGGCGTGAAGGATGTAAGATAGGTCGGCGTCACCGCCGTATCGTCGACCACCACGCCGGCCGCCTTGGCGCCAGCCTTGCCCGCCGCCGCGCCGACATCGTCGAGCGAGGCCGCGGCGGCGCGGGCGATGACGGAAACGTCGTCCAGAAGGGCAACCAGGCCTGTGGGCATTGCGGCGGGAACCTCGTGATGCGTTCGTGCGGCTCAACAGCATAGGGAAGTCCCGCGCAAGCGGCTTTCGGGGTTGCCTTTGCGTGCCATTGCGTTAAGGGCCGCCGCTTCGCGCCACGGTCCTGCCGGGCGCGATCTTAAAGAAAGCCGGAGGGGCCAGCGCGGATTCGCCGCGATGCGTCAGCGATCGGTATAGATGAAAGGAAGCTGCCGTGCCGCTTTATGAGCACGTGTTCCTGGCTCGCCAGGATCTCAGCCAGGCGCAGGTCGATGCCCTGGCTGCCACTGCGACGGAAATCGTCGAAAGTGGCGAAGGCAAGGTCACCAAGACCGAGACCTGGGGCCTCAAGAGCCTCGCCTACAAGATCAAGCGCAACCGCAAGGCGCACTTCGTTCTTCTCAACATCGAGGCTCCCGCCGGCGTCGTCGCCGAGCTGGAGCGCCAGACCGCCATCAACGAGGACGTCATTCGTTACATGACCGTCCGCGTCGACGAGCATGAAGCCGGCCCCTCGGTGCAGATGCGCAAGAACGAGCGCGACCGCAGCCGCCGCCGCGACCGCGAGGAGTTCTGATAATGGCCCGTCCGTTTTTCCGTCGCCGCAAGTCGTGCCCGTTCTCGGGCAAGAACGCGCCCGTCATCGATTACAAGGACACGCGCCTGCTCCAGGGCTTCATGTCCGAGCGTGGCAAGATCGTGCCCAGCCGCATCACCGCCGTTTCCGGCAAGAAGCAGCGCGAGCTCGGCAAGGCGATCAAGCGTGCGCGCCAGATCGGCCTCCTGCCGTACCTCGTGAAGTAAGGAGGACTACCCCATGGATATCATCCTCCTCGAGCGTATCGAGAAGCTCGGCTCGATCGGCGACGTCGTCTCGGTCAAGGACGGCTACGCCCGCAACTTCCTTCTGCCCGGCAAGAAGGCGCTGCGCGCCAACGCTGCCAACAAGAAGGTTTTCGAAGCCAACCGCGCCAAGATCGAGGCCGACAACGCCGATCGCCGCAAGGCCGCCGAGGCGCAGACCGGTGACGTCGACGGCAAGACCGTCGTCCTCATCCGCGCCGCGTCGAACTCGGGCCAGCTTTACGGCTCGGTCTCGGTCCGCGACATCGTCGATGCTCTGAACGAAGACGGCGCCAAGGTGACGAAGGCGATGATCGTGCTGGAACGCCCGATCAAGACCATCGGCATCTACGACGTGAAGGTCTCGCTTCACCCCGAGGTCTCGGTCACCGTCAAGGTCAACGTCGCGCGCTCGCCCGACGAAGCCAACCTCCAGGCCGAAGGCGTCGACGTCATGGCGGCGATGTTCGAGGAGGCCAACGTGCCTTCCGGCTTCACCGAGGCGTACGATCCCAACGCCGAACCCGGCGCCACCGCCGAAGTCTCCGACGACGAGACGCCGGCCGAGGGCGACACCGAAGCCTGAGGGTTCGTCGGACGAATACCGGAACGGGGCGCCGAGCAATCGGCGCCCTTTTTCGTTGGCCCGCATTTGGACGCAGCAATCGCGTCGTCGTCTGCTAGACCGGCGCGATGCACAGGCATGAGCGCCAGACGCGGAAACTGGCTTTCGGTTACGCCGCGCTTGCCGGCGCGGTGGACGCGGCCGGCTTCCTGAAGTCGGGCGGACTGTTCGTTTCGTTCATGACCGGCAATTCGACCCGGCTGGCGGTTGGGATCGCGCGAAATTCCCGATTTGCCCTGGCCGCAGCGACGTTAGTCGCACTGTTCGTCGCAGGCGTTGTCCTGACAGTGCTGGTCAGCGAGCGAGTCCGCAGTTTTCCGCGCAAGGTGGCCGCGTCGGTGCTCGTTGCCGCGCTACTGATCATGGCGGCCGCTGTCGGCAGCGCCGGCGCGCCACGAGCGTCCGTCGCCTGCCTGTGCCTGGCCATGGGGGGCGCCAACGCGATTTTCCGCCGCGATGGCGACGTGTCGATCGGGGTGACTTACATGACCGGGACGCTCGTTCGCCTGGGCCACCGGTTGGCCGACCGGATCCGCGGCGTCGGCGGCAACGACTGGCCGCCATACCTGCTGCTGTGGCTGTCGCTGGTGTTCGGCGGTGTCGGCGGGGCGCTGACTTACCTTTGGTCCCCGGAATTGGCCCTGTGGAGCATCGCGCTGTTCGCAGTCGCGCTGGCGGCCGTTGCGCTGTCGGTCGCGTCGAAGTGAACGAACACTGCCGCGCGCCGATTGCGTTTTTCCCAGCGGCCTTGCAGACTGCCGCACACGTTCGAAATCAGGGGTCGGGTACGATGCGCAAGGTGATGTTGGGGACCGTCGCGCTCATGCTGTCCACACCGGTTCTGGCCGACACCGCGGTCGTCACGGCGGCGCGGATGTTCGATCCCGCCAGTGGTCGCACCCTCGCCGATCCAGTCGTCATCATCACTGACGGGCGCGTCGTGTCGCTGGTGACGCAGGGCGGCGCGCGGCCGGCCATACCCGGCGGCGCACGGCGCATCGACCTGGGCGATGCCACGATTCTGCCCGGCTTGATCGACATGCACGTCCACGTCGCATCCGATGCCACGATCCGCGGCGACCGGGCGCTGCAGTACACCGACGCGTTCTGGACCGTGGTGGGCGTTTCGAACGTCAAGAAGATGCTGGAAGCCGGGTTCACGACCGTGCGCAACGTCGGCAGCGGCGATTACGCCGACGTCGCCCTGCAGCAGGGGATCGATGGAGGGTACGTCGTCGGCCCGCGGATCGTGCCCTCGGGCTATGCCCTGGGATCGACCGCCGGCCACTGCGACGGGCTCGAAGGCTTGCCCCCCAGCTTTGCCAGCCTGCCCAATCCGTCCGTAGCCGACAGCCCCGAAGAGTTTCGCAAGCTCGTCCGCGTGCAGAAACGCTACGGCGCGCAAGTGATCAAGATCTGCGCCACCGGAGGCGTAATGTCCCGCACCGATTCGCCCGGCGCGCAGCAGATGACCCTGGCCGAAATGACCGCCGTGGTGGACGAAGCGCACCGGCTCGGCCTCAAGGTCGCGGCCCACGCGCACGGGACCGAGGGCATCAACGACGCGCTGCGCGCAGGGGTCGATACGATCGAGCATGCCAGCCTGGCCGACGCCACCTCGTTCAAGCTCGCCAAGGACAAGGGCGCCTGGTTCTCGATGGACATTTACGACGACGATTACATCCTGGCGGAAGGCGCGAAGAACGGCATGTACGCCGAAAGCCTGGAGAAAGAGCGCCAGATCGGATTGAAGCAGCGCCAGACCTTTCGTGCCGCGCACGCCGCCGGGGTCAAGATGATATTCGGGACCGATAACGGCGGCGTCTTTCCCGCCGGCCAGAACGCGCTGCAGTTCGCCAAGCAGGTCGAATGGGGCATGACCCCGACCGAGGCTATCCGCACCGCCACAACAAACGCCGCGCAGGCGCTGGGCCGTGAAGCCGACGTAGGCTCGCTCGCTCCAGGTCACTATGGGGACATCGTGGCAGTCGCAGGTGATCCGTCGGCCGATGTTCGGCTGCTCGAACATCCGGTCGCGGTGATCAAGGGAGGCGAGCTCGTCTTCAAGGCTGCGCACTGAGGGCAGAAGGTTCCGGGTGAGAGGCAAATTGAATTTGTCGCGCGCGCGCGCTATCGGCCCGCGATGCAGAACATAGAAACGATCATCGCGGAATTGGTCCGCGTTTATGACACCGCCATCGCCACCCTGCGCGCCGATATCGACGCCTTCGCCGCGAATGGCACCCTTCCCCCTACGGATCGGCGTACCAGCCGCGCCTGGTGTTATCCGGAACTGCGCGTGACCTATGGCGGGCGCGAAAGCCGCCCCGACCTGGCGCGAGCCTTCGGGCGGCTGTCGGACGCCGGGATTTATGCCACCACGATCACGCGTCCAGCGCTGTTCCGCCGCTACCTGTCCGAGCAGCTCGAGCTTCTGGCCGACGATTACGAGATCGAGATCGAGGTTGGCGCCTCGGCCCAGGAAATTCCCTTTCCTTACGTGATCGACGCCAGCTCCGGTTTGGGCGGCCTCAGCCCCAGCGACATGGCGCGCCACTTCCCGTCGACCGAGCTGGCCATGATCGGCGACGAGCTGGCCGACGGCATCGACTTGTCCGATCCCTCCGCGCCGATCCCGCTGGCGCTGTTCGACGGGCTGCGCACCGATTTCAGCCTGGCGCGGCTGGCGCACTACACGGGCACGCAGGTGGAGCATTGCCAGCAGTTCGTGCTGTTCACCAACTATCACCGCTACGTCGACGAATTCGTTGACTGGGCCGGAAAGCAATTGGGCAAGAACGGCTATGTCGCGCTGTCGGGCGCGGGTGGGCTTTACCTGGACACGGCAACCGATAACGCCCGCGCGCGCTTGTCGGACACCGCGTGGCGTCGCCACCAGATGCCCGCATACCACCTCATCCGCGAAGACGGGGCCGGCATCACGCTGGTCAATATCGGCGTCGGCCCGTCCAACGCCAAGACGATCTGCGACCACCTGGCCGTGCTGCGTCCCGAAGCCTGGCTAATGATCGGCCACTGCGGCGGCCTGCGCGACACCCAGCGTATCGGCGACTACGTGCTGGCTCACGCCTATCTGCGTGACGATCACGTGCTCGACCCGGTGCTGCCGCCGGAAATCCCCATCCCCGCAATCGCTGAAGTCCAGGTGGCGCTCGCCGCCGCCGCGGAAGTGGTCAGCGGCGATACGGGCGCGAACCTGAAAAAGCGGATGCGCACGGGGACCGTCGTCACGACCGACGATCGTAACTGGGAGCTGCGATATACCCAGTCGGCGATGCGGCTGTCACTCAGCCGTGCGGTTGGCATCGACATGGAATCAGCCACCATCGCGGCACAGGGCTATCGCTTCCGGGTTCCGTACGGAACGCTCCTGTGCGTCTCGGACAAGCCGCTCCACGGCGAGATCAAGCTGCCCGGCCAGGCCAACCGCTTTTACGAAGAGGCGATCTCCAGCCACCTCGCCATCGGCACGACCACGTGCGACCTGCTGCGTGAACAGGGCGCGAGGCTGCACAGCCGCAAGCTGCGCGCCTTCAACGAACCGCCCTTCCGGTAAGCGACGGGCGGAGCCGCGCTCCGCCCGATCCTCGTTACCAGCCTGCCTGCTTGCCCTTGTTCTGCTGATCGAGCCACTTCTTGAGCGGTGCGAAATAGCGCATCATGGCGCCGCCGCTCATCTCGCGGCTGCCGGTGAAGGCCTGCAAGGCATCGGGCCAGGGCTTGGACGCGCCCATCGCCAGCATGGCGTTCAGCTTTTCGCCCACCGCCTTGTTGCCGTAGAAGCTGCAGCGATGCAGCGGCCCCTTCCATCCAGCGGCCTTGCAAGCGGCTTCGTAGAACTGGAACTGCAGGATGCGCGCCAGGAAGTAACGCGTGTAAGGGACGACTGCCGGGATGTGATACTTCGCGCCAGGATCGAAAGCGTCGGCGGGCCGGGCGCTGGGCGGCACCACGCCCTGGTACTTCAGCCGCATCGCGTCCCACGCCTGCTGATAACCCTCGGGCTTGATCTCGCCCGAGAAGATTTGCCAGCGATAGCGGTCGATCAGCAGGCCGAACGGCAGGAAGGCAACCTTGTCCAGTGCCTGGCGCAGCAGCAGGCCGGTGTCCTTGCTGGTATCGGGCACCTTCGATCGGTCCAGAAGGCCGATCTGGACCAGGTACTCGGGCGTGATCGACAGCGCGATGGCGTCGCCGATCGCCTCGTGGAAGCCGTCGTTGGCGCCGTCGAGGTATAACGGATCCTGCTTGTTGTAGGCACGCTGGTAGAAGTTGTGTCCCAGTTCGTGATGGACAGTAACGAAGTCATCGCCGTTGACCTTCAGGCACATCTTCACCCGCAGGTCGTCGACGTTGTCGATGTCCCAGGCGCTGGCGTGGCAGACCACCTCGCGGTCGGCCGGCTTGGTGAACTGGCTGCGCTCCCAGAACGTCTGCGGCAGCGGCGCAAAGCCGAGCGAGGTGAAGAAGCCCTCGCCCGCCTTGACCATCTTGTGGGGATCGTACTGCTTGGCCTTGAGCAGCTCGGTCAGGTCGTAGCCGACGTCGCCGGCGCCCGGCGGGGCCACCAGGTCATAGATGTTGCCCCATTCCTGCGCCCACATGTTGCCCAGCAGGTCAGCCCGGATCGGGCCGTTGGCGGGCTGCACGCCGGCGCCGTACTTCTGGCTGAGCCGCGTCCGCACATAGGTGTGCAGACTGTCGTAAAGCGGCTTCACTTCGGTCCACAGCTTCTCCGTCAGGGCGGAGAACTGCTCGGGCGTCATGTCGTAGTTGGAGCGCCACAGGGCGCCGGTGTCGGCATAACCCAGGCCCACCGCCCCCTGATTCGAAAGTGCGGTCAGCTTGGCGTAATCGGCCTTCATCGGCTTGCCGACGTTGTCGTGCCAGCTGGTCCACATCTCTGCCAGCTCGGCCGGGTTGCGGTCGGTTCCCATCGCCGCCTCGATGTCGCTGCCGTTGATCGGTTTGCCGTTCAGCGTGCCCTGCCCCTTGCCGTACATCCCCTGGATGCGCGCCTTGAGGGTGGCGACTTCCTCAGCAGCCCCGGGGCGGGTCGGCGCCGGCAGCGTGATCAGCGTCCGCATGCGGTTGAGCTTGCGAGTGGTGTCGTAGTCCAGCCCCGGCAGCGCGGCGAACGGCGCCGCGGCGATCGCGTTGGCGACGTTGAGCGAGGTGCTCGCCGCCTCGGCCCGCGCGGTCAACGCCTCGGTATCGGGGGTGATGTAGGTTTCGTAGACCCACTCCGCCTGAGACGCCTCGATCGTCGCCTTGTTGTAGGCTGCCTCGGCGGTCGAGACGAAGGCCTTGGCATCGGCCACGGTCGGCGCCGGAGCAGCCACAGCCGCCGCAGACGGCGAAGTCACGCTTTGGGCGAGAGCCGGACTGGCGCACAGCGCCACTGCCGACGAGGCAATAAGGAAAATGCTCTTCATGGTTGCGCCCTCGGGTCAGATTATTGCTGTTGCGGGCAAGCTTGCAAATGGGGGTGCCGGGGTCAACCCTGCAGGAAGCGCACCAGTTCGTCGCCCAGCGCGCCTTGCGCCACGCTTCCCATGTGCGTTCCCGGCCCTTCGGCCAGCACTGCATTTGGCAGCGCGGCGACAAGCGCGTTGGGATCGCCGTTGTCGCGATCGTCGCTGCCACACAGCACCAGCGTGCGCATCGTGATCGCGGCAAGGTCTTCCGGTGCGGTGTCCGCCATCGACTCAAGAAGTAGCCGCGCCGCCGCGCCGTCGATCTTCATCGTCTTCATAAATTGCTGTGCCATATAAGCATCATCGCCAGGACGAATTGTGCCAAATCGGTCAATCACGTCGAGGAAAAAGTCCTTGCGCCGTGCCCAGCCCGCCAGACCTTCCAGCCCCATACCCGCCAGCACCAGCTTGGCCGGTTTCAGCCCGCCGATCACCCCGCGCGCCGCCGTGCGCGAACCGAGCGAGAAGCCGACGAGGTCGAAATCGGTCAGCCCAAGATGGGCGACCAGCGCCTCAAGATCCGTGGCCAGAACGTCATGCGGATAGTCGGCCGGATCGTGCGACTTCGCGCTGGCGCCGTGAGCGCGCAAGTCGGGCATCAGGCATTCGAACCCGGCGGCGGCAAGCTTGGCGGCGTGGCCGAACTTGATCCAGTTGACGGTCGCGTCGGAGAACAGGCCGTGCAGCATGATCACCGGCCGTCCCGCACCCAGCCGATGCAAGGCCAGCCTCGCGCCGCCGAACCCCTCGTAGAATTCCGCACTCATTCGGGCGCCTCCTGCCCCGCCGCGCGCCAGCGGCTGGCGACGATCTCGGTCTGGGCCGAATAGTGGCGCGGCAAATCCCTGGTATCGAGCCAGGCATCGACTGCGCTTTCGGCCCCGGCGTGAAGGATCGGGCGAAAGAACGCCGCATCGTCGAAACTGCCCAGCGTCACGTCCATATCCTTGCCCGGATTAAGAAAATCGAACGCCAGCGGCGTCCCGCAAGCGCTGCAAAACCCGCGCCGCGCGATCGGAGAGCTGTGATACCAATCCGGCTCTCGCTCCCACGCGATAACCTCACGCTGCAGCTGCACAAACGCCGCCGCGATCCCGCCGGTCGCCTTTCGGCACATCTTTCAATGGCACTAATAGGCGTCGGGGCCTTCAACGATAGCGGTGTAACGAATGCGGCCGCACTGGCAGCCGCCGGTCATAACGATTTTCATTGAAGCTAGCTACCAGACTGGACCACGGCGGCCTCTAGTATGTCTTGCAGTCGGGAGCAGGAATAGGCTTAGCTGACAACATTCTCTGCACCCAAATTTCAGACCCAAAAACGCCGAGATGTCCGTGGCCTTCCGGACTTCTTGATCCGATAAATTCGACCTCAAAGGCATGGGCGGGATA
The DNA here is from genome assembly GCF_049354825.1 of Parablastomonas sp. CN1-191. Lineage (GTDB taxonomy): Bacteria > Pseudomonadota > Alphaproteobacteria > Sphingomonadales > Sphingomonadaceae > Novosphingobium. Next base: position 419,977 of record NZ_CP186480.1, on the reverse strand, counting down.
GCAATCCCGCAGTTTGTCGTAGCTGTCGTAGTCTAGTTTCGGGTCGATATTGACAGGATCATACATGAGCCAAACAGTAGAGCCGTACGAAGGGCGCTTTCTTGGGGCCGTGGTCGCACCCTCAAAAAATGCGGAGCCTTCAAATTCGTAAAGCCAGATGCCTTGGTACCGCTTAGGCTCATCGAAACGATAACATCTAGAGCTACGGTCGTAATAAGTCACATCACCCTTAACAGTGGTGCAAGGTTCTCCCAACACCATGGCGACGGGAATTGATGTGCGAACGCTATCTCGAAGATAGAGATAGTTAAACGGGTTTCCCAGCCAAGGCCAAAAGGTCACGAGAATTACGCTGGCCAGAGCAGCGAGACCAATTTCTTGCCGTGACATGCGGAAATGATACTGCGTCGCTGGACCGCGTCAACGACCACTTCAATGATCAATGTGCTGACGAGCGGCCACCTCACCCCTTCTTCAGATGCCGCCGCCCCAATAGCTCCGCGATCTGCACCGCGTTCAGCGCGGCGCCTTTGCGCAAGTTGTCGGACACGCACCACAGCGACAGGCCATTCTCGATCGTCGGGTCCTCGCGCACGCGGGACACGAACGTGGCGTAATCGCCGACGCATTCTACGGGGGTGACGTAGCCGCCGTCCTCGCGCTTATCGATCAGCATGATGCCGGGCGCCTCGCGCAGGATGTTCTGCGCGGCTTCGGCCGACAGCTCGTCGCGCAGCTGGATATTGACCGCTTCGGAGTGGCCGACGAACACCGGCACGCGCACGCAGGTAGCGTGGACCTTGATCCTGGGATCGAGAATCTTCTTGGTTTCGACCACCATCTTCCACTCTTCCTTGGTCGAACCATCGTCCAGGAACACGTCAATGTGGGGGATGACGTTGAAGGCGATCTGCTTGGTGAACTTCCTGGGCACGGCCGGATCGCCGACGAAGATGTTGCGGCTCTGCTCGAACAGCTCGTCCATGCCGTCCTTGCCGGCTCCGGAAACCGACTGGTACGTCGCCACCACGACGCGCTCGATCGTGGCCGCGTCGTGGAGCGGCTTCAATGCGACGACCAGCTGCGCGGTCGAGCAGTTGGGGTTGGCGATGATGTTCTTGCGCGTGTACCCGTCGATCGCATCGGGGTTCACTTCGGGGACGACCAGCGGCACGTCCGGGTCCATGCGGTAAAGCGAGGAATTGTCGATCACCACGCAGCCGGCAGCCGCCGCCTTGGGCGCATAGTCCTTGGCCGGTCCGGAACCGGCGGCGAACAGCGCGATGTCCCAGCCGGCGAAATCGAAGTGTTCGAGGTTGTGGCACTTGAGCGTGCGGCCGCTTTCCCCGAACTCGACCTCGAGCCCGGTTGAGCGGGCCGAGGCGACCGCCGCGATCTCGTCGATCGGGAAGGCGCGCTCCGCCAGGATGTTGAGCATCTCGCGCCCGACATTGCCCGTCGCGCCGACCACTGCCACCCGGTAACCCATGCTGCTCACCTCTTGCCTTACGGGCGCCTCCCGTAGCGAATGGCGCCCGCAGGGCAAGGCGAATAGGTCTGCTGGCGGCTAAAGCGCGCCTATTCCGGCGGGGTCACCCCGTGCCGCGCCAGGAAGGCGAACACACCTTCGTAAAGGTGCTGGCGCGCCTTCGGTCCGGCGATGGCGTGGGTCTTGCCAGGGTACAGCATCATCTCGAACGGGACCGCCGCGTCCTGCAGCGCGCCGGCCAGCGCGGTGGTGTTGTCGAGCACGACGTTGTCGTCGGCCATGCCGTGGATCACCAGCAGCGGGTCCTTGATCCGCGTCGCGACCGTCAACGGGCTGGTCGCCTTGTAGACTTCGGGCACGGTGCGCGGATCGCCGAGGTAACGCTCGGTATAGGCGGTGTCGTAAAGGTCCCACCGGGTGACGGGCGCGACCGCGATCCCGGCGGCATATTCGCCCGGGTCCTGCGCCAGCATCATAAGGGTCATGTAGCCGCCATAGGACCAGCCGAACGTCGCGATCTTGGCAGGGTCCACATAGGGAAGCGTCTTCAGATAATCGGCGCCGACCTTCTGGTCGGCCACCTCGACGCTGCCCATCGCGTGGCTGATCTGCTTTTCGAACGCGACGCCGCGGTTGGCCGAGCCGCGGTTGTCGATCTCGAAATAGATGTAGCCCTTGTCGGCGATCGCCTGGGGCAGCGCGCCGCCCCAGCCGCGCGTCACCACCTGGCTGTGCGGGCCGCCGTAATGGCTGAAGAACACCGGGTAGCGCTTGCCCGCAACCAGCGGCGGGGCGATCATCCGGTAATGGAGCACGCTGCCGTCCGCGGCCTTTAGCGTGCCGAAGCGCGTCTCGCGGTGGCTGACCAGGTAGGGCGCATAAGGATGCTGCCCTTCGACCCGGTTCTCCTCGATCCAGGTCACCCGCTTGCCGTCGGGACCCGCCAGATAGCTTTGCGGCGGCTGGTCAGGGCTGGAGCGCGTGACGATCAGCGTCTGGCCCTTGCCGTCCATTGTCGCTGCGTTGGCAAAACCGGTCTCGCTCAGCAGGACGGGGGAGCCGCCCTTGAAGTCGACGCTGTAGACGTTGGGCGCCAGCGGGTCGTCCTTCATCGCGGTGAAGAACGCCTTGCCCGCCGCCTCGTCGACGCCGAGCAGGCCGGTCACCGGCCAGTCGCCCCTGGTCAAGGCCGTCCACTTGCCGTTCTTGTAGCGATAGAGGTGGGCAAACCCGCTGCGCTCGCTGGTCCACACCAGGCTGCCGTCGGCGAGCCACTTGTAGGATGCGCCCTTGATCACGTTGATCCACGCGCCCTTGGCGGCGTTTTCGGTGAACAGCACGCGGCTCTTGCCGGTCGCCGGATCGACCGCCAGCAGGTCCAGCTTCGACTGCGCCCGGTCGAGAACCTGGACATAGAGCGTTCCGCCGTCCTTCGCCCAGTCGACCCGTGCGATATAGAACTCCTTGCGCCCGCCGAGGTCGACCGTGGCCGGCCGCCCGCCGTCAGGATCGACGAGGTGAAGCGAAACGTCGGCATTGGGCGTGCCAGCGGCCGGATAACGCTGGTCAAAGGTCCGCGTCCCGTCGGCGCCAATGGCGGCGCGGGTGACCACCTTGACCGGCGCCTCATCGAAGCGTTCAACCGCGATGCGCTTGTCGTCGGGCGACCACCACGTGCCGGTCGAGCGGTCCAGCTCTTCCTGGGCGACGAATTCGGCTTCGCCCCAGTGGACGGTTTCGGCCGCCTCCGCCGGGGTCACCGCACCCGGCGCCTTGCCGAGCGCGCCGACCCACAGCCGCCGGTCCTTGACGAACGAAACGTAGCCGCCCTTGGGGCTCAGCGCCGGGTTGAGCGCTCCTCCCCCCTCTTCGGCGCCCGCGCCATCGAGCTTGCGCTGGCTGCCGTCGAGCCCGGCGAGGTAGAGCACGCCGTCGACCGGCACCAGCAGCGCCCTGCCGTCAGCGGTCCACGAGTAGGTCACGATGCCCTTCAGGTCGCCGATCCGCTGGCGCTCGCGCTGCATCTTCTCGGCCTCGGACAACTCGCGGCCGCTGCCCAGCTTGAGCGAATCGACCAGCATCCGCCACTGTCCGGTGGCCCGTTCGTAACCCCACAGGTCGTAGCGCAGACGGTCGTCGCTGCGTGGCCGAAGCAGCGTCAGCCACTGGCCGTCGGGCGAAAGTTTCATCGCCCGCGGCGCCGGTCCGTCCAGGCTTGGGCTGGCGAAGACGCGCTCGAACGTCAGCGCGGGGGCGGCGGCCGGTGCCGCTTCCTGGGCGTGGCCGCTCATCGGGACAACAAGTGCGGACGACGCGGCGAGCGAGGCGAGGAAGAGGGCGGCATGGCGCAAGTGTCTGGGCTCCGAACGAAAAGGGGCGCCCTGGCCGATGCCGGGGCGCCCCTCTCTCTAGCGGTTGTGCGCAGGCGCGCCAGTGGGCCTTAGCCCTCGGTGGTGCGCACGTCGCGGCGCTCGGCAATGCGGGCGCGCTTGCCGGTGCGGCCGCGCAGGTAGTAAAGCTTGGCACGACGCACCACGCCGCGGCGGACCACGGCGATGCTGTCGATGTTCGGCGAATAGAGCGGGAAGACGCGCTCGACGCCCTCGCCGAAGCTCATCTTGCGAACGGTGAAGTTGCTGCCGATGCCCTTGTTCGAACGCGCGATGCACACGCCTTCATAGTTCTGGACGCGGGCACGCTCGCCTTCGATGACCTTCACGCCGACGCGGACGGTATCGCCCGGGCGGAATTCGGGAATGTCCTTGGCGGCCTTGGCGATTTCCTCGGCTTCGATCTGCTGGATCAGGTTCACTGGTCTCAGTCCTTCTTCGGTCGCTGCGCGCCAGAGGCAGACTGGACCCGAGCGCCGTCATGACGCTCCCAAAGATCCGGCCTGCGTGACCGTGTATCGATCTCGGACTGGAGGCGCCTCCAGCCTGCGATCTTCGCATGATCCCCCGATCGCAGCACTTCGGGGATCGTGCGCCCTTCCCATTCCACCGGGCGGGTATAGTGCGGATACTCGAGGAGGCCGTTCTCGAACGATTCCTCAGTCCCGCTGGAAGGCGCGCCCATTACGCCGGGAAGCAGCCGAATGCAAGCGTCCAGCAGCAGCAGCGCGCCCGGCTCTCCGCCCGACAGGATCACGTCGCCGACCGACACTTCCTCCACCTCGCGGGCCGCGAAGATCCGCTCGTCGAAGCCTTCGAATCGGCCGCACAGGATAGTGACGCCGGGTCCCGCCGCCAGCGCCCGCACGCGCGCCTGGGCCAGCGGTTTGCCGCGCGGCGTCATCGCCAGCACCGGTGCATCGGGCACCAGCGTGCGGGCGTGGTCGATCGCGGCGGCCAGGACATCGGCCTTGAGGACCATGCCGGCCCCGCCGCCGGCGGGCGTGTCGTCGACGGTGCGGTGCTTGTCAGCCGCGAAATCGCGGATCTGAACGGTGTCGAGCGTCCACGTACCCTCGGCGAGAGCCCGCCCCGCCAGGCTGACGCCAAGCGGCCCGGGAAACATCTCGGGGTAAAGGGTCAGGACGGTCGCGGCAAAAGTCATGGCCGTCCTTTGCCGCGACGGCGCGGGTTTGCAAGTCGGCCCGCTGCCGATAGGCTGGCACCATGCTGCGTTTCCTGACCGCCGCCGCGCTCGCGCTCGCTCCCATCGCCGTTTCGGGCTCCGCCCGGGCCGAGGGGATCGGCGAATGCCGGTTCGACCGCGATACGCTGACGTTCGCGGGCACAAAGCTGGAACAGGCGACCTGCCTTCTGCGTCACGTCGGCCCGCTGGCGGTCCGCACGCCGCAGCCGCTGCCGCCGATCATCGCGGATCTGATGACGCGCAGCGATCCGCCCAGCGAGGCGATGAAGCAGGCGGCCATCGCCGCGTTTCCCGAACCCTATCGCGATTACGCCGCGCTCCACGCCGCCGACCCCACCTCGGTCACCGAAGGCAGGCTGCCGCTGATGTACTTCGTGATCCACGATACCAGCGAGCCGTTCCTGGGCGAAAAACCCTTCCCGCCGCACCTGAACCGCGACCTCAATGTAAATTCGTTCGATCGCTATATCGGCAAGGAGATCGCGCCCGAACCGGTCGCGCACATCTTCCTCAACCGCGTCGGGCAGATCTGGGCGGGTCACGATTTCCAGGAGCCGTGGCGCGCCACCAAGCTTGAAAGCCGTGTCGTCGGCACGACCGCGCGCGGCCGCTTCGTTCATATCGAGACCGTCCAGCCGCGCCGCTTCATGAAAGGCTACCATGACCGGGGCCACACCTACGGCCCGAAGCCCGGCTTCACCAGGGAGCAGTACAGGATGCTGGGCGCACTCTACGTCTACGCCAGCGCGCGCGCCGGCCATTGGCTGGTTCCGGCGCAGCACAATACCGTCGATACCACGATCCCGGATGCCCACGACGATCCGCAGAATTTCGACATGAAGGCGTTCGGCAAAGCGGTGGCAGAGTTCGCCGGGCCGGTCCGCAAGGCCGGCTAGTCGCGCGCGCGCCGTCGATCGGTACGGCGGCTGGCAAAGAGTGCGACCGGCAAGCCGATCACGGTTGCGCCCATCAGCGCGGACAGCGAAAGCGTCACGGTAACGATCGCCAGTTCTTCGCCGACGGACTCCAGCGCAATCAGGGCGACAGGAAGCACGATCGGCAGAAAGCCGCCGCATAGCGCCGCGACGATCACGCGGCGGCGCAGCGACCAGAGCGGCATCAGGAATGAAAGGATGATGGCCAGGGCTGCGCTGATCGCGGCGATCATCGCGACCATGAACAGCACCGCGACCAGCGTCGACAGGTCGGTCACGATGCGTCGTCCCACCCGGCGGCCACGGTGATCTGTTCAGCGTCCCAGCCCGGCACTGCAGGCTCGCGAAGCGGAACCATGAAACGCGACCCATCCGCGCGCGCGATCTCGATGACGTCACCGGCGCCGTAGTTCTCGACCGCGACGATCGTGCCGAGCGGCGCGCCGTCATCACGGACGGCGGCGAGGCCCAGCAGGTCAGCGTGGTAGTATTCGCCCTCTCCAAGCGGCGGCAGCGCGGCGCGCGGCACGGTCAGGACGGTACCGCGTAGGGACTCTGCGGCGGTGCGGTCGGTCACTTCGGCGAAGCGGGCGATGGCGCCGCCCTTGCCGTCGTCCTTGATCTTCGCCGCGGTCAGCGTGCCGTCGTTGAAGGCGCGGTGAGGCTTTAAACCCGCCACGCCTTCGCCGAACAGCTTGAGGCGGACCTCGCCCGTCACGCCGTGCGCCCCGGTGACGGCGGCCAGGACCACCTCACCGGACCGCGTGACGGGGCGCGTGTCCTTGCCTTCAGGCACCGGAGATCAACCCTCGGCGTTTTCCTGCGAGCTCTCGCCCGCGGCTTCGGCCGGGGTGTCGCCAGCGTCGCTGTTCGGCGTCGCCTCGTTGGCGTCCTCGGCGGGCGCTTCGGCAGCAGCGGCTTCCTCGGCCGGAGCCTCGGCGGCAGTCGTTTCCTCGGCCGGAGCCTCGGCGGCAGTCGTTTCCTCGGCCGGAGCCTCGGCGGGGGCTTCCTCGGTCACCTCCGGCTCGGGAGCGGCGGCCGCAGCGGCGGCGGCTTCCTCGGCCTCACGCGCCTTGGTGGCACGGTCCTCAGCGCGTTCCTTGGCCTTCTTGCCCGGCTCGCCCTTGTTGGGGTTGGTGGTGGCGGCGCGCTCCTTGATGCCAGCCTTGTCAAGCATGCGCGCGACGCGGTCGGTCGGCTGCGCGCCGACGCCCAGCCAGTAGTTCACGCGGTCTTCGACCAGGCGGACGCGGTTATCGTCGTCCTTGGCGAGCAGCGGGTTATAGGTGCCGACCTGTTCCAGGTACTTGCCGTCGCGCGGGGCGCGGGCATTGGCGACAACGACCTTGTAATAGGGGCGCTTCTTGGAGCCGCCACGCGACAGACGCAGGGAAATTGCCATTCGATTATTCCTTCAGGTTTGAATGTGTTGAACGTTATTTCTTGAGAAGATCGCCAAGGTTCGCCGGTGCGCCAGACGAACCGCCAAGCCCGGGCAGACCGCCCAGCCCGCCGGCACCGCCGCCGCCCATTCCGCCGCCGCCTTTGCCGAACAGCGCGCCCAGGCCCTTGAGGCCGCCCATCTTCTTTATCTGCTTCATCGCGCGCTCCATTTCCTGGTGCATCTTGATGATCTTGTTGACGTCCTGGACCTGGACGCCCGAGCCCTTGGCGACACGGATCTTGCGCTTGGCGTTGAGCAGGTCGGGGCGCGCACGTTCCTTGGTCGTCATCGACCCGATGATCGCGTCCATGCGCAGCAGCACGCGGTCATCCATGCCGGACTGCTGCATCGCCGCCTTGGCCTTCTTCATGCCCGGCAGCATGCCCGCGAGCGCGCCGAGGCCGCCCATCTTCTGCATCTGGCGCAATTGCTGGCGCAGGTCGTTCATGTCGAACTGACCCTTGGCCATGCGCTCGGCCATGCGGTCGGCGTCTTCCTGGTCGATCGCCGCGGCCGCCTTCTCGACAATCGAGACGACATCGCCCATCCCCAGGATGCGCCCGGCAACGCGCGCCGGGCTGAACGCCTCGAGCGCGTCCAATTTTTCGCCCATGCCGGCGAACTTGATCGGCTGGCCAGTGACCGCCCGCATCGACAGCGCCGCGCCTCCGCGCGCATCGCCATCCATCCGGGTCAGCACGACGCCGGTCAGCGCGATGTTGTCGGAGAAGGTCTTGGCGACGTTGACCGCATCCTGGCCGGCCAGCGAATCGACCACCAGCAACGTTTCGTGCGGATTGCCGATCCCGGCGACCGCCTTCATCTCCGCCATCAGCTGGTCGTCGACGTGGAGGCGCCCAGCAGTGTCGAGCAGCAAGACGTCGGCGTTCTGCAGCTTAGCCGCGGCAAGCGCGCGGGTAGCGATATCGACGGGCATCTGCCCCGCGATGATCGGCAGTGTCGCGACGCCGACCTGATCGCCCAGCACTGCCAGCTGCTCCTGCGCGGCCGGGCGGTTGACGTCGAGCGACGCCATCAGTGCCTTCTTGCCGTGCTTTTCCTTGAGCAGCTTGCCGAGCTTGGCGGTCGTCGTCGTCTTGCCCGAGCCTTGCAGGCCGACCATCATGATGACGATCGGCGGCGCGGCATTGAGATCAAGGCCGTGGACCTCGTCGCCCCCCAGCATATCGACCAGCGCGTCGTTGACGATCTTGACGACCTGCTGGCCGGGCGTAACCGAACGGAGCACCGACTGGCCAACGGCCTTTTCGGTAACCTCGTCGATGAAGCGGCGCACCACCGGCAGCGCGACGTCGGCTTCCAGCAACGCGATCCGCACTTCGCGCATCGCGTCGCGCACGTCCTGCTCTTTCAGCGCACCGCGCCCGCGCAGACGCTCGAAAACGCCGCCAAGCCGGTCTGAAAGAGTATCGAACATCCTAGATTCGCTCCAACGCCAAAAACGCCGGCGGACGAAACCTCGTCAGCCAGCGGTCAGTTCAGTATTCGATGCCACGCCGGAACGTGGCGGTATCCGTAATCGCGAAATGGTGGAGCCTAGCGGGATCGAACCGCTGACCTCCTGCATGCCATGCAGGCGCTCTCCCAGCTGAGCTAAGGCCCCGTGACCATTTCATCGCGGCCCTGGGAGGCCGCCGTCCTGCCCTGCCGGGCGGGAGGCAGCCCTTTATGGGGCCGCTCCCGCGCTGGCAAGACCCTAATTGTCGTCCGCGTTGTCGTCGTCGTCGACGCCCACGCCAAGGTCGTCGTCGCCACCGAGGTCGACGTCGTTGTCCGGCGAATCGCCGTCCTCGTCGATGTCCAGATCCTCTTCCTCGGCCAGGTCGCTGTCAGCGGTTTCAGCCGGCTTGTCCTTCTGGACCTCCTCATAGGGAATCGGCTGCTTCGACTTCAGCACCGGATCGGGAGCCCAGGCGTGACCGCATTCGATGCAGGTCACCGGGTCGTCCTTGCCCAGGTCGTAAAAGCGGGTGCCGCACTTCGGGCAGCCGTGCTTGGCGCCCCATTCAGCCTTGACCATGTCAGTCCTTCGTCCAGCGGCGCATCCAGCATGGAGGCGCGCGAAAATGCATTGATGGGAACGGCGCGGAGGGCCCGCAAGGCCCACGGCACGCTCGTGCGGCGGCGCCTTGCCATAGCGCACCCCCGCTGTCAAAAGCCGCGCGCCTTGACCGATACCACACAGCCCTTTCCCCGCACCTTTTCCACCGGCCGCCCTTTGCGCGGCCGCGTGCGCGTCCCCGGCGACAAGTCGATCAGCCACCGCGCGCTGATGTTCGGCGCCGTGGCGCTGGGCCAAACGCGCATCACCGGCCTCCTCGAGGGCGAAGACGTTCTGGCAACGGCCGCGGCGATGCGGGCGATGGGCGCGCAAATAGAGCGTCCTGGCGATGGCACCTGGCGCGTCGACGGGGTTGGCGTCGGCGGGTTGCTGCAGCCGGACCACGCGATCGACATGGGCAATTCGGGCACGTCGACCCGCCTGCTGATGGGCTTGGTCGGCACTCACGCAATCACTGCCACATTTGTGGGCGACGCCAGCCTCTCACAGCGCCCGATGGCGCGCGTGACCGAGCCGCTGTCACTGATGGGTGCCGGTTTCGACAGTTCGCCCGGTGGCCGCTTGCCGCTGATCCTGCGCGGCGCAAGCCTGCCGGTGCCGATTACCTACCGGCTCCCGGTCGCCAGCGCGCAGGTCAAGAGCGCGGTTCTCCTTGCCGCGCTCAACACCCGCGGCACGACCACCGTGATCGAGCCGGTCGCCACTCGCGATCACACCGAGCGGATGTTGCGTGGCTTCGGCGCGGACCTGGACGTCTGCGAGGAAAACGGTGACCGCGCCATTTACCTGACGGGAGAGGCCGAGCTCACGGGACAGGACATCGTCGTTCCCGGCGATCCCAGCTCTGCGGCGTTCTTCATCGTTGCCGCGCTGCTGGTGCCGGGCAGCGAACTGACAATCGAAAACGTGGGCATCAATCCCACCCGCACGGGGCTGGTCTCGGTGCTGCGCGCAATGGGCGGCGACATCGTCGAGGAAAACGTCCGCGACGTCGGCGGCGAACCGGTCGCGGATCTGCGCGTTCGTCATTCGGCCCTGACGGGCATAGCAGTGGACCCGGCGGTGGCGCCGAGCATGATCGATGAGTTCCCGGTCCTGTTCGTCGCCGCTGCGCTTGCCGCGGGCACCACGACGACACGGGGCCTGGACGAGCTGCGCGTCAAGGAATCGGACCGCCTAGCAGTAATGGCGCGCGCGCTCGAGCGCGTCGGCGCGCGTGTCACAGAGTGCGAGGACGGGCTAGTGATCGAGGGCACCGGCGGTGACCCGCTGCCAGGGGGCGGGCCGATCGCGACCCATCTCGATCACCGCATCGCCATGGCGCTGGCGGTCGCTGGCCTGGCCAGCCGCGGCGGCGTCCGCATTGATGACATGCGCCCGGTCGCGACCAGCTTCCCGACCTTCGAGGCGCTTCTCGAGCAGGCGCAGGCCGGGGAGCAGTCATGAACGAAACCGCCGCCAACGCCGCCGGCTTCATCGGCATGGCCTGCATCGTCTTCGCCTATTGGTATATCACCAGCCGCAAGACGCCGAACCCGTTTGTGCAGCACGGAGTCAACCTGGCCGGGGCGGCGCTGCTGACGGTGTCACTGCTCGTCAACATGAACCCAGCGAGCCTGGTTCTGGAAGGGTTCTGGGCGGCGATTGCGATCTGGGGCCTGGTCAAGGCGCTGAAAGCGCGGGCCACGTGATCATCGCGGTCGACGGGCCCACGGCTTCGGGCAAAGGCACCATCGCGGCGGCGCTGGCACGCCATTACGCCCTCCCCCACCTCGACACCGGGCTACTTTACCGCGCCGTGGGTTACCAGTGCGCAGCCAGCGGGGGCGACCCGGACCGGGTGGACGATGCCGTTCTTGCCTGCGGTTTTCCCGATGCGCTGCTGGCCGATCCCGAACTGCGTAACGAGGCGACCGGCGGCCTTGCCAGCCGCGTCTCGGTCCATCCCGCTGTCCGCCAGTGCCTGTTTCAGCGCCAGCGCGTTTTCGCCCTGCAGCCCGGCGGCGCCGTTCTCGACGGGCGCGACATCGGCACCGTCATCGCCCCAGAGGCCGAAGCCAAGCTTTTCGTCATCGCCAGCGTCGAGGCCCGCGCCCGCCGCCGGTTCGCCGAGATGCAGGAACAAGGCCGCGATGTGTCGATGGCCGACATCGCGGCGGAGCTGGCAGCGCGTGACGAGCGCGACCGCAAACGCGCCGAGGCGCCGCTCGTAGCCGCGCCCGACGCAGTCCTGCTCGACACCTCCGAGCTGTCGCGCGACGCCGCTATCGCCGCCGCCATCGCCATGGTCGAAGCGGCGCGGAAGGGTCGAACCGATCGGCTCTGATCGGCCCTTACCGGCGAATTTCCTTGCTTATTCGGCTTTTTCGATTACAGCGGCGCCATCGCGGGCTTCGATCAAAGCATCGTCCGTGACAGAGAGACCGCCGTGCTCCCGCTATTGATCGGGAGCCACACGCCGATGGACCTCAACGAACTCTATTTCCGCTATCAGCTGTCGACGATGCGCGCCGACGGCACCGACGACCTGGGGCAGCGTCGCTATCACCGCTCGCTGGCCGATGGCTTCGGCCGCCGCATCGCTGCGATCCAGCAGGGCAGCGGCGCCGCCGCGGCGCGTGGCTGGGCCTGCGCCGCGTGAGCAGCGCTCAGCACCCCGCCGACGAGGTTCCTGCCGTTGACGTGCCGGACGGCGTGCCTGCCGCTTCGGATGATGCGCCCGGCGCCGGCAAGCCGCGGACCATGCGCTTTCGCCGCAGTGACACTCCGCGCCTCGACAGCGAGCATGCCGGCCGTCAGGGCCTGATCGTGCGCCGCGCATTCGAACTGCTGGGCGGCCGCGACGCGGCGATGGCCTTTCTCAACACCGAGGACACCGCGCTCGGCGGCCGTCCGCTCGACATCGCGATGGCCAGCGAAGCCGGGTTCCAATCCATCGAGGACGCGATGCGCCTTCGCAGCCAGGGAGCCGCCGCATGAGCCGCGCCATCAACCTTTCGATCGAACTGCCTGCCGCCCTTGCCATGGCCGAAAAGGAAGGCGTGCCGCTGAGCGCGTCTGAACAGCTGCCCGGCGGCGGGTGCCAGGTCGTCGCACGCACCAGCGACGGTGCCGACACACTTCGCCGCAAGTTCAAGGGCAAGATGATCGAGGGCAAAGTCGCCCGCTACGCCTTTGCGCGCCTGCGCGGCTGGGCCTGACCCCAGCACGCTTGCATTTCCGCGGCTTTGCGCCTAGGCGCGCGGCGTCCCGAAAGCACCTGCTGAAACGGACCTTCGCCGCGGCATCCGGCCCGGCGGAGAGACGCGGCCCTTTTGGCCCGTGCACAAACTTTCCCTGACCGGGAAAGGCGCAATCCCGCGCTGCACGGAGGAAGACCGGCGGATACAACCGCCTGGCCGGAAACATGACTGAAGGAAGACAATAGATGGCAACTGCTGCCACTCCCACGCGCGACGATTTTGCCGCGCTGCTCGACGAAACGCTCGGCGCTGCCGGCACTGGCGGCTTTGAAGGCCGCGTCGTCAAGGGCACCATCACCGCGATCGAAGGCGACAAGGCGGTGATCGACGTTGGCCTCAAGAGCGAAGGCCGCGTCCCCCTCAAGGAATTCGCGATGCCCGGCCAGCCGCACGGCCTGTCGGTCGGCGATGAAGTCGAAGTCTATGTCGACCGGGTCGAGAACTCGGAAGGCGAGGCGATGCTCAGCCGCGACCGCGCCCGCCGCGAAGCCGCCTGGGACAAGCTGGAAGGCGAGTTCGGCGAAGGCAAGCGCGTCGAGGGCGTGATCTTCGGCCGCGTCAAGGGTGGCTTCACTGTCGACCTCGACGGCGCCGTGGCGTTCCTGCCCGGTAGCCAAGTCGACATCCGCCCGGTCCGCGACGTGACCCCGCTGATGGACGTGCCGCAGCCGTTCCAGATCCTCAAGATGGATCGCCGCCGCGGCAACATCGTCGTCAGCCGCCGCGCCGTCCTCGAAGAAACCCGCGCCGAACAGCGTTCTGGCCTGATCCAGAACCTGTCCGAAGGCCAGGTGATCGACGGCGTCGTCAAGAACATCACCGACTACGGCGCGTTCGTCGACCTGGGCGGGATCGACGGCCTGCTGCATGTCACCGACATGAGCTACAAGCGTGTCAACCACCCCAGCGAGGTCATCAATATCGGTGACACCGTCAAGGTGCAGATCATCCGCATCAACCAGGACACGCAGCGCATTTCGCTGGGCATGAAGCAGCTCGAGGGCGATCCGTGGGAAGGCGTCGAAGCCAAGTACCCGGTCGGTGCCAAGCTGCACGGCGTGGTCACCAACATCACCGAATACGGCGCATTCGTAGAGCTGGAGCCGGGGATCGAGGGCCTCGTCCACGTCTCGGAAATGTCGTGGACCAAGAAGAACGTCCACCCCGGCAAGATCGTCAGCACGTCGCAGGAAGTCGACGTCATCGTGCTCGAGGTCGACGCCGACAAGCGCCGCATCAGCCTCGGTCTCAAGCAGGCCCAGGGCAACCCGTGGGAAGACTTCGCCGAGAAGCACCCGGTGGGCACCGTGGTCGAGGGCGAAGTCAAGAACGCCACCGAGTTCGGCCTGTTCATCGGCCTCGACGGCGACGTCGACGGCATGGTCCACATGTCGGACATCGCCTGGGGTATCTCGGGCGAGGACGCGCTGGCGCTGCACCGCAAGGGTGAGCAGGTCTCCGCGATCGTTCTCGATGTCGACGTCGAGAAGGAGCGCATCAGCCTGGGCATGAAGCAGCTCGAAAAGGGCGCCCCGGCTGCCGGCGGCGTTGCTGCCGCGGGCGGTTCGTTGAAGAAGAACCAGGTCGTCACCGTGACCATCCTGGAAGTCCGCGACGGCGGCCTGGAAGTCCAGGCCGGCGACGATGGCGCCACCGGCTTCATCAAGCGTTCGGACCTGGGCCGCGACCGCGACGAGCAGCGTCCCGACCGTTTCCAGGTCGGCCAGAAGCTCGACGCCATGGTCATCGGCTTCGACCGTTCGAAGAAGCCAAACTTCTCGGTCAAGGCACGTCAGCTCGCCGAAGAGAAGGAAGCGGTCGAGCAGTACGGTTCGTCGGACTCGGGCGCCTCGCTGGGCGACATCCTGGGCGAAGCGCTCAAGGGCAAGAAGTGATCTGACCGTTCGCATTCCCGCCTTCGCGGGGATCACGGGATGACAAGGAAAGGCTCGCCCCATTCGGGGCGGGCCTTTTTCTTTGCCCGCGAAGCGACTACCTTCGGCCCATGACCCTGATCGTCCACCAGTTCCCCTGCCTGTCCGACAACTACGGCTTCCTCGTCCACGACACCGCCAGCGGCGAGACCGCCTGCATCGATACGCCAGACGCGGACGAATACCTGCGCCAGGCCGCCGCCCGGGGCTGGCGGATCACGCAGATCTGGAACACCCACTGGCATCCCGACCACGCCGGCGGGAACGAGGCGATCAAGGCGGCGACCGGCTGCACGATCTCCGCCCCGAAAGTCGACGCGCCCAGGATCGCCGGCATCGACCGCGAGCTGAGCGCCGGCGACACCGTTTCACTCGGCGATTACAAGGCCGAGGTCATCGACGTCGGCGGTCACACGATGGGCCACATCGCCTATCACCTCCCCGCTGCCACGCTGGCCTTCGTCGGCGACGCGCTGTTCCCGCTCGGCTGCGGACGGATGTTCGAAGGCACCCCCGGCCAGTTCTGGGCCAGCCTGGCGCGGCTCAAGGCGTTGCCGGCCGAAACGGTGCTCTATTCCGCTCATGAATACACGGCTTCGAACGCAAAGTTTGCGCTCCACGCCGATCCGGACAACGCGGCGCTTCAGGCTTACGCTGCCGAGGTTGGCGACCGCCGAGCACGCGGGGCGCCAACGGTGCCAACCCGCCTGGACAAGGAGCTCGCCGCCAATCCCTTCCTGCGCGCCGACGATGCTGCGCTGGCGGCACGTTGGGGTGGCGGCGACGCGTCCGCGACGTTCGGCGCACTGCGCGCCGCCAAGGACAATTTCTAGTCGAACAAGGCCTTGCCGAGCAGCGCGCCGATCGCTGCGCCGGCAAGCTGCGCCACCACGAAGCCCGGCACGTCCGCCGGCGCGATCCCCGCGAAGGTATCCGACAAGCTGCGCGCCAGCGTGATCGCGGGATTGGCGAAGCTGGTCGACGAGGTGAATCAGTACGCAGCGACGATATAAAGCGCGACGGCTGCCGGGATCGCCTGGGGGCGGTGGCGCGAGGTCCCCAGGATCGTCAGCACCAGTCCGGTCGTGGCAACGATTTCGCCTAGCCACGGCCCGGGCCCGCTGCGCGCGTGATGCGAGAATTCCACCGCGGGCAAGCCGAACATGAGGTTGGCGCAGATCACGCCCAGCACGCCGCCCAGCACCTGCGCGGCAATCCACGGGGCCGTCCGCCGCCAGGGAAAGCTGCCCCGCCCCGCCATCGCCAGGGTTACGGCCGGATTGAAATGCGCGCCCGACAGCGGCGCCAGCATCGCGATCAGGACGTAGAGGATCGCACCGGTCGCGATCGAGTTGCCCAGCAGCGCGACCGCGGCGTTCCCGCCCGCCAGCCGCTCCCCCATGATGCCCGACCCGACCACGCCGGCGAACAGCAAGAAGCTTCCGGTCGCTTCGGCCAGGACCGCGCGCAACAGCCGATTCTCCATTCCCGCTCCCCCGAACAAAAAGGGGCGGCCGTTTCACCGGCCGCCCGCATTTCTGTCACCTTCTCGAAACTTCGCTCAAAGCCCGGCGATGGTCTCGTCGACCAGTGCCTTGTCCCCCTCCGCCGAGTGATTGCGCGCAATCAGCACGGCCGCGGCGCGGGTTGCGGCGTCAGCGGCCTGGGCCCGCAGTTCGTCGACCGCGGCGCGCTCGGCAGCGCCGATCTTGTCCTGCGCCATCTTTTCGCGCCGCGCGATCATCGCGGTGCTGTCGGCCTCGGCCTTGGCAACGATCGCTTCGGCCTCATGCTTCGCGTGGGCGAGCATCTCGGCGGCGTCTTTTTCGGCGCCGGCGATCTTGCTGGCGTACTCGGCGCGCAGCGCCTCGGCCTCGGCGCGCAGCGCCTTGGCTTCGTCCAGCTGCTGGCGGATCTTGGCGATCGAGCTGTCGAGCCCGCCGGTCACCGCGCCGGGCGCCTTCTTCCAGATAAGAATGCCGATCAGCACCGCCATCGCCAGCGCCACCCAGGCACCCGGCCCCAGGCCCAATGCGGACGGTTCGGGATGGTGCAGGTCGGCACGGCCTTCGGCCAGCGTCTCGCCCCGGTCGGCGTGCTTGAAGGTCGGCTGTTCGGCGGCTGCGGCTACGGTCGTATCAGCCATTGAGCGCTTCCTTCACCGCCGCCCGGGCGGCGGTCTTGTGTACCTTCGCGCCGGCGACGCGCAGGGCGATTTCGGCCGCCGCCTCGGTGGCGACGGTTTCGATCTCGCCGCGCGCTTCTTCGCGCGCGGCGGCGATGCGGGCCTCGGCGGCGGCGAGCGTCGCGTCGACCTTTTCGCCCGCCTTGGCGAGCGTCTTTTCGGTTGCCGCGGCGGCATCGGCCTTGGCCCTGGCGATCAGCGCCTGGGCATCGGCACGCTGCCGGTTCGCGGTTTCGCGCCAGGCTGCCTCCTCGGCATCGGCGGCGGCCCGCGCGGCTTCGGCCGCGGCAAGGTCACCGGCGATCTGCTTGTCGCGCGCATCGACCGTCTCCATCACCTTGGGAACGGTGCCCCGGCCGATGACGAAGAAGACAAAGCCGAAGCAGACCATCAGCCAGAAGATCTGGCTGGCATAGGTCGCGGCAAGCTGCGAGATTTGAGGCATCTGGGTTTTCCTGGTGGCCGGGGGTCGCCCCCCG
Organism: Parablastomonas sp. CN1-191; assembly: GCF_049354825.1. Classification (GTDB taxonomy): domain Bacteria; phylum Pseudomonadota; class Alphaproteobacteria; order Sphingomonadales; family Sphingomonadaceae; genus Novosphingobium. The sequence goes on along the minus strand of NZ_CP186480.1, from coordinate 402,589 downwards.
GCCTGACAATCAGGCGACGAAGATCAGGATCATCGCGACGACGAACGACAGCAGGCCGAGAAGTTCGGCGGCCGCGAATCCGATGAACAGGCGGCCCTGCTGGCCGTCGGCCGCACCCGGGTTGCGCAGCGCGCCCTCGAGGAACGAACCGAACACGTTACCCACGCCGGTGGCGGCGAGGCCGGCACCGATAGCGGCAAGACCGGCACCGATCAGCTTTGCGCTGGCTGCGTCCATGGTAGAAACTCCTTTTCCTTGAAACTTGGTGTGTGACGAAACGGCTTTAGTGAAGGTTTTCGGCGTCGTTCAAGTAGAGCGACGTGAGCAGGGCGAAGACGTAGGCCTGGATGCCCGCGACCAGCAGTTCCAGCGCCTGGATCGCGACCATCAGCACGAAGCTGGGCACGCCCACGATGGTGCCCCAGAAGGGACCCGAATTGGCGCTGTTGATGACGAAGCTGGACAGCACTTCCAGCAGCACGTGTCCGGCCATCATCGCCACGAACAGACGCAGGCCGAGGCTGAAGGGGCGGACCAGGAACGAGACCAGCTCGATCACAGGGATCAGCCACATCAGCCACAGCGGCGTGCCGTGCGGGACGAAGAGCGAGAAGAAGTGCAGCCCGTGGCGCCAGAACCCGACGATCAGAACGATCGAGAACGACAGGATCGCCAGCACGCCGGTGACGGTGAAGTGGCTGGTGGCCGTGAACGGATGCGCGCCGACAAGCGCCAGCGGCAGCAGGCCCAGGATGTTGGCGAACAGGATAAACATGAACAGCGAGAAGATGTAGGGCACGTACTTGCGCCCGGCCGGGCCGACATTTGCGGCCAGCAGGTTGTCGATGAAGCCGGTGAAGCTTTCGACCGCCATCTGCCAGCGCCCCGGCACCAGCGCGCGCTTGTTGCCGCCCAGCACGAACAGCGTCAGGACCACGGTGGTGATCAGCATCCACAGCGCGGAGTTGGTAAACGCGATGTTGTAGCCCGCGATCGACCAGTGATCGGTCCCCCACAGGGGCTCGATCGCGAACTGGTGCATGGGGTCGACTTTGCCCTGTTCGGCCACGTGCAAAAACTCTCTTGTCGGCGATCGCTGCCCGGTCAGGGCTTGGGCGAGGCCATTCGGATGATGCTCCTGAAAGCGACGACGATCCCAAGGGCCATCACCACCAACAGACCCCAGGGCGACGTTCCGGCGAAACGGTCGATGACCCAGCCGATGAACGCACCGCCGCCGATCCCGCCGATCAGTTCGGCCAGCACGCGGTTGCCCATGCGATAGTCCGCATTGGATTCCGCGCCGCCGGCCGGCTTGATGCGTTGATCTTCGCGCGTCCGCGCGGCTTTCAGCCGCGTTTCCAGCGCATCGATCCGCACATCCTCGCCGATGGGTTCCGGTGCAGGCTTGTCGTCGTTCATGCCGATGCTCCACGCCTTTGTGGGGAATTGACCCACGCGAAAAAACGGCACGCCCGGCGGTCGCCTGCCGAGGGCGCCGCCCCCTTAGGGTGGGGTATAGGCCGAGTCAACCAGACCGGGCGGGCCGGTCCCCGCTCAGTCCGCGATCACCCTGGGACACCGACTGTCGCGGCGCGGTTCGCCCGGGCCGCGCGTCTGCCAGGTGCCGTCAGGCGCCTGGTACTTTTCGCCCGGCGCGGTGTTGGCGATGTTGCGGCAGCCCATCGTGAAGGCATAGTTTTCGACCGTGGTGCGGTTCGCCCTGGCGCGGCGCACGAAGATGTCGAGCCGGCGGATGTTGATGTCCTCCACCATGGCGCGCAGCGCCGGGCTGCCCGGCCCGACGACGCCGAGATAGCCGGTCACCAGTTCGCCCACGCTGCCGTTCGAACGCGCCGCCTGGTAGGCCGGGTCGCGCTGCGCCAGCGCCGGGCTTGCCACCAGCGCCAGCGCCGTGGCGGCGGCGAGGAGAAAACCGGGATTGAGGCATCTCATCGTGCTTGTCCGATCCTTCATCAGAACACCGTCGCGTTCTTCTTTGCCGTCTCGGCCGCGTCGGGCGCGAGACGGTAGACCACTTCCTGCTGGATGTTGACGTTAAGCTCGATCACGATCGGCTTGTCCGGCGCGTTGACCGAAACGCAGCCACTCAAAATCGCAACACCCAGCACCGCCGCCAGCGCGCCCACGACGCACCGGTTCGCCTGCCTTCCGCGTCCGGGTTTCCGCTCCATGGCGACCACAGTCACACCGCTTTGGCGGCAGGTCAATCGATGGCTTGTCATGGCACGGTCCTGGTTGCTGGAGGCTGAATGTCGGTGGGTTTGGTCGCCGGCGGGACTTGCGGGCCGGTGACCTGGCGGCGGATCGGACGGCCTTCGTCGTCGAGCAGGCCGAGGTCGCGCGGGTCCTTGACGTAGGACGGATCGTTGAGCGCCTTGAGCGTCGTGATCAGCTGATAGAACGGCGCCCGTATGTTGAGGTTGACCTGCAAGGGCAGCTTGGCGAACGCCTTGGTGATGAAGTTCTTCTTCGCCGTCGCGCCCTGGTGGACACCGTCGAAGCGGATGCGAGTGGCGATCTCGCCCTGCAGCGCGCCGTCCATGGCGATCGTCATCGCGCGGTAGTCGATGCTGCGCAGCGCCTCGAAGGCGAAGTTGGCGATGAAGCCCTTGTCCTTGAAACTCATCGGTCCGACGTAGGCGATGTTGCCGCCCGGTGGCCGCGCGCTGAGGAAGCCGCCGACGATCCGACCGCCCGCGCCGGGCGTGAATTCCAGCGGCAGCTGCCCGTCGAAGATGCCGGTCGCGGAAAAGCCGGTGATCTGCATGCGGGCGATGAACTGCGCCGCGTCTAGCCCGCTGACGACCAGCACGTACTTGCGCACTTCGGAGGTGCCGAGGTTGAAGGTGACCGGCAGCAGCTTCAGCGTGCCGCCCATGAACGGCCAGGTCGCGCCTTCGAGTTGGAGGATCTGCCCGCGCTTGAGCTGGAAGGTCACGACCCCGTCGGTGACCTCGATGCCGGGATTGACCGAATCGACGTGGAGCACTTGTCCCGGAGGTGTTTCCAGTGCCAGCAGATCGCTGAAGTGGATGGTGCCGCGGGCACCGCGCACGGGGCCGAACACCGCCGCGAAGTCGAGCCCGTCAGTGCTGAAATCGCCGGTCGAAGTAACCCCGCGCGGGCTCCAGTCGATCCGCCCCTTGCCGTAAAGCGTGCCGCTGGTGTTGGCGATCACGCCCAGCGCCAACCGCGTCACGTCGGCGGGCTGGAGCCGGTTGTCGAACAGGATGCCCGGCACGGCCAGGTTGGCGTAGCCGACGCCGCTGGCCAGGTTGTGGCGGATCGCCGCGTCGGTGACGATCCGGTCGCTCCTGGGATTGCGCAGCGTCGCCTTGGCATCGATCACGTTGTTGAACAGCGTCAGCGATCCACCGCGCGCCGCCAGCGGCTGGAAGCGTGGGTTGGCGCTGCGATCGACAAGGCGGAAATCGGCACTCGCGATCGACAGCCGCCCGGCGGCATAGCGCCACGAACCGCTGGCATCGACGACATCCAGCGGAACCGAATAGAGCTTGGCCGTGGTGCCGGCGAAGCGCCCGGAGATGTCCTTGCCGATGTTGGCGGTCAGATTGCACATCGTGAAGCGCGCCGGCCGATCGACCGGGCCGAGCGAGACGTCGAGCGTGCGCGCCGCGATCGCGCCGGGGATGGCAAAGCCCACCGCGCCGCTGCTGATCCGGATTGGCGTCGCGCCAAGGTGGCCGCTCAGTTGCAGCGACGGCGCCCCTGCGGCGATGCGGGTGCCACGCGCGTCGCTGCGCAGGATCGCCCCGCCCTTGCCCGGGCACAGCGTGAGCGCCCGGCGGTCGAGCGTGAGGTTGGCGTACGTCAGCGAGGCGAACGAAATCCGCGTGCAGCGCCGCCACACCGACAGGCCGTTGCCGCGCGAGTAGGTCCCGTCCAGCGGCACCGCTAGGTCGCGCGCGCTGCCGCCCGGCAAGGGCCCGGACAGCACCGCCCGGCCGCCGAAGCCGATCCCGCCGTTGCCCGCCAGCGCCACGACCAGTTCGGGCAGCGCCAGGCTGGACGTGCCGGCACGGTATTCGGGCATCGTCATCCGTATCAGCGTGGGCTGTCCGCTGGGCGCTTCCATCCGCCCCTCGATCCGCGGGATGCCCGGGCCGCCGGTGGCGAAGTTGCCCGACAGGTTGGGGGCCGACCCGGGGGCGCTGCCGAATTGCAGCCGGCTCAGCGTTACCAGCGGCTGGCCGCTGCCGCCGATCAGCCCGGCCGACGGGATGACCGCGCTGATGGCGGTGCCGGTCCGGCGGACGATGTAGCGGCCCGACAGCGTCGAGCCGCGCGATTCGCGCACCAGCGCTGCGCGCATCTGCGCCACCAACGGCGCCAGCAGCGTGTCCTGGCCGGCGTTCTGGAGCGTTCCCAATGCCGAATCGACCGTCGTTCCCAGCCGCACGTCGCGCCCGGCGATACCGCCGTCGATGTCGATCCGGGCGAACGAATTGCGCGCCCGGAACGTGCCGTCCAGCGTCAGTTCGCCCGCCCCGATCTCGCCGCCCGAAACCCCGGCCGCCTTGACGTCGTACGTCGCGGTCATGCTGCCCTTGCGAAACGACACCCGCGAGGTGCCGTTGAGGGTCCGCGCCGAGCGGCCACCTTGCGAGGCCGGGCCGGTGACAATCGTGGCGGTGCCCTTGGCGCCCTGCAGATCGGCATCGATCAGGGTCTGCACGGTTACCGCCGCGCCCGCGACGCTGAGCTGCGCGCCCGGGCACTCAAGCCGCGCGGCGCGCAGCGGCCCGCCGAACGAAGGCTTTTCGCCGTGGACCGAAATCGCCCCGTAAAGCGATCCGCCGTCGATCCGACAGCCCGGCGTGACCAGCCGCGGCGCGGCGATCGCGGCGATGCCGGCGAACCCCTCGCGTAGCTTGCCCGCGCCCTCCAGCTTCACGCCGACCGGTCCCCAGTCGGTGCGCATCAGCGCGCGCCCGTCATGTATGGCGAGGTTGAGGTTCGGCATGCGGAATGTGCGTTTCGGTCCCCCGAACAGCACCTTGTCGAGACTGCCAAAGCTGAGCGTGCCGTTGCTGAGCGACCCGACCAGGCGCGGCTGCTCCACCACCAGCCTTCCCAGGGTCGGGATGCCCAGCCGGGGGTTGAGCAGCACGGTCAGGCGCTTGACGGTAAGGTCCGGGTGCGCCGGATCGCCGATCACCAGGTCCTCGATGATCTGGGTGCGCAGGCCGATCCGGGCGACCTTGTACGTGGCCGGAATGCCGCGCGTGCGCAGCTGCCCGGTGATGAAGTGGTCGGCGATGGCATAGCGCATCAGCCAGACCCCGCCCAGCAGCAGAGCCAGAACGCCCAAGGCGACCACCAGCGCGGTGCGCCCGCGCGAACGCCGCCACCAGCGGCGCTGGACAGCTTCGGGGCCGGCTACCGGAGGATCGAGTTCGCTTTCCGCCATTGCCCCATAGACTTGCGCGCCTCTCCACGCGAAGGCAATGCAGCGATCCAACGCACGAGGGGGTGACAGGTTGCGCGAGCCGTCCGCTGATTTGCCGTTCGACGCGGGCGCATCGACGGGCGCGGCGCCGTCCCCGCCCGATGCCGCCGGCCACCGCGGCCGGCTGCGCGCGCGGCTTCTGTCCGGCGGGATCGACGCGCTCGCCGATCACGAACTGGTCGAATACCTGCTGATGACCGCGATCCCGCGCCGCGACGTCAAACCGCTGGCGAAAAGCCTCCTGGCGCGGTTCGGCGGGCTGGCCGGGCTGTTCAACGCCGATGCCCGCACCCTGGCCAGGCACCCGGGTATGGGCGAAAGCAGCGCCGCGGCGCTGGTCATCGTGGCGCAGGCGGCGCGGCGGCTGGCGCGCGCGCGGGTCATGGACCAGCCGGTCCTGGGCAGCTGGGACGCGCTGATCGACTACCTGACCATCGACATGGCGCACTTGACGGTGGAGCGCGTGCGCGTGCTCCACCTCGACACCCGCAACCGCCTGATCGCCGACGAGGCGATGGGCGACGGCAGCATCGACGAGGCCGCGATCCACCCGCGCGAGGTGATCCGCCGCGCGCTCGACCTTGGCGCCGGGGCCCTGATCCTGGTCCACAACCACCCGTCCGGCACGCCCGAGCCTAGCAAGGCCGACATCGACATGACCCGCCGCATCGCCGAGGCCGGGCGCCTGCTCAACGTGATGGTCCACGACCACGTCATCATCGGCCGCGGCGGTCACGTCAGCCTCAGGGCGCGAGGCCTGATCTGATGGCCATCGCGGCGGCGGCCCCGCCGGGACCCGGCTACCGGCCCGAGATCGACGGCCTGCGCGCGCTGGCCATCGTGCCGGTCGTGCTATTCCACGCCGGCGTTCCCGGTTTCGGTGGCGGCTATGTCGGCGTCGACGTGTTCTTCGTCATCAGCGGGTACCTGATCACCGGCATCCTCATGCGCGAGGCCGGCGGCAGCGGCATCGATTTCGGACGCTTCTACGAACATCGCGTACGCCGGATCGTGCCGGCCTTGCTGCCGGCTCTGGCGGTATCGCTGCTGGCGTCGTGGTGGGTGATGACTCCGGACGATTTCTACGTCTACGGCGAAGCGCTGGCCGCCTCGGCGCTGTTCGCCTCCAGCCTGTGGTTCGCACGACAAACGTCCTATTTCTACTCGGACGACGGTGCCGCGCCGCTTCTGCATACGTGGAGCCTCTCGGTCGAGGAGCAGTTCTACCTGCTCTATCCGACGTTGTTTGCCTGGGTCTGGCGCCGGTTCCCCGCGGCGCTGCCGTGGCTGGCGGCGGCGGGCTGCATCGGCGCGCTGGGCGCGGCGCTGCTGCTGCGCCACGTCAACCAGTTCTGGTCGTTCTACCTGCTGCCCGCGCGCAGCTGGGAACTGCTGGCCGGCGCGGCCTGCGCACTGGTCCAGGCGCGCCTGCCGAAAAGTCCGGCGCTGGCGCAACCCGCGGCGCTCGCCGGCCTCGTCGCGATCGTGGCCGGGCTGGCGCTGATCAAGCCGCAAGCTGCGGTTCCGGAACCCCTGTTCCTGCTGCCAGTGTTGGGAACGGCAGCGGTGCTGGCCTGGGGGGACTCGGCGACGCTGGCGGGGCGCATGCTGGGGTGGCGCCCGCTCACCATCGTCGGCCTGGCGTCCTACGGGTTCTACTTGTGGCACGTGCCGCTGTTGGCGGCCCTTAAGTACCAGTGGTTTGGACCGCCGCCGCCCGCCCTGGTCGCCGCCGCCATCGGTGCGGCCTTCGCCCTCGCGCTGCTGTCGTGGCGACTGATCGAGACGCCTGTGCGCACGCGCCGCATGCTCCGCAGCCGGCGGCGCCTGGCGCTGGTGTGCGGCGGCGCACTGCTGCTCGTCGCCGTGGCGGGGGCGGCGATCTGGCAGCGTGTGCTCGTCCCGCGCAGCGCAGCCCAATCCGAACGCCTCGGCGCCGTCAACGCGGGGCTGGCAACGTCCGAAATCGTATTGCCCGCCGGTCCGCTGCCCTACCTGGTTTACGGCGACAGCCACGCGCGCCAGTATTTTCCGGCGCTGGCGCAGAGGATTGGGGGCGGCGGGCTGCTCAGCGCGTCGGGTTGCATGACGCTGCCGCACCTCGGTAACCTGAGCGAAAACCCTGATCGCACGGATTGTCCGCAACGCTTCGCGCGGTTGATGAAAGAGCTGGCCGCGCATCCGGTACCCGTCCTCGTCTGGGCCCAGCGCTGGCAGCGCGAACTGAGCGATGCGCGCACCGGCCGCGTGGTCGGCACCGCTGGCGTCGGCCCAGGCGCAGAGCTGCTGCGGCGCGAACTGGCGGCCGCGCGCACGGCAATCCCGGCGACGACGCGGTTGGTCCTGGTGGGCAATTCGCCAACCGCCTGGGCAGCTGGGCCGCAGCTACAATTCGGGCTGCTGCGCTGCCGCAGCTACCGCGACGCCGCCTGCCCCTCCAGCTATCCCGAAACCCTGGCCGAAGGCCGCGAAGCCAATGCCGTGCTGCGCAGCTTCGCTGCCCGCACACCGGGCGTCACGTACGTCGATGCCGCCGCGTTCGTTTGCAGCGGCGGCCGGTGCCCGATCATCGCGAACGGGCGGCTGAACTACAGCGATGGATCGCACTTCACCCCGCTCGCCGCCGCGAAGGTGGCTGGCGCGATCGCCAACGCGATCCGCCAGCCCCAGCCGCGCGGCAAGCTAACTCACCGCAGCAGACCGCCCTTGCGGTAGAAGACGTCGGTCGTGCGATCGCGGCGCAAGGCATCGGCAATGTCGGCCTTCCCGCCAGCTTCGCCCTGGGCCGTGCGGATGAGGCCGCGAGTGAGCACGTAGTCCTCGCTGCTGGGATCGAGGTCGATCGCCGCATCGATATCCTTGCGCGCCTGGTCCAGCTTGCCGCGCCGCAGTCCCAACACCGCACGGCTGTGCAACGCCGATGCCGAGTAGCTCGCCAGCGTCACCGCCCGGTCGCATTGCGCTTGCCCGGCATCGATACCGACATTCCACAAGCCGCGGTACCAACACGTGAAGTCCAGCGTGTCGCTATCGTCGGCCTTGTCCTTGAGCAGGCCTTCAAGAATTTCGAGGCCGTCCTGCGGCTTGCCCGAAGACGCCAGCGCCAGCGCCTTCGCCCGTTTCAGATAGGCGGTGTCTTCGCCTGCTGACGGCAGGGCGTCTTCGATGAGGTCGATCGCCTCGCTGCCGCGCCCCAGCTTGTCGAGAACGATCGCGATCGCCTGCGTCCGTGCCGGACCGGGATCGAGCTCGGACGCCTTTTGGCGGTCCGCAAGCGCGCCGGCGAGATCGCCGGTTAACTCGCGCAGCCAGGCCCTGTAACCATAGTTTCCAGCCGATGCATCCAGCCCGATGGCGCGATCGAAATCGGCGGCGGCCAGCGCGTCCTGGCCAGTTACGGCGTAGACATAGCCGCGCTCGGCAAATCCGGTGCTTTCCTCGGGCCGGGCGACGATGAGGCGCGAGTAAGCATCAATGAGCGCCTTCAGCGGCTTGCGGCGCGCGGCGTCCGTCATTTGCCAACTGCGCGGCGTGTCGGCCGGCAGAATCACCTTCATCGTTGCGCTTCCCAATGCCGCGGTCTTGGCGCGCTGCTCGGCAATCTCGGTCGGGGCGAGTTCGCCGCCATCGGAAAAACTGTCCTCGACAAGGGTTACGACGCCGTCTGCTTGCGTGGTCGCCTGCGACACGTTCATGCTGCGCGCGCGGAACTCCAGATGGCCGCCTTCGACACGAATGCCGCGACCCGCTTCTGGCATCCGCATCGAGACCGTCATGCGATTGCGCGCCGGCCCTCCCAATTCGACCGGTATCGCCGCCCACGATGCGCGGCTGCGATCAGGCTTTAGCGGATTGGGATGCCCGGCGATGAACGGTGCGTAGGTCCATTGCTGGTCGTCCTTCTTCCAGCGCGAATCCTCCACGAACTGCGCGCTCAGCGTGGCCGACTTCGCCTTCGGGTCGAACGCCAGCTTGCGGTCGATGACAGTGATCTCGCCGAACAGCCTGCCCAGCGCCATGTCGAGGATGTCATCCTGCTGGCGGCCGGCCGGAACCTGCTCGAACGCCTGCATTTCGCGCACGACCGGCCCGGTGAAGGTGACCGTGGCAGTGACGACGCCGGGAAAGTCTGGCCCGGCCGCCAGGTCGATGGCGGTCGCGATCGTGCCCTCCGGCTCGCTCGGCGCCTTGGTGGCAAGCGCTTCGAGCGGCGCACCGGCGGCCGACACCGGCAGAGCCCAGCGATAGATCGGCCCGTCGGCCAGATTGGTCAAATCCGCGCCCGACGATGTCCCGTCGAGGTAGTAGGCGGCCTGCCCAAGATGCGCCCGAACCAGGACGTGGTCGAACATGCTGGCCGAGGGGATGCCGGCAGCAGCCGCGTCCATCATCGAGGAGTTGACCAGGATGGGCTCGGCCTGAATCCCTAGTCCGTTCAGCAACGACAGCAGCAGCGCAGTCTTGGCCTTGCAATCGCCGGTTCGCGTCGTCCAGGTCTGCTCGGCCGGCTGCGGAACGTAGTTGCCTCCGCTCATGCCGTTGAGGAGGTAACCGATCTTGTCCTGGACGGACTGCAATGCCGCCAGCATCTGCCCGCGCTTGTCAGTCGTGAGCGCCTTGATCCGCGCGACTTCGGCCGGCAGCGGGCCTGTTCCCGGCAGCTGCGCGGCCTTGCTGAACAGGGGGGCGAACGTGCGCGAAACGTCCTGCCAATCGGCAAAGTCGGCGAACATTACCAGCGGCGGGATCCGGTAGCGTACCGGCGCGTCGTCGGGCATCGGACGCGGCTTGGCGAACGGGAGCGCCAGTTCGAAGACCGAGCGATCGCCTTCTGTCCTGATGGCCGGCAGGGCTTGTTCCGGCATAATCTTGACGGCGACCTTCTGACCGCTCGGCCAGTCGGTGACGATCCGGCCTGTTTCCGGCGTGTCGTTCCCGGAGGGTACCGAAGAGAGCGACTGCGCATGGCCGCCCAGCGCGCCATCGCTGTCCACACGGCCGTAAGCGAGATGGAGGATATCCCCGACCTGCGCGCCGGGGACCGCCAGCGTGGCACTGAGCGCCCCTGTCAGCACGCGCTTTTCCAGCGCCGTTTCGCGGCGCAGGACGGTGAACTTGGCGCTTTTGAGGACGTCGATGACCGCGCCGTCCCGGATCAGCTCGAGCTTGTGGATCAGGAGGTCGCCGTGGTCCGGGCTCCAGCTCAGCGTGATCGTGCCCAGCCGCGTCAGCGTCGACGGGTCCTTGAGGCGCCAGACGCGCTCTTCATAGGCAAGGACTTTCGCGCCTTCGAATCGGGTATGGTCTTCATGCACCGCGACCACCGGCCCGGTCTTTGCCAGCTTGGCCGCATCGACGGGCTTGGCCCACTGGGGCGCGGGCTGATAAATCGGCACGTCCGAGCCGTGAAGCGCCGTTGCCCACAGCGCCGCGGCGGACGCCCAAACCCATGATTTCATTGCTTGCAACCCCTGTTGCCGGCCCCTCCGGCACAGCGGTTATGTCGGGCAAATCCGTGCGCAGCAAGTCCTTGCAAACGGGCATCCGGCGCTTGCCTTCGCGCCCGCCCATGCCTAGCCGCCGGCGCATCCACCAAACCCCGGAGTCGAATATGGTCCCCCGCTACGCCCGCCCCGCGATGACCGCGATCTGGGATGCCGAAGCGCGCTATCGCATCTGGTTCGAGATCGAGGCCCACGCCACCGACAAGCTGGGCGAACTGGGCGTCGTTCCGAAGTCCGCCGGCAAGGCGCTGTGGGATTGGTGGGCGACGAATCCGGCGATCGACGTCACGGCGATCGACGCGATCGAGGCGGTGACCAAGCACGACGTCATCGCATTCCTGACCTGGGTTGCAGAACAGGTAGGCGAGGAGGCCCGCTTCATGCACCAGGGCATGACGAGCAGCGACGTCCTGGACACGACGCTGTCGGTCCAGCTCGCACGGGCCAGCGACCTCCTGCTCAAAGACCTCGACGCGCTGCTGGCGGCACTGAAGCGCCGCGCGTTCGAGCACAAGCTGACCCCCACGATCGGGCGCAGCCACGGCATCCATGCCGAGCCGACCACATTCGGGCTGAAGCTCGCGCAGGCCTATGCCGAGTTCGCCCGCTGCCGGGCGCGGCTGGTGGCAGCCCGCGCCGAGATCGCCACTTGCGCGATCTCGGGCGCGGTCGGTACATTCGCCAACATCGATCCGGCGGTGGAGGAATACGTCGCCGAAAAGATGGGCCTGGCTGTCGAACCGGTCAGCACCCAGGTCATTCCCCGAGACCGCCACGCGATGTATTTCGCGACGCTGGCGGTGATCGCCAGCTCGATCGAGCGCCTCGCAACCGAAGTCCGCCACCTGCAGCGCACCGAAGTCCTGGAAGCCGAAGAGTACTTTTCGCCCGGCCAGAAGGGGTCGAGCGCGATGCCGCATAAGCGCAATCCGATCCTGACCGAAAACCTTACAGGTCTGGCGCGCATGGTCCGCTCCGCCGCGGTTCCCGCTTTCGAGAACGTGGCGCTTTGGCATGAGCGCGATATCTCGCATTCTTCGGTCGAGCGCTTCATCGGGCCCGATGCCACCATCACGCTCGACTTCGCGCTGGTGCGGCTGACCGGGGTGATCGACAAGCTGCTGGTCTATCCCGAACGTATGCGCAAGAACCTCGACCGGATGGGCGGCCTGGTCCATTCGCAGCGGGTCCTGCTGGCGTTGACGCAGGCCGGCATCAGCCGCGAGGACGCCTATCGGCTGGTCCAGCGCAACGCGATGAAGGTGTGGGAATCGGACGGCGCGCTAAGCCTGCTCGACCTGCTCAAGGCCGATCCCGAAGTCAGCGCCAGGATATCGGGAGAAGACCTGGAAGCGAAGTTCGGCCTTGATTACCACTTCGCGCAAGTCGAGCGGGTGTTCGGACGGGTGTTCGGCCGCGAGACTTGATAAAGCGCGCGGGCGGCTTAGCATCGGCCGCCGGGGACAAGGCAGGGAGATCGGCGAATGCAGGCGCTGCGTACACTGGGCTGGGTGATCATCACGATCGTGCTGGTCGCTTTCGTGGCGATCAACTGGACGCCTGTGCGGGTCAATTTCTGGCCGCTTGAGCAGGGCTATCTTTATTTTGACTGGCCGATCGGTTTCGTCGCGCTGGCGTTTTTCGTACTGGGGCTCCTGCCAATGTGGCTGGTCCACCGCGCCTTTCGCTGGCGCACGGCAAAGCGACTGGCGGCGATGGAAAACTCGCTGCGCGCCGCCGCGGTAACGCCATCCGTGGCCACCGCGCCGGTGATGCCGGACCGCAGCATCGGCAGCGTGACCGCAACGGATCCGCTGCCCCCGGCATGAGCTCGAACCCGGTCTGGCTGGCGCTCGACGTGCCGCGGCTCGATGCCGCGGTCGAACTGGCGCGCAAGGTCAAGGGACACGTCGGCGGGCTCAAGCTGGGGCTGGAATTCTTTTGCGCCCACGGCCACCACGGCGTTCACGAACTGGCCCGGGTCGGCCTGCCGATCTTCCTCGACCTCAAGCTGCATGACATACCCAACACCGTCGCCGGCGCGATGCAATCGCTCCACGTCCTCGAGCCGGCGATCGTCACCGTGCACGCCGCCGGCGGGCGCGCGATGATGGAAGATGCCAAGGCCGCCGCCGGAGAGCATTGCCGGGTCGTCGCGGTCACCGTCCTCACCAGCCTCGACGAACGCGACCTGGCTCGCACCGGCGTTGGCGGCAACGCCCGTGACCAGGTCCTGCGGCTGGCCGAACTGGCGCAGGCGGCAGGGCTCGACGGCATCGTCTGCTCCGGCCAGGAAGTCGCCGCGGTGCACCGGCAATGGAAGGACGGCTACTTCGTCGTTCCGGGCCTGCGCCTAGCCGACGGGCCGGTCGGCGACCAGAAGCGCGTCGTTACCCCGCGCAGCGCGCGCGACGATGGCGCCAGCGTGCTGGTGATCGGGCGCCCGATCAGCCGCGCCGAGAATCCCGTCGCCGCCGCCCGGGCCATCGAAGCTACGCTGTGACGCCTGCCTGCCTGCGGATCGCGGTGGCTGACAGTGCGGCCGCAGCCGCGGTCAAGCCGGTGATCGAGCGCGCCTATCGCGGCACCAGTGCACGCGCCGGCTGGACGCACGAAGCAGATATGATCGAGGGTGAGCGCATCGCGCTAGCCGACCTCGTATCGCTCGCGCAGGCGCCGCAATCGCGCCTCCTGGTCGCCTGGCAGGATGACACCCCGGTCGGGTCGGTAGCGGTCACCGACAAGGGTCGCGGGCTCTGTTACCTCGGGCTGCTGGCGATCGATCCCACGCTCCAGGCGGGCGGGCTCGGCCGGCGGCTGATCGCGGCGGCAGAGGACTGTGCGCGTGACGTCTTCGCCGCCTCGGTCATGGAGATGACGGTGATTTCCCGCCGCAGCGAACTGATCGCCTGGTACGAACGGCGCGGTTACCGGCAAAGCGACGAAACGCGCCCGTTTCCGCTGCCCGGGTATCCGCAACTGGTCATGGCGGTGCTGACTCGCGCGCTGTCCTGACGGTTCATCCCCCCGTCAGCGTCGCGGGAACAACACGGGTCACAAACCAATTGGAGAGGACGATGAAGAACCTGATCCTTCCCGCGCTGCTGCTGGCAGCCACCACCGTCCCGGCTGCCGCGCAGGTCTCCGCCGTTCCCGCCATCGCACCGGCGAACACGCTGCTGACCGTCAGCGCCCAGGGCAAGTCGACGCGCACCCCCGACATCGCGGTCTTCAACGCCGGGGTTACCACGCAGGGCGCCACCGCCGGCGAGGCGCTGTCCGCCAATTCGGCCGCGATGAACCGCGTCATCGCCGCGCTCAAGCGCGCCGGCGTGGCCGAACGCGATATCCAGACGAGCAATCTGTCGATCAACCCCGTTTACGCCCCGCCAGTCCGCCAGCCGGATGGCAGCTACCAGCAATCGGAGCAGCGCATCACCGGCTACACCGCGAACAATTCGGTGAGCGTGCGGCAGCGCAAGCTGGGCGATTACGGCAAGGTGATCGATGCCCTTGTCGCATCCGGCGCCAACCAGGTGAACGGTCCGGGCTTCCAGCTCGACGATGAGCGCGCGGCCAGCGACGAGGCGCGCCTTGCCGCGATGGGCGCGGCGCGCGCGCGCGCCGATTTGTATGCCAAGGCTGCTGGCCTGCGCGTCGTCCGGATCGTGTCGATTTCGGAAGTGAACGGCTACATGGCGCCGCAACCGGTCATGTACCGGATGGCCTCTGCCGATGCCGCGCCGCCCCCGCCGCCGCCGCCGGTTCAGGCGGGCGAGCTCGAGGTATCTTCCACCGTCACCGTCCAGTTCGAGCTTGCGCCCTAGCGGCGCTTGCCTCGGTCCGCGGCATCGTTCATCGCACCCGCATGGCGGACGTACTGATCAAGGCATGCGGGCTGCGCACCCCCGATGATATTGACGCGGCGGTTGCCGCCGGCGTCACCCACGTCGGCCTGGTGCACTACGCCCCCAGCGCGCGCCATGTCGAGCTGGACCAGGCCGCGGCGCTGCGGGCACGGCTGCCCGCGTCGGTCAAGGCAGTCCTGCTGCTCGTCAATCACGATCCGGCCGAAACCGCCGCCGCGATCGCGCGGGTCAACCCGGACATCGTCCAGTTCCACGGCAACGAAACGCCGCAGTGGCTGGCAATCCTGCGCCAGGTGGTGCCGCAGCAGTTGTGGAAGGCCTACGGCGTCAAGAACGCCCGCATCCTGGCCGAGGCCAGCGATTATGCCGGCGCGGCGCACCGCATCCTGTACGATGCGCCCGCAGGCGCGCTGCCGGGCGGCAACGGGCTGGCGATCGACTGGTCGCTGTTCGCCGGTCACCGCCACGCGCTGCCCTGGGGACTGGCGGGCGGGCTCAGCCCCGACAATGTCGCCGAGGCGATACGCCGCACCGGGGCCCCGCTTGTCGACGCCTCCAGCGGGTTGGAAAGCGCGCCCGGCGTCAAGGACCCGGCCCGGATCGCTGCCTTCGCCGAGGCTGCGCGCAGCGCATAAATAGGGCGGCCCGTTTCCGGGCCGCTCGATCCATTCGCTGTCTGGCGATCAGAACTTGACGCCGAGGCCGGCGACAACCGCGTTCGAATCCTGGAAGTCCTTCACGAAGAAGTGGCGATATTCCACCTTGCCGTAAAGGTTGCCGCCGAAGCCCTGCTCATAGCCGGCACCGGCGTGCCAGGCGTGGCTGCTGTTCGACTGGAAATCGTCGCTGTAGCCGCCATTGACGTAGAGCTTGCCGGCATTGCCGGTCCGCACGCCGGCGCGGCCGGTGAAGCCGAATACCACGTTGGCGCCATCGTCGAGGACCTTGTCGGCCGAGACTTCGCCGCCGACGAACGAGCGCTGGCCGATATCGAAGTCGTAGCCCGCGGCAGCACCGGCGGTCGCCTTGGTGTAGCCGTCGGTCCAGTACACCCCGCCACGCGCCTCGACGCGGCCTTCGTTGGCGAGCGCGGGGGTGGAAATCGCCATCGCAGCGACCAGCGGCAGAAGAACCTTACGCATAAATCTTTCCTTTTTGCTTTTGTCCGGCCCTTCGAGGGGGATCGGTCCGGCAACAGCCAGATGGGTCGCACCCGGCAGGCCCACAATGGCCGGACGGCAAAAACGGTTTCCATTTGCTACGAATATCAGGTTCTATGTTGCATCAGTGCAACATTTTTGTTCATGAGCGCGAAAGAATATGAAGCCCGGCTTGGCTGGACTTGGCCCGCCCGCTCTGCCAATCGCGGTGGCCATGACCGCCCCCGCCGTGAACGCCCCAGCCGCCAATTCGTACCGCGCCCAGCCCGATGAACGCGGCCATTTTGGCCAGTTCGGCGGCCGCTTCGTAGCCGAGACGCTGATGCCGCTGATCCTCGACCTGGAAACGCAATATCGCGCCGCTCAGGCCGACCCCGCGTTCCGCGCCGAGTTCGACGATCTGCTGGAGCATTATGTCGGCAGGCCCAGCCCGCTGTATTTCGCACCGCGGCTTACACAGGCCCTGGGCGGCGCGCAGATCTGGTTCAAGCGCGATGAATTGAACCACACCGGCGCGCACAAGATCAACAACTGCATCGGGCAGATCTTGCTGGCGATCCGGATGGGCAAGACGAAGATCATTGCCGAGACCGGTGCCGGCCAGCACGGGGTCGCCACCGCCACGGTTTGTGCGCGTTTCGGCCTGCCCTGTACGATCTTCATGGGCGCGACCGACGTCGCCCGCCAGGCGCCGAACGTGTTCCGCATGAAGCTGCTGGGCGCCGAAGTGGTCCCGGTGACGGCCGGCGCGGGCACGCTGAAGGACGCGATGAACGAGGCGCTGCGCCACTGGGTCGCCAACGTGGGCGACACCTTCTACATCATCGGCACCGCCGCCGGCCCGCACCCCTACCCGGAGATGGTGCGCGACTTTCAGAGCGTAATCGGGCGCGAAGCGCGCGCACAAATGGTTCAACGTACCGGCCGGCTCCCCGATCTGCTCGTCGCCGCGATCGGCGGAGGCAGCAACGCCATCGGGCTGTTCCACCCGTTCCTCGACGATGCCGAGGTGAAGATGCTCGGGGTCGAGGCGGCGGGCCTCGGACTCGACGGCGAAAAGCATGCGGCCTCGCTCGCCGGCGGGCGGCCCGGCATCCTTCACGGCAACAAGACGTACCTGCTGCAGGACGGCGACGGCCAGATCGTCGAGGGGCACTCGATTTCGGCGGGCCTCGACTATCCGGGTATCGGCCCCGAACACGCCTGGCTGCGCGATGTCGGCCGGGTCGACTACACCAGCGTCACCGACCAGGAAGCCTTGGGCGCGTTCCAGCTGCTGTGCCGGACCGAGGGCATCATCCCCGCGCTCGAGCCCAGCCACGCCATCGCCGCGATCGAGAAGATCGCCCCGACGATGGACAAGGACGCGATCATCCTGGCCAACCTGTGCGGCCGCGGCGACAAGGACATCTTCTCGGTCGCCGAGCATCTCGGGGTCGAGCTTTGACCTGGCCGACGCCGGCCGAATCGGGCCGTTTCATCGCGATCGTGTTCGGCGTCCTGCTGATCGAGCTGCTTGCGCGGGCCATCCTTTTCGAGGGGCCGCGTGAAGCGCTGGGCGGGGGCGACATCGTGATCGCGATCACGGCGGGAGTCCTGGTGATGGGCGGCTGGCTCAAGGCGAAGGGAGAGCCGGAATGACCCGCTTCACCGCCGCCTTCGCAAAGGGCCCCGCCCTCGTCTGCTTCGTCACCGCCGGTGACGGCGACACGGCCGCCAACCTCGACGCGCTGGTCGAAGGCGGCGCGGACGTGATCGAACTGGGGATGCCGTTTACCGATCCGATGGCGGACGGACCGGCGATCCAGCTCGCCAACTTGCGCAGCCTGGGCGCGGGAACGACCACAGCCGACGTCTTCGCGCAGGCTGCGGGCTTTCGGGCTCGCCACCCGGAGGTGCCGCTGGTGCTGATGGGCTATGCCAACCCGATGACGGTGCGCGGGCCGGACTGGTTCGCAGACCAGTGCGCGCAGGCCGGGGTCGACGGGGTCATCTGCGTCGACATCCCGCCCGAGGAAGACGACGCGCTCGGCCCGGCGCTGCGCGCCAAGGGCATCGCGCCGATCCGCCTCGCCACCCCGACCACCGACGGAGCGCGGCTGCCCGCCGTCCTCGATGGCTCGGCCGGATTCCTCTATTACGTCTCGGTCGCGGGTGTGACCGGGCAGCAGCAGGCCGCCACCGCTTCGATCGCCGAGGCCGTGGCGAAGCTCAAGGCGGCAACCGACCTGCCCGTAGCGGTCGGCTTCGGGGTCCGTACGCCCGATCAGGCGGCCGCGATCGCGCAGCACGCCGACGGGGTGGTGGTCGGCTCGGCACTGGTCGACCTGGTCGAAAAGCACGGCGGCGATGCGCCCGCCGCGATCCGCGAACTGACCAGCGCCCTTGCCAAGGCGGTCCATTCGGCGCGATAGGGCGGCGCATGTCCTGGATCGATCGCGTACGCAAATCGCTGCCCTTCGCGCAAAAGCGCGATACCCCCGACAACTTGTGGACCAAGTGCCCGTCCTGCGCGGAGATGCTGTTCACCAAGGAGTACGAGGAAAACCTGTCGGTCTGCCCGCGCTGCGAGCATCACGGCCGCATCGGCGTCGACCGGCGGCTGGACCAGGTGATGGATCCGGGTTTCGAGATCCTGCCATCGCCCAAGGTCAAGGAAGACCCGCTCAAGTTCCGCGATTCCAAGAAGTATCCGGACCGGCTCAAGGCCGCCCGCGCCGCGAATCCGCACCCCGATGCGCTGACCAATGCGCTGGGTAGCATCGACGGGCAGCGCGCCGTGGTCGGCGTGCAGGACTTCGCCTTCATGGGCGGATCGATGGGCATGGCGGTGGGCGCGGCCTTCGTCGCCGGCGCGGCCCGCGCGCTGAAGGAGCGGATTCCCTACGTCATCTTCACCGCCGCCGGCGGCGCGCGCATGCAGGAGGGCATCCTCAGCCTGATGCAGATGCCCAAGACAACCGTGGCGGTGCGGCGCCTGCGCGAAGCCGGCCTGCCCTACATCGTCGTGCTGACCGACCCCACGACCGGCGGCGTAACCGCCAGCTATGCCATGTTGGGCGACGTCCAGATCGCCGAGCCGGGCTGCCTGATCGGCTTTGCCGGCCAGCGCGTGATCCAGGACACCATCCGCGAGAAGCTGCCCGAAGGTTTCCAGCGTGCCGAGTACCTGCACGAGCATGGCATGATCGACATGGTGGTACCGCGGGCCGACTTGCGGTCGACCCTGGCGACGGTGCTGGCTTACCTCAGCCCCAAGGCCCGCCTGGAAAAGGTCGAGGCCGCCTGAAGGACTTCGCGCGCAGCGACGATCCCCGCGTCCAGGCGCAGCTGGACCGTCTCGGCGCGCTCAGCCTGCCGACCGGGCGGCTCGGGCTGGCGACGATCCGCGAACTTCTGGACCGCCTTGGCAACCCGCAGGATGCGCTGCCGCCGGTGTTCCACGTTGCCGGCACGAACGGAAAGGGTTCGACCTGCGCCTACCTGCGCGCCATGCTGGAGGCGCAGGGGCTGACGGTACACGCCGCCACCAAGCCGCACCTGGTCCGCTACAACGAGCGGATCCGCGTGGCCGGGCGCCTGATCGACGACGCGCTGCTGGCGGCGCTGCTGGCCCAGGTGCTCGACGCCGCCGACGGGCTCGACCCCAGCTTCTTCGAAGTCACCACCGCCGCCACGTTCCTGGCTTTCCACCGCGCCCCCGCCGACGCCTGCGTGATCGAGGTCGGTCTGGGCGGCCGGTTCGACGCTACCAACGTGCTCGATCACCAGGCCGCGTGCGGGATCGCCAGCCTGGGTATCGACCACGAAGCGTTCCTGCTGGTGCCCGAGGACGGCGTGCCGACCGAACCGCTCGAACGCATCGGCTTTGAAAAGGCGGGCATCGCGCGCGCCGGGGTGCCGCTGGTGACGCAGGCCTATCCGCCGGGCGTGACGCGCACGATCGCCAACCATGCCGCGCTGGTCGGCGCGCCGACCATGATCCGCGATGCCGACTGGTTTGCCGAAACGAGCGAAGACGGCATCGCCTATCGCGATCGCACCGGCACCCTGGCGCTGCCGCTGCCGGCGCTGGCCGGGGCGCACCAGGCCGACAACGCCGCGCTGGCGGTGGCGATGCTGCGGCACCAGGACCGGGTGTTCGTCACCCGCGAAGCGATGTCCGCCGGCATTCGCGCCGCGCGTTGGCCCGCCCGGCTGCAACGCCTCGCACCCGGACCGCTGACGGCCCTTGCCCAGCGTCATGACGTCTGGCTCGATGGCGGGCACAACCCGGATGCCGGAGAAGCGATCGCCCGCTTCTTCGCCGGCCAGCCCGTCCACCTGGTGATCGGGATGCTGGCCAGCAAGGATGCCGGCGCGATCGTGACCCCGCTGACAGGACGCCTGGCCAGCGTCTCCGCGGTGCCCGTCCCCGGCCACGACGCGCACGGGCCGGATGCCTTTACCTCCGCCGAAAGCCGCCCCAGCGTGGCCGCCGCGCTGGCCGTGCTGCCCGATGACGGGCTGCCGGTCCTGATTGCCGGCTCGCTTTACCTGGCGGGTGAGGTCCTGCGCCTCAATGAAGAGTTTCCCGACTGAGCCTGCGGTCGTTGCGGCTGACACGGATCCACTCGATCGCCACGAACGCGGTCGACAGGATCGCGGTCGCCGCGGTCCAGCGGAACACCGTGGGATAGCCGTAAAGGTCGAACGCCTCGCCGGTCCAGCCACGGCCCAGCGTGCCCACCAGCGACACCAGCGAACCCAGCAGCGCGTACTGGATCGCGCCGTACTGCTTGCTGACGATGCTGGACACGTAAGCGACAAAGGCGGTCAGCGCGAGGCCGGTCACGACGTTCTCGTAACTGATCGCCAGCAGCAGGCGCATCATCCGTTCATCGCTGCCGAACCACGTTGCCAGCGCATCGAGCCGCAGCGCGTGCGAAAACGCGTCGATCATCGGTGCGCCCTCGGCCAGGTCGGCATAGAGAAAGTTGCCCAGCGGCGGCAGCACCGCGCCCAGCAGAATGGTGGGGAAGCGGCCCAGCTTGGCGAAGCAGTACCCGCCCAGCCCGATCCCCGCCATCGTCATGAAGATGCCGAAGATCTTGGAGGCGAAAGCGACCTCGTCCTTGGTGTACTTCATTTCCTGCAGGTAGAACGGGTACGCGAAACTGGCCCAGATGTTGTAGCAGATCGCGTACGTGAGGATGAAGCCTATCATGCTCAGCACCCCCCAGCCGAGCCGTCCCGACAGTTCGGCCAGCGGAGCGACCAGCGCCGAATAGAGGTGGTTGGCGGCCGTGCGGCCCGGGCCGTGTTCGGGATCGGCAGCCTGCAGCACGTATTCCGGTCGGCGCGCCATCCAGTTTATCGCGGCCGAGACGCCCAGCGGCACCAGTACGGTCGCAAAAATGATCCACGGGCCGTAAAGCTTGGTGAAATCGCCGACCGACGGCGGCGGCGGTGCGCCCGGCGCGGCAGGGGCGGCGCCCAGCAGCCCGGCCATGAAATGCAGGATCGTGAAGATCGCCCAGATCCAGCTGACCCCGACGACGGCCAACGCCAGCATCCGGTAGCGCGGCAGCACCGCGCCCGGCTGTGCCAGCGCGCCGTAAAGCCGGCCCGCCTCGGGACGCGGTGTATCGGGCGCGCGCAGCGTTACCGCGACGATCAGCACCGCCATCAGCCCTGCCATCGCCAGGTAGACGATCGGCCAGCTGAGCGAGGTCGCCATGACCAGCGCCACCGCCCCGCCGATGATCGAGGCGGTCCGGTAGCCGAACTGGTTGAGCGCGGAGAGCAGTTCGATCGGGGCGTCCTCGTCGGCCTGGTCGATCCGCCAGCCGTCGATCGCGATGTCCTGGGTGGCAGAAGCGATCGCGCCTAGGAACGCGAACAGCGCAAGTCGGCCGATCCCGGCAGCCGGGTCGGTCACCACCAGCATCCCGAACGCGAACACGATCATCACCTGGCACAGGATCATCCAGCTGCGCCGGCGGCCCAATGCCTCAAGCCCCGGCAGCTTCACCCGGTCCACCACCGGCGACCACAGGAACTTGAACGAATAGGCCAGCCCGATCCACGACAGCACGCCGATCGTGGCCAGCGGCACGCCGACTTCGCCCAGCCAGGCGTTGAGCGTGCCAACCAGCAGCGCGAACGGCAGGCCCGAGGCGATGCCGAAACCGAGCATGCAGGCCGACTTGCGGCTGCTCAGCGCCAGGCGCAGCAGCTTGAGGCCCTTGGGCCGTGCGGGCGGCGGCGGCGCGGTTTCGGATGCCGGTGTGTCTGCCCGTTCGGATGGCATGTGCTGGTGATCTCCCCGTGAATTTTTCTGCCGCGAGACTAGCGCCGAATTGCGCTATGGCTAGGCCCATGGGAGAGCTGACCACATCCGATCGCCGCATGCCGACGCCGGGGCAACGCGCGCTGGCCCGCGCCCTGGCGGGCAATGGCGACGCCGCGACCGGCGCGGTGACGACCGTTGCCGCCGCGCTTTATACCTCGGACGAACAGTGGGCGCGCGAGAAAGCGCGGCTGTTCGACGTGCGGCCGCAAGTGTTGGCGCCGTCCGCGCTGCTGCCGCAGCCGAACATGGCGGTGGCGCACGACGCCACCGGGCGCCACTTGCTGCTGGCGCGCGGCGGGGACGGCCGCGCGCGCGTGTTCCTCAACGTCTGCCGCCACCGCGGCACACGCCTAGTCGAGGACGAGGGCGTCCTTTGTGCCAAGCGTCTGACATGTCCCTATCACGCCTGGACCTACGCGCTGGACGGGCGGCTGCTGGCGCTGCCCCGGCCAGAGACGTTTCCCGGCCTGGACAAGGGCCTGTTCGGGCTGATGGAACTGCCCAGCCTCGAGGCCGGCGGGCTGATCTGGTTCGCCCCTGCCGCCGACGCCGACTTCACCGATGCGCAGGCGCTGGGCGCGGATTTCGACGCCTTCGGACTGGGCGATCACCACCTGTTCGCGCGGCGCACGCACGACGTGGCGGCGAACTGGAAGCTGATCATGGACGCGTTCCTGGAAAGCTACCACGTCATGCGGCTGCACGCCGGCACGATCGCGCCGTTCTTCAAGGACGGCGTGACGGTGGCGGACCGGGTCGGCCCGCACCAGCGCAGCCTGGTCGGCCGCGCCGCCGACATGGACGCGGCCGACTTGGGCGACATGGCGGCGCTGCGCACCGCGGCCACGTTCGCCTATCAGCTGCTGCCCGGCACGGTGATCATCGCCAGCCCCGATTACGTCAACGTGATGACGCTGATGCCGCGGGGGCCCGGGCGCACGTTGGTGGAAGATTTCATGCTCATCCCCGCGGCCCCGACGAGCGAAAAGGCCCAGGATCACTGGCAGCGCAGCTGGGACCTGCTCGACGGCGGGGTTTTCGCCGGCGAGGATTTCCGTGCCGCGGCGCTGGGCCAACAGGGACTGGAATCGGGCGCCTTGGAGGCGATCACGCTGGGCACGCTGGAAACCGGCATCGCGCAGTTCCACGCCATTCTCAAGGACGAGCTTTCCCGCTGACTTGCAAGCGGCGCTTGCGCGCGGCACACTGGCGCCGTTCGCGCTTGCAGGGGGGATACTGACAGCGATGCGATATCTGATGGGCGCCGCCATGCTGGCGCTGACCGCAGCCGCGCCGGCCGGCGCAAGGGAGTGGTCGAAGGACAAGGCCTGGACCGTTACCGAGTTCAACCAGGGCGCCTGCGTGATGCGCCGGGCGGCCGGAACCGAGGCCATGCTGCAGGTGATCGAGACCCCGGATCATCATGGCAGCGTTTCCGTTTCCGGCCTGCCGGGCATGACCGCCGCGCCTGGTCCGCTACGCTACGGCTTCACCGACGCGAACTACACGACCATGCTGGCGAACCGCGCCAAGGCCTATATCACCGAGAGCCATGATTCGATCGACAGCCTGCTGTGGACGCTGGGTGCGCAGCCGGTAACCTTGCAGGGCAGGCCGGCGCTCGAAGCCGAGATCAGTCGCAACTTCATCGACCTGATGGGGTCGTACGAGCACTTGATCCTGGCCATCGACGACAAGCCGAGCACCGAAGGCTTCCTGGACATGAGCGGCGCGCCAGCGGCGATCGCCGCACTACGCCGGTGCACTGCCGCCCTGGCCGCCAAGCAACCCAAGGGGGCCAACTGATGCGCGTCGCAACGTTCGCCGCGATAGCCGCGCTTGCCGCGGCAGCGACGCCCGCGTCCGCGCAGCAGCAAGCCGTCGCGGGCTGGAAGGTCGGCCCGATCGGCGGCGGCTGCGCGATGCTTCGCCCGCTCGGCGCGGAAAGCGGCCCGGCGGTGATGATCCAGCTGTCCGACAAACAGGAAAGCCGGGTGATCTTCGTCCTGCCCGGCGCCAAGGTCGAGGCCGGTTACGCTTACACCGCCATCGTCGGCTGGGACGACAAGATCTACCCGGTCCACATGGTCGCCGCGGGCGATCCGGCATCGCCGGGGCTCCTGCTCGAGGCGCCGGACGACCGGCTGCTGAAGGCCGCTGCCAATACCGACACCCTTGCCGTCATGGCGCTGGGCGTGACCGAAACGATCGCCTTTCCGCTGACCGGCGCAAAGGAGGCTGCCGCGGCGCTGAGGGCCTGCGTGGCGACGCCGCGGAAGTAGCGCTGGCAAGCCAGCGCCCGCGCTCCTAGAGCGGCGGCCATGACCAAGTCCGAGGAACCCTGGCACCCCGAACCCAAGCGCGAGGGTGAGCGCATCGCCAAGCTGCTTGCCCGCGCCGGCATCGCCAGCCGCCGCGAGGTCGAGCGCATGATCGCCGACGGCCGCGTAAAAATCGGCGATGTCGTGCTGACAACGCCCGCCACCGTGCTCAAGAACCTGTCGGGCGTCAGCGTCGACGGCAAGCTGGTGAAGGCGGCCGAGCCGCCGCGCCTGTTCGCCTTTCACAAGCCTTCCGGCCTGATCACGGCAGAGCGCGATCCCGCCGGGCGGCCAACGATCTACACCGCGCTGCGCAATGCCCTGCCCAGGGGAACGCCCCGGATGATGCCGGTGGGCCGCCTCGACCTCAATACCGAAGGGCTGCTGCTGATGACGAACGACGGCGGCCTCAAGCGCGCGATGGAGCTGCCGTCCAGCGGCATCCCGCGCACGTACCGCGCGCGCACGTATGGCGACGTCACCCAGTCCCAACTCGAAGACCTGATGGACGGGATCGAGATCGAGGGCATGCGCTATGGCCCGATCGACGCCAACATGGAGCGTCGGACCGGCCGCAACCAGTGGATCGAACTGACCCTGACCGAGGGCAAGAACCGCGAAGTACGCCGCGTTCTGGAGCACCTGGGGCTTGAGGTCAGCCGCTTGCTGCGGCTGGCCTACGGGCCGTTCCGGCTGGGCGACCTGCCGCGCGGCGCCACCGCCGAGATCCCCCAGAAAGAGGTCGAGCGCTTTCGCAAGGCGCTCAAGACCCCGGAATGAAGGCGCCCCCGGCAAAACCCGGCGGCGTCCGCATCGTCGCCGGCGAATGGCGCGGGCGCAAGCTGGCGGTCCCCGCCGGCGAGGGCACGCGCCCGACCGCAGACCGCGTGCGCGAGACGCTGTTTTCCATGCTGGCGAGCCGGCTCGGAAGTTTCGAGGATCTTGCCGTCGCGGACCTGTTTGCAGGGTCCGGCGCGCTCGGGCTGGAAGCGCTGTCGCGCGGCGCGGCGACCTGCCTGTTCGTTGAAAACGATGCCGCCGCGATCCGCGCGCTGCGTGCCAATATCGCCGCCCTGCACGCGCAGGCGCGCTGCACGGTCAGCCCGGCGTCGGTCCTGGCGATGGGGCCGGCCAGGGCGCCGCTGGACCTGGTGCTGCTCGATCCGCCTTACGGCACGGGCGCAGGCGCGGTGGCGCTGGACAAGCTGCAGCGGCTCGGCTGGGTCGCGCCGCAGACCTGGATAAGCCTTGAAACGGCGGCGGACGAGCCTGCCACCGTGCGCGGGCTGGCGGTCGAGAGCGAGCGCCGGGTCGGCCCGGCGCGGATCACCTTGCTGCGGGTCTTGCCAGCGTAACGCCGAGCAGCGTCAGCAGCCCGGCTGCCGACAGGATGCCGCCGATGGCGCCGGCATGGCCCGCTTCGCTAAGCGCCTGCGCCGCCAGCGGCGTCACCGCCCCGCCCACGATGCCGCCCGTGTTGAAGGCGATCGATATCCCGGTGTAACGCACGTCGACCGGAAACAGCGTCGGCAGCCAGGCGCCCAGCGGACCGTAGACGAAACCCATCACGAACAGCGCCGCCGACAACGTGGCGAAGGCCGCCATCGCGCCGCCCGCCAGCCCGGTGCCGAACACGAGGCCAAGCACCACCGTCGCAGCCGAACCCCAGGCCAGCACGCGGCGCGGGCTGGTCGCATCGGCCCGGATCGCGGCGACGACGATGCCCAGTGCCAGGAAGACGTTAGCGCCCAGTTGCAGGGCCAGGAAATGTTCGCGCGAATAGCCCAGCGCCGTGGTCGCGCGCGACAGTGCGAAGGCGGTGGCAAGGTAGAAGATCGCGAAACACGCCACGACGCCCGCGGCGCCCGCCAGCACCGCCCCGGCGTGCCGGGCGAACAGCCGCGCCAGCGGTACCCGCGGCGGCGGTGCGGCATCGCGCGCGGCGGCGAATTCGCGCGTTTCGCCGATGCGCAGCCGCACCCACAGCCCCAGCGCGACCAGCACCGCGCTGGCGATGAACGGCACCCGCCAGCCCCAATCGCGAAATGCCGCGTCGCTGAGCGTCAGGCCCAGCAGCAGGAACAGCCCGTTAGCGAACAGGAACCCGATCGGCGCGCCCAGCTGCGGCGCCGCCCCGAACCGCGCTGCCCAGCCCGGCGGCGCGTTCTCCACCGTCAGCAGCGCCGCCCCGCCCCATTCACCGCCCAGCCCGAAGCCCTGACCGAAGCGAAGGATGCACAGCAGCAACGGGGCCGCGAAGCCGATCGCGGCATGGCTGGGCAGGAACCCGATCAGGACGGTCGATGCGCCCATCAGCAGCAGCGAGGCCACGAGCGTGGCCTTGCGCCCGACCCGGTCGCCGAAATGGCCGAACGCAATCGCCCCCACCGGGCGGGCGACGAAGGCCAGCCCGAAGACCATGAAAGCGCTGATCGCCTGCGCCTGCGGCGACGAGGCGGGAAAGAACAGCGGCCCCAGCACCAGCGCGGTGGCGGTCGCGAAGACGTAGAAATCGTAGAATTCGACCGCGGTCCCGGTCAGCGCCGCAACCAGGACGCGGGCATGACGGCGCAGCGGATTGTCAGTCGATTGCATTACCGCGTTCGATGGCGCGGGCGCCGCGCGCGCGCAAACGAAAAGGGCGCCGGTTGCCCGGCGCCCTCTCGATCACGGCCCTGGTCCGCGGACCGCGACTAAGGCTTAATGCGGCTTGTAGGTGTTGACCGCGCGGCTCTTGCCGGGGGCACCGCCTTCACCGCGGTTCTGGCAGCTGTCCTGCATCTTGCTGGTGCAGACCGGATAGGTCTTTGCCATCGCATCGGCCGGCGGCGGGGTCAGCGCGCCCTTGTAGGGGCCGCCCTGGTACGTCGTGGTGGCGGGCATCGCCGGCGGCACGGACTGCGCCGCGGCCTGCGGATTGGGAACGCCGGTGGTCGGCATGCCCATGCCCGGGGGGTTGGCCTGGTTCGCCGGGGTCGGCGGGGTCTGGCCGGCAAGCTGGGCCTGCACGGACTGCCAGGCCGCGGCGCGCTGCTCGGGCGACATCTTGTAGATCATGCCGCGCTGGTCGGCGGTGAGCGCCCAGTAACCGGCCTGCTGATCGGGCTGGAGGGTCCAGTAATAGGCGGCCTGGTCCGCCGGGAGCGACCAGTAATAGACCTGGTTGTCATAGGGCCACGTGCCATAGGCGGCGCGCTGTTCGGCGGTCCAGGAATTGAACATCGCCTGCTGTTCTGCGGTCAGCGAATAGGTCCGCCCATCGGACGTCGTAACGCTGGAAGCCGCGGTCTGCGCATTAAGCGCGACCGGGGCGGTCAACGCCGCGAGAACCCCCGCGCCCGCAAGAAGGATATGGCGCATTCTCTGTCTCCATGTGGTGGTCGTTAGCCAGTGCGGCACTTACGTTTCAACGGCGGCAAGGTTCCTCCATGCGACGAACCGCCCTTGCGCGGCGACAGGGCGTTCCCTAGGTGTTCCAGTCTCCATGACGCTTCCCGCTCCTCCTTCCGCCGGCCCGCTGACCGGGGACGATCCGCTGCTGGCCCGGCTCAATCCGCCGCAGCGCGAAGCCGTGCTCGCCACTGAGGGGCCGGTGCTGATGCTGGCCGGCGCCGGCACCGGCAAGACCGCGGCGCTGACCGCCCGGCTCGGCTACCTGGTGCGCCAGCGCCTTGCCTGGCCAAGCGAGATCCTGTGCGTCACTTTTACCAACAAGGCCGCGCGCGAAATGCGCGAACGGGTCGGCAAGCTGATCGGCCCGGCTGTGGAGGGGATGCCGTGGCTGGGCACCTTTCACGCCATTGCTGCGCGGATGCTGCGCCGGCATGCCGAGCTGGTCGGGCTGCAATCCAACTACACCATCATAGACACCGACGATCAGCTTCGCCTGCTCAAGCAGCTGATCCAGGCCGAAGGCATCGACGACAAGCGCTGGCCGGCGCGGCAACTGGCCGGGCTGATCGATCGCTGGAAGAACCGCGGCCTGCTGCCCGGCGAACTCGACGCGCTGGAGAACGAGGCTTACGCGAACGGCAAGGGACAGCATTTCTACACGCTGTACCAGGACCGCCTGCGCGCGGTGAACGCCTGCGATTTCGGCGACCTGCTGCTGCACATGCTGACCGTGCTGCGCAAGCACCCCGATGTGCTCGAGCAATACCGCCAGCGTTTCAAGTACGTGATGGTGGACGAATACCAGGACACCAACCAGGTCCAGTACCTGTGGCTGCGGCTGATCGCGCAAGGGCGCCAGAACATCTGCGTCGTGGGCGACGACGACCAGTCGATCTATTCATGGCGCGGCGCAGAAGTGGCCAATATCCTGCGCTTTGAAAAGGATTTTCCCGGCGCCAAGGTCATCCGCCTGGAGCAGAACTATCGCTCCACGCCCGATATCCTGGCGGCTGCGTCGGGGCTTATCTCGACCAATTCCGAACGCCTTGGCAAGACGCTGTGGACCGAGGTGAACGGCGGCGACAAGGTGCGCGTGATCGGCGTCTGGGACGGGCCCGAGGAGGCGCGCCGCGTCGGCGAGGAGATCGAGCGGCTCGAGCGCGAGGGCGCCAGCCTGAACACGATGGCGATCCTGGTGCGCGCCCAGTTCCAGACCCGCGAGTTCGAAGACCGGTTCATCCAGATCGGCCTCGGCTACAAGATCGTCGGCGGCTTTCGCTTTTACGAACGGGCCGAGATTCGCGATGCGCTCGCCTATTTGCGCGTGGTCGCCCAGCCTGCCGACGACCTGGCGTTCGAACGGATCTGGAATACTCCCAAGCGCGGCCTGGGCGACAAGGCGCTGGAAAAGCTGCACCGCCACGCCCGCGCGCAGACCCTGCCGCTGGCCGCCGCCGCGCTCGACATCGCCGACACCGACGAACTGCCGGCGCGCGCGCGCAACACCGTGGTGGGCCTGATGCGCAGCTTCGCGCGCTGGCGCGAACTGGCGGCCGCTTCCTCGCCGGCGGAGCTGGCGCGCACCATCCTCGACGAATCCGGTTACACCGCCGCCCTGCAGGCCGAACGCAGCGCCGAAAGCGCCGGCAGGCTGGAAAACCTGTCCGAACTGGCTCGGGCGATGGAAGAGTACGAGACGCTCGGCGATTTCCTCGAGCATGTCAGCCTGGTGATGGACAACGACGCCGCCGACGACGCCGAGAAGGTCACCATCATGACCATCCACGCCGCCAAGGGCCTGGAATTCGACAGCGTGTTCCTGCCCGGGTGGGAGGAAGGCGTCTTTCCCAGCCAGCGCGCGATGGACGAAGGCGGGCTGGCCAGCCTGGAGGAGGAACGCCGCCTCGCCTATGTCGCGATCACCCGCGCGCGGCGGCGCTGCACGATCATCCACGCCGCCAACCGGCGCATCTACGGACAGTGGACAAGCTCGATCCCCAGCCGCTTCATCGCCGAGTTGCCCGAGGCGCACGTGGCGCAGGAAACAACGATGACCGGCGGCGCATCGCTGTGGCGGGCGCAGTTTTCCGAACACGGCGATCCCTTCGCCCACGTCGCCCGCGTGCAACCCGCCCGCACCATGACGCGCGGCCCCGGCTGGCAGCGCGCCGCGGCCACGACGTTCGACACCGCACCGAAGCGGATTGCCGAATCGACCCGCAGCGCCGCCAGCTTCGCCGCCAAGCCGCGCGGCGATATCGCCATCGGCGCGCGCGTGTTCCACGACAAGTTCGGCTACGGCACCGTCCAGGCGCAGGACGGCAACAAGCTGGAGATCGATTTCGAGGGCAGCGGAATAAAGCGCGTCATCGACAGCTTCGTCAAACCGGCCTGACAGGGGCTTGAACCGGCGCGTGGCTTGGGCCAGCCTGCCGGTCCTGCAACCGGGGGGAAGCACCATGATCCGATATGTCGCCGCCGCCGCTCTTGGCACAGCGTTCCTGCCGTCCGCGGCCTTCGCCGCAGACACGGCGCCGTGTGCGGCCGGGATGGTCTGCGCCAGCAACCCGGCCACCGTGAAAGCCGCCCTGGAACGTGCGGGCGTAAAGGTGACGGCGGGCACCGACGGCCAGGGCGACCCATCGCTAAGCGCCAACAACGGCTACGACTACGATGTCTTTTTCTATGGCTGCGAAAACCACACGGCCTGCGATTCGCTGCGGTTCGAGATCATGTTCAAGAAGGACCCCAGCAACACCGCCTCGCTGGCGAACACCTGGAACGGCAGCAAGCGCTTCGTGCAGATGTCGGTCCTCTCCGACGGCCGGCTTCGCGCGGCGATGGACGTGGCGACGATCGGCGGCATGAACCAGGCCAATTTCGCCGACGTCCTGGACTGGTGGAATTCGATGGCTTCTGAAATGGATGCCTTCTTCAAGCAGCAGGGCGCCACCGGCTGACGACCCGCGCTCACAAACGTGCCATTCGCTCGCGCCGGTCGGGGTGGAAGATAAGGTAGCCGGGCACGTCGCCGTGGCGCCGAAGCGCGCGGGTTAAAGCGCCGAGGTTCCGAGGAAGCCCGGGATGGGCCCGTTCCACGCCCCTTCGTCGCCGCTCGGCTCGGCCTCGCGGCGGCGCGGAGCCGGCGTGCGCCGCTCGTCTGCTTCTTCGCGGCGCCGGGCCGCTTGCTCGGCCTGACGGGCGGGCCGCTCCGCACGCGGAGCGCGCGCGGGCCGGGGAGCGGGAGCCGGTTCGGCGGCCGCCACCGGTTCAGCGGCGGAAGCGGATCCGCCAGACTTGCGCGGCGCGCGTTCGCGGCGCGCGGGCTTTTCGGCAGGGGCCGCCTCGCCCGGAGCGTGATCGGTGTCGGCGCCCTCGTTCCACACTGGCACCTTGCCGCCGGTCAACTTTTCGACATTTGCGATCGCCTCGGCATCCTCGGGCGCCACGAACGTGAATGCGCGTCCCTTGGCGCCGGCGCGCCCGGTGCGACCGATGCGGTGGACGTAATCGTCAGGATGCCACGGCGTGTCGTAATTGAAGACGTGGCTGACACCCTTCACGTCGAGCCCGCGCGCGGCGACGTCGGAGGCGACCAGGATGTTGATCGTGCCGTCCTTGAAGCGCGCCAGTTCGGCATTGCGGGCATTCTGGTCCATGTCGCCGTGAATCTCGCCGGCGTTGAAGCCGCTTTGCTTCAGGCTCTTGGCCAGTTCGCGCACCGTGGTCTTGCGGTTGGCGAAGACGATCGCGGTGTGCACGTCCTCGCTGCGCAGCAGGCTGCGCAGCGTCTCGCGCTTGCCGCGACTGGTCACCGCCACCTTGAACTGGGCGATGTTGGTGTTGGCCGAGGCCGGGCGCGCCACTTCGATCGACTTGGGGTTGGACAGGAACTTGTCCGCCAGCTTCTTGATCGGCGGCGGCATCGTGGCCGAGAACAGCAGCGTCTGCCGCGCGGCGGGAAGCTTGGAACAGATCGTCTCGATATCGGGGATGAAGCCCATGTCGAGCATGCGGTCCGCCTCATCGATCACCAGCATGTTGCAGCCGGTCATCAGGATCTTGCCGCGCTCCATCAGGTCCATCAGGCGGCCCGGCGTGGCGATGAGCACGTCGACGCCTTCCTGCAGCGCCTTGATCTGGTCGCCCATCTGCACGCCGCCGATCAGCAGCGCCATCTTGAGGTCGTGGTTGACCCCGTACTGCTTGAATTCGTCCGCCACCTGGGCGGCCAGTTCGCGCGTGGGTTCCAGGATAAGGCTGCGCGGCATCAGCGCGCGACGCCGTCCGTGCGAGAGGATGTCGATCATCGGCAGCACGAAGCTGGCGGTCTTGCCGGTGCCGGTCTGGGCGATGCCGATGATGTCACGCATCATCAGGACGCTGGGGATCGCCTGTGCCTGGATCGGTGTCGGCGTGTCGTAGCCCTTGGCGCTTACCGCGGCGAGCAATTCGTCCGACAGGCCGAGATCGGCAAACTTGGTCATCAAGAAGTGGTGTTCCGGAACAGGAGGAAAGCGATTCGCGCCCGGCAGCAGGCGACGCGCTACGCAGCCGCGCCCTAGGCGCAAGGACCTGCGAAAGTCAAGAAAACGTGGCTTCAGTCGTCCTTGACGACGATCTGGCGAAGCCCGCTGAGCTGGCAGTTGGCGCCCGAACGCGACAGCAACTGGTCGCGCCCGGCGCAGAGTTTGCCGTCTTCGTTGCGCGCGAGATAGAACCCCGAATAGAAATCCGCGGCGCGGCAGGCCTTTTCCAGCGTCGCCGAGACGACGCGGTTGTCGCGCAAGTACAGCACCAGCTTGTTGCCCGCGGTCTGGACCCCGGCGATCGAGGCGACCGGCACGCACTTGCCCATTTTCTTCTCGACGATGCGGGGCGCATCGGGTGCCGGCGGCAACGCCACCATCGCCGCCGGCGCGATCCCGCGCGGGCTGACCCGGATGGTGATGCGCTGCTCGATGCTGACCTGCCGGACGGGCGCTTCGGCCTCGGCGGCGATGTCGGTGCCGGGGGGGGCCACGGGTTCCAGCGAGGTCGGAACCGCGGGCGGCGGGGTGACCCGCGTGGGCACTTCGAACCCGTGCGACGGCGCGATGCGCTGCGCAGCCTCGATGCCGGCCAGGCCGGGCAGCATGACCGCGATCGGTGCCAGGATCAGGAGAAGCGGATTCACGAAGCGGTTCGGGCCCTTGCGGCAATGGACGGCAGTTGTCCGGCACGATCGCCGGGTCCATGGCGGGATAGGCCCGCCGCTTGAATATCGGCTTAACCCGTTGCAAGCGCGATGCAAGCCGCCCCCGCAGGAGGACAGACCGATGGACGATCACGCCGCTTTCCTGGCCGCGGCCGGCGCGCTGCTGGGGCCGCGCGGACTGCTGCAGGACCCCGACCTGGTGACCCCGTGGCTGACCGACTGGCGCGGCCGCTACACCGGCCGCGCGCTGGCGCTGGCCGCGCCGGCATCGACCTGCGAGGTTGCCGGCCTGGTCCGCCTCTGCGCCGAACACCGCGTCGCCATCGTACCCCAGGGCGGCAACAGCGGCATGTCCGGCGGCGCCACGCCCGACGCCAGCGGTAACGCGATCGTCCTGTCATTGCGGCGGCTGGACGCGATCGGCCCGGTAGACACCGACGCGGGCGAGGTTACCTGCGGCGCCGGGGTGATCCTGCAGACTCTGCACGAGGCGGCGGACGCGGCGGGTCTGCGCTTTGCGCTGACGTTGGGGGGCAAGGGATCGGCCACTGTCGGCGGGCTGATTTCGACCAACGCCGGCGGCACACAGGTGCTGCGCCACGGCACCATGCGCGCGCAAGTCGCGGGGATCGAGGCGGTGCTGCCCGACGGCTCGGTCTATTCCGCGCTGACGCCGCTGAAGAAGGACAACCGCGGCTTCGACCTGAAGCAACTGTTCATCGGCGCCGAGGGCACGCTGGGCGTGGTCACCGCCGCCACGCTACGGCTGGTTCCCGCCATCGGCGAACGGACTGCCGCCTGGGTCGGCCTGCCATCGGTCGAAGCCGCGCGCGCGCTGCTGGTCCGTGCCGAGGCGGCGCTGGGCCGCGCGCTCGAAGGGTTCGAGATCATGCCGCAGTCGTGCCTCGACGCGGTGCTGGCGCACGTGCCCGGCGCGCGTGCGCCGCTGGCGCAGCACCATGCCTGGCACGCCCTGGTCGAAGCGGTGTCGGAGCGCGGGCAGCCATCGCCCCGCGGCGTGATCGAAGACCTGCTGGCCGCCGCCATCTCGGACGGCGTCGCCGCCGACGCGGTGCTGGCCGCCAACGAGGCGCAGGCCGACGCGTTCTGGCGCCTGCGCGACGAAGTTGCCCCGGCCGAGCGCGCCAAGGGCCCGGCGATGCAGCACGACATCTCGGTCCCGGTAAATCGGATGGCGGACTTCATCACCGCCACGGCCCCGCTGATTGAGGGCGAATTTCCCGGGACATCGGTGGCGGCGTTCGGGCATCTGGGCGACGGCAACATCCATTACCACGTCCTCGCCCCGGCAGGCGCCGCCGCGGCGGAATGGCAGGCCGGCGAGGGCAAGGCGATCAGCCGCCGTGTCCACGACCTTGTCACGCGGTGGGGTGGGTCGATATCGGCCGAGCATGGCATCGGCCAGATGAAGCGCGACGAGCTGGCCCGGCTCGGCGACCCGGTGGCGCTGGCGATCCTGGGCAAGGTCAAGGCCGCGCTCGATCCGCTGGGGATCATGAACCCCGGCAAGCTGGTAGAGGATCGCAGCGTGCTTGCGCACGGGCCAGCCAGCGCCTAAAGCGCGCCTCCGCGCGGGCGCCTTCGCTGCCGCGCTCCTGACAATTCCCCGCCGGAGAGATTTTCATGGCCAGTGCGCCGCCAGCCCCGAACCTGCCGCTGTTCTACAACGACCTGATGCCGCTCAATTCGCGCGATCACGCCAATTACCGGGCGCGCTCGACCGACAAGGCGGGCTGGTTCGCCAATGTCCACGCCATCCCCCTGACCGCCGAGGAATTCCCCAGCGCGCAGAGGTTCACGCCGATCATCTTTTCGGCCGAGGAAAACCCCGTGCCGCTTGCGCTGTTCGGCCTTAATGAAGGCGTCAACGTCTTCACCGACGACGAAGGCAAGCTGAATGCCGCGGTCTATGTCCCGGCCTATGTCCGCCGCTACCCGTGGATGCTGGCCAAGCTGACGCCCGACAGCGACGAGCTGTCGTTGTGCTTCGATCCGACCTCCGACCTGGTCGGTGAATTCGAGGAAGGCGACGCGCTGTTCGACGGCGACCAGCCGAGCGCGGCGTGCCAGAACGCACTCGAGTTCTGCCGCACCTTCGAAGAAGCCGGGATGAAGACGCAGTCCTTCGTCGAGGAGCTCAACAAGCACGGCTTGCTGATGGACGGCGAACTGTCGATCCAGCGCCCCGACAAGCCGGACGAGCCGTTCATCTATCGCGGCTTCAAGATGGTCGACCAGGAAAAGCTCGCTGCCGTGCGCGGCGACCAGCTGCGCACCTGGAACCAGAACGGCATGCTCAGCCTGATCTACGCGCACCTGTTCTCGCTCGACCTGACGCGCGAGATCTTCGGCATGCAGGTGGCCATGGGCAAGGGCCCGGTGCCTTCGCCGGCGCTTCAGACCGCCTGACAGGCAGGGCTAACGCCCTGATGCAATTGGTGACACGGCGGGGGTTGTCAGCCCGCGCCGTGCTGCCTACATTCGATATCGCCTTGCCGGGCTGCCCTCATGGTCCGGCCAAGGTCGGTGCACTTCGTGCACCTCCTCCCTGAACCTTGGCCACCTGGCGCGAAAGCTCCAGGTGGTTTTTTATGGCTATTCGGCGGCTTCGGCCCAGGTCGCCTGGCCCGCGCGGGCCCGGCCCAGCGCCGCCACGTCCTGCGCCAGCCGCCGCACCAGCCCGCTCAGCAGGTGAACTATCGCCGCCAGCCCCGGCCCCGGTTCGGCCAGCCGCGAATCGAGGTAACTGGCGCGGTCGATCTCCAGCTGGAGTGCGTGCCGGCCCGCGCGCGGCGCGGCGTGGGTCTCGAGCACGTAGCCGCCCGCGTATGGCCGGTTGTGCGCGGCACCGCGGCGCATCTCGCTGAAATAGGCGAAGGCGCTGGCGATCAGGCCGCCGTTGCAGGTTGCCCCGAACCGGTCGCCGATAACGAATTCCGGCGCACGTTCGCCGCTGCGCGCGGGCAGCGGCGGCATCGAATGCAGGTCGATCAGCAGCGCTGCGCCCCAGCGATCGGTCAGCCTGGCCAGCGCCGCATCGACGCAGGCATGGTACGGCGCGTGAATCTCGGCCAGGCGGGCATCGAGCTCGGCGTGGTCGTGGCGGCGCTTCCACAGTTCGCCCAGGCCCGGCAGGCGGCGCGGGATCAGGCCCAACCCGGTACGCGCCCGCCGTCCCGGCGTGTAACTGCCGATTTCCTGCGCGAGGTGCCGCTCGCCGCGTCCGAACATCTCCCAATCGACATCATCGGCGGCGCGGTTGAGGTCGATCATCGCGCGCGGCGCGTGCGCCACCAGCAGCGCCGCGCCGGTTTCGCGGGCAACGCGCTCTGCCAGCAGGTCGGCAAAGCGGTCCTCCAGCCGCAGGGCGGCAAATCCGGGGTTGCGCATCCGTTCCAGAAGGGTCCCGGGATAGGCGCGGCCGGCGTGAGGCACCGCGAGCAGGACCGGCAGCGGCGATGGATCGCCGAGCGTTAGCGTGAAGGCAGGGGTACCGCCACCGCCGGGGATCGAGCCCCCGCTGACCGGCTTGCCCCGCCCGGCCGAATCGCTGCTGCCGCCCTCGCCTTGATCCATGCCGACAACGCTGAACGACTGCGCCGGCCGTGTCAAAACGGCGGGGCGGCATCGCCGAGCGCGACTTGTTAACCGCTGAGTCGCTATCGTACGCGCCACGTGTCCGCTGTTACCGGAACTGCATGATGACGAGCATATTGCTGGCCGAGGACGAGGACGCGATGCGCACCTACCTCGCGCGCGCGCTTGAAAGCGCCGGCTACCAGGTGGTCGCGGTCGATCGCGGCACCGCGGCGCTGCCGCTGTTGGAAGGCGGCGCCTTCGACCTGCTGCTGTCCGACATCGTCATGCCCGAGATGGACGGCATCGAGCTGGCCCAGCGCTGTGCCGAGATCAGCCCGGATACCAAGGTGATGTTTATCACCGGCTTCGCCGCCGTCGCCCTCAAGGCCAACCTGGCGGCTCCGGGGGCGAAAGTGCTGTCGAAGCCGTTCCACTTGCGCGACCTGGTGGCAGAGGTCGACCGCCTGTTCGCCGGCACGGTAGAAGCTTCGGCCTAAACCGGCGCGCGCTCACGCAGGCCGGCGGTCCTGAGCGCCGGCTTGTAGTCGAGTTCGCCCTCTTCCATGATCTGGGCGCGGAATTCGTCGCGCTTTTCGTGGATCGAGGCGATAACCGGGCCCATCGCGGCACCCAGCTCCACCAGCACCGCCTCGGACAGTTGCAGCGACGCCTCGAGTGCCTCGGGCACGGCCTGGGTCGCGCCGGCGCGGTAAAGCTGGGCGGCATGATGGGCATCGCGGGCGCGGGCGATGATCGACAAGTCGGGGTAAGCGGCGCGCAGCTTGCGCACCAGCCGCTGCGCCGCCACCGGTTCGTCCATCGTGATGATGACGGAACTGGCGTGCTCGATCCCCAGCCGCGCCAGCGCCGCACCGTGACCGGCATCGGCGAATTCGGCGCTGTAGCCCTCGTGGCGGGCGGCGGAGACCAGCTCGGGATCGCTGTCGATGCCGACGTAGGACTTGCCGTGCGTCGCCAGCATTTCCGCCACCAGCCGGCCGACACGGCCGAACCCGACGATGATCGCGCGCGGTGCGTCGCTGGCCGGATCGTGCGGCGGCACATGCGCGGCAAAGCTGCGGTCGACCTGGCGGCCCAGCCGCTTGCCGATCCACGCCAGCAGCGGCGTGACGGTCAGCCCCAGGGCGGTGACGATCTGCCAGAACTGCGCGGTGCCGGGCTGGATCAGTGATGCGCTGGCAGCCGCGCCGAGCACGATCAGCGTGGTTTCGGACGGGCTCGCCATCAGGATCCCGGCCTCGGTCGCGGTACCGCTGCGGGCGCCCATGGTGCGCAGCGCAAAGGCTGTGACCAGCGCCTTGACCGTGATCACCGCCGCCGCCGCGCCCAGTATCATGCCCAGGTTGGCAGCGATCACGTCGAGGTCCACGCTCATCCCGACGGTGATCAGGAAAACGCCCAGCGCCAGGCCCTTGAACGGCGCGGTGATGACTTCGACCTCGCCGTGGTACTCGGTCTCGGCGATGAGCAGCCCTGCGATCAGCGCGCCGACGATCGGCGACAGGCCGACCCCCGCCGTCGCCAGCGAGGCAACGATCACCACCAGCAGGCTGGCGGCCAGGAACAGCTCAGGGCTTTTGGTGCGGGCGGCCTGCGCGAACAGGCGCGGCAGCACAAAGCGGCCGACGACCAGCAGCGCCGCGATCACCGCCGCGCCCAGCCCCAGGGTCTTGAGCAGCGCCGAGCCCGCCTCGCCCCCGGTCGGCGCCATGGCGTCGAGCAAGAACAGGATCGGCACCAGAGCGATATCCTCGAACAGCAGCATCGCCAGCGCGGCACGGCCCACCGGCGTGGCGGTGCCCGCGATCGGCAGCACCAGCGCGGTCGACGACAGCGCCAGCGCCAGCCCCAGCGCCAGCGATCCGCCCGGCCCCTGCCCCAACACCGCCAAAGTCGCCGCCACCAACGCCGCGGTCACGCCCAGCTCAATCGAGCCGAGCCCGAAGACGGCCTTTCGCATCGACCACAGGCGGTTGAACGACAGCTCCAGCCCGATCGTGAACAGCAGCAGGATGATCCCGAACTCGGCAAAGGGATCGAGGCCGCTGGGATCGCTGATCGTGAACCACGCCAGCCACGGATGATCGAAAGTCAGGCTGCCGAGCCCGAACGGGCCGACCGCGATGCCGACAAGGATGAAGCCGATCACCGGCGTGATCCGGAACCGCGCGAAGACCGGGATCACCATCCCCGCGGCGCCCAGGATCACCAGCGCGTCAGAGAGAAAGGGTGTGATCATATCGCTGCTGCCGGCCATGCCCGCACCTTGGCGGGGACGAAGCCATTTGTCACGCGGCGCTGGCGGCGGCGATGGGTGACACGGACCGCCGTCGTTTTTGCAAACGAAATGGGCCACAGGCCCCTGAATGAAAACGATAATCCTACCGCGCCGCGTCACCTTCCGGACTGTTTCCTTAACCCTTTGCAGCAGATTATATTCATCGCCATTTGCCGGATTGGTTAAGGGCGGGAACGAGGTAGGAAAGGAACACCTTCCGGATAGGCGTGACGGTGCTGGACAAGCACGCCGTCGTCTTCAGCGATTTCCGCGGCGATCGAAGGTAGAGAGGCCGCGCCCGGCAACCGCTGGCACTGCGCCTTCTGGACGGCGTGCCTCTGTGCGACGCATCCCCGGCCACGGCATATGTCAGGAGCACCTGGCGCCGAAGACGCTGGCAATGGAGCGCCGGCGCGTTATCGTGGCCTGATCAACCGGGGGGTGCGATCATGCTGAAAACCTTTGCCTTTGCCGCTTCGCTGACCGCCGCCCAAGTGGCCGCCGTGCCGGGGGCGCACGCTGCCGATCCGGCTCCGGCGGCGACGCCGCACACGCCGACCGACCTCGAAAAGGCGCAGGACGCGCTCGCCGCAAACCGGTTCGATGACGCCCTGGCGCTTGTCGATCCGATCATCGCCAAGGCGCTCGCGGGCGACGCCAAGTCATCCAGTGCGGTGTGCCCGGGGGATGCCGTCCAGTTCCTGCAAGCGATCATGGCCAAGTCGGATCCCAACCTTGTCGTCTCGGTCGACAATGACTGGTGCCGAGCCATGTTTATCAAGGGTTTCGTTCTCAACGCGCTCAATCGCAACGAGGAGGCCGCCGATACGCTTGGCGTGTTGGTCAAGCATGACAGGAACAGGCCCAACGTCTGGGCCGAATACGCCTACGCGCTCGTGCAGTCGCAGCAGCTCGACGCGGCGCAAAAGGCCTATCAGCGCGCTGCGGCTCTGGCCGGAAAGATGCCGGCCGAGGCCGATCGCCACCATTGGCGCGCGGTCGCGCTGCGCGGGCAGGGCTACATCGCGTTCGACCGCGCCAATTGGGCCGAAGCCGAAAAGCTTTACCGCGCCAGCCTGGTTGAGGAACCCGGCAACCCGATCGCCACGTCGGAACTGGCCCAGATCGCCCAGCGCCGCGCGCAATAGCGGTCAGTTCGCGGCAAACATCGCCTCGACGTTGCCGGCGTTGGCGGCAAGCCTCGCGGCAACGCGGCGGCGGCCGTCGTGATAGGCCAGCGCCGGGTCGCTGCGCCCCTCGGCGCGAAGCCTGGCGGCCTCCACATCGCTGAGCGTGCTTTCGCGCGCAACATAGTCGCAATAGCCTTCGCGCAGCCACTGCGGAAGGGCGATGTCGGTGGCGACGATGCCCAGGCGTTTTCGTTCCATGCCGTGGCAGGTCTCGTGCGCCAGCACGCCCGACAGCGTGCGCGTGCGGCGATAGCCGTTGACGATCCGGTCGCCGGCAAGGTCGCTGCGGTTCATCAGCAGAGCGCCGCCGACCGCGCGGGTGACGGCGAAGGCATCGCGGCTTTGCAAGGCAAGCCAGTTCCAGCGCCAACCACCGCGCGTCAGGAAGACATGGCGCCGCTCACCGGACCGATCGGCGAGCGGGCTTGCCGCGACCAGCGCGGCGGCGCGCGCGGTCACGCGGTCGAGCTCGGCCTGCGGCAGCGGCCTTTCCGACCACACATCGCTGCCGTTCGAGACGGCATGGTAGGGAAACGCCAGAAGCTGCGGCGCGGCCAGCGGCGAGACGAACGCGGCGAACGCCCCGTAAGTCCCGATCCGCAGCGCGCGCCGCCGCGTCATCAGGCCCAGCCGGACATTTCGGTCTCGAGGTTCTGGACGATTGCCTCGAAGAACTGCTCGGTGGTCATCCACGGCTGTTCCGGACCGATCAGGATCGCGAGATCCTTGGTCATCTTGCCGCTTTCGACGGTGGCGATGCAGACCCGTTCCAGCGTCTCGGCAAACTTGACCACGTCGGGGGTGCCATCGAACTTGCCACGGTACATCAGCCCGCGCGTCCAGGCGAAGATGCTGGCGATCGGGTTGGTGCTGGTCGACTTGCCCTGCTGGTGCTGGCGGTAGTGCCGCGTGACCGTGCCGTGCGCAGCCTCCGCCTCGACCGTCTTGCCGTCTGGCGTCATCAGAACCGAGGTCATCAGGCCAAGCGAGCCGAAGCCCTGCGCAACCTGATCCGACTGGACGTCACCGTCGTAGTTCTTGCACGCCCACACGAACTTGCCCGACCACTTGAGCGCGCTGGCGACCATGTCGTCGATCAGGCGATGTTCGTAGACGATGCCGGCGGCGGCGAACTTTTCCTTGAAGCCCTCGGTCTCGTAGACCTCCTGGAACAGGTCCTTGAAGCGGCCGTCGTACTTCTTGAGGATCGTGTTCTTGGTCGACAGGTAGACCGGCCAGCCCAGGTTGAGGCCATAATTCATCGAGGCGCGCGCGAAATCGCGGATCGAATCGTCAAGATTGTACATCGCCATCGCAACGCCGGCCGACGGAAACTTGAACACTTCGAGGTCCAGCGATTCGCCGTTGTCGCCATCGAACACCAGCCGCAGCGTTCCCGGTCCCGGAATCAGCGTATCGGTGGCGCGGTACTGATCGCCATAAGCGTGGCGCCCGACGACGATCGGGTCGGTCCATCCCGGAATCAGGCGGGGCACGTTCTGGATCACGATCGGCTCGCGAAAGATGGTCCCGCCCAGGATGTTGCGGATCGTGCCGTTAGGGCTCTTCCACATCGACTTGAGGTTGAATTCCTCGACCCGCGCCTCGTCCGGGGTGATCGTCGCGCACTTAACCGCCACGCCGTACTGCTTGGTCGCTTCGGCCGAATCGATGGTGATCTGGTCGCCCGTTTCGTCGCGCTTCTCGACGCTGAGGTCGTAGTACTTCAGGTCGATGTCGAGGTAGGGCAGGATCAGCCGCTCGCGGATCCACTGCCAGATGATACGGGTCATCTCGTCGCCGTCCATTTCGACGACGGGGTTCTTCACCTTGATCTTGGCCATGCCCATCCTGCTTCTACCGGGGAGAAATTCTGGCGCGTCCTTAGGAAGCGGCGCGCCGCCATGCAAGTTTTCGCCTTTACCGGCCGCGCCAGCTGGCTCATCGACAGGCAAGGCTGTGATGGAGAGCGAGATGAGCGAAGTTCTGACCGAGGCCCGCGACGGCGTCCTGATCGTCACCATCAACCGGCCCGAGGCGAAGAACGCGATGAACCAGGCCGCCGCGCAGGGGATCGCCGCGGCGATGGACCGCCTGGAAGCGGATCCGGCGCTGCGGGTCGCGATCCTGACCGGCGCTGGCGGGACGTTCTGCTCCGGCATGGACCTCAAGGGCTTCCTGCGCGGCGAATCGCCGCACGTCGACGGGCGCGGCTTCGGCGGGCTCAGCCAATGGACGCCCAGCAAGCCGCTGATCGCCGCGGTCGACGGCTACGCGCTGGCGGGCGGAATGGAACTTGCACTGGCCTGCGACCTGATCGTTGCCGGCGCAGGCGCGAAGTTCGGCATTCCCGAGGTCAAGCGCGGCCTGTTCGCGGCCGCCGGCGGGGTCACCAGGCTGCCACGCCAGATTCCGCAGCGCATCGCGATGGAACTGGCGCTGACCGGCGATTTCATCGACGCCGCGCGCGCTTACGAACTGGGCTTCATCAACCGCGTCACCGAAGGCCCGGCGCTGGACGGCGCCCTGGCGCTGGCCGCGGCGATCGCAAAGAACGGCCCGCTGGGCCTCGCCGCGTCGAAGGCCATCATCCGCGAATCCCACGCCTGGAACGATGCGGAGATGTGGGACCGGCAAAAGCCGCATTACGACCGCGTCTTCACCAGCCAGGACGCGCGCGAAGGCGCCGCCGCTTTTGCCGAAAAGCGGGCGCCCGACTGGCAAGGCAAATAGCCACGAAAAAGCCCGCCGCGGCGCAGCCGGGCGGGCTTTTCGGGATGGTGGTGGGCGTAGCAAGGATTGAACTTGCGACCCCTACGATGTCAACATAGTGCTCTACCACTGAGCTATACGCCCGGGCCATCACCGCGCCCGGTCGCCCGGGCAGGGGGCGCCTTTAGCGGCGCCTTCCCGGCGATGCAAGCCGGTCTTTGCTTCCCCTTCGCGTACCGGGACCCCAACGCGGCGCAGCGCGTTGGTAAGGTAGGAAAAGGAGAGCACCCATGGCCGACCGCGACCCGATGAGCGGCGACGAAGACCAGTCCCCCTCGACCCAGATCGACGAGGAAAAAGGCCGCATCAAGCAGCCCCAGCAGCAGGATGGCGCCGAAAAGAACCTGCCGCGTGGATCCGAAGCGGAAACCCACGCCCGCAAGTAAAGGCTAACCGCCGATCACGCCCTTGATGGCGGCGATGGCCTCCCCGGCCTTGTCGCCGTCGGGGCCGCCGCCCTGCGCCATGTCCGGCCGCCCGCCGCCGCCCTTGCCACCCAGCGCCTCGACGGCTGCGCGCACGAGATCGACCGCGCTGAATCGGCCGGTAAGGTCATCGGTGACCGCAACCGCCACGCTGGCGCGCCCGTCGTTGACCGCGACGAGCGCCGCAATCCCGGAGCCGATCCGGGTCTTCGCCTGGTCGAGCAGTCCGCGCAGTTCCTTGGCATCCAGGCCGTCGATGACCTGGCCGCTGAAGGTGACGCCGTTGACGCTTTCGTCGGCGGCTT
Source organism: Parablastomonas sp. CN1-191 (assembly GCF_049354825.1). Classification (GTDB taxonomy): domain Bacteria; phylum Pseudomonadota; class Alphaproteobacteria; order Sphingomonadales; family Sphingomonadaceae; genus Novosphingobium. The sequence goes on along the minus strand of NZ_CP186480.1, from coordinate 358,726 downwards.
GGGCGGTCCCGCCACCGCTGCCGAGCGCAATCGCCTTCTTCGCGTCGGCCAGCTCGCGCTCGAGCCGGCGGCGTTCCTCGACAAGCGCGGCAACGCGCGCCTCGGCCTCGTCGGGCGAGGTCTTGAGCGTTGCGGCGATACCCTTGAGCGCGTCCTCGCGGCGCACCAGCCAGGCGCGCGCGCCCTCGCCGGTCAGCGCCTCGATCCGGCGCACGCCCGAGGAAACCGCGCTTTCGGAGATGATGCGGAACACGCCGATATCGCCGGTGGCGTCGACATGGGTGCCGCCGCACAGCTCGACCGAATAATTGCGGCCTTCAGCGCCGGTGCGGCCCATGCTGAGCACGCGAACCTCATCGCCGTACTTTTCGCCGAACAGCGCCATCGCGCCGGCGTCGATCGCCTCGTCCGGGCTCATCAGCCGGGTGGTGACCGCCTCGTTGTGGCGGATCTCGGCGTTCACTTCGCTCTCGATCGCGGCGATGTCGGCGGCGGACAGCGCAGCGGGATGCGAGAAGTCGAACCGCAGCCGATCGTGCGCGACCAGCGAACCCTTCTGCGTCACGTGGTTGCCGAGCCGGTGCCGCAGCGCGGAATGAAGCAGGTGTGTGGCCGAGTGGTTGGCGCGGGTGCCGTCGCGGCGCTCGGCATCGACCGCCAGGTTGACCGTCTCGCCCACGGCGATCCGGCCGCTTTCGACGCGCGCGTGCATGGCGTGCAGGCGCCCCAGCGGCTTCGATGTGTCGGTGACGGTCAAGCGCAGGCCGCCCGGACCGACGATCGTCCCGGCGTCACCCGCCTGGCCGCCGCTTTCGCCGTAGAACGGGGTCTGGTTAGTCAGCACGATGACCGTGTCGCCGGCCTCGGCTGACCCGACTTCGGCGCCGTCCTTGACCAGTGCCACGACGCGGCCCTCGCCCTGGGTCGAGGTGTAGCCGGTGAATTCGCTGGCGCCCTCGCGCTCGGCGATGTCGAACCAGACCTCGCCCGCGGCGGCTTCGCCCGACCCCTTCCACGCCGCCCGCGCGGCGGCCTTCTGGCGGTCCATCGCCGCGTCGAAGCCGGCCCGGTCCACCCCGATGCCGCGCGCGCGCAGCGCATCTTCGGTCAGGTCGTAGGGAAAGCCGAAGGTGTCGTAGAGCTTGAAGGCGGTTTCGCCCGGCAGCTCGCCGCCCTCGCCCATCGTTCCCGTGGCCTCGTCCAGCAGCTTCAGGCCGTTCGCCAGGGTGCGACGGAACTGGATTTCCTCGCGCTGAAGGGTTTCCTCGATCAGCGGCTGGGCGCGGCCAAGTTCGGGATAGGCCTGGCCCATCTCGGCCACAAGCGCGGGCACCAGGCGGTGCATCAACGGATCGCGCGCGCCCAGAAGGTGCGCGTGGCGCATCGCGCGGCGCATGATCCGCCGCAGCACATAGCCGCGCCCTTCGTTCGAAGGCAGCACACCGTCGGCAAGCAGGAAGCTGGTCGATCGCAAGTGATCGGCGATCACGCGGTGGCTGGCGATCGTGTCGTCGTCGCTGGCGGCGCCGACCAGCGCCTGGCTGTTTTCGATCAGGTGCGCAAAGGTATCCGTGTCGAAGACGTTGCGCTTGCCCTGCAGCACGCTGGCGATGCGTTCCAGCCCCATGCCGGTGTCGATGCTGGGGCGCGGCAGATCACCGACGATCTCCTCTGCCGCCTGGACGTACTGCATGAACACGAGGTTCCATACCTCGACAAACCGGTCGCCGTCCTCTTCGGGCGATCCCGGCGGGCCGCCGTGCACGTCGGGCCCGTAATCGTAGAAGATTTCCGAACAGGGACCGCACGGGCCGTCGGGCCCGGCCGCCCAGAAGTTGTCCTTGGTGGCGATGCGGATGATCCGCTCGTCCGGCAGGCCGGCGATCTTCTTCCAGAGGTCGAAGGCCTGGTCGTCGGTATGATAGACGGTGACGGTCAGACGGTCCTTCGGGAGGCCCAGTTCCTTATGGACCAGGCCCCAGGCCAGCTCGATCGCGCGTTCCTTGAAATAGTCTCCGAAGCTGAAATTGCCGAGCATCTCGAAGAAGGTGAGGTGGCGCGCGGTGTAGCCGACGTTGTCGAGGTCGTTGTGCTTGCCGCCGGCGCGGACGCACTTCTGCGACGAGGTGGCGCGCGGGACGGCCCGCGTCTCCAGCCCCGTGAATACGTTCTTGAACGGCACCATGCCGGCGGCGACGAACATCAGGGTCGGGTCGTTGTAGGGCACCAGCGGCGCGCTCTGCACCACCTCGTGCCCGTTCGAACCGAAGTAATCGAGGAAAGACCGGCGGATTTCGTTCGTCGTCAGCATGACCGAGCCGATATAGGGCGCCGCGCCGCGGAACAAGCGGCGTTAACCGATCACTTCGATCGCTTGCCCCGCTTCGGTTCGGGCACGATCACGCTAAGGGCGCCGGGCAGCGTCTTGAACACTACCGGGCGGGTCAGCGAAACGACCTCGCCGTCGAGCGCGACGTCGATCGGGCCCTTGCCGTCCACCACGATCCGCCTGGCATCGAATTCCTCTTCGAAGTCGTTCGAGGGGTCGGCACGCCCGACCAGCGCGCGCGCCGCGAATGCGGCCAGCCCGAGCGGACGCTGCGCCGCGACCGCATAAAGCGAAAGGGTCCCGTCGCTGAGCGATTCGCGCGCGCCGACCTTGCCCTTGGCGAACGAATAGCGGTTGTTCCCGATGAACAGCAGCGGCGTGCGCAGATCGCGCCGCTTGCGATCGACGACCAGATCGAACGCCTGTGCGCGCCACTGGCGGACCGTCGCCACCGCGGCCGGCACGGTGGCCAGCCACTTGGGCGCGGAATGGGCTTCGCGTTCGCGCACCAGGCAGGTGTAGATGCCGAGCGAGGCATTATTGACGAAAACTCGTTTGCCAGCGCAGCCGATATCGATCTGGCGGTGATAACCATCGACCGCGACCGACGCCGCTTCGGGCAAGTCCTCCGGGATACCAAGTTCGAGGGCAAGGTGATTGCGGGTGCCGAGCGGCAGGATCGCGAGCGACGTACGCGAATCGGCCAGCACGCCGGCCGCCCCGCCCAGGGTGCCGTCGCCGCCGCCGACCACGACCGCACGCTTGCCGACGTGGCGCTGCACCGCGGCGACGATATCCTTGCCCTCGACCAATGCGAGCGCAATCGCCCGTCCAGCCTTGTCGAAAGCGTCGTGAACCGTGTCGGCCAGCTTGTCGCCCAGCCGGGTGGCGGTCCCGCCCGAGGCGTTGATGATGACAGGAAGGGGCTGGGCCATTGGGGGGACGAATGCGCGGGGCGGCCGGCAGTTCCGCACGGCGGCTCAGCGTGTTGCAGAGACCACCCAGATCGATGCCGCCGGGGCGACCCGGCCCGATTTGTTCATCGCCGCAACGGCCCGGCGCAGTGCCGCGAGGCCATCAGCGCGCGGCTCGGGCGCCATCGCCGCAAGCGCGGCGGCGGCCGGGCCGATGCGCGCGAAGAACGCGGTCGCCTGGTCGACGGCCTCGTCGCCCTCGCCGGCAATGAACGCAGTGTCGGCGCGGCGCATCGTGATGTCGCGCCAGCCGGCCGCAGCCAGCATCGCCGCGGTCCAGTCCCGGTCACGGAAACCGAACGGGCCCGGCGCATAGCCATCCGCGACCGACATCGCACGCCCAACGGCGCGCGACGGTTCGGTCGCCCACGGGTTGTCGGCAAGGTCGCGAAAGCAGGTAAATGCCAGCGACGCGCCGGGTGCGGCGATGCTGTGCAAATGCGAGAAGGTGCGCACCGGGTCGTCGAAGAACATGACCCCGTGGCGCGAAACGAGCAGGTCGGGTGCGCGATCAGGCTGCCAGTCCAGCACGTCGGAGACCGCGAACCTGCAGCGTGCGTCGTCGCCCGCGCGCGCACGTGCCGAGGCGATCAGGTCCGGGGAAATGTCGACGCCCGTCATGACCGCATCGGGCCGGCGTCGGATGAGTGCCAGCGCAAGCTCGCCCGCCCCGCAGCCGATGTCGAGCATCACACGGCCGGGCAAAGTGTCGATCGTCTTCACAAGCTCGGCGGTGATGCCCCGAAACGCCCGGTCGGTGGCCTGGTGGCTGCCCGCCCAGTTCTGGCCGACGCGGCCCTGCCATTCTTCTCCGCTCGTCATGCCAGGAAGCTACAGCCCCCGGCCCGCGGCACACAACGAAAAACCGGCGCGGGCCAAAAAGGCGCCGCGCCGGTCTCCCGGTTACGCGGACCGGGCGGTCCCCTGGCTTGGGGACGGGAACCGCCCGGTCACGCTCTTCCGAAATGTCAGATGTCGGTATCCGCGTCCGGGCCGGCCATCATCTCTTCGGCAAGACCTTCGGTGCGGCCGCGAATGGCGGCTTCCAGCCGGTCACAAATTTCCGGGTTGTCCTTGAGGAACTGCTTCGAGTTCTCGCGGCCCTGGCCGATGCGGACGCTGTCGTAGCTGAACCAGGCACCCGACTTCTCCACGATACCGGCCTTGACCCCGAGATCCAGGATCTCGCCGATCTTGGAGACGCCCTGGCCGTACATGATGTCGAATTCGACCTGTTTGAACGGCGGCGCGACCTTGTTCTTCACGACCTTCACGCGGGTGGCGTTGCCCACGATTTCGTCGCGGTCCTTGATCTGGCCGGTGCGGCGGATGTCGAGCCGGACCGAGGCGTAGAACTTCAGCGCGTTGCCACCCGTCGTCGTCTCAGGGTTGCCGTACATCACGCCGATCTTCATGCGCAGCTGGTTGATGAAGATCACCATGCAGCGCGAACGACTGATCGAGCCGGTCAGCTTGCGCAGCGACTGGCTCATCAAGCGGGCCTGGAGGCCGACGTGGCTGTCGCCCATCTCGCCCTCGATTTCGGCCCGGGGAACCAGCGCGGCGACCGAATCGACCACCAGCACGTCGATCGCGTTCGAACGCACCAGCGTATCGACGATCTCAAGCGCCTGTTCGCCGGTGTCGGGCTGCGAGACGATCAGTTCGTCGATGTCGACGCCCAGCTTTTTGGCATAGACCGGGTCGAGCGCGTGCTCTGCATCGACGAACGCGGCGGTGCCGCCGGTCTTCTGCGCCTCGGCGATCACGTGGAGCGCCAACGTGGTCTTGCCCGAGCTTTCCGGCCCGTAGATCTCGATGACGCGGCCGCGCGGCAAGCCGCCGACGCCGAGTGCGATGTCGAGCCCGAGCGAACCGGTGGAAATCGCCTCCACCTGCATCGTTTCCTTGGAGCCCAGCTTCATCGCGCTGCCCTTGCCGAACGCGCGATCGATCTGCGCCAGCGCCGCTTCGAGCGCCTTCTGACGATCCATTGTTTCCTTGCCTTCCTGAATCAGCTTGAGTGCTGCAGCCATGTCATGTCCCCTTTGCCTAAGCCGCCGACCCGGAAGGTCAACTGCGACTCGCTGTACCGGCTTTGTTCCATGAGAACAAGAGTGGAACACGAAATTTTTGCTGGCGCTTGCGCCGAGCTCGGGACGCGGCGCAGTTGAGCCGGTTCGCGATCGCGGTTGCCGGTTGCGGTCCGGGCGGTCTTGCTGCCGCGACGATGCTGGCCCGCGCCGGTCACCATGTGACGGTGTTCGACCGCTTCGCAGCGCCCCGGCCGATCGGTTCAGGGCTGATGTTGCAACCTACCGGCATGGCGGTGCTGGAAAGCCTGGGACTGCGCGGTGCCATCGCCGCGCGCGGCGCGCCGATCGCTACGTTGCTGGGCCGCAACGAATCGGGCCGCGCGGTCCTCGATGCACGCTACGCCGACCTGCCAGGTCCGCGCACGGTCGGGCTCGGCATACATCGGGCGAGCCTGTTCGGGGTGCTGCACGACGCCGCCCGCGCCGCCGCAATTTCGATCCGCACCGGTCATGAGGTTGCCGCGAGCCACGTCACCCGCGCCGGCCGCTGGCTGTCGTTCGCCAGCCAGCCCGACGACGGTCCGTTCGATCTTGTCGTCGATGCGCTCGGCCTGCGCACGCCGCTGGCCGCCCCGTGCGGCCGCGAACTGCCGTTCGGCGCCTTGTGGACGACGCTGCCCTGGCCGGCCGACGGGCCGTTCCGTCGCGACCGGCTCGAGCAACGCTACCGCGCGGCGCGAGAAATGATCGGCGTGCTTCCGATCGGCGCGCGCGCGGGCGGGCCGGACGAGCTGGCGCTGTTCTGGTCGTTACCGGTCGCGGCCTACCCGCGCTGGCGCGACCGCGGCCTGGACCGATGGCGAAGCGATGTCGCGGCGCTTTGGCCGGAATGCGCCCCGCTGGCCGAATCGATCGACCAGCCGGAGGTCCTCACGCTGGCGCGCTATGCGCATCGCACCTTGCGCGCACCGGCGGGCGAACGCCTGGTCCACATCGGCGATGCCTGGCACACCGCCAGCCCGCAGTTGGGCCAGGGCGCCAATATGGCCTTGCTCGACGCCGCCGCCGTCACAGCGGCACTGGCGCTTACGGGCGACCCCAGCGATGTGCCGGCGATGGCCGTGCACCTGCGCGCGGCGCACGTGACGCTGTACCAGTGGATTACGGCGCTGTTCACGCCGCTTTATCAATCGCAGCAGGGCTGGCCCGCCAACCTGCGCGACCGGGTCCTCGCACCGGCTTCGCGCTACTGGCCCGGCCGGACGATCCAGGCCCGGCTGCTCAGCGGACTGGTCGGCAGGCCCCTGCACCGGCTCGGCCTGGAGCGGCACGATTATTCCGCGCTGCCAGAGCCCGGTTGACCCGCGCCGCGCTCGGCCGCGAGCATGGCGCCGACCTTGTCGCCGATCTGCTGGACCGAGAATGGCTTGGCCAGGAATTCCACCCCCGCGATGCCGATCTCCTTCCTCAGCTGCTCCTCGGCATAGCCGGACATGAACAGGACGGGGATCGCGGGGCTGTTCTCCCGGATCGCGCGCACCATCGCCGGGCCGTCCATGCCGGGCATGACGACGTCGGAGACGATGAGGTCGAACTGTCCGCCGTCCTCTACCAGCGCCAGCCCCTCGTCCCCGTCGGCGGCGGGGGTGACGGTGTAGCCGGCGCGGGTCAGCGCGCGTTCGGCCACCGCGCGAACCATGTCCTCGTCCTCGACAAGCAACACGCGGCCGCCGCCGGCCCAACTGCTGTCGGCGTCGGCGGCGCGGGCGCCGGGAAGCTCGCCCGGCTGGACGTGGTAGACGGGCAGATACACGGAAAACGCCGTGCCGCGGCCCTGCTCGCTGTCGGCGAAGATGAAGCCGTTGGACTGCTTGACGATGCCGTAAACGGTCGACAGCCCCAGGCCGGTGCCCTTGCCCTGCTCTTTGGTAGTGAAGAACGGCTCGAAGATCTTGCCCAGGTTGTCGGGCGCGATGCCGGTGCCGCTGTCGCGCACGATCAGCGCGGTATAGTCGGTCTGCGGCATGATCGCGCTGCCCATGCGGCGCACGTCGGCGGCGGTGATGCGCCGGGTCGCCAGCGTGATGCGTCCGCCGCCGGCGCCCTTGCTCTGGATCGCATCGCGCGCGTTGACGACCAGGTTCATGATCACCTGGCCAAGCTGCGTCGGGTCGGCGCGGACCGCGCCCAAGTCGCGGTCGTGCGTGACGACGAACTCGATCTTCTCGCCGATCAGGCGGCGCAGCAGGTGCATCGCGTCGGAGACGACGTCGGGCAGCTGCAGCACTTCGGGACGCAGAGTCTGCTGGCGGCTGAAGGCGAGCAGCTGGCGCGTCAGGCTGGCGGCGCGGTTCGAATTGGCGCGGATCTGCTGGATATCGTCGTAATCGCTGTCGCCGGGGGTATGGCGCAGCAGCATCAGGTCGCAGGTGCCCAGGATCGCGGTCAGCACGTTGTTGAAATCGTGCGCCACGCCGCCCGCGAGCTGGCCGACCGCCTGCATCTTGGTGGCTTGCGCAATCTGGCGCTTGAGGCGCTGCTGCTCGGTGGTGTCGGTGAGGCCCAGCAGGACGACCGCCTCGCCCAGCCCGCGTACGCCGGCCAGGCTCAGGCTGACGGGCTCCTCGGCCTCGGCCTTCAGCCGCACGGCGATGTCGCCGCGCGTCGCGGGCCCCTGCGCATAGCGGCGGATCGCGTCGGACAGCGGGCCCTTGTCCTCCTGCACGACAAGGTCGGTCGGATAGATCGGCGCCGGCTCGCCCTCGCGCCCGGCGGCGCGCATGAAGGCTGGGTTGGCAAACAGCAGCCTGCCATCGCGGTCCGCCATCGCGAGGCCGAGCGGAAGCTGACCGATCAGCGCCTCGAGGTGGAGACCGCCGCCGCCGGAACCGCCGTCGCCGCCGCTGGCCGCGCCGCCGCCGATGCCGGCGCCGGCATCGGCCAGCAGCATCAGCGCCGGCGTGGCGTCGGGATCGGGTTCGCCGGCGGCAGGATCGGCCAGCGGCAGGTAATAGAGCGTCAGCGCCCCGCCCGCTTCGCCGTCACGCGCCCAGGTGATGCGGTCGCGCTCGTCCTGGTGAAGGAAACGGACGAACTCCTCGCCGGTAAGAAGTCCGGCCGGCTCGCCGGTGGCGCGCTGGGCGAAGCCGCTGCTGGCTGCCCGGACGTGTCCGTCGGGATCGACCAGCGCGGCGGCGAAACCCGCCAGCGACAGGACTTCGCCCAACTTGCCGGTGATGTGCGGAACGAGTTGGCTGGCGAGGTCGGCAAACCCGTCTTCATGGATGTGCCAGACCAGGTAATCCTCGCCGCGGCCGGCGCGGGTGACTTCGGCGCGCCAGCGGCCGGTGGGCGAACTGAGTCCCGGTGCGTGGCCGGCCCCGTCGCGCCAGCCGGCGCGGGCGGCGCGGGCCAGCCGGTCCAGCGAATCGGGTTCGACCGGCAGGCGCGGCGGCGCATTGGCCAGGCCGAACCACTCCTCGAAACGGGCGTTGGCGCAGACCAGGCGCCCGGCGCGGTCGGCAACGGCGACGGCGGCGTCGGGCCGGTCGATCGCGGCGACGGTCACCGACCAGTCGGGGACCACTTCCAGTGCCGGCGTTTCGGCGATCTTGCCGCGCCAGATCGTCCGCGCCAGCGCGCCGAACACCAACAGCGAACCGGCAAATGCGGCGCTCACCAGCGGGCTGCCGCTGGCCAGCGCGACGATCGCGATGCTGAGCACGGCGGCCCCGGCGACGATCAGCCAGTCGCGGCGCAGCAAGGCGGCGGCGGTCACGCCTGTAGCGCGGCGCGGCGCGTGCGCGCGGCGTCGAGCCGCTGGCGCCGCTTGCGCGCAACGCGTGCGCGCCACACGAAGCTGGCCACCAGGTAGCCGACCGAAGCCAGCACGCTGGCGATCACGAACAGGCCGAGCGCGGTGTCGAGCCCGGCGCCGGTCAAACGTTGCAGCAGGTCGCCGGTGTGAGTGGCCTGCATCGTTTCGCTGATCGGCGAAATCGGCACCGCGGCGTCGAGGTGGAACAGCCATTCACCGATGCGGTAAGCGGCGGCGACCAGGAACACGTAGAACACCGGGAAGCCGATGAACGTCGCCGCCAGGGCAGCAGGCAGGTTGGCTCGCACGAACAACGCGACGAAAGCAACGACGACGAAGTGCGCCAGCGGGATCATTACGCCCACGAACAGGCCCAGCGCGACGCCGCGCGGGACCGAGCGGCGGTTGAAGCGCCACACGTCGGACTGCATCAGGCGCCCCGCGACCGGTCGCAGCAGGCGGCTGCGCTCAAGCGATTCGCGCGTCGGCATGTGGTTGTGGAACCACTTCGACAGGCCGTTCATGTCGCGCTGGCCCGCTCGCCGAGAGAGCGGCGGCGGCGGCGCAGCACCAGCCAGCGCCAGGTCATCCCCGACAGCAGGTAGCCCAGCACCGCGCTCACCGTGGCCACCACGACGAGGCCGAGACCCAGCACCTTGCCTTGCGCGGTCAGCCACTCGATCAGGGCCCACACGTCGCTTATCGCCATGAATCGTTCGATCGGGCCGATGCCGCCGGCAACGTCGAAGTGCAGCAGCACGGCGCCGACCTGATAGGAGCCGGCCCAGATCAGCGGCGTGGTGAAAGGGTTGGTGATGAAGGTCGTCAGCGCTGCAACCGGCACGTTGGCCCGCATCGGCAGTGCCAGTATCGCCGCGAAGACGATCTGCGCGACCGGCACCAGGATGCCGACGACCAGCCCCAGTGCGACCCCGCGCGGGACCGAGCGGCGGTTGAAGCGCCATAGCGAGCGTTCGAGCGCGCGCGCCGGCACCCAGCGGCTTTTCGCCATCTGCTCGCGCGTCGGCATGTTGCGCCCCGCCCAGCCCGAGAAACGATCGAGCATCGCGGCTATCCGTGGTCGCGCATGATGCGCGCGGCGTCGCGCTTCCAGTCGCGTTCCTTGATCGTGGCACGCTTGTCCGCGGCGTTCTTGCCCTTGGCCAGCGCGAGTTCGACCTTGGCGCGGCCGCGGCTGTTGAAATAGATCATCAGCGGCACCAGCGTCATGCCCTTGCGTTCGACCGCGCCTTGCATCTTGTCGACCTCGCGCCGGTGCAGCAACAGCTTGCGCGGGCGCTTCGGCTCATGATTGTGGCGGTTGCCGTGGCTGAACTCGGGCACGTTGGAATTGATTAGCCAGACTTCGCCGTTCTTCACCTCGGCATAGGATTCCACGATCGACCCTTCGCCAAAGCGCAGGCTCTTCACCTCGGTCCCTGTCAGGGCGATGCCGGCCTCGAACTTGTCCTCGAGGTGATAGTCGTACTTGGCGCGCCGGTTCTCGGCCACGGTCTTGGTCTTGTCGAAAGCGGGCGGGGTCGGGCGGGCCATGCCCCTTCATCTAGGGAACCGTGCCGCCTTTGAACAGGCCCCGTCACACCAGTCCGGCGTGTTCCAGCGCCTCGTCGACCGCCTTGCGCGCCGCCGCGTTGCAGGGGACCATCGGCAGGCGCAGTTCGTTCTCGATGAAGTCGTGCACGCGGCTGAGCGCGTACTTGACCGGGCCCGGGCTGGCATCGTCGAACATCGCGTAATGCAGCGGGTAAAGCTTGTCGTTGAGCTCACGCGCGCGGGCCAGGTCGTTGGCGGCGATGGCGGCGTGGAATTCGGCGCAAAGCTGCGGCGCGACATTGGCGGTCACGGAGATGCACCCCGCCCCGCCGGCAGCGCTGTGCGGCAACCACAGCTCGTCGTCGCCCGACAGCTGGCAGAAGTCCTTGCTCAGCCCCATGCGGTGATCCGTGACGCGGCTGAGATCGCCCGAGGCGTCCTTGATGGCAACGAACCGGTCCGGGTACTTTTTCGCCAGCGCGATCACGGTCTCGGGCAGCAGGTCGGTGACCGTGCGGCCGGGCACGTTGTAAAGCACGATCGGCAACGTGGTGGCTTCGGCCAGGAAGCTGAAGTGCGCGATCAGGCCTTCCTGGCTCGGGCGGTTGTAATAGGGCGCCACGCACAGCCCGGCGGCCGCGCCGCTCTTCTTCGAGAACGCCAGGTGGAGCCGCGCGTTCATCGTGTCGTTCGATCCGCAGCCGGCGATCACCGGCACGCGCCCGGCCGCCTGCTCGATGCAGACCTCGATCACGCGGTGATGCTCGGCGTTGGACAGCGTGCTGGATTCGCCCGTCGTGCCGCAGGGAACCAGCGCCGAGGATCCCATCTCGATCTGCCAGTCGACCAGCTTGCGAAATGCCGCCTCGTCGAAAGCGCCGCCGCGGAACGGGGTAACCAGCGCGGGAATCGAGCCGGAAAACATGGACTTCACCTTTGCTTGTCGCCCATACCCGGGCCATAGTGCCGCTCAGCGCGATGCGGCCGTTCAGCGCCTGATAAGGAGCCTTTTGCCACGATGTCCAGCATGACCCGCAAGCTCCTCCTGGCATCGGCTGCTCTCCTTTCCGTTCCCACCGTTCTGCACGCGCAGACCGCGCCCACTGCCGCGGCGCCGGCGGCCGACGCCTACGAATGGGATCGCGCGCGCGCGGCGCTGCTCAGCCGGCCGGCGGCCTATGGGATGCAGCAGCAGATCCAGCGCTGGCAGATGCTGACCGCGTCGAACCGGTTTTCCTTTGCGGATTACTCGGGCTTCCTGCTGGCCAACCCGGGCTTCCCGCAGGAAACCCTGCTGCGCGGCTATGCCGAGGCCGCGCTCGAACGCGATTCGGCCGATCCCGCCCGGGTTGCCGCCTTTTTCGATCGCTTCCCCCCGCAGACCAACGCCGCGCGCGGCCAGTACGCGCTGGCGCTGATGGCGCTGGGCCGCCCCCATGCCAACGAGGCGGCACTGGCGGCATGGCGCGGCGGCGTGCTGTCCGAGACGACCGAGGCGGCGATCTCGGCGCTGCTGTCGCGCACGCTGACCCGCGCCGACCACGATGCGCGGATGAACGCGCTGCTGTGGGCGAATGCCGGTCCGCAGGCAGAGCGCGAGGTCGTCTTCACCGATCCTGCCAACGCGCCCCGCTTCATCGCCCGGCTGGGCATGATCAACGGCCGCGATCCGGTCGCGCAGGGGCTGACGATTGACGCCGGGGCCAATTCGGACGCCGGCTACCTCTACAACCGTTCACGCATGCTGCGCACCACCGGCCGCGCCAGCGAGGCTGTGCAGTTGCTGGCGGCCCATCCGCCGCTGGCCGCCCCGCCGCTTGATCCGCGCAAGTGGATCGGCGAGCTGCTGGCGGTGGCGCGCATGGCCGACGGGTCGCGTGCCGCGCAGATCGCTGCCACCGTCGACCAGACCTTTCCCGCCGGCACCGACGTATCGCAGCAAAGCTACGCCATCCGCGACGATTACACCTCGCTGATGTGGCTGGGCGGGCAGAAAGCGCTGGCGATCGGCAATGGGGCCCAGGCCGCGCCCCTGTTCTACCGCTACGGCGCCGCCGCGCAGACCCCGCAGACCCGGACCAAGGGCTTTTACTGGGCCGGCCGCGCGCTTGCGCGCAGCGGCGATGCCGCCGGCGCGAACCGCTATTTCGAAATGGCGGCGGAGTTTCCCGACCAGTATTACGGCCAGCTTGCGCTTGAGCGGCTGGGCCGGCCAATGCCGTCGCTGGCCGCCACCCCCTCGCAGATGCCCACTGCCGGGCAGCGCGCCGCCTTCGACGCCGCGCCGCTGACCCAGGCCGTGCGCGAAGTGGCGCGCGAAGCGGACTGGCCGGTATCGATCCGGTTCTTCCGCGAGATCGCCGACCAGGCGCACAGCGAGGCGCAGCACGTCCTGGTTGCCGACCTGGCGCGCGAGATCGGCCGCCGCGACCTGGCGGTCATCGTCAGCCAGTCGGCGGCGGCGAACGGGCACAACGCTTTCGCCCAGGTCGGCTTCCCGACCATTCCCAACCCGCCGGGGACCGACTGGACGATGGTCCACGCCATCAGCCGCCAGGAAAGCCAGTTCGCGATGAACGCGGTCAGCCACGCCGGCGCGCGCGGGTTGATGCAGCTGATGCCGGGCACCGCGCGTGAGCAGGCGGGCAAGCTGTACTTGTCCTACAGCCCCGATTCGCTGACCACCGATGCCAGTTACAACATGCAACTGGGCGGCACGTATTTCGCCCGCATGATGGATTATTTCGGCGGCAGCTATCCGCTGGCGGTCGCGGCCTACAACGCCGGCGCGGGCAACGTGAACAAGTGGCTGCGCGCCAACGGCGACCCGCGCACCGGATCGGTCGACTGGGTCGAGTGGATCGAGCAGATCCCGCTGTCGGAGACGCGCAACTACGTCCAGCGCGTGCTCGAAAACGCCGTCGATTACGAGGCGCTCAATCCGGCCCGCGCCAGCTATCGCGGGCCCAACCCGCTCAGCCATTTTCTCGGCAAGCGCTCGCCCGGGTGAGCGTTCGCGGCTAGGGCGGCGCGATGACCCCCGACGGCCCACCCATCACCCCTGCCGGCATGGCGGCGCTGCGCGCGCGTTACGACCGGCTGCTCGGCACCGATCGGCCGGCGATCGTCGAAGTCGTCAGCTGGGCCGCGGGCAACGGCGACCGCAGCGAGAACGGCGATTACATCTACGGCCGCAAGCGCCTGCGCGAGATCGACCGCGAACTGGCGTTCCTGGCGCGGCGCATGAAGATCCTGCGCGTCGTCGACCCGGCGCAGCAGGGCGCGCGCGACCGCGTGTTTTTCGGCGCGCGGGTCGAACTGGCGGACGAGGACGACGCCCGCCTGGCGGTATCGATCGTCGGCGATGACGAGCAGGACGCCGCCGCGGGACGGATCGGCTGGTCGGCGCCGCTGGCGCGCGCGCTGCGCGGTGCCGCCCTGGGTGACCTCAGGACCGTGGCACTGCCCGGCGGCAGCCGCGAATGGGAAGTGGTGGCAATCGCCTATCCGGACTGAGCCGGCGCCGGGCGCTCAGGTCTGGCGCTGGAACGCGGAGCGACGCCCCTCCAACTCAACCCGGTTGCGCCCCTTGGCCTTGGCGACGACGACCGCGCGGTCGGCATTCTTCATCGTCTCGTCCAGCGTGCCGGCAATGCGCGAAACACCGGCGCTGGCGGTGATCGACACGGTGCCGGCGCCGATGTCGGACATCTCGGAGACGATGCGGCTGCACACGCGCTCGGCCTCGTCTGCGGTCGCGTTCGGCAGCATCACGGCAAAGCGTTCGCCGCCAACCCGCGCGATCACGTCGCCCTCGCGCAGCAGCGAGCGCAGCAGGTTGGCGAAGCTGATCAGAAGCTGGTCGCCGACCTGGCTGCCGTGTTCCTGGTTGACGGTGCGGAAGTGATCGAGATCGAACTTGGCAAGGCACCCGGTGCCGCCCGCCTCGATATGCTGGCCCAGCAGCCGGATGAAGGTCGCCCGGTTGGTCAGCCCGGTCAGCGGATCGCGCAGGGCGGCGGCGACCAGTTCGGCCTCCAGCGCCTTCTTCTCGTCGATCCCGCTCAGGATCACCACCCCCCCCTCCGCGGCGCCGGCATCGTCGCGCTGGCAGTGGATGCGGGCGTCGAACCAATGTTCGATGCCCTCCTTGTGAAAGACCAGGTGATCGAATTCGAGGTCGCGGCATTCGTCCATCGCGATTCCGAAGCGGTTCTCGAACATCGCCGCCTGGGTCGGATCGACCAGATCGCTGACGCGGCGCCCCAGCACCGCGGCGGGTTCCTGCCCGGCGATCAATTCGACCGCGGGCGAGGCATAGAGCACGCGCCCTGCAAGGTCGGTCTTGAACACAATGTCGCGGGTCGACGCGGCGAGCAGCGTATAAAGATCCTGGGCGCGGCGGCGGCCGCTTTCCACCGCGATCAGTTCCGATTGCAGCGCGCGGACGTTCGCGGCCAGTTCGTACCGTCCGTCGCGCAGCAGCGCGACCGCCTGGGCCAGCAGCGCGGTCAGCGCGATGTGGAATTGAGCGAACGCCGCCTCGCCCGGAGCGAACGCGGCATGGGCGATCCAGGCGGCGACGGCATAGACCGCCACCGCGATAACCGCGCCAAGCCGCCCGCCGCGCCAGGATGCCGCGACGACCGCCAGCGATGCGGCCAGCGCGGTCAGCAGCTGCGGCTGGGCGGTCGCCGCCACTTCGAGCGCGGCGGCCGCCGCGCTGTAAAGCCCGATCGAAGCCCGCTCGGCCCGCAGCAACGGGCGGTAAATCCAGGTCCGATCGGCGCGAAACACGTGCCGCAGCAGCGGCAGCAGCGAAAGCGCGCCGACCGCGCGCGCCGACCCTTGCGCCGCAAAGACGGCAACCGGGTCGATCCCTGCAAGGACCCGGGCAGCGGCGGCGAGCACGAGGGCCGCCAGGGCGGGCCCCGCCACGCCCGCGGTGGCCAGGTTGGCCAGCCAGCGCGCCGGCGCGTCGGCAAAGCGCGCTTCGGCGCGCGCGATTCCATAGGCGGAAGCCGTGCCTTGCAGAACCGTTGCCAGCGCAAGCGCCAGGGATGCGCTCAGCCCGCTTCCGGCCGCAAGGGCAATGCCCAGTCCGGCCAGCGCCGCCAGCGCGGCGATCACCGCCCAATAGCTTCGCGGCAAGGCCAGCAGGCACGCGGCCAGCAGCACCGGCGCGGCCACCGCCACGCCCGCGCCCCAGCCGCTCGGCCCGGTCAAAGCGGACAGCAGCTCCAGCCCCATGAAGGCCACCAGGAAGGTAAAACCCGTGAGCATGTCGGACGTCATTCCTCCGCTCTGACGAGATTTGGTTAATGTCTGCTAACCGGGGGCCGCAATCCGGCCGAATACGTATGTTGTCGGCGGCGCAGGTTCCGCTTTCGCGGCGGCGGCGATTTTGCGACAGGGGGGCATGAGCCCGCCGCGCCTTCTCCTGCCGATCGCCGTTTTTGCGATCATGGCGCCGTTTTCCGCGCAGGCGCGCGATGCGCTGGGGACGTTCGCCGGCTGGGCGGCCTTCCGCGATCCGCAAGTGCCGCGCTGCTATGCCATTGCCCGCGCCGAACCGGCGGCGCGCCGCGATCCGCAGGTCGCCTATGTCGACGTCTCGACCTG
Organism: Parablastomonas sp. CN1-191; assembly: GCF_049354825.1. Taxonomy (GTDB): domain Bacteria; phylum Pseudomonadota; class Alphaproteobacteria; order Sphingomonadales; family Sphingomonadaceae; genus Novosphingobium. The sequence continues at coordinate 342,394 of NZ_CP186480.1, read as the reverse complement.
GCCGCGTCGCGCGCTGTTCGGGCAGGTCCACTTCCGCCTTGCCCGCCCGCTGGCGCCGGGCGCACGGCCGCAGCTCGCCTTCGGGGGGCAACGCGCGGTGCTCACCGCGGACGGCGCGGGCAACGCCTGGGCCGCCGACCCGCGCGCGGACGCGGCGATCGTCGCGGCGCTGCGCGGCGGCGCGCGGCTGACGGTGTGGGCGCGCGACGCCGGCGGCAAGGGCTTCGTCAGCACCTTCGCGCCGGCCGGGGCGCCTTCCGCGCTCGACGCGATGGCGCTGGCCTGCGCGCGGCGCTGAGCCCTTCCCCAAGCCGCGCGTTGTCCCTATATGCGCGGCTTCCCATGACCCAGACCGACCTCATGCCCATCCCGGGGGCCTTCGACCCCGTGCCCACCACGCGCCCCGGCCTGGTGGACGGAGTGACCCCGCGCGCCGACGGCAAGATCGACTTGCTGGGCCTGCCCCGCCCCCGCATCGGCGAGCTGTTTGCAGGGGCCGGGCTCGACACCAAGGCCGCGAAACTGCGCTCGCGCCAGGTGTTCCACTGGATCTACCATCGCGGCGTGACCGATTTCGGCGCCATGACCGACATCGCCAAGACGATGCGCCCGTGGCTGGAGGCGCGTTTCGTGATCGGCCGGCCCGAGGTCGTCACCGCGCAGCATTCCGAGGACGGGACCCGCAAGTGGCTGCTGTCGACCGCCGACGGCCACGAGTTCGAGATGGTGTTCATCCCCGACGCGGACCGCGGCACGCTGTGCGTGTCGAGCCAGGTCGGCTGCACGCTCAACTGCCGGTTCTGCCACACCGGGACGATGCGGCTGGTCCGCAACCTGACCCCGGGCGAGATCGTGGGCCAGGTCATGCTGGCGCGCGACGCGCTGGGCGAATGGCCCAAGGGTGCGATGAACGGCCTCGACGTCGAGGAGAGCGAGGGCGACTATTCGTCCGATGGCCGCCTGCTGACCAACATCGTGATGATGGGCATGGGCGAACCGCTCTATAATTTCGACGCCGTGCGCGACGCGCTGAAGATCGTCATGGACGGTGAAGGGCTGGCCCTGTCGAAGCGGCGCATCACGCTGTCGACCAGCGGCGTGGTGCCGATGATGGCCCGCGCGGGCGAGGAAATCGGCGTCAACCTGGCAGTGTCGCTCCACGCCACCAACAAGGCCACCCGCGACGAGATCGTGCCGATCAACCGCAAGTACGGGCTGGAAGAGCTGCTCCAGGCCTGTGCCGATTATCCCGGCGCCAGCAATGCCCGGCGCATCACCTTCGAATACGTGATGCTCAAGGACAAGAACGACAGCGACGACGACGCGCGCGAGCTTGTCCGCCTGATCAAGCAGTACAAGCTGCCCGCCAAGGTCAATCTCATACCGTTCAACCCGTGGCCCGGCGCCGCGTATGAATGCTCCGATCCGGAACGCATAAAGCGGTTCGCGCAGATCGTGTTCGATGCCGGCATCAGCGCCCCGGTGCGCACCCCGCGCGGGCGCGACATCGATGCCGCCTGCGGCCAGCTCAAGACCGCGGCGCACAAGATGAGCCGCGCCGAGCTGGACCGCCTGGCCGAGGAAAAGCAGGCCGCGCTGGGCTGATCGGATCGGTTCGTCGCGCTACCGCTTCGGGCCGCCGCCAATACGGTTTTCCAACGAACCGTTCATCCGGGGTCCAGACCGCCCCGCTAGGCTTCGTTCATACACCGGGCTTCCGGTATGAACAGAACGAAGGAGCGACCTCATGCGCAAGACCATCCTCGCCGCCGCCGCTGCCGCCATGGTGCTGCCGGTGGCCGCAGCCCCCGCCATCGCCCGCCCGCCCAGCTGGGCCCCTGCGCACGGCTACCGCGAACACCGTGAGGATCGCCGCGAAAACCGCGACTATCGTCGCTACGAACAGCAGCGCCAGCAGGCTTATGCCCAGCAGCGCTATTACCAGCAGCAGGCCTATTACCAGCAGCAGCAGCGCTACAATGGCTACCAGCCGACATACTACACCAGCGGTAACGGCATCCGTTACTGGCAGGCGCAGAACGGCCAGTACCAGTGCCGCCGTTCGAACGGGACGACCGGCCTGATCGTCGGCGCCGCCGCGGGCGCGCTGCTCGGCCGCCAGGTCGTCGGCGGGACCACCGGCACGCTGGTGGGTGCCGCCGCTGGCGCGCTGCTCGGCAAGCAGCTCGACCAGGGCCGCGCGCGCTGCAACTAAAGTAACCTTGGGCCCCCGGTGGGCCTAGGAATGGACGGCCGGGTGTGTTTGGGTAGGCCCCATGCACCCGGCCGTTCTCATTACCGGAGCCGCGCGCCGCATCGGCGCGGTCCTGGCCCGCCGTTTCGCCGCGGCGGGCTGGCACGTGGTGATCCACCACGGCGATTCGCACGACGAGGCCGAGGCGCTCGCCGCCGCGCTACCGTCCGCCGAGACGGTATCCTGCGATCTTGCCGACCTGCCGGCGGCCGTCGCCATGGCCCAGGCGCTCGCCGCGCGACTGCCCGATTGGCGCGTGCTGGTGAACTGCGCCGCGGTGTTCACGCCCGATCCTGACGATATCCTCGACCCCGCGATCTTCGACGAGGCGATGCGCGTCAACGCCGCTGCGCCGGTCCGGCTGGCGCAGGCGTTCTTCGGCTCCGCCCGCTCTTGTGCCGGGCGCACGGCGATCCATTTCCTCGATCAGAAAATCGCCAATCCCAACCCGGATTTCCTCTCCTACTCGCTCGCCAAGCACGCACTGGCAGGCGCGGTGCGGCTGCAGGCCATGCAGCAGAAGGACCGGCGCGACCGGGTCTATGGCCTGGCTCCGGGCGCGATGCTGCCCAGCCACGACCAGGCCGGCGAGGAGCACGAGGTTTCGGGCCGGCTGAACCTGCTCAAGCGCCTGACCGACCCGGCCGAGCTTGCCGACGCGGCGCTGTTCCTGGCCACCGGCCCGCTGGCGAGCGGCGAGACGCTGTTCATCGATTCGGGCCAGCACCTGCTGGCCCAGCCGCGCGACGTCATTTACCTTGCGCGCGCTATTCCGCCTGCCTAGTGGCGGCGCGTCTTCTGGGGAGTAGCCAGCCGCGCCTTGCCGCGCGGTCCCGAAACGTCAACATGCTTGGCCGAGAGGCCGTGGCGTTCGGCAAGCGGATCGGTTCCGCCTGGGCGAGACCAAGGACATTGCTTCCCCGCCATGCCGGGCGGGGGAGGCGATGTCTTTGCGTCCTGCCGCGCCCGGCCCGGAGTTATCTGTATGATGGAAGCCTTCTTTGCCGCCACCGCGGTCGTCGCGCTGGCGGAAATCGGCGACAAGACGATGCTGCTGGCGCTGGTGCTGTCGGCGAAGCTGCGCGCGCCGTGGCCGATCGTGGCCGGCATCCTGTGCGCCACGCTGGCCAATCACGCGCTGGCCGCCTTCGTCGGCGAACAGGCCGCCTGGCTGCTGCAGGCGCCGTGGTTCCGTATCACGGTGGCGCTGGGCTTCATCGCCATGGCCGCCTGGACCCTGGTGCCCGACAAGCTGGACGATGCCGATGACGCGGTGCGCCGCCGCGGCGGGCCCTTCCTGACCACGCTGGTCAGCTTCTTCCTTGTCGAGATGGGCGACAAGACCCAGATTGCGACCGTGGCACTGGGCGCCCAGTACCAGTCGGTGCTGGCGGTAACCGCCGGGACCACGCTGGGGATGATGCTGGCGAACGGCCCGGTCGTCTTCGCCGGAGACCGCATTCTCAAGCACGTGTCGCTGAAAGCGACGCGCCTTGCCGCCGCTGTCCTGTTCCTGGTGCTGGGGCTGTGGCAGCTGTGGAGCATCCTCCACGGCTAGGCAGCGCGGGCGGGAGCCGCAGCCCCCGCCCGGCGCGTCTTACTTGATGCCCAGTTCCTTGCGCAGCGCCGGGTTGGGATAAATCGTGCGCAGCGCCTCGCTGACCGCGGCGGTGGAGACCACGACGGTGCGGTTGATATCGCCCTGGTAGCCGTAGTTGCCGCCTAGCGAATTGATGTTGCCGTCGAACGCGGCGCCGATCACCATGCCCGCCTTGTCGATCACTGGCGAACCGGAATTGCCGCCGATGATGTCGTTGGTGGTCACGAAGTCATAGACCGTGTTCTTGGCGATCCTGCCCTGCGCGGCGGCAAAGCCCTTGGGCAGGTCGAACGGATCGGCGCCAGTGGCACGATCGAACGTGCCGCCCAGCGTCGTCGTCGCGGGCACGTCCTTGCCGCGCTCCTTCCAGCCGGCGACCTTGCCGTAGCTGATCCGCAGCGTGAACGTGGCGTCGGGATAAAGGTCCGAGCCGTAGGCGGCGAAGCGCGCATCGGCGAGCTTGCCGCCCGCAACCGCGAGCGGACCCGAATAGGACTGGTCGGCGGCCTTCTTGATCGCGCGCATCCGGTCGTCGAGGCGCTTGGCATAAGCGATCATCGGGTCGTTGGAGGCGTCGATCGCCTTCTGCCCGCCGTCCCACAGCGCCTTGCGCACCGCCGGATCGGCCAGGTTGGTGCCTTCGACCAGGCGCTTGGCCAGGCCTTCGGGCGATTCCTTGCCCAGCAGCAGCTTGGTGTCGGCATCGTCGGCGCCCAGGTACTCACGCGCCTTGGACAGGCTGAAGCCGAGGTTGGTTTCCTCCAGCCAGCGAACCACCGGGGTCGGGTCGGTGATCTGCTTTTCCAGCAGCGGCAGCGCCGAATCGGTATAGCCCGGCAGGCGTTCGCCATTGGGCTTGGCGCGTTCCTCGGCCGCGCGAACCAGCGACAGCGCGTAGGAGAACAGGCTGGAGTTCGGGTTCACGAAGCGCGCCGGCAGGTAGAGGTCGCGATAGGCGGCGTCGGCCTTGACGATGTCGGCCCAGGGGTTGCCGATCGCCGGATTGTTCATCGACCGGGTCCGCAGGTCGGCCTCGGCATCGGCGAGCGGCTTCGTGAAGGCCGGGTCGTTGAGCGCCTTCTGACGGCCGATGTAGACCTTCAGGCTGTTCTCGATGCCGTTGAGCTCATCCAGCCCTTCACGATACTTTTCCGGGCTTTCCTGCATCTTGGAAATGATTCGCCCGCGCAGTTCGGACAGAGTCGTCACCGCCACCGGCAGCGCCACCTCGCGCTGGAACGCGAGCTGGTCCGAGGTGTAGAGCCGCTGGGTCGAACCGGGGTTGCCGACCACGAAGGTGACTTCGCCGGTCTTGGGCGCGCGGTCGCTCCACTTCAGGTTCTGCGGCGTCATCACCGGCTTGCCGTTCTCGTAAGCGCGCAGGAAGCTGGCATCGAGCGAGTAGCGCGGGAAGTTGAAGTTGTCGGGATCGCCGCCGAAGGTCGCGGCGCGGTCTTCCGGCGCCCAGACCAGCCGCACGTCCGAATACTTGCGATAGGTGTAAAGCTTGTACTGGCCGCCGCCATACAGCGTCACCACCTGGCAGCGCGTTGTCGCGGTGTCGGTGCAGCCGGCCTTTTCGATCTCGGCGATCTTGGCGTCGCGCGCCTTGACCAGCGCCTGGCCGGTGGCGGTGCCGATCGCGGTTTTAACCGCGCCGGTGACGTCCCCGATCGAGGTGACGACTTCGGCCTGCTGGCCCGGGCACTTCTTCTCGTCCCCGCGCGCCAGCGCCGCGAAGCCGTTATTGAGCAGGTCGGACGCGTTGGTCGAATTGTCATAGAGGCAGCTGGCGACGCAGTGGTGGTTGGTCAGGATCAGGCCCTGCGGCGACACGAAGCTGGCCGAGCACCCGCCGGTCAGGCGGACCGAGGCGGCGCGCACCTTGTCGAGCCACATCTGGTCGGGCGCCCAGCCGTAATCCTTGCGCATCTTGGCGGCCGGGAAATTGTCGAACGTCCACATCCCCTCGTCGGCGCGCGCGGCGGTGGTCAGGATCGGCGCGGCGGCCAGCGCGGTGGCGGCAAGCAGGTGAATGGATCGCATCGTCAGGAGCCCCTTTCGGTCGTGTTTTCAGTTGCAACAATGTGTCGCCGCGCTTCCCGTCCATTGCAAGAGAAAGAGTGCTTGCCGACGGCGCGCGCATCCCTAGTCTGGCCGTCGATGTGGTTTCTCAACAAGATGCTGGCCCGCCTGGTCCGGCGCGGCACGCTGGTGGTCACCGATCATGACGGCTCGGTCCATCGCTACGGCGACGGGACCGGCGATCCCATCCGAACCCGCCTGTCCGATGCCGGCGCCGCCAACCACATCGCCCGCTATCCCCGCGTCGGCGCGGGCGAGGCGTACATGGACGGGCGCCTCGTGATCGAGCCGCCGCACGATATCCGCGATCTGGTCCTGTTCGCCGCCGGCCAAAGCGAGGACCAGAGCGAGGACGCCTTCGACGCCGCGGGGCCGTGGCGCCGCACCGCTGAAAAGCTCGCCGCGCGGCTCGACAGTTTCAACGACCGCCGCGCCGCGCGCGCCAATGCCGAGCACACCTACAACCTGACCCGCCGCCTCTACGAGCTGTTCCTCGACGAGGACCGGCAATATACGATGGCCTATTACCGCGACCCGGCGAACCTCGTCAGTCTCGAGCAGGCGCAGCTCGACAAGAAGGCGCACCTTGCCGCCAAGCTCTACATCCACAAAAAGCCCGACGGCTCGCCGATGCGGGTGCTCGACATCGGCTGCGGCTGGGGCGGCTTCGCTCTCTATCTCAACAAGCACTACGGCTGCGAAGTCCTGGGCGTCGCCCTCGCCCCCGACCAGATCGCCTTCTGCAAGGAACGCGCGAAGGCGGCCGGCGTGTCAGACCAGGTCCGCTTCGCGCTGATGGACTACCGCGACGTGACCGGCACATTCGACCGGATCAGCTCGGTCGGCCTGCTGGAGCACGTCGGTACGCCGCAGTATCCCGACTTCTACCGCCATACGCTCAAGCTGCTCAAGCCCGACGGCGTGATGATCAGCCACTGCTGCGGGCGCACCGGCCCGCCCGGCATGACCGACGCCTGGACGCGCAAGTACATCTTCCCCGGCGGCTACATCCCCGCCCTGTCAGAACTGCAGGTCGAGGCGGAAAAGGCCGGCTGGCAGACCATGGACGTGGAAGCGATGCGCTTTCACTACAGCCACACGCTTGAGGAATGGTACCGCCGCACCGTCCTGCACAAGGACGAGATCGTCGCCCTTTACGACGAGCGGTTCTACCGCATGTGGCAGTTCTACCTGGCCGGCGCCGAGCAGGCGTTCCGCCACGGCGGCATGGTCAACTGGCAGCTGATCTACGTGAAGCGCCGCGATGCCATCCCGATGACGCGCGACTGGATCGTGGAGGAATCTGCCCGCTTGCGCGCCGCGGAAACCGCGCCCACATGGCATCTCGATCCAGAGGCCCTGGAAGCGGCCGAATAGACAAGCGGCAGGCAAGCAATGTTCGAAAAGCTGCTCGAGACGTTTTTTCAGGGCGCGGTGAAGAAGGGCACGCTTGGCGTGACGTTCGCCGACGGCCGCACGGCGCGATATGGCACGGCCGCCCCGGACTTCCCCGACGTCTCCATCCGCTTCACCTCCGCCAGGGCGGCCCGCCGCATCGTGACCGATCCCGCGCTGGGCGCCGCCGAAGCCTTCATGGACGGATCGCTGGTGGTGGCCGGCGACGACATCCTTGGCCTGGTCCGCCTGTTTCGCGCCAACGCGCCGTGGGAACGCGGCGCCAGCATGCGCCCGCCGCGTCCGCTGCGCCGCCTCAAGGACAAGGCACTGCACAAGCTGGCGAGCTACAACGCGGCGCGGTCGTCAAAGAAGAACGTCGCCCACCACTACGACCTCGGCAACGATTTCTACCGCCTCTTCCTCGACCGGCAGATGCAGTATTCCTGCGCCTATTGGCCGCGCGAGGGGATGACCCTGGACGAGGCGCAGGAGGCCAAGCTGGCGCACATCGCGGCCAAGCTGCACCTCGAACCCGGCATGACCGTGCTCGACATCGGCTGCGGCTGGGGCGGGCTGGCGATCTGGCTGGCAAAGCGCTGCGGCGCGCGCGTCACCGGCATCACGCTGAGCGAGGAGCAGCTCGCCCTCGCCCGGCAGAACGCACAGGACGCCGGGGTCGCGGACCGCGTGACGTTCGAACTGATCGACTACCGCGACATGGCCGCGCGCGGCGACCGGTTCGACCGGATCGTCTCGGTCGGCATGTTCGAGCATGTCGGCCAGCCGCAGTTCGAGACGTTCTTCCGCGCCTGTTCCAACCTGCTGACCGATCAGGGCGTGATGATGCTCCACACCATCGGCCTGATGGGCAAGCCGGGCGTGACCGACGCCTTCACCCGCAAGTACATCTTCCCCGGTGGCTACATCCCGGCGCTGTCCGAAACCGTCGCGGCGAGCGAGCCCGTGCGGCTGATGATCGCCGACGTCGAGATCCTGCGCCTGCACTACGCCTACACGCTGCTGGCCTGGTACGACCGCTGCGTCGCCCACCGGGCCGAGATCGAGGCGATGTTCGGCGCCAAGTTCTACCGCATGTGGTTGTTCTACCTCGCCGGCGCGGCGACCGGGTTCGAAAGCAGCGCGCTGTGCAACTTCCAGATCATCTACACGCGCGACCGGCACGCCCTGCCGATCACCCGCGGCTGGATCGAGGCCGCGGAGGAGCGGCTGGCGAGCAGCGCGCCGGTAACCGATACGGAACGCGAAGCGGCGGAGTAAGCGCGATGAGCCTGGCCGAAGACTATGCCGAGAACGGCTATGCGATCGTGCGGGGCGTCTTCCCCCCCGGCGCCGTGGCCGAGCTTGCCGCCGCGGTCGACGAGGTTCACGCCGAAGGGGTCGGGCTCGGCCGCTCGTTCCGATACGGCAACCTCAACTACCGGCTCGACGGCGGCGAGGTGCGGATGGTGCAATGGCCGTCCTATCACAACATCGTGCTGGACCGCTTCCGCACCGCCGCCCGGATCGAGGCGACGCTGCGCCCGCTGATCGGCGAGGACGTCAAGCAGATCATCAACCAGGTGCACTGGAAGGTACCGGGCGGGCAAGGCGACTTTGCCTACCACCAGGATTCGCGCTTTCGCCGGCCGGACAGCGCCTATCGCAACCTGGCCACCAGCTACGTCCAGACCGGGTTGGCGATCGATCCGCACGATGCGCGGAGCGGCGCGATGAAGATCCTGCCCGGCAGCCACAAGGCCGGCCCCATCGACATCCCCACCGGGCAGAGCGTGATGCACAGCCGGGTCGAGGAAAGCGCTCTCGTCGCCGCCGGCCTCGATCCCTCGGCGCTGATCGACCTCGAGCTCGAACCCGGCGACCTGGCGCTGTGGAGCCCGTACCTGGTCCACGGCTCGGGCCGCAACGCGTCGGACCACTACCGCCGCTTCTACATCAATGGCTACGTCCGCGCCGAGGATTGCGACCGCGGCGAATGGGCCTTCCGCCGCGGCCAGCCTCAACCCCTCGGCCCGCGCCCAAACCTGGTCCATTACGAGGGCTTGTACGACAAGCCGGGGCCGCATTTCACCTGACCGCCGTCGTCACAAGGCCGACATTGCCAACCCTAAGGCCGCGCAGATGCCCAGCACCGGCACGATGCCCCACCTTACCTTGAAAATGAGTGCCGCCGCGACTGCGGCGATCAGCGCCGCGCGCGCATCGAAGGTGGCGAGATCGGGAACCTGCCAGCGCAGCGGCCCGGCCTGAACCACGCTCACCCGGGCGAACAGCAAGTGCAGCGCGAACCACAGCGACAAGTTGGCGATCACGCCGACCACCGCCGCAGTCACGCCCGCCAGGCCGCCCTTGAGCGCCGTCGCGCGCTGGAGCCGCCCTATCCACGGCGCGACCGCGAAGATCCACAGGAAGCATGGCGCGAAGGTGACCCAAGTGGTGAGCGCTGCGCCGAGCAGCCCTGCCACCAGCGGCGTGAACGGAGCCGGCGCGCGCATCGCCGCCAGCGTGCCCACGAACTGGGTGACCATCACTAGCGGACCGGGTGTGGTTTCGGCCAGGCCGAGCCCGTCGGCCATTTCGCCGGCGAGCAGCCAGTGGTGCGTAGTAACCGCCTCTTGCGCCATGTAGGCCAACACCGCGTAAGCGCCCCCGAAGGTCACGACCGCGAGCTGTGAGAAGAACACCCCGATCTGCCACAACACGTGACCGCGCCCCAGCAATAGCAGGACAGCGACCATCGGCGCCGCCCAGATCGCCCCCCAGACCAGCACGGCGCGCAAGCTGGCCAGCCACGGATGCGATACCGGCTTGGCCTCGGCAGGCATTGCCGGCGCAAGCGCCAGCAAGTCCGGCCGCCGTGCGCCGAACGCCGCGCCGATCGCCAGCGCCGCCAGCACGACCAGCGGGAACGGCGCGTCGAACAGGACCAATGCGACGAAGGCCGCCACCGCCAGCACGCGCTGGAGCCGCGTCTTCAGTGCCCGCCCCGCGATCCGCACCAGCGCCTGCGCGACGATTCCCAGCACCGCCGCCTTGATCCCGAGGAACAACGCCGCGAACCATGTCAGGTGCGCGGCGGCGGCGTAAAGCAGCGTCAGCGCCAGCATCACCAGCGCGCCCGGCACCACGAACAGCAGCCCCGCGGCCAGCCCGCCGCGCCATCCGTGGAGCTTCCATCCGAGCCAGGTCGCCAGCTGCTGCGCTTCAGGACCGGGCAGCAAGTGGCACAGGTTGAGTGCCTGGAGGAACTCCTCCTCGCTGACCCAGCGCCGCTCATCGACCAGTTCGCGGTGCAACAGCGCGATCTGGCCGACCGGACCGCCAAAAGACAGGCACCCGATCCGCGCCGAGACGCGCACCAGTTCCGAAAAATCGGGATGATGAAATGCTGGCCCGGTCACCCATACCTCCTTGCCCGCGCAAGGCGGGACTGAAGGCAACGCTTGGGCCCTGGCAGAAGCCGGAAGTGGCCTGACCGGGAGGTTGCACGATCCCGGTGGCAATCGATTACGAACGGAGCGTGCCGCTGGCAAGCCGGGCAACCTATTTGCTGCACGCTGCGCGGTTCATCGTGTAGGCTGCGGATTCACCGCCGCAGGGCGCTCGTCACTGAAAGATTATCATGGACACCGACCAGCCCGCCGCAACACCCAGCCGCCGCATCGCGCTGCTGATCGATGCCGACAATGTCTCGCACACAAAGATTTCCGCGATGCTGGCCGAACTGTCGAAATACGGCACCGCCAACATCCGCCGCGCCTATGGCGACTGGGGATCGAACGGGCTCAAGGGCTGGACCGGCAAGCTGCACGAATTCGCCATCCGGCCGATCCAGCAGTTCAATTACTCCGCCGGCAAGAACGCCACCGACATCGCGCTGGTGATCGACGCGATGGAGCTGCTCTATACCCAGAAGCTCGATGCGTTCTGCATCGCCAGCAGCGACGCCGATTTCACCCCGCTGATCATGCAGCTCAAGGCCAACGGCCACGAGGTCTACGGCTTTGGCGAGCGCAAGACCCCGATGCCCTTCGTCAACGCCTGCACCACGTTTCTCTACCTCGACCGCCTGGGCGAGGAGGAGGACGGCGCCGACCTGCCCGCGCCCAGGCCAGCGCGCAGCCGCAGCCGGGGCGGCGCCAAGTCGCCCGCCAAGGCCGCCGAGACCGCCCAGCCCGCCCCTAAACCCGCCGCCAAGGCCAATGCCGACAAGCCCCTCGCGCTCGACGCCACGCTGGTCGGCGTGCTGCGCGGCGCGGTGGAGGCGACCGCGCACGACGACGGCTGGGCCGAAATGTCCGCCGCCGGCAGCGCCGCCAAGCGCCAGGCGCCGATCGATCCGCGCAACTACGGGGTCAAGAACTTCCCCGCCCTGTTCGAGGCGGTCGGCCTGTTCGACATCGTCAAGGGCGAGCGCGGCCACAGCTACGTCGCCGACAAGCGCAATCCCGATCGCGCCGACGCGCCGCAGCGCTAGCGCCTGTCAGCGCGCGCGCTGCCCGGCCTGGTCGACCACCACTTCGCCGTCCTCCTTGGCAAAGGCACCTTGCTGGGGGGTCGGCAGCAGGTCCAGCACCTCTTCCGAGGGGCGGCACAGCTTCACGCCCAGCGGCGAGACGACCAGCGGGCGGTTGATCAGGATCGGGTGCGCCACCATCGCGTCGACCAGCGCATCGTCGGACAACGCCGGGTCCGCCAGACCCAGTTCGGCGAATTCGGCCTGCTTGTCGCGCAGCAGGGCGCGCGGGGCCATGCCCGCGCGGGCGATCAGTTCGACCAGCAGTTCGCGCGCCGGCGGCGTCTTCAGGTATTCGACCACGTGCGGCTCGATCCCGGCGTTGCGGATCATCGCCAGGGTGTTGCGCGACGTGCCGCACTTGGGGTTGTGGTAGATGACGATGTCGACGGCCATGTGCTGTCCTCCGCTTCGCAGGCCTGTCCGCAGATAGCCGAGGGGGCGGCGCGGACAAGGGCTGTCCTACAGCACCGGATTCGTGACAGGACCGCGTCATGTCCCGCGTACGCACCCCGATCCGTTTTCCTGATCCCGCCGAAGCCCCCGCAGCTCCGTTTGCGCAGGACGGTGTCAAGTGTGTCAACTTGTGTGGACTTCGCCGCTGGCCTAGAGGCGCGCCGACCGTCTGAATCGCAGGAATCCGCTCATGTCCGATCTTAACGCCGCGCCGAAGAAAGTCGTCCTCGCCTATTCGGGCGGGCTCGACACCAGCGTGATCCTGAAATGGCTGCAGGTCACTTACGGATGCGAAGTGGTGACCTTCACCGCCGACCTGGGCCAGGGCGAGGAGCTGGAACCCGCCCGCGCCAAGGCCAAGCTGATGGGCCTGCCCGACGCCAACATCTATATCGACGACCTGCGCGAGGAATTCGTGCGCGATTTCGTCTTCCCCATGATGCGAGCCAACGCCCGTTACGAGGGCGACTACCTGCTCGGCACCAGCATCGCCCGCCCGCTGATCTCCAAGCGCCTGATCGAGATCGCCCGCGAAACCGGTGCCGACGCCATCGCCCACGGCGCCACCGGCAAGGGCAACGACCAGGTCCGCTTCGAGCTCAGCGCCTATGCGCTGGCCCCCGATATCAAGGTCATCGCCCCGTGGCGCGAATGGGACCTCACCAGCCGCACCGCGCTGATCGCCTGGGCCGAGGCGCACCAGATTCCCGTCCCCAAGGACAAGCGCGGCGAAAGCCCGTTCTCGACGGATGCCAACCTGCTCCACACCAGCAGCGAGGGCAAAGTGCTGGAAGACCCGTGGGAGGAAACGCCCGACTACGTCTATTCGCGCACCGTGGACCCAGAGGACGCGCCCGATGCGCCCGAATACATCACCATCGATTTCGAAAAGGGCGACGGGGTTGCGCTGAACGGCCAGGCGATGAGCCCGGCGGCGTTGCTGACCGCGCTCAACGAACTTGGCCGCAAGCACGGCATCGGCCGGCTCGACCTGGTGGAGAACCGTTTCGTCGGCATGAAGAGCCGCGGCATGTACGAGACGCCGGGCGGCGAGATCTATGCCCGCGCGCACCGCGGCATCGAGCAGATCACGCTCGACCGCGGCGCGGCGCACCTCAAGGACGAGCTGATGCCCAAGTACGCGGAGCTGATCTACAACGGCTTCTGGTTCGCGCCCGAGCGCGAGATGCTCCAGGCGGCGATCGATCACAGCCAGGCGCGCGTGAACGGGACCGTGCGGCTCAAGCTCTACAAGGGCATGGCGCAACTGGTCGGCCGCAAGAGCGCCGACAGCCTTTATTCGGAACGCCACGTGACGTTCGAGGACGATGCCGGCGCTTACGACCAGAAGGACGCCGCCGGCTTCATCAAGCTCAATGCACTGCGCCTGCGCTTGCTGGCGCAGCGGGACCGCCGGGGCTGAGGGAGCCTGCGGAAGCTTTTCTCCAACGCAGAATCCGGCCCAATGACGGTGGTTTACGAAGTTGTCCACCGCCGAACCGGCGGTTGTGGATAACTTGCGCATTTTTCGCTTGCCCGACTCGGCTTCGAGGCGCAGCTTCAAGTCATCGGAACGGCGAGACGGCTTCTGAACTTGAAGGGGTAAAACCCGGAAAGCAAAAGAAAAAGTCAATCGGGTTCCGGTCCGTGGGCCTTGCCCGCAGCAGTGTCGGAAAACACGCCTCGCGCGGCCTTCGGGCCAACCCTGGCGAACCGCAGATGCTAGTGAGCGGCATACCCTCGGCAGGTCGGTTTCGAACCGCCTGGGAAAGATTCGGACAGGTCGGACTTCGGTCAGGACGGTACGGGTCGGACAGGATGGCTCGGGACAGACTACGGAACCGCCAGGTGGGATGGAATGGGCTTCGGTCCGGACCTACCACCTGACGGGACCGGTCATTCAAAGCGTGATGGTCTTGGCCGGATCGCTTGGAAACGCCGGCCTCGATGCAGGTGATGAACGCCGGCCCTCGCGGGCCACCGAAAAGTGAGAGACGATACGCCAGGTACGAACTTCGGTTCGGATCGGGTGGGCCCGATGCGACGAGCATCGCGATGCCGGGCACTCACGTGCGCAAGCATGGCGAGACTGTTCGAAACGCATCACCGCGGCCACATCGTCCTGAACGACCTCGGGTCAAAAGGCGGTTCGCCCAAGTCATCGGCACCGTGAACGGCGAGCGTGGGGCTGGCAGCAATGCCGGCCCCATTTGCTTTTGCAGGTCCAGCGCGGCAGACCGTCGCAGCAACGACGTGCGAGGGGGGCCACCTTGATCGAGACCGTCCCGCAGGCAGGCGGGCTTTCCACCGCGGGGCGCGTTCGCGCAATCGTCGCCGGCTCGATGGGCAACCTCATCGAATGGTACGACTTCTACGTCTACGCCTTTACCGCGCTCTATTTCTCCTCCGCCTTCTTCCCCAAGGGCGATGCCACTGCACAGTTGCTCGGCACCTCGGGCATTTTCGCCGTCGGCTTCCTGATGCGGCCCCTGGGCGGCTGGTATTTCGGCCGCCTTGCCGATCGCCGCGGCCGCCGCCGCGCGATGGTTGTAGCGATATTGTTGATGGGCCTGGGCGCGGCGCTGATCGCCGTCCTGCCCGACTATGCGGCGATCGGTGCGGCAGCGCCGGCCCTCCTCCTGATCGGCCGGATGATCCAGGGCTTCTCGACCGGCGGGGAATACGGCACCGCCGCGACCTACCTCAGTGAAATTGCCCCGGCGGGCCGCCGCGGCTTCTTCGCCTCTTTCCAGTACGTCACGCTGATCGGCGGCCAGTTGCTGGCGCTGGCCGTCATCCTGGTCCTGCAAAGCGCGCTGAGCGAAGCGGAGCTGAAGGCGTGGGGCTGGCGCATCCCCTTTGCGCTGGGCGCGGTCGGCGCGGTCGGCGTGATGGTGCTGCGCGCTTCGATGCATGAAACGGCCGCGCGCGCCGCGAACCATCGCGATGCCGGCCTGATCCGCGGGCTGGTGCCGCACTGGCGCGCCTTCCTGACCGTGCTCGGCCTTACGGCCGGGGGATCGCTGATGTTCTACGTGTTCTCCACGTACATGCAAAAGTACCTCGTCAACACGGCGGGGATGGATGCCAAGTCCGCCAACTGGGTGATGACCGCGGTGCTGATCCCGTTCGTGGCGCTGCAGCCGCTGCTGGGCGCGCTGTCGGACCGGATCGGGCGGCGAACCAACATGATCCTGTTCGGCCTGCTGGCAACGGCGCTGACCCTGCCGCTTTTGCGCGTGCTGAGCGGCGTGCAAAGCCCCGGCGCGGCCTTCGCGCTGATCCTGGGCGGGCTGGCGATCAACAGCTTCTACACGTCGGTCAGCGGCCTGTTCAAAGCCGAGCTGTTCCCCCTGCACATCCGCGCGCTTGGGGTCAGCCTGGCCTACGGAATCGGCAACGCGCTGTTCGGCGGCACGGCCGAATACGTGGCGCTCAGCTTCAAGCAAGGCGGCAACGAAGGCGGATTCGCCTGGTACGTCACCGCCATTTGCGCCGTGTCGCTGGTGACCGCCGTGCTGATGCGCGACACCCGCAGGAGCGACCCGCTGACCGACAAGGCCTAGTCCGCGGCGCGAACGACCGTAGCCAGGACGCTGCCTTCGCTCACCTGCCCGCCCGGTTCCGCCGCCAGCCCGGTCACGGTCCCAGGAAAGGGCGCGACCAGCGTGTGTTCCATCTTCATCGCCTCGAGCGTCAGCAGCGGCTGGCCCTCTGCCACCTCGTCGCCCTCCTTGACCGTGACCGCGGTGACTTTGCCCGGCATCGGCGCAACGATCGCGCCATTGCCGGCGCTGCCCCCCGCCTTGCGGCCCTGCCCGGTGCGATTGAAGGTCCATCCCTCCCCCCGGTGGAAGACCACGACGGTGTCGCCGAACTTGCGCGCGTGAAGAAGATCGAAGATCGGCCGGTCGAGCCCATCCATGACGCGCACCTCGCCGCCATGCTCCACTGCAACGCGGCGCTTGCCGGTAGCATTGGCGCGAAAGCCGGACAGCTCGTGCCAGGGCGTGCCGCGCCGAGGCGGCATATTCGCGTCGTAATCGATCATCCACTGCGCCGCAGAGGCCCAGGCCTCATCCGGCACAAAGGCGGAAACCAGGTCGCCTAGGCTCCGTTCGATAAATCCGGTATCGACGTTTCCGGCCACGAAATCGGGATGCGCGAACAGGCGCGTCAGGAACCCGGCGTTCGATTTGACCGGCCAGACCGTGGTGGTGGCGCACATGTCCTCGGCTTGCGCCGCGGCGTCCTCGCGGCTGGCGGCGTGAACGATGATCTTGGCGATCATCGGATCGTAGAACGGGCTGATCGTGCTCCCTTCCTCGACCCCGGTATCGACGCGAGCATGGCTGGACACGTCGAATTCGCGCAGCGTGCCGGTGCTGGGCAAGAACCCGGTGGCCGGATCCTCGGCATAAAGGCGCGCCTCCATCGCCCAGCCGTTGATAGAGAGTTCGTCCTGGCGGCAGGGCAGCGCCTCGCCGCTGGCCACCCGCAACTGCCATTCGACAAGGTCCTGACCGGTGATCGCCTCGGTCACCGGATGCTCCACCTGCAGGCGGGTGTTCATCTCCATGAACCAGATGCGGTCGGCGCGCAGGCCCTCGCTGGCGTCGGCGATGAATTCGATCGTGCCGGCGCCTTCGTAATCGACCGCCTTTGCCGCACGCACCGCGGCGGCGCAGACCGCCTCGCGCGTCGCCGCGTCCATGCCCGGCGCAGGGGCCTCCTCGATCACCTTCTGGTGACGTCGCTGAAGCGAGCAATCACGCTCGAACAAGTGGACGACGTTGCCGTGGCTGTCGCCGAAGACCTGGACCTCGATATGGCGCGGCGAGAGGATGTACTTCTCGATCAGCACCCGCTCATCGCCGAAGCTCGACGCCGCCTCGCGCTTGCAGCTTTCGAGCATCTCCAGGAATTGCGCGGCGTCGTCGACGCGGCGCATGCCCTTGCCGCCCCCGCCCGCCACCGCCTTGATCAGCACCGGATAGCCGATCGCATCGGCCTCGGCCTTGAGGCGACGCGGCGCCTGGTCCTCGCCCAGGTAGCCCGGCGTCACCGGTACGCCGGCCGCTATCATGCGTTCCTTGGCGGCATCCTTCAGACCCATCGCGCGGATCGAAGCGGGCTTCGGGCCGACCCAGACCAGACCCGCGTCGAGCACGGCCTGCGCGAAGTCGGCGTTCTCCGACAGGAAGCCGTAGCCGGGGTGAATGGCCTCGGCCTCGGCAGCTTTTGCCGCGGCGATGATCTTGCTGCCCACCAGGTAGCTTTCGCGCGCCGGCGAGGGGCCGATATGAATCGCCTCGTCCGCCTCGCGCACATGCAGCGCCTTGGCATCGGCATCGGAATAGACCGCGATCGTGCGGACGCCCATCGCCCGCGCGGTGCGAATGATCCGGCAGGCGATTTCGCCGCGGTTGGCGATGAGAAGGGAACCGATCATCGCATCACATCCGGAACACGCCGAAGCGCGCTGCTTCGGGAATGGGCGCATCGAGGCAGGCGGCGAATGCCAGCCCCAGCACGTCGCGCGTCTGCACCGGGTCGATCACGCCGTCGTCCCACAGCCGCGCGGTAGCATAATAGGGGTTGCCCTCGTCCTCGTACTT
Organism: Parablastomonas sp. CN1-191; assembly: GCF_049354825.1. GTDB lineage: Bacteria > Pseudomonadota > Alphaproteobacteria > Sphingomonadales > Sphingomonadaceae > Novosphingobium. The sequence goes on along the minus strand of NZ_CP186480.1, from coordinate 324,449 downwards.
CTGGCGCACCGGCGCCTTGAACGCCTCGGCCTGCTCGGGCGTCCAGTTGCCCGCTTCGCGGTGGACCGTGGCCAGCACGCTGGCCGCCTGCTCGCCGCCCATTACGCTGATGCGGGCATTGGGCCAGGTGAACAGGAACCGCGGGCTGTAGGCGCGCCCGCACATGCCGTAATTGCCGGCGCCGAAGCTGCCGCCGATCAGGACGGTGATCTTGGGGACCTGCGCGGTTGCCACGGCGGTCACCAGCTTGGCGCCGTGTTTGGCGATGCCTTCGGCCTCGTACTTGCCGCCGACCATGAAGCCCGAGATGTTCTGCAGGAACAGCAGCGGCGTGCGGCGCTGGCAGGCGAGCTCGATGAAATGCGCGCCCTTTTGCGCGGATTCGGAGAACAGCACGCCGTTGTTGGCCAGGATCGCCACCGGCATGCCGTGAATGCGGGCAAATCCGCAGACCAGCGTGGTTCCGTAAAGCGCCTTGAACTCATGAAAGGCGCTGTCGTCGACAAGCCGGGCGATCACCTCGCGCACGTCGTAAGGTGCGCGCACGTCGTCGGGAATGACGCCGTAAAGTTCACCGGGATCGTGGCGCGGCGGCTCGGCCTCGGACACGTCCAGGGCGTGCGGGGCTGGCGGCGGCAGGGTGGCGATGATGTCGCGCACGATCGCCAGTGCGTGATCGTCGTCCTGCGCCAGGTGATCGACCACGCCCGACTTGCGCGCATGCAGGTCACCCCCGCCCAGGTCCTCGGCCGTGATCTCCTCGCCCGTCGCGGCCTTGACCAGCGGCGGCCCGGCCAGGAAGATCGTGCCCTGGCCCGCCACGATCACGCTCTCGTCGCTCATCGCCGGAACGTAGGCGCCGCCCGCGGTGCAGCTGCCCATTACGCAGGCGATCTGCGGGATCTGCCGGCTGCTCATCTGCGCCTGGTTGAAAAAGATGCGGCCGAAGTGATCGCGGTCGGGAAAGACCTCGGCCTGGTTGGGCAGGTTAGCGCCGCCGCTGTCGACCAGGTAGATGCACGGCAGCCGGTTCTCGAGCGCGATTTCCTGCGCCCGCAGGTGCTTCTTGACCGTCACCGGGTAGTAGGTGCCGCCCTTCACCGTGGCGTCGTTGGCCACGATCATGCAGCGCCGTCCCGACACCAGCCCGATGCCCGCGATCATGCCGGCACCGGGAACCTCGTCGTCATACATCCCGCCCGCGGCGAGCTGCCCGATCTCGAGGAACGGCGAGCCGGGGTCGAGGAGGCGTTCTACTCGCTCGCGCGGCAGCAGCTTGCCGCGCGCCGTATGGCGCTCGCGCGACTTTTCGTTTCCGCCCAGCGCCGCCTTGGCCACCCGCGCGCGAAGGTCGTCCGCCAGGGCGCGGTTGTGCGCCGCCCGGGCGCGGAACTCCTCGCCATCGGTGGCGAGCTTGGTGCCGAGAACGGGCGCGCTCATGCGCCAAACCCCTTCACTGAGACGCGCCGATCAATTCGCGGCCGATCAGCATCCGGCGGATCTCGTTGGTCCCCGCCCCGATGTCGAGCAGCTTGGCATCGCGCATAAAGCGCTCGACCGGCCAATCCTTGGTATAGCCCGCGCCGCCAAGCGCCTGGACCGCTTCGAGGCTGACGCGAACGGCGTTTTCACTGGCCAGCAGAATTGCGCCGGCGGCATCAAAGCGCGTGGTGCGGCCCGCGTCGCAGGCGCGCGCGACCGCGTAGACGTAGGCACGCGCCGAATTGAGCGCGACATACATGTCGGCGACCTTCGCCTGCATCAGCTGGAACGAGCCGATCGGCTGCCCGAACTGCTTGCGGTCGCGCACGAAGGGCAGGACTGTGTCGAGGCACGCCTGCATGATACCAAGCTGGATGCCCGCCAGCACCGCACGCTCGTAGTCGAGCCCGCTCATCAGCACCGCGACGCCGCCGTGAAGCGGACCCATGACGTTGTCTTCAGGCACTTCGCAATCGTCGAACACCAGTTCGGCGGTGGGCGATCCGCGCATCCCCATCTTGTCGATCTTCTGGCCGATGGAAAATCCGGCCATGCCTTTTTCGATCAGGAAGGCGGTGATGCCGCGGCTCCCCTCGCCGGTCTTGGCATAGACCACCAGCGTCTGGGCATACGGCGCATTGGTGATCCAGAACTTGGTGCCGTTAAGCACCCAGCGGTCGCCGCGCTGCTCCGCTTTCAGCTTCATCGAGACGACATCCGAACCGGCGCCGGCCTCGCTCATCGCCAGACTGCCGACATGCTCGCCGCTGATCAGCCCGGGGAGGTACTTCGCCTTCTGCGCATCGTTGCCCCAGCGGCGGATCTGGTTGACGCACAAGTTCGAGTGCGCGCCGTAGCTGAGCCCGACGGAGGCAGAAGCGCGGGCGACTTCTTCCTGCGCGATGACGTGCTCGAGGTAGCCGAGGCCAAGACCGCCCCACTCTTCCTCGACGGTGATCCCGTGCAGGCCGAGCGCGCCCATTTCGGGCCACAGCTCGATCGGAAAGCGGTCTTCCGCATCGATCGCGGCGGCAAGCGGCGCGATGCGGTCCGCCGCGAAGCGGGCGGTCGTCTCGCGGATCATGTCGGCCGTATCGCCGAGCGCGAAATCGAAATCGATCATCAGGTCCTCTCGTTCACGTCCCGCTCTAGCCAAGAGCGCACGCGAAGCAAAATTGCAATCGAACGCACGATCCTGTCAGCGGTCAGACCATCGCCATCAGGCTGGCGTTGCCCCCCGCCGCGGTGGTGTTGATGGAAGTCGAGACTTCCTCGACGAGCCAGTCCAGCCGGGGCTTGCCCGCCTGGGTCAGCACGATCGGCCCCGGCAGCGCCGCGATGCGCGGCAATTGGCGCCGCAGGACTACCGCGTCCCCCTCCACCAAGGCGCCGGCATAGGGACCGGCGGCGGCCGGATCGTCGACCCGGCGCGCAAAGACGGGCAGTCCGGCGATCTGAAGGTGCGGCGCGAATACGACCGCGCGGTTGCCCGTCGCCTCGACCGCGGCAAGCTGGGCGGCCAGGCCCTTGTCGCTCCGGGCCAACAGCAGGATGTCGCCGCGCGGGTGCAGCGCGTAAAGATTGCGTTCGCCGACCGGGCCCGGCAGCTCGGTAACGGTGCCGGGCCGGCACGATGCCGGGGCCACCAGCGGCGCGTGGACCAGGCGGCCGAGATACAGCGGCCCGCCCGCTTTGGGTCCGGTCCCGGAAAGCCCGCGCCCTCCGAACGGCTGCACGCCGACGACCGCGCCGATTACGTTACGATTGACGTAGACGTTGCCCGCCCGCACCCGCCCGGTGACGTGCGCGATCGTCTCGTCGAGGCGCGTATGCAGGCCGAAGGTCAGGCCATAGCCGGTCGCGTTGATCGCATCGATCAGGGCGTCGAGCCCGCTGCGGCGAAACCGCATGACATGGAGGACCGGTCCGAACACCTCGCGTTCGAGCTGATCGACCCTGTCGATTTCGATGATGGTCGGGGCGATGAAGGTGCCGGCGCCGGCTTCGGGCGGGAGCGCGACCTGGGTCACACGGCACCCCTTCGCGCGCATCGCCTCGATATGGCGTGCGATGCCGGCCTGCGCGTCAGCGGTGATGACCGGGCCGATGTCAACCGCCAGACGGTCGGTCCGCCCGACCGACAGCTCGGCCAGCGCGCCGCGAAGCATCGCCAGCGTTCGGTCGGCGATATCGTCCTGCAAGCACAGGATCCGCAGCGCCGAACAGCGCTGCCCGGCGCTGTCGAAGGCCGATGCCAGAACGTCGGCGACAACCTGCTCGGCCAGCGCCGAGCTGTCCACGATCATCGCATTCTGCCCGCCGGTCTCGGCGATGAAGGGGATCGGGTTGCCCTGCGCGCCCAGCCGCTTGGCAAGCTCGCCCTGGATGATCCGCGCCACCTCGGTCGACCCGGTGAATAGCACGCCCCCCGTCTCCGCCGCGGCCACCAGTGCCCCGCCGACCGCGCCATCGCCCGGAACGAGTTGCAGGACGTCGCGCGGAACGCCGGCTTCATGAAGGATAGCCACCGCCTGCGCCGCGATCAGGGGCGTTTCCTCGGCCGGTTTCGCCAGCACGGCGTTGCCGGTGACCAGCGCGGCGGCGACCTGCCCGGTGAAGATCGCCAGCGGGAAGTTCCACGGGCTTATGCAAGTGACGACGCCAAGCGGCGCCTGGTCCGTCATCGTTGCCCGCGCCTGCAACGCGTAATAGCGCAGGAAATCGAGGGCCTCGCGCACTTCGGCGATAGCGTTGGGCAGCGATTTGCCTGCCTCGCGCATGATCAGGCCGAGCAGGTCTTCCATCCGGGCATCAAGCAAGTCCGCAGCCCGCTCGAGGCAGGCGGCGCGGGCATCGACCGCGGTGGCAGCCCACGCCGGCGCGGCGGCGCGCGCCGCGGCCGCCATGGCGGCGGCCTGCTTCGTCGTCACCTCCACCACGGTGCCGACGCGGTCGCCGTGGTCGGCGGGATTGAGCACGGCACGCCCCCCGCCCGTATCTTCACCCCCGGCGTGCCAGTCCCGGCCCGCGCTGGCCTGGAGCCGCTCGGAAACGTCCGCCAGGACGCTTTCGTCGGCCAGGTCCAGCCCGCGCGAATTGCGGCGGCCGGGATAGAGGTCGGCGGGCAACGCGATTGCCGGGTGCGGCGCACCCGGATCGGGCATCGCACGCACTTCGGCAACCGGGTCCGCGACCAGCTCCGCGATCGGCACAGCTGGATCGCCGATGCGGTTCACGAACGAGGAATTGGCGCCGTTTTCCAGCAGGCGCCGGACCAGGTAGGCCAACAGCGTCTCGTGCGTGCCGACGGGCGCGTAGATGCGGCATGGCCGGCCAAGCTTGTCCGTCCCGACGACCTCGTCGTAAAGCGGCTCACCCATGCCGTGGAGGCACTGGAACTCGTAGTCGCCGACCGTGAAATCGGGACCGGCCAGCGCGTGGATCGTCGCCAGCGTCTGGGCATTGTGCGTGGCGAACTGCGGGAACACCGCGTCGCGCGCCGTCAGCAACCTGGCCGCGCATGCCAGGTACGAGACGTCGGTGTGGACCTTGCGGGTGAAGACCGGGAAATCTGTCAGTCCGTCGACCTGGGCCCGCTTTATCTCGGCATCCCAGTAGGCGCCCTTGACCAGCCGCACCATGATGCGGCGGCCGCTGCGGCGGGCAAGATCGACGATCCAGTCGATCACGAACGGGCAGCGCTTGCCATAGGCCTGGACCACGAAACCCAGCCCGTCCCACCCGGCCAGCGCCGGGTCGTTCGCCAGGCTTTCCAGCAGGTCGAGCGAGATCTCCAGCCGGTCGGCCTCCTCGGCATCGATGTTGAAGCCGATGCCATAGCCTTTCGCCAGCGCCGCCAGCTCGGAAAGCCGCGGCAGCAGTTCGTCCATCACCCGGCCGACTTGCGCGCGGGTATAGCGCGGGTGCAGCGCCGAAAGTTTCACCGAGATGCCCGGCCCGGCGTAAACCCCGCGCCCGGCGGATGCCTGCCCGATCGCGTGGATCGCGCGCTCGTAATCCTTGTAATAGCGCGCCGCGTCTTCGGCGGTCGTCGCCGCCTCGCCCAGCATGTCGTAGCTGTACTGATAGCCCTTGGCTTCAGGGCCCCGCGAACGTTTCAGCGCTTCGGCAATCGTCTCGCCGGTCACGAACTGCTCGCCCATGAGCCGCATCGCCATGTCGACGGCGCGGCGAATCACCGGCTCGCCGGCGCGGGCGATCAGGCGGGTCAATGCCGCCGACAGGCCGCTGTCGTTGACGCTGGCGGTCAGCTTGCCGGTGACGACAAGGCCCCAGGTCGCTGCGTTGACGAACAGCGAGCGGCCGTCACCGACATGGGCTTTCCAGTCCCCCGGCGCGATCTTGTCGCGGATCAGGGCATCGCGCGTGGCGGCGTCGGGAATGCGCAACAACGCCTCGGCCAGGCACATCAGGGCGACGCCCTCCTGGCTCGACAGCGCGAATTCGTGAACCAGCCCTTCTACGCCCGAACCGCGCGGCTTGGCGCGCAGCGCGGTGACTAGCGCGGTCGCGGTCGCCTGGGCGCGGGCAGTCACATCGGACGGCAGCGCCGCCTGCTCCAGCAGCGCCGCAACGCAGTCGCGCTCTGGGCGGCGAAAGGCGGAGGTGATGGAACGGCGTAGCGGCGCTTGCGGGCGGACGGGCGGAGCGAAGGCGGCGAAGGGCGTGGTCGTCATGCCGGCACGATAACATCGATGCTTGCGCCCGTTCGCCCATTATTGCAGCCTATCCGCGGCCATTCGAACCGAAAATGCCGTCCTATGCAGGCCTGAAGGACCGGAAAATGAGCAATCCCGTCACGATCGACCCGCCCGATCGCAGGATCATCGCCGCCTTGCGCGAAAACGGCCGTCTCTCGGTTGCCGAACTCGCGCGGCGCGTCGGCTTGTCCAAGACGCCGTGCCAGGTCCGACTCAGGCGCCTGATCGACGCCGGCGTGATCCGCGGCTTTCGCGCCGAGGTCGATCCCGCGATGCTGGGCCTCGATCACGTCGCCTTTACGGAGGTCAAGCTGTCCGACACCCGCGAAGCCGCGCTCGAAGCGTTTCGGGTCGCGGTGCTGCGCATTCCCGAGGTCGAGGAGTGCCACATGATCGCCAGCCACTTCGACTATCTGCTCAAGGTCCGCACTGCCGACATCCGCCGCTACCGCGAGGTGCTGGGCGAACGCATCTCCGCGCTGCCGCACGTCGCCAGCACGTCCACCTTCGTGGCCATGGAAACCGTGCGCGACGGGCATTTCTGATCGGGAATGGTAGCGGAGGAGGGACTCGAACCCCCGACACGCGGATTATGATTCCGCTGCTCTAACCAGCTGAGCTACTCCGCCCCAAGGGGCTGCGACCGGCCTCGGCGGCCTTCGCAGGCGGCGCACATAGGGGGCAAGGCGGGCGTGGTCAACCGCGCGTGTCGGCGCTGGCGCGGCCGCGGAAAGGCCAGATGCCGACAGCCTCCCAGTGCGGGCCGTGGTAAAGGTGCAGGCCAAGCCCGGTGAAGGCGAATCGGCGCGGCATCAGCATCGGCCCGAGTTCCGCCTGGAGGGCGCGCGCCGCCTCGGCGCTGACCTTGTTCTGGACCGTGATGTGCAGGACCTTGGTGCCTTGGTCCTGCGCGGTCAGCATCGTTTCGAAGCGATCCGCGATGCGGCCGCGCAGCGCGCTCATCCCGTCGCTGCGCAGCCGTATCGCGGTCCCCCCACCCAGCTTGAGCAAGCCGTCGACCTGCGCCTGCGGGGGCGCGTATTCGCCCGCCAGCGCGGCCGCCATCGCGCGCAGTTCCTCGCGCAGCGACGGCGCAAAGGCGTGGAACAGCGTGACATGGGCGGCAAGGTGATTGCGCTCTGGCGGGAAGTGCGCCTTCCTCAGGCCGTCTGCCCAGGCGAACACGTCGCCCGGCAGCTCGGCCGTGAGGATGTAGGGCTGCGGCACGTCACGCCGACTGGGCGGGGTGCCGCGACGCCTTCAGTGCTTCGAGCACGCTCTCCGGCTTGCTGACGCCATAGGGATCGGCGTCGCTGCCGTCGTCGTTGATGCCCGGCTCCTCGAACCACGCGGTGACCACGTTGTCGTCGACGATCATCGCATAGCGCCACGAGCGCATCCCGAAGCCGAGGTGATCCTTGTCGATCAGCATGCCCATGCGGCGGGTGAAGGCACCCGAACCGTCAGGCAGGAGCTTGACCTTCTCAAGGCCCAGGTGCTTGCCCCACTGGTACATCACGAAGGCATCGTTGACCGACAGGCAATAGACTTCGTCCGCGCCCGTGGCGATCATGTCGTCGTAAAGGCGCTCATAAGCGGGGCACTGCTCCGTCGTGCAGGTCGGGGTGAAGGCGCCTGGCAGCGCGAAGACGACCACGCGCTTGCCGGCGAATTCGTCGCGAACCTTCAGGTCCTGCCAGCGGAACGGGTTTTCGCCGCCAATCGATTCGTCGCGAACGCGGGTCTTGAGGGTAACGTCGGGAATTTCGCGGGTCTGCATGATGAACTCCAGGAATGGGGTGCCATAATGGCGTGGGGTATGCCGGTGCGAACGCGGCATAGGCCAGATGGGTTCATTACCAGGGCGATTAAACCCCCGGTTGGTAATCGGCGAATTCGATTACTGAACTTCGCCGCGCTGGCGCCGGATCGCCATCCACTTCGCGACGTTGGCGTTATGCTGTTCCAGCGTATCGGCGAAGGCGTGCCCGCCGGTTCCGTCGGCGACCATGTACAGCGCCTTGGTCTGCGCGGGATGCAGCACCGCGGCGATGCTGGCGCGGCCTGGATTGGTGATCGGCCCCTTGGGCAACCCGGCCATCGAATAGGTATTGTAATCGTTCACCGCGCGGATTTCCGAGCGCAGGATGCGCCGGCCCAGCGGCTTGCCCCGCGTGATCGGGTAAATGATCGTCGGGTCGGCCTGCAGCGGCATGCCGATCCGCAGGCGGTTGGCGTATAGACCGGCCACCATCGTGCGCTCGGCCGGTTTGCCGGTTTCCTTCTCGACGATCGAGGCCAGTGTCAGTGCCTCCTCCGGCGTTTTCACCACCAGGCCCGGCGCGCGCCTGGCCCATTCCTCGGCCAGCGCCTTTTTCATCGCCGCCTGCATGCGGGCCAGCACCGCGGCGCGCGGCTCGTCCTTGGAAACTTCGTAGGTATCCGGCAGGATCGATCCCTCGGCAGGCACCGCGATTCCGCCGGACAGGGTGTTGACCGCGTTCAGCCGGTCGAAGACCATGATCGCGGGCATCCCCTCAGGCACGGTCACGAAGCGGCGCAGCACCTCGTCACCTTCGACGATGGCCAGGATCTCGCGCTCGCTGGCGCCCTTGGGCAGCAGGAATTCGCCCGCCTTGATGTCGCCGCCGCCGCCCAGGACCCGGGCGCGCAGGCGAAAGCTGTCGGCCGAGCGTACCGCGTGGGCTTGCTCCAGCCTGGTCGCCAGCCGCGCCAGCGTGGTTCCTTCGGGCACGGTGAACGACGCGTCGCGGCCCAGCGGACCGGGGCCGAACCAGCGGCTCAGTTCCAGCCCGCCCCCGAGCAGGACGGCCAGAACGACGACAAGGACGATCCCGCGCCGCGGGCGCGAGCGCGCCATCCTAGTCCTCGACCGCCTTGACGATCACGCTGGCATTGGTGCCGCCAAAGCCGAAGCTGTTGTTCAGCGCCGCCTTCACTTCGCGCTTCTTGGCCTTGTGCGGGACCAGGTCGACACCCTCGGTGCCCTCGTCCGGATCGTCGAGGTTGAGCGTCGGCGGCACGATCTGGTCGCGAATGGCTAGGATGCAGAAGATCGTCTCAACCGCGCCGGCGCCGCCCAGCAGGTGGCCGATGGCTGACTTGGTGCTGCTCATCGACGCGCCGCCAAGGTCGTTGCCAAGCACCCGCTTGACCGCGGCGAGCTCGATCGTGTCGGCCATCGTGCTGGTGCCGTGCGCGTTGACGTAATCGATGTCGCTGGGTTCCATACCCGCCTTGCGCAGCGCCATGCGCATCGCCAGCTCGGCGCCCTTGCCCTCCGGGTGCGGCGCGGTGACGTGGTAGGCATCGCCCGACAGGCCGTAACCGACGACCTCGGCATAGATCTTCGCGCCGCGCGCCTTGGCGTGTTCGTATTCCTCAAGGCAGACCACGCCCGCGCCCTCGCCCATGACGAAGCCGTCGCGTCCCTTGTCGTAAGGGCGGCTGGCCTGGGTCGGGCGGTCGTTGAAGCTCATGTTGAGCGCCTTCGCCTGCGCGAAACCGGCAACGCCCAGCGGGTTGATCGTCGATTCGGCGCCGCCTGCCAGCATGACGTCGGCATCGCCATCCTTGATCATGCGCGCGGCGTCACCGATCGAGTGCGCGCCGGTGCTGCACGCGGTGACGACCGAGTGGTTCGGGCCCATCAGCCCGTACTTGATCGAGACCTGGCCGCTGGTGAGGTTGATCAGGCGGCCGTGGACAAAATGCGGCGAGACGCGGCCCGGGCCCTTCTCGGCCAGGACCAGCGATTCGCTTTCGATCCCCGGCAGTCCGCCGATACCCGATCCGATCGAGACACCGGCGCGGGTCTTGAGATCGTCGTCCATGTCGGCAAGGCCCGCGTCCTCGAGCGCCTGGCCGGCGGCATCGATGGCATAGACGATGAACGGGTCGACCTGGCGCTGGACCTTGAAGTCCACCCGCTTGTCGGGATCGAAGCCCCATTCGTGGTCCTGGGCCTTCACCTCGCCGGCGATTTTGGCCTTCTGGTCGGACACGTCGAAGCGGGTGATCGGCGCGATGCCGCTCTTGCCCGCGATGAGGTTTGACCACGTCGTCTCGACGTCGGCACCCAGCGGGGTGACGAGGCCCAGTCCGGTAACGACCACTCGGCGCATGCAATTCTCCAAAACCGCGAAAGGCCCGTCCCTTGCGGGTCGAGCCTTTCTCCTTGCCCGTCCGCGCCCGCCTGGGCGAGTGCGGCCGATGCCCGGGCGATCAGCCCTTGTTTTCGTCGATGTACTTGATGGCGTCAGAAACGGTGCTGATCTTCTCGGCAGCGTCGTCCGGAATCTCGACCCCGAACTCTTCCTCGAAAGCCATCACCAGCTCGACGATGTCGAGGCTGTCTGCACCCAGATCGTCGATGAAGCTCGCGTCTTCGGTGACCTTGTCGGCTTCGACGCCGAGGTGTTCGACAACGATCTTCTTAACCCGGTCGGCGGTGTCGCTCATGGTCTATTCCTTCGTGAACGGCAGATTAAAACTGATTGGATGGCAGCCCTAGAGAACGCGCGTGCGCCGCGCAAGTGCCCGAGCGACTTGCAAAGAAACGCGTCAGGGCCCGAACGTCACGCGCCCGTCGGAATCGATCGGCCAGGCCGGGTTGAAGGCGATCTCCCAGGCGTGGCCGTCGGGATCGGTGACAACGGCGCGCCGGCCGCCGTGCGGCGGGCCGGACGGCGGCGTCAGCAGGCTCGCGCCGGCCGCCACCAGGCGATCGACCAGCGCGTCGACATCGCCCGGAGCTGACACGTTATGCGCCAGGGCGACCGATCCCGGCGCGGCCGCCGGGCGGTTCATGTCGGCGGCCATCGCGTCCTTCTGCCACAGGCCGAGCATCAGCCCGTTCATCTGGAAGAACAGGATTTCCGGGTTGGCGAACACCGGCTCCCAGCCGAACGCGCCGGCGTAGAAGTTCCGCGAATGCGCCACATCCGCAATGCCTAGCGTGACGCAGGCGATTTGCTGCGGGGCCATGCGCGCGCTCCGGGTTTCAGCCCTTCGGCTGCTCGCCCAGGCGAATATGGACGTCGCGCAGCTGGCGGGGCGAAACCTCGCTCGGCGCGCCCATCATCAGGTCCTGCGCCCGCTGGTTGAGCGGGAATGCGATGACCTCGCGGATGTTGGGCTCGTCGGCCAGCAGCATGACGATGCGGTCGATCCCCGGTGCCGAGCCGCCGTGCGGCGGCGCGCCGAGCTTGAAGGCCTCGATCATGCCGGAGAAGTTCTCGTCGACCTCGGCCTTGCTGTAGCCGGCGATCTCGAACGCCTTGTACATGATCTCGGGCTTGTGGTTCCGGATCGCGCCGCTCGACAGCTCGTAGCCGTTGCAAACGATGTCGTACTGCCAGGCCAGGATGTCGAGCGGGTCCTGGTTCTCCAGCGCCTCCAGCTCACCCTGCGGCATCGAGAACGGATTGTGGCTGAAATCGACCTTCTTGGCGTCCTCGTCGTACTCAAACATCGGGAAATCGACGATCCAGCAGAAGTCGAACCGGTCGCCGGGGATCAGGCCGAGCTCCTCGCCGACGCGAGTGCGCGCGGCGCCGGCCAGCTTGACGGCGTCCTTTTCCTTGCCGGCGGCAAAGAACAGCCCGTCGTCGGCGCCCAGGCCGAGTTCGGCGTAAAGCTTTCCCATGCCCTCGGTGCCGTGGTTCTTGGCGATCGGGCCGCCGAAATCCCCGCCCTTGCGGGTGACGTAGCCGAGCCCCGCAAAGCCTTCACGGCGCGCCCACTCGTTCATGGTGTCGAAGTACTTGCGGCTCTTGTCGGCGGTGGCCGGCGCGGGAATCGCGCGAACCACCCCGCCGCCGCCGACGATCTTCTCGAACAGGCCGAATCCGGACTGCGTGAAGTGGCTCGACACGTCCGAAATGATGAGCGGGTTGCGCAGGTCAGGCTTGTCGGTACCGTACTTCAGCATCGCCTCGCGGTAGGGGATGCGCGGGAAGGTGCCGGCCGGGGTCACCGCCTTGCCGCCCGAGAATTCCTCGAACACGCCGGCCAGCACCGGCTCGATCGCCTGGAACACGTCTTCCTGCGTGACGAAGCTCATCTCGAAGTCGAGCTGATAGAATTCCGGGCTGCGGTCGGCGCGCAGGTCCTCGTCGCGAAAGCACGGCGCGATCTGGAAATAGCGGTCGAAGCCAGCGACCATCAGCAGCTGCTTGAACATCTGGGGCGCTTGCGGCAGCGCGTAGAACCGGCCCGGGTGCAAGCGGCTCGGCACCAGGTAGTCGCGCGCGCCCTCGGGGCTGCTGGCGCCCAGGATCGGGGTCTGGAACTCGGTAAAGCCCTGCGCGATCATGCGCCGGCGCAGCGATGCGATGACGCCCGAACGCAGCACGATGTTGGCGTGGACCCGCTCGCGCCGCAAGTCGACGAAACGGTACTTGAGGCGCGTTTCCTCCGGATAGTCCTCGGCCGAGTTGACGATCAGCGGCAGGTCGCTGGCATGGCTCTGCACGCTGACGCTGCGGGCGAACACCTCGATTCCCCCGGTCGGCAGGTTCGGGTTCACCGCCGCCTCGGCCCGCGCCTTGACCGTGCCGTCGATGGTGACGACCGATTCCAGTCGCAGCTTTTCCAGCACCGGCAATGCCGGGCTATCGCTGTCGGCGACCACCTGGGTGATGCCGTAATGGTCGCGCAGGTCGACGAACAGGACGCCGCCGTGGTCGCGCTTGTTGTGCACCCAGCCCGACAGGCGGACATCGGCGCCGACGTCCGAAGCGGTCAGGGCACCGCAGGTATGCGTGCGATAGGCGTGCATCGAAACTCTTTCCATTTGAACGGCAAGGTGGCAGGGAGAAGCCGCGGGCTAACAGGCGAAGCCCGTCCTTTTGTCAAGCCGCGGACCCTGCCGGGTCCATACCGAAAAGCATCATGAAGATACATCCCCTGATCACCAAGACCGAGGACTTGGCCGCGCTGTGCGCCCGCCTCGAAAAATCGCCGTTCGTGTGTGTCGACACCGAATTCATGCGCGAGAACACCTACTGGCCCGAGCTGTGCCTGATCCAGATCGCCGACGAGCACGAGGCCGCCGCGATCGATCCGCTGGCCAAGGGGCTCGACATGACCTGCCTGCTCGACCTGATGGTCGGCAACGAGGACGTACTGAAGATCTTCCACGCCGGCGGCCAGGACGTCGAGATCATCTACAACCTGACCGGCAAGACCCCGCACCCGATCTTCGACACCCAGGTGGCGATGATGGCGATCAGCCAGTCGGAACAGATCGGTTATTCCAACCTGGTCGAATCCTGGCTCGGCTTCGCGATCGACAAGGGCGCCCGCTTTACCGACTGGTCGCGCCGACCGCTGACCGAACGCCAGATCGAATACGCGATCGGCGACGTTACCCACCTGGCGAAGATCTTCCCCAGGATCCTGGCCCGCCTGAAAAAGACCGGCCGCGGCGTCTGGCTCGACATCGAGATGGAAAAGCTTGCCGATCCGGCAGGCTACCGCAACGATCCGGGTACCGCGTGGCAGCGCATCAAGGCCGCCGGGCGCAACCCCGCGGTGCTGGGGCGGCTCAAGGCGCTGGCGGCGTGGCGCGAAAAGGAAGCGCAGGACAAGAACATCCCGCGCGGCCGCATCGTCCGGGACGAAACCCTGGCGGACATCGCCAGCCACCCGCCCAAGCGGCAGGAGGACCTTGCCAAAGTGCGCGGGCTTTCGGCGGGCTGGAAGGACAACGAGATCGGCCGGCGCCTGATGGTGACGCTGGAAAAGGCGCAGCCGCTACCCGATGACGAGATGCCGGCGCGCGCGCCGCGCGGCGCCCCGCTGGGCAAGGAAGGCGCGCTGGTGGCCGACCTGCTCAAATTGCTGCTCAAGATTCGCAGCCGCGAGATCGACGTCGCCGCCCGCCTGCTGGCCCGCTCCGACGACCTCGAACTGCTCGCCGCCGGATCGCGCGAACTGCCGATGCTGGAAGGCTGGCGCTTCGACGTGTTCGGGCGCGACGCGCTTGAACTGGTCGAAGGCAAGCTCGGCTTCGGCGTCGTCAGCGGCAAGCTCAAGATGGCCAGAGTGGATCCTGCGGAAACTGTCGATCCTGCGGAAACTGTCGCTCCGGCCGAGACCGTCACCGATTGATGACCGCCTACATGCCCACGCTGAAGCAGCTCCAGTACCTGGTGGCGCTGCATTCGGCCGGACATTTCGGCCGCGCCGCGGATGCCTGCAACGTCTCGCAATCGACGCTGTCGGCGGGGCTGCGCGATCTCGAGGGGCTGCTGGGCGTCACACTGGTCGAACGGACCAAGCGCGCGGTGCGCTTCACCCCGCTCGGCAACCAGGTGGTTGAAAAGGCCCACCGCCTGCTGCGCGAGGCGGAGGAACTGTCCGAACTGGTGCAGTCCTCGGGCCAGCCGCTGTCGGGCGAAGTGCGGATGAGCGTGATCCCCACGATCGCGCCGTTCCTGCTGCCCCGTCTGCTGCCGCGGCTGCGCCGCGAACGCCCGCAGCTGAAGCTATACCTGCGCGAGGAAACCAGCGCGCTGGCGGTCGAATCGCTGCATCACGGCCGCGCCGACTGCGTGCTGCTGGCGCTCCCCTTCCCGACCGGCGAGGTCGAGCACGAGACGATCGAACTCGACGCGCTTTACGTCGCCTTCCCCGCCGGCACCGCGCCGGAAACGGCGGGCGACGTCGGCCCCGATGCGATCGATGCCGACCGGCTGCTGCTGCTGGAAGACGGGCATTGCCTGAAGGATCACGCGCTCGACGCCTGCAACCGCCCCGAACTGCGCGCGAGCGCCACGATGATCGGCACCAGCCTGCACACGCTGGTGCAGATGGTCGACAACGGCCTCGGCACCACGATGCTGCCCGAAATGGCGCTCGACGCCGGCATCCTCAACGGCACCGGCGTCATCGCCCGCCCCCTGCGCTCCGACCTTGCCAACCGCGAAATTGCGCTGGTGTGGCGCAAGAACAGCCCGCGCGGGGATGAGTTCAGGTTGCTGGCGGAGGAACTGCGGGCGGGTTAGCCGTCAGTCGATCCTACGTAAGCGGCGTCACTGGCCCTTCTGATTGGTCGGTCCTTGTCTACCACCAGACCGAAATTCTTTTAGGCGATCGTGCATCCGGGCGAAGACGACGGCACGCGAGGTGTACACTGTTCCACGGTCCGAAGTCAGCGTGACGCTGCAATCTAGCGTCTCGGCGGACAGCGATTGGATTCGGATTTCCCCGGCTGTGATCCATTCCGCCGGAATGTTTTTGGATTTGGCCAGTCTGACAAACGCACCACGATAATATGCGGCCGTTTCAGGGAATCTAGCTTCTATTTCTACCGGAAGATTGCCGACGAGATCAAACTTGAGCGTTCCACTGGAAACACCTCGTAGGTGGGATTGAAAGAACCCAAGAGCCCAATAGCCGTCAATAGAGTTGTATCGACTGATGAAAGTGTCTCGCAGGTCGTTGGTGATGCCCTGCAATTCTCGGCGTGTGGACATCAGCTTGTCTCCTGCCTGGCTGCTCGGTCTAGTTCCCACCGTGCCCGGCTACCACGTCTAAGTCATAAACCATTGTCCTACAGCGCGTTTATCGTGGCAGTCAGTGACGGTGAGCCAAACACTTTACTCGTCACCCCTGCGAAGGCAGGGGTCCAGATAACGGTGCGTCATCGTGGCCAAGCCTCGGTGGGAGAGCTTATCTAGGCCCCCTGCCTCCGCAGGGGCGACGGGGTGAGGCGGAAGGTGACACCTGGCCCCGGAAAGCCACATCCAAGTCGTTGTCTGCCAACCGAAATCCGCCCAACCGCGTATGCAAAAGCACCCCGCTTCGGTGTCTATCGCCTAGTCCATATGCTTCAAGCCAACCCGCAAGTAATCCCATCCGGTGATCAACGTGAGCGCGGCCGCGCCCCACAGGGTGGCCAGGCCGACGGTGTGCGGCAGGTTGAACTCGAAATCGCCGATCCAGTAGTTCCAGTGCGGCAACGCGTTGCCCAGGATCAATGCTCCAAGGCACACGATCTGAAAGGTCGTCTTCCACTTGGCGAGGCGGCTGACCGGGATCGAGACCTTGAGCGGCCCGAGATACTCGCGCAGGCCCGACACGGCGATCTCGCGGATCAGGATCACCAGCCCCGCGATCACGTGCATGTCGCCCACATAAGGCCCGCGCAGGATGCCTTGCGCGGCGAGGACCAGGATCACAGCCGCGACCATGATCTTGTCGGCGATCGGATCGAGGAAGATGCCCAGCCGCGACACCGCCCCGCTCGACCGCGCGAGGTAGCCGTCGAAATAATCGGTCACGCCCATCAGCGTGTAGATCGCGAAGCCGACGCCGTAGCCGAACGCCCAGTTCGGCCACCACAGGAAGAACGCAAGCAACGGCACGGTGACGATCCGCGACAGCGTGAGAATGTTGGGAAGCGTCAGCACGGCCAGCGCATAGCCGGTTCGGCAATCGTGCAAAAGGGGGCGATTGGCCCTTCACATGGGCTGGGGCGCCGCTACGGTCCGGCGCCTTGTAACGGGGCCGCGAAGACAAGCGAATGACAACGCAGACGCACCTGATTCACAGCCGGCGGTTCCTGCCCCTGTTCGTCACGCAAATCCTCAACGCCTTCAACGACAACCTGTTCAAGACCGCGATGGTCCTGTTCGTCGTCTACACCATCTACAATTCCGAAGCCGCCGAGGGACAGTTCAGCGCCATCGCCAGCGCGGTCTTCATCCTGCCGTTCTTCCTGTTTTCAGCCATCGCCGGGCAGCTGGCCGACATGCGCGACAAGGCGCGCATCATCCGCATCATCAAGGCGGCCGAGATCGGCATCATGAGCGTGGGCGCGCTGGGGCTGGTGATGGCGTGGAAGGGCATCGGCACCACCGCCGTGGCGGTGCCGCTGCTGCTGCTGGCGCTGTTCGCGATGGGCGTTCATTCCACCTTCTTCGGTCCGATCAAGTACGCCATCCTGCCCCAGCACTTGCGCAGCGACGAAGTGCTGGCCGGCACGGGACTGGTCGAGGCGGGCACCTATATCGCGATCCTGGCAGGCACGATCATTGCCGGCTGGATCCCGGTCGAATGGGCGGCGGCGGGCGTGATCGCCACAGCGGTGATCGGGTATTTTGTCAGCCGCGGGGTGCCCGATGCGCCGCCGATGGCCGAGCAGGTGCCGCTGGATTTCCACTTCGTGCGCTCCTCCATCGCGTTGGTGCGCAACACCAGCCACGATCGCCGCGTCTTCCTGGCGATCATGGCGATCAGCATTTTCTGGACCATCGGGACGGTCCTGTTCGTGCAATTCCCGCCGCTGGCCAAGAACGTGCTCGACGCCAGCAAGGAGGTCGCCAGCCTGTTCCTGGTGGTCTTCTCGGTCGGCGTGGCGATCGGATCGATGAGCGTCAACGCGCTGCTGAAGGGCACAGTGTCGGCGCGCTACTCGGCTGGGTCGGTGCTGGGCATGGCGCTGTTCGTTGTGGCGTTCTACTTCATCTGCACGGCCTGGACCCCGCATCCCGAAAACGGGCTGATGAACGTGGCGCAATTCATGGGCCAGCCGCTGGCGATCCCGCTGATGCTGGCGCTGCTCGGCATCGCGATCACCGGCGGCATGTTCGTGGTGCCGCTATACGCCTTCCTGACCACCTTCGTGCCCAAGACCCAGACCGCGCGCACCATCGCGGCCAACAACATCGTCAATTCGGGTGCGATGGTAATCGGTTCGCTGATGGCGACAGGACTGTCTGCGGGCGGCGTGCCGATCGTCCACCAGCTTTTGCTGAGCGCGGCGATGTGCGTGATCTCGGCCGGGTTCGCGGAACTGCTGGTGCTGGCCGAGCGAAAGGCCGCCGACCAGGGCATTCAGGCGAAGTAGGTCGTCACCGCCAGGAAGCAGGCACAATAGGCGAGCACGAAATCGCGCAGGTCTGGCCACGCGATCGCCGCCACCTTGTCCTCGAACGGAACGCGCACGTGTGCCGGCAGCCGCGCCAGGAACGGGTGCGGCGCAGCCAACGAACCGAGTTGCCGCGAGGGAGCAAGAACGAACGCTTTCATGCCGGCATAATGCCCGTCCGGTTAACCAGGTTCCAGCCCCGAACCGCGGCGATTCGTCCGCTGTCCCGAAGCGGCACGTTAACCTTTTGCGCAGTGGCCCGGCGTGCCGCGATTGCCGCCGCGCGCGGCGCTGGCTAAGCCGCCGCCATGACCCAGACGATCACCGGCGGCCGCCTTCTTGTCGATTGCCTGCTCGCCCAGTCCTGCGACCGTGTCTTCACCGTCCCGGGCGAAAGCTTTCTCGCCGTGCTCGACGCGCTGCATGACAGTCCCGCCATCGACACGGTCGTGTGCCGCCAGGAGGGCGGAGCAGCCTTCATGGCCTGCGCGGACGGGGCGATGACCGGCCGTCCGGGCGTGTGTTTCGTCACGCGCGGCCCCGGCGCAACCAATGCCAGCATCGGCGTCCACGCCGCGATGCAGGATTCGCAGCCGATGATCCTGTTCATCGGTGACGTCGACCGCGGCATGCGCGACCGCGAGGGCTTCCAGGAGGTCGATTTCGCCACGATGTTCGCACCGTTAAGCAAGTGGGCGGCGCGGATCGATGATGCTGCGCGGATACCCGAATACGTTGCGCGGGCCTGGTCGGTGGCGATGGCCGGGCGGCCCGGGCCGGTCGTCCTGGCACTGCCCGAGGATATGCTGTGCGACCGTGTATCGGGGGTTGAGCCGCGCGCCGCGGTGGTGCGCCCCGCGCAGCCGGCCTGCCCCGACGCGATGACCGCGCTGATGGCATTGCTGGGCGACGCGGCAGCCCCGGTCGCGATCGTCGGAGGCGCAGGCTGGCACCGAAAGGCGCGCGACCATTTCACCGTTTTTGCCGAGCGCATCGGCTTGCCGGTGGCGAGCGCGTTCCGCCGCCAGGATGCGGTTCCCAACTCAAGCCCCGTCTGGGCGGGCAACCTTGGCTATGGGCCGAACCCCAGGCTGGTCGAGCGGATCCGCAATGCCGACCTGATCCTGGCGGTCGGCGCGCGGCTGGGCGAAGCGACCACCGACGGCTACGCGCTGATTACCCCGGACCATCCCGGCCAGTTGCTGATCCACGTTCACCCGGACCCTGCCGAACTGGGCCGGGTCTACCGCCCCGACCTGGCAATCTGTGCCGACATGGCGGAATTCGCCGAAACAGCGGCGCTTTGGGACGACGGCATCGTGCCATTCGATGCCGGGGCCCAGGCGCATGAAGAGTGGGAGGCCTGGTCGACGCCGCCCGCCGGCCGCCGCTTCGCTCTCGACATGGCGGGCTGCCTGGCGACGTTCCGCGAGACGATGCCGGCCGACACCATCGTGTGCAACGGGGCGGGTAACTTCTCCGGCTGGTGGCATCGGTACTGGCCGTACGAAGGTTTTCCTTCGCAGCTCGCGCCTACCAATGGTTCGATGGGCTACGGCCTGCCGGCAGCCGTCGCGGCGGCGCGGCGCTTCCCCGATCGCTCCGTGGTCGCGCTGGCGGGTGACGGCGATTTTCTGATGAACGGCCAGGAACTGGCAACGGCGGCGGCGCTGGGCGCCGACCTGCTTGTCATCCTGGTCGACAATTCCGGTTATGGTACGATCCGCATGCACCAGGAGCGCGAATATCCTGGCCGCGTTTCCGGCACATCGCTGTTCAACCCGGATTTCGCCGCGCTGGCGCGTGCCTTTGGCGCATGGGCCGAGCGGGTCGAGGATAACGATCGGTTCGACCGCGCCCTTGCCGAGGCCCGCGGCCGGTCGGGGCTGCGCCTCCTGCACCTGGTGATCGACATGGAGCAGCTCAGCGCCGGCGGCGCCACCGTGTCCGGCTTGCGGGCGCGGATATAGCAACGACCGCCCCTTCGCAGGGGCGGCCGCTGGTTTTGCGGCAGAGTTTCAGACGTCGTCGCCCAACGCGCTTTCGACGTCGCCCGCAACCTGCTGGGCTTCACCCTTGCGTTCCTGGCTGCGGCCTTCCTGGTCCAGCGAAGCGTCATCGCTGGCGTCGGCGACGGCCTGCTTGGTGTTGCCGATCGCTTCGTTGGTCAGGCCCTTGGCCTTGTCTGTCATCTCACCCATGCGGCTCTCCTCTTGCTGTTTCGCCGCGACCAGGGGGACAGCCGCGGCGATACCAGGACTACGCCTCGACGACAGGCTTTGTTCCGTTGCCTAAACCTTTGCCATACTTAAAATTTTGTTCCATTCGCCCGGTCGCACAACTGACACGGACAAGCGAAATTTCGTCAGCAAATCCATCGCCGCCAGCGCGGGTTCGCCCTTGATGTCCTTCAGCGTCACGGGCCGTTCGAGCTTGCGCACCGGCTCCACCTTGACCGACGCCCAGCGGCCGCTCTGATCGGTCGGGTCGGGCAGACCCGCCGCGCTGATGCGCATGATGCCGACGATCTCCACGCCGACGTTGGAATGATAGAAGAACGCCTGGTCACCGACCTGCATCGCCATCAGGTTGTTGCGCGCGGTGTAGTTGCGTACCCCGTCCCATGTGCCCTCCCCTTCGGCGACAAGGTCGTCCCAGCCGTAAACGTCGGGTTCGGACTTCATCAGCCAGTAGGATGTCGATTTGCTCATGCCGTTCTCTGCAAAAGGGGCTATTGGGCGCGGCATTGACCTCATTCACGGAAAACGTCCACCCATGGAACTCGATACCCTGCCCGTCCTCTCGCTGGCCGATGACAAGGCCCGTTTCAGCCAGGACATCGGCGACAGCTTCAAGACCTTCGGCTTCGCGATGGTGCGCGACCACGGCATCGATCAGGACCTGATCGACCGGGCCTGGAGCCTGACCGAGGCGTTCTTCGCCCTGCCCGAGAACGCCAAGCGCGCCTATTTCGACCCCGCGATCGGCGGCGCGCGCGGTTATACCCCCTTCAAGACCGAGATCGCCAAGGGCGCCAAGCTGCACGACCTCAAGGAATTCTGGCATGTCGGCCGCGACGTCGCCGAAGACAGCCCGCTGCGCGCCTCGATGCCGCCCAATATCTGGCCAGGCGAGATCCCCGGCTTTCGCGAGACGCTGGAGGAGCTTTACGCTGCCTTCGACCGCACCGGCGCGGTTATTCTGTCGCGGATCGCAACTTATCTCGGCCTTCCCGAGCACTGGTTCGATCCCGCCATCGACGAGGGCAACTCGGTCCTGCGCCTGCTGCACTATCCCCCCGTCGACGATGCCGAGGGCGGCGCGATTCGCGCCGGTGCGCACGAAGACATCAACCTCATCACCCTGCTGCTCGGCGCCGAAGAGGCCGGGCTCGAATTGCTGACGCGCGAGGGCAAGTGGATCAGCGCGTCGCCGCCCACAGGCGCGATGGTGATCAACGTTGGCGACATGCTGCAGCGGCTGACCAACCACGTGCTGCCGTCGACCACGCACCGGGTGCGCAATCCCGACAGCGCGCGCGCTGGTTTCAGCCGCTATTCGATGCCGTTCTTCCTGCATCTGCGCAGCGACTTCCCTTTCGTGACGCTGCCGCAATGCGTCACCGCGGAAAATCCCGACCGGTACCCGGTTTCGATCACCGCGGACGACTACCTGCAGCAGCGACTGCGCGAAATCGGTTTGAAGATGTAGCAAGACGGGCGGCCGGGACAGGCCGCCCGCTTAACCGAATTTTCAGCCTATCCTGCGAATTCAGTCCGACCGGGTTCGGGGGGACTGCGCACAGTGGCGGCAATCGACGCATCAATCGCGGAAGACCAGGCGGCCGATGGGCCGGTCAGGCTGGTGCGCGCCGAGCGCGACATCGTCTCGCTGGGCATCGCGGTAACCGCGATCATCATGTTTGTTGGCACCGGCGGGACTGTGGTTCCGCAGGTCGTCAGCGCGCTGGCAGGGCGCGGTGCGGGCCCTGACAAGCTGCTTGCCAACGCGCTTCTGCTCAACATCGCGCTCGTGATCTTCGGGTGGCGCCGCTACCGCGAACTGGCCGCCGAAGTGGTCGAACGCCGCCGTGCCGAGGAGCAGGCCCGGCTGCTGGCCGAGACCGACCCGCTGACCGGCTGCCTCAACCGCCGCAGCGTCGGCGCCGCGATGCAGCGCCTGGTCGAGACCGCGCGGGTGCGCGGCGACGGCGTCGCGTTCGTGATGCTCGACCTCGACAATTTCAAACAGGTCAACGACGTCAACGGCCATGCCGGCGGGGACGAGGTCTTGCGCATCACGGCCGAGCGGCTCGGCGCCGCGGTGCCTGCCGGCAGCGTCGTCGCGCGCCTGGGCGGAGACGAGTTCGCTTGTGTCATCAGCTTCGATCCGACCTGGCCCGACCGCGTCGATCAGTTCGTGGCGACCCTGATAGACATGACCGCCCAGCCTATCGTGCACGGATCGGCAACGATCGAAGCCAATATCTCGGTGGGAGTCACAAGCTGGCGCGACGGCGATCCCGAAGGCGATCCGCAGCGTCTGCTGCACCTGGCCGATATCGCGATGTACCACGCCAAGCGCCACGGCCGGAACCGTTACTTCTGGTTCGAACCGGCGATGGAGCGCGAACTGCGCTTTCGATCCGACCTCGAGACCGGCATTCGCGCGGGCCTGCGCAAGGGCGAATTCGTCCCCTATTACGAAAAGCAGATTGATCTCGAGACCGGCAAGCTGGTCGGATTCGAGATGCTGGCGCGCTGGCAGTCGCCCAAGCTTGGTGTCGTAAAGCCGGAAATCTTCATTCCCATCGCCGAAGACATCGGCGTCATTGCCGAACTTTCGGAAGGCCTGATCGCCCAGGCGCTCGAGGATGCGAAGCACTGGGACGCGCGCCTGACCCTGTCGGTCAACATCTCACCCGTGCAGCTGCGCGATCCGTGGTTCGCCCAGCGCTTGCTCAAGCTGCTGGTTGCCGCCAATTTTCCGCCGGCCCGGCTGGATATCGAAATCACCGAGACGTGCCTGCACGAAGACCTGGGCGTGGTGCGATCGCTGATCACCAGCCTGAAGAACCAGGGCGTGAAGATCAGCCTCGACGATTTCGGGACCGGCTACAGCTCGCTGGCCCAGCTCCGCACGCTGCCGTTCGATCGCATCAAGATCGACCGCAGCTTCGTAACCTCGCTGCCCGAGAACAAGGATTCCGAGGCGATCATCCAGGCCATCACCTCGCTGGGCGAAGGTCTGGGACTGCCGATCGTGGCCGAGGGGATCGAGAGCGAGGACGTACTCGAACGGCTTCGCAAGCTCGGCAAGTTCCGCGGCCAGGGCTACCTTTATGGGCGCCCGCAGCCCGCGGCGCGAACGCGCGAGGACCTGGCCGAACTCGACCTTCTGCTCGGCCCCGGCCTGCAGGCGCTGATCGAGCCGGCCATGCCCGCGACGGACGAGCTTGGCCCCGCGGAAGAACGCCGCGCCGGCACGGGCTGAGCCCGGCTGCCGCGCTGGACGCCGCCGCGGCGAGCGCCTAGAGCGCGCCGCACCATGCGCGTCCCGTTCGTCAAGATGCACGGCCTCGGCAACGACTTCGTCGTCCTCGACGGGCGCGAAGCCGCGTTGCCCACGCTGGACGCCGCGCTGGTGCGCGCGCTTGCCGACCGTCACTCCGGGATCGGATGCGATCAGCTCATCGCTCTCGATCCCTCGACCAGAGCCGACTTCGCGATGCGCATCTTCAACGCCGACGGCGGAGAAGTGGAAGCTTGCGGCAATGCCACCCGCGCGGTTGGCCTGCTGCACGGCGCTGCTGCCACGATCGCAACCGCCGGCGGCCTGCTGACGGTCACCCCCGATGAGGGCGGGATCACGGTCGACATGGGTGCGCCCCGCTTCGACTGGGACGCGATCCCGCTGCAGTATCCGATGGACACGCTGGCGATGCCGGTTGGCTGGGAGGATCTTGAGGAGCCCGTCGCCGTCAACATCGGCAATCCGCACGCGGTATTCTTCGTGCCCGACTGCGACGCGGTCGAGCTCGACCGGCTCGGTCCGCTGATCGAGCACGACCCGCTGTTCCCCGAGCGCGTCAACGTCAATGTCGCCACGGTGACAGATCGTGACTCGATCCGGTTGCGGGTATGGGAACGCGGCGCCGGACTGACCCTCGCATGCGGGACCGGAGCCTGTGCGACGGCGGTGGCGGCGATGCGGCGCGGCCTGACCGAACGGCAGGTCGTCGTTACCCTCCCCGGCGGCGACTTGTCCGTCGCGTGGCAGGCGGGCGGCACGATACGGATGACCGGTCCGGCCGCGGAATCCTTTCGCGGCCATTTCGACACCGCCCACTTCGGCGCATGAGCAACGGCAGGGTCATCACCCTTGGCTGCCGGATGAACCTGGCGGAGAGCGAGCGGATCGCCGCGCTGGTCGCCGGCACGCCCGACCTGGTGGTGGTGAATTCCTGCGCCGTCACCGCCGAAGCTGCGCGCCAGACCCGCCAGGCGATCCGCCGCGCCCGCCGCGACAGCCCTTCGGCGCGCCTGCTGGTGACCGGCTGCGCCGCCGAGATCGAGCGCGACGTCATCGCGGCGATGCCGGAGGTCGACGGGATCGTCGCGAACGCTGCCAAGCTCGACCCGCGCGCCTGGAACGTCGCCGCGCCCGCCGATCCCGTGCGGCTGCGGCACAGCCGCGCCTTCATCGCTGTCCAGAACGGCTGCGATCACGCCTGCACGTTCTGCGTTATCCCGCAGGGCCGCGGCCCTGCGCGCTCCGAGCCAGTCGCAGCCGTGCTCGCCGCCGTAGAGCGCGACCTTGCCGCCGGCGCGCGAGAGGTGGTGCTGACCGGCGTCGACCTGACCGCCTGGGGCAGCGACCTGCCGGCGCGGCTGCGTCTCGGCTCGCTGGTCGCGGCCGTCCTGGCCGCGTTCCCCGAACTGCCCAGGCTGCGACTGTCGTCAGTCGACGGTATCGAGGTCGACGCGCAGTTAGAGGACCTGATCGCCAGCGAACCGCGGGTGATGCCGCATCTGCACCTGTCACTGCAGCATGGCCATGACCTGATATTGAAGCGCATGAAGCGCCGCCATACGATGGCCGACGCCGTCGACCTTGTGGCGCGGCTGCGGGCGCGCCGCCCGGAGCTGGCCGTAGGCGCCGATTTGATCGCAGGCTTCCCGACCGAGGACGTGGCGATGCACGCGGCCAACCTTGCCGCGATCCGCGACCTGCGCATCGTCCACGGTCATATCTTTCCCTATTCGCCCCGCGGCGGGACGGCCGCTGCGCGGATGCCGCAGGTGCTGCCGGCGCTGGTCCGCGCTCGCGCCGCCGAACTGCGCGAGGGCGTGGCCGCAGAGCGCGATGCCTGGCTGAGCTCGCTGATCGGCTTGCGACTGCAAGTTCTTGCCGAACGCGACGGGACCGGCCATGCCGAATGCTTCGCGCGGGTGCTTCTGCCATCCGGCACCCAGCCCGGAACTATCGTGACCGTTACCCCCACACGCCAAATCGACGGAATGTTGCAGTGAGCGATAGCTGGACCGACCGCCTTTTCGGCGGCTTCAGGCAAACATCGGAACGCCTGACGGGCAACCTTGCCGGGATCGTCGGCGGAGGCCGCCTGGACCACGGGCAACTCGACGCGATCGAGGATGCCCTGATCCTCTCCGACCTAGGCCCCCGCGCCGCCGCGCGGATCCGCGACAAGCTGGCCGAGACCCGCTTCGATCACGGTGCCGATGAAGCCGCGATCCGCGCAGCAGTAGCCGAGGAAATCGCCGCGATCCTGCGCCTGGTCGCCAGGCCGCTGGACATCGTCGCCTTTCCCCGCCCACAAGTCATCCTCGTGATCGGCGTCAACGGCAGCGGCAAGACGACGACGATCGCCAAGCTGGCGCACCTTTTCCAAGAGCAGGACTACGGCGTGATGCTGGCCGCCGGCGATACCTTCCGCGCCGCAGCGATCGACCAGCTGGGCGTCTGGGCCGACCGCATCGGCGTACCGCTGGTGCGCGGACCGGAGGGCGGCGACCCGGCGAGCGTCGTTTTCGACGCCGTCAAGGAGGCGACCGCCACCGGCATCGACGCGCTCATTGTCGACACCGCCGGGCGCCTGCAGAACAAGCGCGAACTGATGGATGAACTGGCGAAGATCCGCCGTGTCCTCGGCCGCCTCAATCCCGAAGCGCCGCACGACGTGGTACTGGTTCTCGACGCTACCAACGGCCAGAATGCGCTGCAGCAGATCGCCATTTTCAAGGAGGTCGCAGGCGTGACGGGGCTGATCATGACCAAGCTCGACGGCACCGCCCGCGGCGGTGTCCTGGTCGCCGCGGCCGAGCAGTACGGACTGCCGATCCACGCCATCGGCGTCGGCGAACGCATCGACGACCTGCGCCCCTTCGACCCCGAGTTGGTCGCCCGCGTAATCGCGGGGGTGGCATGAGCGCGGCGCCGAAAAAGCGCGGCGGCGCGCTAAACCTGCTGATCGACTACGGCCCGATCGCCGCGTTCTTCGTCATCTACCGCTGGTACGCGCCGGCCGACCACAACGGGGTGGGCGAGGTGTTCGCGGTTATTCGCGGCACGCTCGCCTTCATGGCGGCTGCGGTTATTGCGCTCGTTTTCTCGAAGCTGCGGCTCGGCCGGGTTTCGCCGATGCTGTGGCTGTCGACCGCGCTGATCCTCGGCTTTGGATCGCTCACTATTTTCTTCCACGACCCGTTCTGGATCCAGGTCAAGCCGACCGCGATTTATACGCTGTTCGGCGTGATCCTGCTGGTTGGCGTGATGCGCGGCGTGCCGCTGCTGAAAATCCTGCTCGAAGCCGCGTTCGAAGGGCTCAGCGACGAAGGCTGGCGGATCCTGTCGCGCAACTGGGGCTGGTTTTTCCTGGTCCTTGCGGTGCTGAACGAAGTGCTGCGTCACATGCTGTCCTTCGGTGACTGGATCGCCGCCAAGCTGTGGGTGTTCATGCCGCTGTCGTTCCTGTTTACCTTCGTCCAGCTGCCGATGCTCCTCCGTCATGGGCTCAACAGCGATGCCAAGCTCGAGGTCGAAACCGATCTGCCGCATGAATGACGGAATGATCGCGGCGATCGAGGCGGGCGGTACCAAGTTCGTCGCCGCCCTGGCGCGCCCCGATGGGACGCTCGTCGAGCGGACACGGATTGAAACCCGGGATCCTTCCGCCACTTTTGCGGACCTGCGCCAGTTCTTCAGCGCCGCCGCGGACCGGCATGGCGCCATCGCGGCATTCGGCATCGCCAGCTTCGGGCCGCTCGACCTCGACACCGACTCTCCGACATGGAGCCGCTTCACCACCACGCCCAAGCCCGGCTGGTCGGGGGCATCCTGGCACGCGGCGCTGGCGCAGTTCGGTGCGCCGATTGCGCTGGATACCGACGTCAACGGCGCGGCGCTGGCAGAAGCCCGCGCCGCAGGCACGCGCAGCCTGGCCTATACCACCGTCGGCACCGGCATCGGTACCGGCGTGGTCGTTAGCGGCACGGCGCTGCGGGGGTTCGGCAATTTCGAGGCCGGCCACTTGGTTCCGCCGCAGCCCGCGCCGGCCTGGCACGGCACGTGCCCATTCCACGGCGCCTGTCTCGAGGGGCTGGCCAGCGGCCCGGCCATCGCGGCGCGCTGGGGCAAGTCCCTGTCGGACCTTGGCCCGCACGAAATCGCCATCGTTGCCGAGATCTTGTCCAGCCTCGCCGCCAACCTGGTGCTGCTGCACATGCCCGAGCGGCTCGTGTTCGGCGGCGGCGTGCTCCACACCCCCGGCCTGATCGAGGCCTTGCGCACCGCCACCGAGAAGCGGCTGGCCGGCTATGTCGCCTCGCCGCTGCTCGATTCCGGCCTGGAAGGCTACCTTACCCTGCCGAAACTGGGCGACGATGCCGGGATTACCGGCGCCGTCCTGCTGGCGCAGTCGATGCTCAAAGCCATTCCTTGAGCGGCCGGCCGGTGTCGGCAAGATCCTCGGCGCTGACGCTCACCCCGGCTTCGACCAGCTTGCGGCCCTGGACGTAGTCCTTGACCATGTTGACGCAGTCCAGCGCGATGACCTTTCCGCCGCGCAAGTAGATCACGCTGAAGGCGCGGCCCGCCGGATCGCCGCGCAGCACGGTGGCATCGTGGCCGGCGCCGATGCCGACGGTCTGCAGCTTAAGGTCGTACTGGTTCGACCAGAACCATGGCGTCGCCTCGTAGTCCGCCGCGATGCCGCAGATCGTCCTGGCCGCCACCGCCGCCTGGTCGCTGGCGTTCTGGACGCTCTCCACCCGCATCACCTGGCCGCCGGCAAAGCGGTTGGCGTGGGCGGCGCAGTCACCGATGGCAAAGACGTCGGGCAGGCTGGTCCGGCATTGCGGGTCGACGTCGACGCCGTTGCCGCCCGCCGCGCCGGCCGCCAGCAGCGGGCCGACCGCGGGGACGATGCCGATGCCCACGATCACCATCTGGCAGGCCAGGCTGCTCTCGTCGGTCAGGCGCACGCCGGCAACGCGGCCTTCCCCCTCGATCGCGGTGACGCCGACGCCGCAGCGCAGGTCAACGCCGTGCGCCTTGTGCTCGGCGGCGTAGAAATCGCTGATCTCTTCCCCGGCAACGCGGGCGAGGACGCGCGGCAGCACTTCGAACAGCGCCACCTGCTTGCCCAGCTTGGTCAGCGCCGCGGCCGCCTCCAGCCCGATATAGCCGCCGCCCACCACCGCGACCCGCTCAACCTCTGGCAGTTCGGCAAGGATGCGGTCGACGTCGGCGCGGTCGCGCACCGCGTGGACCCCGGCCAGTTCGGCGCCCGGGCAGTCGAGCCGCCTGGGGCTGCCGCCGGTCGCCCAGACCAGGTGCTCGTAGCCCAGCACCCGGCCGTCCTGCAGCCGCACCTCGTGCGCCTTGGGATCGACCGAGACCGCTTCGGCCCCCAGCATCAGCTCGACCGCCTTGTCGGCCCAGAACGCTTCCGGCCGCAGCAGGATGCGCTCGAAGGTCTTTTCGCCCAGCAGGTAGTCCTTCGACAGCGGCGGGCGTTCGTAGGGCGGCTCGGCTTCCTTGCCGACCAGCACGATCGACCCCTCGTAGCCGAGCTGGCGAAGCTGGATCGCCGCGGTCGCCCCGCCCTGCCCCGCGCCGACGATGACGACGCCGTAGTCCGCCTTCTCGCTCATGCCGGCTTCCGCTTCTGCAGCCCGCTGCGCTTGCAGGTGGCGACCAGCGTGCCGTGCTGGTTCCACGCCTCGTGCCGGAAGGTCACGATGCCCGCCTCGGGCCGGCTCTTGCTGTCGCGCAGGTCGATCACCTCGGTGACCATGTTCAGCGTATCGCCGATGAACACCGGGGCGGGAAAGCGCACTTCGTCCCAGCCCAGGTTGGCGATCGCGGTGCCCAGCGTGGT
Source organism: Parablastomonas sp. CN1-191 (assembly GCF_049354825.1). Taxonomy (GTDB): domain Bacteria; phylum Pseudomonadota; class Alphaproteobacteria; order Sphingomonadales; family Sphingomonadaceae; genus Novosphingobium. The sequence continues at coordinate 294,946 of NZ_CP186480.1, read as the reverse complement.
GTCCCCCACGCTCACCCCCACCATCAGGCTGAGGGTGAAGCACGAATTGACCAGGATCCGCCCGTAATCGGTGCCGGCCATGTATTCGGCATCGAGGTGCAGCGCCGCCGGGTTGTGGCTCAGCGTGGTGAACAGGACGTTGTCGGTTTCGGTAACGGTGCGGCGGATGGCATGCTCGAACCGCTGCCCCACGTGCATGTCGTCGAACCAGACCCCTGCCATCGCGCGTTCTCCCGTTGCTGCAGCGGCGCATAAGCGGGTGCCGCCGCGCGGGCAAGCGGCGGGCGGTTCAGCGGCGGTCTGGCCTGCTTGACACGTTTGACACCGTCCAGGGGAATCCGCCCGGCGGGCGGGCGCAGCCCCTTCACTTCCAGCGGCGGGCGCCCGGCCAGGCAATCGTCGACCGCGGCGTGCAGCGCGCCCCAGGCGCCGTCCCAGCGCGCGGCGGCGGCATCCTCGGCGGCGCCGATCGCGGCGTTCCAGGCGGCAAGCTCGGCCGCGTCGGCCAGGGCTGCCTCGTCATCCTCGGCCGAGATTTCTTCCTCGTCCCAGCAGGGCTCGGCGGGCGCGGCGGCGCAGGCGGTTTCGGCAGCGGCAACGGCGCGGTCCAGGAAGGCCGCGCGGTCCTCGCCCACGGCGGCCGCGTCCTCGGCGGCGGACAGCCCGGCCACTTCGGCCAGCAGCCGGTCGAACGCGCCTTCGTCCGCGGCGGAGCGGTCCAGCGCCTCGGCCTGCCGGTCCAGCCGGCCGATGTGCGCCAGCAGCAGGCGCGAATCGAAGCGCCGCCGGGCGCCCACTTCTTCGCCGCGAAACCACACCGGCTCGACCACGCCGTCGAGCGCGCGTTCGGCCAGCACCGCCTCGGCATGGCGCCGCGCCAGCACCAGCGCCGCGTCCCACCCGCGCGCAAAAGCAGGATCGCGCCGCCGCGCCAGGTAAGCCCCCTGCCGCGACAGACCGACCGCCGAGGCGGCGACCCGCACGTTGCCGTGCCCGGACAGGACATGAAGAAACCGCAGCTTGACGTCGGGCGTCCAGCGCGTGGCATCGAGCGGCGCGGCATAGTCCTCGCCGCTTGCGGGAAGAGCCGCCGCATAAAGCGCCCCCTCGCGCTGGTTGTCTCTGGGTAACCCGATATCCCGCCCCTGCGGTATCCACCCCCGCCCGAAGTTCGTGGCGGAGCCCTTAGCGCCCTGCGGTTGTGCAACTGTGTCCATGGTTCGGCATCCTCATCGGCTCGGCAAAACCGGCGATTATGCAGCTTGTTGGCGTGTAGGACAGCGGTCCTTTTGCGGACGTCGCTGCCTGATCGCTGACCGCCGTCGCCGAGGTCGAGGGCGAGAAAGGCGCCAAGACCGTTAGAAACATTGAGTATATAGCGATGACTATGATCCCGCCAACTGGAATGGAGCCATTTTTTTATTTAAGGTTTACGCTGTTATTTCAGGATGCAATATGAATCTGGCATGGGGGAACGTCGGTATGCTCGCAACGCTGAATGCAAAGTTTGATTGCCAGTTTGGCAATTATATACTTTACTTAGCACCGTCACTCTGGCATACGATCCTCACAAGGAACGCAGCCATGAATATCACCGACCCCATCTTTCACGACGAAGCCAAGGCGCTGGCCCATATCGAGGCCTCGCGCTGGAATGGTGAGCCTGTCTGCCCTCACTGTGGTTCGGTCCGTGTCCGCCGCATGGAAGGCAAGACCCAGGCCGGTATGTTCCTCTGCAATGACTGCCGCGACAAGTTCACCGTCCGCACTGGCAGCGTCATGGAGCGTTCGCATATCCCGCTGCACAAGTGGCTGCTGGCAACGCACCTCATGGCCGCTTCCAAGAAGGGCATGAGCGCATCGCAGATGGCCCGTATGCTCGGCGTCACCTACAAGTCGGCGTGGTTCCTTTGCCACCGTATCCGCGAAGCGATGGACGGTGCCGCCCCTCAAGGCCCCCTCGGCGGCAAGGATGCCGTTGTAGAGGCCGATGAAACCTATGTCGGCGGCAAGGCTCGTAACCGCGCCACCCGCAAGCCCGCCCCCAAGAAGGCCGTTGTCGCCCTAGTGGAGCGCGATGGTCACGCGCGTTCGTTCCATGTTGCCAACGTCAACGCCAAGGACGTTCGCGCGCTGGTCGTGACGCACGTTGATCGCGCCTCGCACCTCATGACCGACGAAAGCCCCATCTACACCCGCATGGGCCGCGAGTTTAACGGCCACAGCAAGGTCAATCACTCCGCTGGCGAGTATGTCACCCTCGGCGGCTTCAAACACTCCAACACCGCCGAAAACTTCTTCTCGATCTTCAAGCGCGGCGTGATCGGCACCTATCACCACATGAGCGAGGCCCACCTTGGCCGCTACTGCGCCGAGTTCGATCTTCGCTACAACACCCGCGATATGAACGACGCCGAACGTGCCGCCGCCATCCTCAAGGGTGGCGAGGGTCGCCGCCTTACCTATCGGCGGACTGATAAACTCGCCGCCTAAGCTGGCGCGTATTCCCCGCCAGATTGGTGAGCCGCGCAAACGCTGGACTCGCTAAGAGAGGCGCGGCAACCTCACCGCATGGCTGACAAACCGACAAATACTTTTGAGGCTAATCGCAATCGGCAGCTTGCGGTTGAGGCTGGCCAAAAGAGGGTTTGTCTCTCGCTCCGCTACGATGGGAAACCACGTGTGGTTGAGGTCCAGGTGGTCGGCACCTCGCTCAAAAATCGACCAGCTATGCGGGTCTATCAGGTCGAGCCGCAATCGAACCCCGCGCCCTCCGCGAATTTTCGACTGCTTTGCTTCGATGAATGTTTCAGCGTTGCGCTCTCTAATCGCCAAGCGGCCCCGCCACGCTCCAACAAGAACAATCGGGACGAAGGCTTCACTCGGATCGAGTGGGCCTACGTCTAAGCCGCAATCGCAAGGGCCAGGAAGGAAGGCCGGACCGTCATTTGTGGCGCAGTCCGACGCATGGCCCATGATCTATCCTTTCGGCTTGTCCTTAGCGGGCTTGTGCGGCTTGTGTGGCGTTGCCAGCATCCGCTTTAGTGCCGCTTCCTCGCGGCGCTTGGTTTCCTCTGGCGAATAGGTTTCATCGGAATCAGTCATGACCGAACATCTCCATCAGCCGGCCTTTGAAGTGCCGCTTTCCGAAAGGGAGCTTATCCTCGTCGGACGCATCACGATAGCCTTCGGGCAGATCGACGAATTCCTCACTTGGCTCATTTGCTCCGTGCATGGGATCACGCAGGAGCAATACAACGCCTTCCTAAAGGACCGAATGCTCTCTGCTCGCGTTCAAGCCCTAGCGGACGGCACCGCGAGAATTCCCGATGCCGCCACAAAGGCAATCGTCGAGGGAGCAGTAGCCGCACTCAAGGCAATCATACCCGATAGGAACTTAGTCACGCACGGCTGCTGGGGTCGCTTTACCGCAGATTATGTCGATTATCGCGTCGGCCCGTTCAGCCGAACCAAACCAAAACAACGCTTCTACGCTGAACAACTCGAAGGGCTACATGACAGAGCGTGCGCCGCCTCTGTGCTGATGGTCCAATGCCTCGCGCGCTTCAACGCCTTGGTTGAGCCAAATCTCGGAGACCCGGTTCCGCCGTCGATCATTTGGACAACTGCAAACGGACCGCCGGATTCAGGATACCACGCAGCAGGGTCTGTAGCGCTTCCTGTGCCCGATCCCACTCAGGGTTAAAGCCAAGCAACACCTGCTCCGCAGCCTGGAGCTGCGAAGGCGTTATCTCAATCTCCAGCCTGTCACGCTGCTCGCAGATAGTCCCGAATCCTTGCTAAGTAAAGTATATAATTGCCGCCAGTTTCGCAAAGTGCTCGTCACGGAAGTGACGCGCATGACAGGTGGGCTTGTCTGCGTAGCGGGCATCGATCTGGCGAGCGGTGCGATGGTAAGGCCGTTGAAGACAGACGGCACTAATTGGGAAGAAGAAAAGTGGGTAAATGGAGGATACATGGTTGTCGGGAACGTTCTCAATCTAGAGCCTGGAAATACGCCCCACCGGTCCTTTCCACACGCTCATGAGGACTTTTTTGTCCTCACAGTCGGGGTGGCTGGAGAGGCAACGAACACAGAGTTATTCTCAGCGTGCAATGCTACTGCATCAGTCAGCGTCGCAAGCGTGCTCGATCCCCACATTATGGCAAAAAAGTATGTTAACGCCGGTTCCGAATGTCGCTCGCTCTTCTGTGTCGTTCAACCTAAGCATTCAATAAAGCTAAGTGACAAGTTTGAAAAAATTCAACTGTCTTTTCCGTGCTACGATGGTTGGTACAATTTGCCAGTAACAGACCTCGCCGCACGGAGCGCTGGTGACCCTACTGCAGGTGTCGAAAACCTTCGCGGCCGGATTGACGGCGCCTCGTCGCACATTGCAGTCCGGCTCGGACTGGCTCGCGAGTGGGACGGCCCCAATCACGACTACGACCCCAAAAGGTGCTACCTGCAAGTTAATGGCGTCATAGGAAATTAAATGAACCCTATCCACACCATCGGATATTCGGGCGTTAAGATCGACGAGTTCATTGACCATCTGGTTGCTAACCACTGCACTATTGTTTGTGACGTCCGGTCATATCCGAGCTCGCGTTATAGGCCCGAATTTTCGAGAGCAGAGTTCAAACGAAGTCTCAATTCTAGGGGTCTGAAATATGCTTTTTTTGGCGATGCATTAGGCGCGCGGCCAAAAGATCGGTCTTGTTACTTGGGTGGGCGGGCCGAGTATGATCGGATCTCTAAGCAGGATATTTTTAAAGAGGCGCTAAATCGCCTTCAGTCCGGCTCTAAGGTTTCAGGATTAGCGTTGGTATGTTCTGAGGCCGATCCTATAGAATGTCATCGGGCGATCTTAGTGTCGCGACATCTTGCTTCCTTGGTGCCGGACATAAGGCACATCCACTCGAACGGACGGATCGAGACGCATCAGGATTTAGAGGAGCGCCTTATCGATCTTTACGGGACAGCCCCGCCGCCACTTTTACGAACTGAAGCCGAGCGCAACGAGGGCATTAGATTGGCTTATCGTAAACAAGGCGATGCTATCTCCTACTCCGAGGGAGGCGAATGGAGTCGAAATGAAACTGTACACGATAGGCTTCACTAAAAGTACCGCGCAGCATTTTTTCAATAGACTTCGCGTTTCAGGCGTAAAACGTGTTCTAGACACTCGCGCCAATCGGACGTCTCAGCTGGCGGGCTTTTCGAAAGAGACAGATCTTAATTTCTTTCTGTCTGAAATTGCTTCAATATCCTATCGCGCCGAGGACCTATTGGCCCCCGATAAGGCGCTCTTGAAGGCTTACCGTGAGAAGCAAATCGGGTGGGACGAGTACGCCCGTCGGTATCTGGCTAATTTGTCGTCAAAGAGTGTCGAAAAACGCTTTGTGAATGACGGCTTGTTGGACAACTCATGCCTGCTGTGCAGCGAGCATGAGCCGGACCACTGTCATCGTAGGCTCGCTGCAGAATATCTTCGCGATGTTCTGCAAGGCGTTGAAATTAGGCATCTTTGACACGCGAACCTTTGTAAGGCCGCGCTAAGCTTAGGCCGCCGCCTTCCTCGCCAGCAGCGGCTTGAGGTACTGCCCGGTGTAACTCCGCGCATTCCCGGCCACATCCTCCGGCGTGCCCTCGGCGATGATCTCGCCGCCGCGCACGCCGCCGTCGGGGCCGAGGTCGACGATCCAGTCGGCGACCTTGATGACGTCGAGGTTGTGTTCGATCACCACCACCGAGTTGCCCTGGTCGACCAGGCGTTGCAGCACTTCCAGCAGCTTGCGCACGTCCTCGAAGTGGAGGCCGGTAGTGGGCTCGTCGAGGATATAGAGCGTGTTGCCGGTGGCGCGGCGGCTGAGTTCCTTGGCGAGCTTCACGCGCTGCGCCTCGCCGCCCGACAGCGTCGTCGCCTGCTGGCCGACCTTGACGTAGCCGAGGCCCACCTCGTTCAGCATGTGCATCTTGTCGCGGATGGGGGGGACGGCCTTGAAGAAGGATTCCGCGTCCTCGATCGTCATGTCGAGCACGTCGGCGATGGAGTGCCCCTTGAACTTCACCTCCAGCGTTTCGCGGTTGTAGCGCTTGCCGCCGCATTCCTCGCAGGTGACGTAGACGTCGGGGAGGAAGTGCATCTCGATCTTGATCAGGCCGTCGCCCTGGCACGCCTCGCACCGGCCGCCCTTGACGTTGAACGAGAACCGCCCCGGCTTGTACCCGCGCGCCGCGCTTTCGGGCAGGCCGGCGAACCAGTCGCGGATCTGGGTGAAGGCGCCGGTATAGGTCGCGGGATTTGAGCGCGGCGTGCGGCCGATGGGGGACTGGTCGATCTCGATCACCTTGTCGCAGAGGTCCAGCCCGGTGATGGCGTCGTGCGGGCCGGCGATGACGCGCGCGCCGTTCAATGCCCGCGCCGCGCCGGCGTAGAGCGTATCGAGCGTGAGCGACGACTTGCCGCTGCCCGATACGCCGGTGATGCAGGTGAAGGTGCCCAGCGGGATGCGCGCGGTGACGCCCTTCAGGTTGTTGGCGCGGGCGTTCTTCACCTCGATCCAGTTGCCGGCGGGGTTCTTCTTCGTGATCCCGGCGGCGGGGCGGCGGACGGCGGGCACCTCGATGCTGCGCTTGCCCGAGAGGTACTGCCCGGTGAGGCTGGCCTTGGCCTTGAGGATATCCTTGAGCTTGCCCTGGGCCACGATCTCGCCCCCGTGGACGCCGGCGCCGGGGCCGAGATCGACCACGTGATCGGCGGCGCGGATCGCGTCCTCGTCATGCTCGACCACGATGACGGTGTTGCCGAGGTCGCGCAGGCGTTTCAGCGTCACCAGCAGCCGGTCGTTGTCGCGCTGGTGCAGGCCGATGCTGGGTTCGTCCAGCACGTAGAGCACGCCCGACAGCCCGCTGCCGATCTGGCTGGCGAGGCGGATGCGCTGGCTCTCGCCGCCCGACAGCGTGCCACTGGTGCGGTCGAGGTTGAGGTAGTCGAGCCCGACGTTGTTGAGGAAGCCCAGCCGCTCGTCGATTTCCTTCAGGATGGCGCGGGCGATCTGGCGCTGCTGGTCGGTCAGCTTTGCCGGCAGGTCGAGGAACCACGGGACGGCGGCGGCGACGGAGAGGTGGGTGACGGTGGAGATATCCTCGCCCGCGATCTTGACCGAAAGCGCCTCGGGCTTGAGGCGCTTGCCGTGGCAGACCTCGCACGGCTGCGCGGTCTGGAACTTGCCCAGCTCCTCGCGCATCCAGGCGCTTTCGGTCTGCAGCATGCGGCGGTTGAGGTTGCCGATCACGCCCTCGAACGCCTTCTTCACGGTGTAGGACTTGCGCCCGTCCTGGAAGGTGAGCGGGACGGCCCTGCCCCTGGTGCCGTGCAGAATGGTGTCCTGCGCGCTCTCGGGCAGTTCGCCCCACGCGGTGGTCAGGTCGAAGCCGAACTCCTTCGCCAGGCTGGCGAGGACCTGCATGTAGTAAGGCGACGGCGGGTTGGACTTGGCCCACGGCACCACCGCGCCCTGCTTGAGGCTGAGGTTCTCGTTCGGGACGACCAGTTGGGGATCGAACAGCAGCTTTTCGCCCAGCCCGTCGCACGCCGGGCAGGCGCCCTGGGGGGCGTTGAACGAGAACAGGCGCGGCTCGATCGCTTCCAGCGTGAAGCCCGAGACCGGGCAGGCGAACTTTTCACTGAACACGATGCGGTTGGCGGGCAGGCCCGCGCCTTTAAGCGAACCGGCGCGGTTGGTGCCGGTGGCGTCCTCTTCCTCGCGCCCCGGGACGATGCCGTCGGCCAGGTCGACATAAGCCAGCCCCTCGGCCAGCTTGAGCGCCTGTTCGAAGCTGTCGGCAAGCCGCGTTTCGATCCCTTCGCGCACCGACAGGCGATCGACCACGACCTCGATGTCGTGCTTGTACTTCTTGTCGAGCGCGGGCGCGGCCTCGATCTCGTACATTTCGCCATCGATGCGGACGCGGGTGAAGCCGGCCTTCTGCCATTCGGCCAGCTCCTTGCGGTATTCGCCCTTGCGGCCGCGCACCACGGGGGCGAGCAGGTAGAGCCGCGTCCCCGCGGGCAGCGCCATCACGCGGTCGACCATGTTGGACACGGTCTGCGCCTCGATCGGCAGGCCGGTGGCGGGCGAATAGGGCACGCCCACGCGCGCCCACAGCAGACGCATGTAGTCGTAGATCTCGGTCACCGTCGCCACGGTGGAACGCGGGTTGCGGCTGGTGGTCTTCTGCTCGATCGAGATCGCGGGGCTGAGCCCGTCGATATGCTCGACATCGGGCTTCTGCATCATCTCCAGGAACTGGCGCGCATAGGCGCTCAGGCTCTCGACATAGCGGCGCTGGCCCTCGGCATAGATGGTGTCGAAGGCGAGGCTGGACTTGCCGCTGCCCGACAGGCCGGTGATCACGATCAGGCTGTCGCGCGGAAGCTCGACATCGAAGCCCTTGAGGTTGTGCTCGCGCGCGCCGCGCACGACGATCTTGTTCTGCATGATGCGGCGATGTTCCAGATTTGTTCGCAGGTTTCAAGCGCGCGACCGCGCCCCCTGACAAATGGGGAGCGCGGCCAAAGGTTGCAACTTGGCAAGCAGCGGAATGTGTTGGACAAAAGCGAACGATGGGGGACCTGGAATGAAATTGCTCAGCCTGCTGATCGCCATTTTCGGGCTTGCTGGCTGCGCCGCCGCGCAATCGCCGGACACACCGATCGGCTTCAGCGATCTCGGTTCCTACCGGATTTCCGGGCCGACCACGGCGCGCGTTGCCGGTGCACAGTCCTTTTCGACCTTCCAGGTCGGTGTGACCATCGACAAGCAGGGCAAGGTGGTCGAAGCGTGGCCGGCAAACCCCATGTCCGATACGGGAGCCGGACCGGCGGTCGAGGCGGCGCGCCAGTGGACGTTCAAGCCGTTCATCTATCGCGATCGCCCGGTCATGGCGGTCGGCACGGTCGAGATCCAGCTCCTGCCACCTGAAATCGTCCCCGATCCGTCCCGCCAATTTCCCACGGCCGCCCCGCAGGATGTTTCCATCACGCTTGAACGGACCGCATGCTACGGCACTTGTCCCAACTACAGGGTCACAATCGATGGAACGGGCGCCGTCGTATTCGAAACGCCCGAAAGCCTGTTTCCGGGCACCGATTCGCAGGTTCATGCCGCTTTCAACGGGCTGTCGGTCCTGTGGCCGGGTCAACATCGCGATACCGTCGATCCGGCGTCCGTCGCCGCGCTCGTAACCCGTTTTCGCGATGCGCAGTTCATGGGCCTGCAAGACACCTACCGCGCGGGCGTCACGGACAATCCGACTTATTCGCTGACGCTGCGGGTCGGCGGCACGACCAAGCAGGTGATCGACTACGCGGGACCGTCGGTCGGCATGCCCGATAGCGTGCGCCAGCTCGAGGACGCGGTGGACGAACTCGCGCAGACCCGTCGATGGATCAGCGGGGATGCCGCCACGATCGCATCGCTCAAGGCGGAACACTTCGATTTCCGTACGCCGGCCGCCGCACAACTGGTCGGCGCGGCGATCGCGCTGAGACCGGCATCCGACGAAACGGTCGGTGTGACCACGCTCATTCGCCAGGCGATTGACGCCGGGCTGAACCTCGAGCAGCCGGTCCCCGACCCGCGCGGCCGACCGGGCGAAAACCGGAAAGTCGGCGCTGCCATCGCCCTGTACGCAGCGGACATTGGCGATGAGGCCCTGTTTCAGGAGATGGCCGACAAGAAGCAGCTCGCGGGGATCGGGACCGGCGAGCTGACCCGGGCCTTGGCGGGCGGGGCCGGGTGCAGTCCAGCCATAGCGCAGGCCCTCGTCGAAGCCGGCGCCGATCCGAAGGGTTATCGCGCGAAGTGGAGCGACGGCACCGCGACGGCGCTGCACGCGCTGCGCTCGAGGTGGACGGCGTGCGCCACTGTATCCTCGGCTCGCCGCGTGGCGTTTGCACGCAGCCTCATTGCTCTTCGGGTGCCGCTGGAGGTGCGCGACGATATCGGCTGGACCCCGCTGATGGGCCTCAACGACCCCGATGTCGCGCGGGTTCTTCTCGATGCGGGAGCCGACCCCAACAAGACATCCAGTGGACTGCCCACCCTGATGAGCGGCGAAGACGAACGCGTCGTCCTCCTCCTGCTGGATCGCGGAGCGAACCCCCGTGTCGCCGATGGAAAGAAGACCCTGCGTCAACTGGCCAGAAATAGCCACTGGCAAACGACCACGGAGTGGCTCGACCAGCACGGCGTACCTTGAGGCTTCGTGACGACGAAACTGCCGTGTCGCCGCCGCCGCCGCCGGCACTTTCGCGCACCAAGCCGCTCACCGCGCGTTCAGCGGCGTCTCGGCAGGCTGGGCGCCAGGTTTCGGGAGGGTCGCACTTATGAAATTCGTTCGTCTGGCGGGCGCCGCGGCGCTGGTTCTGGCCTTGGGATCGCAGGCCGCGCTGGCCGACGATCCCAATGACGCGGCGATGCGCAATGCCGCCGCGCGGGCGCGGGATGCGGCGATGGTGAGGCGGCTGAACCAGCAGCAGCTGGCCAGGGTCCAGGCGCGCGACGCGGGTTATGCCGCCGGCTGGCAGGCCTGGCGCGGCGTGGATGGCGAGAACGCCCGCCGCCAGGCCGACTACGAGCGGCAGATGGCCGATTGGCGCCGCGCGGTGGCGCGCTGCAACGCCGGCGATGCGCGGTATTGCGCGCACTAATGCACACGGACGGTGGGTGCGGGGGATTGCCGAATCGCGGGCAATCCGGCTAAGTCTGCGGCCTCAGCGGCAAATCGCTGAATCGCAAAGGCAATTTGATGGCTGCGGGGGCGGCACCGGCGAACGACACGATCCGCGCCCGCGGCGGCAGCGGACTGCTTGTGGGGCTGACCGCGGTGCTGGCGCTGCTGGCGGCGCTGGTTGGCTACACCACCCTGGCGCAGCGCGATGCGCGCCGCCATGCCTCCGAAAACGGCGACGCGCTGATCGCGCTCAACCTGGTCGAAACCGACCTGCTCAACGCCGAGACCGGCCAGCGCGGCTACGTGCTGACCGCGCAGGACAGCTACCTTGGGCCATTCCGCGCGGCGCGCGGCCGTATCGATCCCGACATGGCCGAAGTCGAGCGGCAGTTTTCCAGCAGCTCGCTGACCGGATCGCCGCAGGCGCTGATCCCGCTGCGGGCCCTCGTCGCGCGCAAGGTCGGCGAACTGGACCGGACGATCGCGCTGGTCGGCGCGGGCCACCGGGCCGAGGCGCTGGCCGTCGTCGGCGGCGGCGAGGGACGCCGCGTGATGGACGCGATCCGCACCCAGATCGCGGTGCTGGCCGCAAACGAGAAGGCCAGCCGCGATGCCGGCATCGCGCGCGCGGAGCGGGCGGAGAACATGCTCCTGCCGCTCGAAATGGTCCTGTGCCTGGCCATGCTGGCGCTGGTGTTTGCGGCGCTGCGGACCGAGCGCCGCCGCGCCCAGGCAACCGTGCTGGCCGGGCAGGCGGCCGCGCTACGCGACGCCAACGACCGGGCCGAGCTGCTGCTGCGCGAGCTCAATCACCGGGTGAAGAACGTGTTCGCGGTGATCATGTCGCTGGTCGGCCTGTCGAGCCGGCGCCATCCCGAGGGCCAGGCGCTGGGCGACGACCTGCGCGCGCGGATCCACGCGCTGGCGCTGGCCCATTCGGCCAGCCTGGGCGAAGGCAATGTCGACGCGGTGCCGCTGCGCAGTGTGCTGGAGCGGTGCCTTGAGCCCTACGACCTCGATCGCCTGGCGCTGGCCGGGCCCGAGGTTGTCCTGCCGGTGCGGGCGATCACCCCGATCGGGCTGGTGGTCCATGAACTGGCCACCAACGCGGTGAAGCACGGCGCGCTGAACGGGGATAGCGGCCGGGTCCGGCTTGAATGGGACGTGACCCAAGTGTCACAAAGCCGCAAAATCGCCTTGCGCTGGATCGAATCCGGAATGGGCGCGTTGAGCCAGCACCCGGGGGAAAATGCCGGGGGTTTCGGCACGACGATGATGACGCTGGCATCGCGCCAGCTTGGCGGCACGATGACCCGGTCCTGGCAACCCGATGGCATTGCGGTCGAATTCGAATTTAAAGTTGATTAACAGGTGTCATGGTTAATGCTTCGGCGATGATCGGTTTACCATCTCTTCCCCTCACCAGGTCAGGCCCCAACCATGCAGCGCCGCTCGTTGCGATGACGGTGTCGGGCGCGGGTGACGGTCCAGCCGATGCAGCCGGACCGACATCGCTCGATCGCCGCTTGTCGGGCCGCCGGATCCTGGTGGTCGAGGACGAGGCGATGCTGGCGCTCGACCTGGAATTCGCCTTCGAAGACGCCGGCGCACACGTGATCGGCCCGGCAGTTTCGCTGGACCAGGCGCTGTCACTGGTCAGCGGCGTAGCGGGCATCGACGCGGCGGTGCTGGATGTCGATATCGCCGGGCGCCCGGTGATCCCGGTGGCCCAGGCGCTGAGCGCGGCGGGCGTGCCGTTCGTTTTCCATACCGGCCACGGTGACCGGATCGACCTGCTGGCCCGTTTTCCCGGTGCGCGGCTGCTGATGAAACCGGTGCTGACCGAGCGGCTGGTTGCCGAGGTGGTCAGCCTGCTGGGCTGACGGCCTGCCTGCCGCCCGTCGCGGCGGCGAACCTTATCCCAGCTGCGCGCGAACCGCCTGGTTGACGACCTGCGGATTGGCCTTGCCCTGCATGGCCTTCATCGTCTGGCCGACGAAGAAGCCGAACAGCGCCTCCTTGCCGGCGCGGTACTGTTCGACCTTGTCGGCGTTGTCGGCCAGGACCTTGGCCACCGCGGCGTCGATCGCGCCGGTGTCGCTCTCCTGCTTCAGCCCTTCGCGCTCGACGATGGTGTTGGCGCTGTCGCCGCTCTCGAGCATCTTTTCGAGCACCTGCTTGGCGATAGAGCCCGAGATCGTGCCGTCCGCGATCAGCGCCAGCAGCCCGGCCGCCTGGTCGGGCGAGACGGGCGAGGTCGCCAGCGTCTTGCCAAGCTTGTTGAGCGCGCCGAAAAACTCGGAGATCAGCCAGTTCGATGCCTGCCTGGCAAGTTCGGCCTCGTCCTTGCCGGCCTTGGCGGCGGCCGCGGCGACCAGTGCCTCGAACCAGCGCGCGGTTTCGACTTCGGCGGTCAGCACGCCGGCGGCGTAGGCCGACAAGCCCAGCGCCCCTTCGTAGCGGGCGCGCTTGGCGTCGGGCAGTTCGGGCAGCGAGGCACGGCAATCGTCGAGGAACGCATCGTCGAGCACCAGCGGCAGCAGGTCCGGGTCGGGGAAATAGCGATAGTCGTGTGCGTCTTCCTTGCTCCGCATCGACCGGGTGGTGCCGCTGTCGGGATCGAACAGGCGGGTTTCCTGCACCACGGTGCCGCCGTCCTCGATCAGGTCGACCTGGCGGCGCGCCTCGTGCTCGATCGCGGCCATGACGAAGCGCACCGAGTTGACGTTCTTCGTCTCGGTACGGGTGCCGAACTCGTCGCCCGGCTTGCGCACGCTGACGTTGACGTCGGCGCGCATCGAGCCTTCTTCCATGTTGCCGTCGCAGCTGCCGACATAGCGCAGGATCGCGCGCAACTTGCGCACATAGGCGCCCGCTTCGGCCGGGCTGCGCATGTCGGGGCGGCTGACGATCTCCATCAGTGCCACGCCGCTGCGGTTGAGGTCGACGTAGCTCATCGTCGGGTGCTGGTCGTGCATCAGCTTGCCGGCGTCCTGCTCGACGTGGATGCGCTCGATCCCGATACGCTTCACCTGGTCCGGGTTCTTGTCGTCCGGCGCACCCTTTTCTTCGACGAGAATGTCGAGGTGCCCCTCGCCCACCAGCGGGTGGTAAAGCTGGCTGATCTGGTAGCCCTGCGGCAGATCGGCGTAGAAGTAGTTCTTGCGGTCGAACCGGGACCATTTGTTGATGCTGGCGTCAATCGCCATGCCCGTGCGCACCGCCTGGCGGATGCATTCGCGGTTCGGCACCGGCAGCATGCCGGGCATCGCCGCGTCGACCAGGCTGACCTGGGCGTTGGGCTCGGCCCCGAAGGCGGTCGCGGCGCCGGAGAACAGCTTGGAATTGGAGACCACCTGCGCGTGGACTTCCAGGCCGATCACGACCTCCCATTCGCCGGTGGCGCCCTGAATTCGGTACATGAGCCTTCGTATCCTGCCTGCAGCCGCGCCGCCGCGGCGCGCAGCGGCTAGCTAGACAGCCGCGGCGCCGGGCGCAAGCGTGCCGGGCTTGCCAGTCAGCCGGGCCATAAGGGCGTGCGCCTGGGCCAGCAGGGCCGGTTCGAAGGCGATCTGCTGGGCCGAGCGCGCCTCGCGCTTCTCGCGGGTCGGGCGGGCGACGTACATCGCCTTGCCGCCGTCGCTCGGCTGCGGATTTTCGATGTTGATGCGGTCGATCTCGGCAAACACCTCGGCGACCGTCGTCTCGTTGGTCTCGAAACAGGCAAAGTCGGTGCCCCAGCGCGCGTTGACCTTGGCGACGACGGCACCGAAATCGGCGATCACGTCGGAAAACTCGGCGATGACGACGTGGTCGCGCACCTTCTCGACCGCGCGGTAAAACGACAGCCAGCGCCGCAATTCGTGATTGGGATCCTGGCGGAAGATCAGCGACAGGCTGCGGACCGAATCCTCGGGCCGGCGGATCAGCACGATCACCGGGATGCCCATCTTCACGCCGGTCAGCACTTGCGCGATCGAGTGGAGGTGATGTCCGATCTTCACCGGCCGCTTTTGCGACAGGTAGAACGCCACCACCGAATAAGTGTTGGCCGACCGGGCATAGCCCTCGATCACGATCTCGGTGTCCTTGCGCACGATCAGCGGCAGGCTGGTGCGCCGCGCGCCCAGCATGAACGCCGCACGATAGAAAGCCGGGAACGGCGACAGCGCGTCCCGGATAAGGGATTTCAGATTCATCGACCCATGCCCCCGGCGCTCAGTCACGATCGTCCCATATGACCGTCCGGCGCCGTTGCGGTTCGCAGGCCTATCACCCGTCTCCGGGCGGATCAACCGCTCGCCGTGGATGGCGCACCTATGATCGGGAATTCACGGCCTCGCCGGGGGTTCCCTGATCAGGCCTGGGTTCCGATGCGCGAAGCTGCGCGAAGAACGCCTCGACGCGCGGCAGGTCGCGGACCAGGCCGCGCCGCGCCAGCATCGCCCGCCGCGCCGGATCGCCGACGCACAGCGATTCCAGGAAGAACTTGCGCACCTCCGGTTCAGGCCGGTTCATGGCGATGTCGGCGATGACGTGGCGGACCGCGAAACGGCTTTGCGCACCTTCGCGCGTGCCGCGGCGCTGGCGGAACTTGTGCATGAAATGATCGACGTCGATGAGGTCGAAATGGAGCACGCGGGCCCAGGCCGGCTTGTGCGCGTTGCGGCGGCCGCGCGCGTCTTCCCAGTAATGGATGCGCGGCCGGTACCTGGCGTAGCGCGCGGTGCGCAGGATCGCCTTCTGCGAATCGTAGGACAGGAAATAGGCGCCGGGCAGCTGCTCGCCGGTGGCGGGATCGCGCAGGGTGCGGGGCATCGCGTCGCCCAGCATCAGGCGGTAGAAGCCTTCCTCGACACGCGCCTGGACCACCGGGCTGCGCGTCAGCACCCAGGCGATCTTGCGCAAGATCCGGTTGGCCATGTGCAGGCGGGGCAGGCGGGACAGGAAATACCGCTGCTCGAACGGGCCGGCAACGGGCTGGCCGGTGGGCAGCAGGTCGCAATTGGGCAGGAACACCTGGTCGCAGCTTGCCGGCACTTCAGCCAGCAACTTCTCCATCTGCGCCGGGTCGTCGTCTCGGAACAGGTGCGGAAGGATCAGTTCGTCGGGATCGATCGCGGCCAGCCAGGCAATGCCGTCCGCTGCGGCGGTGCGCGCGGCCACCCAGCTGTTGATGTTCTTGCGCACGTCCATCCACTCGCGCTCGTTCTCGCGCACCCAGTCGATCCAGGCGGGCGGATCGATCACATCGTCGGCGCGGATCGAATCGCGCACGACCACGTCGGGCTGTGTCGGCAGCCAGTCGCGCATCGCGTCGCTGGTCCCGTCGAGGAAGATATAGAACTTGCGGCAGCCGAGCGCGCGGTGCCAGGCCAGCGCGCCCGGAAGCAGCGCAGCCTCGTCCTTGATCGTATAGGTTATCGCAAACCCGCGCGGTGGTGAGGACCGCTGTAACATTACCCCGAAAGTCTCCCGCGCCTGCCGGGTCAATATGGATTTAACGGGCTGTCAGCAAGCGCATTAACCGTGCTTTCGCGCGCCTTCCCGCCGTTCGGTTTGCCCTTGCCCCGGCAATGATTACCGGGCCGCTGCGTCAGGCGGGGCGGTAGAGGTAGTCGCGGTGCGATACCTTCGCGACCTGGACGTAACCGACGCTGCGCATGAAGGCGTCGATCTCCGCCACGTCGAAGGATTCGATCAGGAACGCCCTGGGCCGCGTGCGGGTGAAGTCGATGCCCTTGAGCACGCTCAGTTCCGCACCTTCGACGTCGAGCGAGAACAAGTCGATCTCCGGCAGCCCGGCGTCGTCGATGACCGACTGCGCCGTCCTGGTCGGGGCCAGGAACGTCTGCCCGATGGCGGCGGCGTTGTCGTACTTGAGCCACGGCGTCGCGTGTTCGAGATGCTTGTCGACCGCGATGTCGGACAGCCGGGTCAGGCTCATCTGGTTGGCGTAGTGGATCTCGATGAACTTCTCGTCGAAATCGGCCGGAACCAGCGCGGCGTGATAGACCCGGGCGCGGGGCCGTGCCTCGAGGCACTTCATGTACAGCGTCGGCACCGCCTCGACCAGGATGCCCTTCCAGCCGCGATAGCGCTCGAGGTAGGCGGTGTTCGAACCGTCGACCCCGTCGTTGGCGCCGACTTCGAAGAACACGCCGTTGTCGAAGTCGAACAGCTGCTTGAGCGTGGTGTGCAGATTGTCGTAGGCATAGACCACGCGCGGGGGCCAGACCTCAAAATGGCGGCCGACGACCACGCGCAGCGCATCGTACAATGTCGGCGCATGGCGCCGCAGGATCGTTTTCAAGGACACGTCAGGCCTCCCCCGGCGAAAACTACCACCAGCGGTGAGGCAATTCCGCAGGCTCCGCCCGGGTCTCTATCGCAAGACCCGCGTTCAGGACACCCTGTTCATCGAACGGCTTGCCGATGATCTGCAGCCCCAGCGGCAGCCCTTCGCGATTGAGGCCCGCGGGCACGCTAATCGCCGGCAGGCCGGCCAGGCTGGCGGGCACGGCGAAGACGTCGTTCAGGTACATCGCCAGCGGATCGGCGCTCTTGTCGCCAAGGGCAAAGGCGGCGCTGGGTGCCGTCGGCGCCAGGATGACGTCGCAGTGCGCCCACGCCTGCTCGAAATCGCGGGCGATCAGCGCGCGGACCTTTTGCGCCTGCGTGTAATAGGCATCGTAGAAACCGGCGCTGAGCACGTAAGTGCCGATCAGTATCCGGCGCTTGACCTCGGCGCCGAATCCGGCGGCGCGGGTGGCGGCGTACATGTCCTGCAGGCCGGCACCGTCCGGCAGCTCGCGCAGGCCATAGCGCACGCCGTCATAGCGGGCGAGGTTGGACGAGGCTTCGGCCGGGGCGATGATGTAGTAGGCCGGCAGCGCGTACTTCGTGTGCGGCAGGCTGATGTCGACGATGGTCGCGCCCGCGTCCTTGAGCCAGGCGATGCCCCGCTCCCACGATGCGGCCACGTCGGCGTCCATGCCGTCCATCCGGTATTCGCGCGGGATGCCGACGCGCTTGCCCGCCAGGTCCGGGCTGAGGCCGGCTTCCCAGTCGGGCACCGGCATGTCCAGGCTGGTCGCGTCCATCGGGTCGTGACCCGCCATCGCGCCCAGCATGATCGCGCAGTCGCGCACGTCGCGCGCCATCGGCCCGGCCTGGTCGAGGCTGGAGGCGAAGGCGACGACGCCCCAGCGGCTGCAGCGCCCGTAGGTCGGCTTGATGCCGGTTATGCCGGTGAAGGCGGCAGGCTGGCGGATCGATCCGCCGGTGTCGGTCCCGGTCGCCGCCGGGCACAGCCGCGCCGCCACCGCCGCGCTGCTGCCGCCCGAACTGCCTCCCGGCGCCAACGCGGCGTTGCCGCCGTCCTTGCGGCGCCACGGGCTGACGACATTGCCGAAATAGCTGGTCTCGTTCGACGAACCCATCGCGAACTGGTCAAGGTTCAGCTTGCCCAGCATCCCCGCGCCGGCTTCCCAGAGCTTGCGCGAAACCGTGCTTTCGTACTGCGGCACGAACCCTTCGAGGATGTGACTGGCGGCGGTGGTCTGCACGCCCCTGGTGGCAAACAGGTCCTTCATGCCGATCGGCACGCCGCCCATCCTGCCCAGCGCCTCGCCAGCGGCGCGGCGCTGGTCGGTCGCCTGCGCGGCTTCCAGCGCCTTTTCCGGCGTGGTGACGATGAACGCGTTGAGCGCCGACGCGGCAGCGACGTTGGCGTTGAACGCCTCGGCCACTTCGACCGCGGTGAAATCGCCCGCGGCGACGCCGTCGCGGATCGCCGCGACGCCAAGCTCGGTCAGGTCGCTCATCACTCGATCACCTTGGGCACGCCGAAGAAGCCGTGCTCGGGCGCGGGCGCATTGGCCAGCACCGCGTCGCGCACGCCGCCATCGGTGACCACGTCATCGCGCAAGTGCAGCGCGCCCGGGATCACCGAGGCCATCGGCGCGACGCCGCTGACATCGACTTCGCCGAGCTGCTCGACCCAGGCGAGGATGCCGTTGAGTTCGGGCACCATCGCGGCGACCTCCTCGTCGGTCATGGCGATACGCGCCAGCTTGGCCACTTTGGCCACGGTTTCTTGGGAAACGGACATGGCCGCGGCGTTAGCGGGGCGAACCGGCCGGTTCAATCGTCAAATGGGCCGTCAATCGAGTGGTTCGCCCACCGGCTTGCCGTCGACGAAAACCTGTTCGCGGGTGACCTTGCGGATTTCGACCTGCGCAGGACCGCCGGCGGAGCGGCCGGGCGGTGCGGGGTCAGGCTCCTGGACGAAGGCACCGCCGCGCAGCGACAGGCCCAGGACCATGCCACCGTCGACAAGGGCAAAGCGCGTCGGGTCGGAGCGGCGGAGCAAGGTGCAGCCTTGTTCGCACAAATAGGACCGGGTGGTGAGAAAGGCGCCAAAGGCGCGGCGAACATCCGGATCGTCGGGCCGGATCACGGCTTTCGCCGCGCGGCGCGCCTGCTCTTGGCGATCGAAATAGGGCACCCTTGCCTCGCGGCCACCGACCATCGCGGCGGCCACCCCGTCCCTTACCTGGGGGCGCGGGTCGGACGCCAGGCGAGCCAAGGCACGGCGACCGGCCGGACCGAAGTCCCAGCGCAGGGCGCCATAGTCGAAGGCATCGGGTTGAACCGCGCCCGATTGCAGCCGCGCCACCTGGTTGCGGGCGGCGATCGCGCCGAAATCGAGGATCGGCAGCGCGAGGATCGCCGCGGCGACAAGGCTGACGAACGCCATGTGCACGTTCGCCCGCCGCATCGCCGCCGGCCAGCCGGCCAGCCGTCCGCGTGCCGCCGCCACCCACCATGCCAGGCCCCACGCGCAGGCGAGCGCGATCGCCACCAGCGCCCACAGCCGCTCGGGACTGAGGCCGTGCTGCGCCACGCGCGTGCCCATCGACACGGCGGCGAACACCGCCAGCGGCAGGATGCCCAGCGGCAGGACCAGTCCGGCGAAACGAACCACGCGGCTGCGCGGCAAGTCCGCGTCGCTATCGCGCAGGACCGCGTTGGCGAGGAAGAACGCGCCGATGGCGCTGCCCATCAGCACCGGGGTGGCGCTGCGCGTGGCCTCCCACAGCACACCCGGGCCGGAGACCACCATCGCGCCGAGAAAAACCACCAGCACGGCGGCCAGCGGCAGCGCCAGCAGCGACAGCACCGTCATCGCCACCAGTTGCAACGTCGCCACGACGCGGCGCTGCTCGCGCATGACCGACAGCGCCGCGCCCAGCGCGGCCCCTGAAAAGGCGAAGTCGAACGTCGTGCTGCGGATGGCGTCCTTGACCAGCGTGATCTTGAGCAGCGCGAAAAGCTCGCCCGTGACCGTCAGCGCGATCCACGACGCGCCGAGAAACGCCAGCGCCCCGCCCGCGCTGATTGCGTCAGTCCAGGCGTGACCGTGCGCCTCGGCCGGGTCGATGGCGAAACGCAGCCGGTGCGCGCGGCTCTGGAACAGCGGTACGGCAATCAGGCCAAGCGCGATCGCTGCGGCAGGCGCGTAATCGCCGCTGGGACGCCCCGCCTGCGCCAGGTTGTACGCCAGCCCGGCCTCGACCAGGCCGAGCGCCAGCGCGAATACCGTCTGTTCGCGCCAGCGCGCGGCATCGAAGATCAGGGCAAAGCTGCCGGCCGCGAACAGCGCAAAGGCGGCAAGCGCGGCGCCCGCAGGGGACGACGCGGCCGGGCCAACTTCGATCCCGGCACGAACCAGCAGCCCCGCGGCAATCCCCAGCACCGCAAAGGCGGGGGTCAGCCACGGCGGGCCATCGATTTCGGTCTGTTCGCTTGGCTGCCTGTTCATCGCCCTGCCCCTGCTCATTACGGCACGAGCCATGCGCCGGCGCCGCCGTCAAGCCATGAGCGAAAGATGAGCGTGCCGGGGAGACGACACCAGCAGCCGGTCAGGGAGGCCTGCCGGGCCCTCCTTTTGCGAACGCTGGCGGGCTCAGTTGCCCGCCGGCCCCGCGGGCGGCGCCTCGGGCACCGCGCCGGGCGCGGTCTCTGCGCCGGGCGCGCCGGGCGCCCCGCCCTTCATCTGCTGCTGCATCTGCTGGATCATGCGCTGCTGCGCCTCGATCTCGGCACGGTTGCGGAAGTCGATCAGGTCGACATCGAAGTCGAGGTCGGTGCGCGGCGGGATCGGGCCGGCGCCCTTGTCGCCGTAAGCCAGCTGCCAGGGGATATGGACCTTGTAGCTGCCGCCCTTCTGCATCTTCATCAGCGCCTGGGTGAACCCGGGGATAACGCCCTGGAGCGGGAACACCGCCTGCTTGCCCTGATCGAAGACCTTGCCGTCGGGCAGGCGGCCGACGTAGTTGACCAGCGCGACGTCTTCCTCGGTCGGCGAAGCGCCGGTGCCGGCGGTGACCGTGGTCACCTTGACGTGACTTGGCAGCGCCCGCCAGGCCAGCAGGCCGCCGACCAGCACCACCGCGAACAGCCCGATCCACAGCTTCGTCAGCGCGCCCCTGGCGATCGGCTGGAGCGGAACGCGGTGAATCTCGGTCATCGGGAAAATCCTGGCGTGTGCAACGGAAAGAACAGCAACAAAAAAGGCGCGGGGTGTTCAGCCCCCGCGCCCTATTGGCTCAAGCCCGCCACACGGGCAAGCCCACGTGCAGCAGCGCCGAATCCAGCTCTACTTCGCGCCGTCGCGCTCAGCGCGCTTGCGCTCGAGCTTGCGGGCGCGGCGAACGGCGGCAGCCTTTTCACGGGCGCGCTTCTCGCTCGGCTTTTCGTAGTGACGGCGCAGCTTCATCTCGCGGTACACGCCCTCGCGCTGCAGCTTCTTCTTGAGCGCGCGGAGAGCCTGATCAACATTGTTGTCGCGGACCATGATTTGCATAAACCGAACCACCTCGTAGCCAAGCCACCAGAACCCCGCTTGTCCTTCGCGGGGGATTGCGACTTGTGAAAATATCTGAACACAAGTGCGCCGAATCCATGACGGAACGGCGGCGAAGGCGGCCCGCTAGCAGACGAATCGGGGCTTTGCAACCCGCCCAGCCGCCGGCGAGGGCATTGCGCAAGCCGGCCCGCTGTGGTGACTAGCACGACCAGAGAGGGTCCGCTTGCATACATCCTTCACATCGCTCGACTGGCTGGTGCTGGCGCTTTACGTGGCCGCGCTGGCCTGTGCCGGGTGGGCGACGACGCGGCGCCAGCAGCGCGCCGAGGATTACTTCCTCGACGGCCATCACGCGCCGACCTGGCTGGTAGCGATCTCCATGCTGTCCACCGTGCAGTCGGCGGCGACCTTTCTGGGTGTTCCCGACAGTTCGTACCGGGGCAGCTACGTCTACCTGGGCGGGGTGCTGGCCAGCCTGCTGGCGGCGTGGATCGTCGCCAACGTGCTGGTGCCGCGCTTCTATGCGCTGAAGGTGACGACCGTCTACGAACTGCTCGAGGCGCGCTTCGATGCCCGTGCGCGCAAGGCGGCGGCGGGGATGTTCATCGTCGGGCGGATATTCGCCAGCGGATCGCGGCTGTACCTGGCGGCCATCGCGGTCTCGATGATCCTGTTCCTCGACATCGCGCCCCACCACCTGCTGATCGCGACCATACTGCTGCTGGTCCTGGGCCTGGCCTTCACGCTGATGGGCGGGCTGCATTCGGTGATCTGGAGCGATCTTGTCCAAGTCGTGCTCTATGTCGGCGCGGCCCTGATCGCGGCGGCGCTGCTGTGGTCGCACTTGCCGTTCTCCACCGGCGAGGCGATCGCGCGGCTGATGGATGCGCCGGGCGGCAGCAAGCTGGCGCTGGCGGATTTCAGCTTCAACCTGTCCTCGCCGTGGTCGCTGCCTGCCGTGCTGATCGGCGTGACGCTGCTCAACACCGCCTCCTCGGGATTGGACCAGGACACCACCCAGCGGCTGCTGGCCTGCCGCGACGCCCGCCAGGGCACCCGCGCGCTGTACCGCTTCGTGGCGATCTCGCTGCCGGTGATCGCGCTGTTCCTCGTCATCGGATCGCTGCTCTGGCTGACGTACCAGGGCAACGCCGGCGAAAGCTTCCGCGGCGAGAAGGTGACCGTGTTCATGCACTGGATCCTGACCGAAATGCCGGCCGGACTGCGCGGGCTGGCCGTCGTCGGCGTGCTGGCGGCGGCGGCGATGAATTCGGAACTGATCGCGATGGCGGCGGTGATCGTCGGCGATTTCTACCGCCCCTTTGCCGAGCGGCGCGGGCCGCGCAGCGAGGCGCATTTCGTGCGCGCCGGGCGGATCGCCAGCGTGGTCGTCGGGCTGGCGCTGTCGGCGATGGCGATGCTGAGCTACTACTGGCAGCACTATGCGGACGCCGCGCTGCTCGACTTCGTGCTGGGCGTGATGGCGTTCGCCTATTCGGGCCTGCTGGGCGTCTATGCGATCGCGCTGTTCACCCGCCGCGGCAATTCTGCCTCGGTGATCGCGGCGCTGGCGGCGGGCTTCGTCACCGTGCTGCTGTTCCAGCCGTGGATCGTCGACACCTTCGGCCTGCCCGCAGGGTGGCGAACGGTCGCATTCCCGTGGCAGCTTACCATCGGCACGCTGGTCGCCGCGGCTGTCTGCGCCCTTGGACGGCCTATGGGCAAAGCGGTCCGCGTAAGCTAGGGGCGCGGCAATGAATGCGCCCGCTTTCCCGCCGCTCCCGTTTCTGAACGCCAGCCTGCTCGTCGCCCTGGGCGGCGGGGTCGGCGCGTGGCTGCGCTACGCGGTCGGGCGGCTTTACGGGGCGACCGCGCTGCCCGCCGGGACTTTTACCGTGAACGTCGCCGGTAGCCTGGCGATGGGCCTGCTGGCCGGCTGGCTCGCCCGCCATGGTGCGGCCGAAGGCTGGCGCCTGCTGCTCGGCGTCGGCGTGCTGGGCGGGTTCACGACGTTCTCTTCGTTCAGCCTCGAGCTGGGCCTGATGGTCGAGCGGGGCGAGCTGGCGACCGCGTTCGCCTACGCCGCACTCTCGCTGGTGCTCGGCCTTGCCGCGCTGTTCGCCGGACTGGCGATGGCACGATGAGCGAGACCGTCCGCCAGTTCACCGTCGCGCCCGACGATGACGACATCCGTCTCGACCGCTGGTTCAAGCGCCACTTGCCGCAAGTCGGCTTTGCCACGATCAGCCGCTGGGCGCGCACCGGGCAAATCCGGGTCGACGGCAAGCGCGTGAGCCCGGACGACCGCGTCGCCGCCGGCCAGATCGTGCGCGTGCCGCCCGGCGGCGAGTCGGCCGAACGCGCCGCGCGCGTGCGCCGTCCGCTGACCCCCGAGCAGATCGAACAGGCGCGCGGCATGATCATTGCCGAGACCCCCGCGGCCTTCATCCTCAACAAGCCGCCGGGGCTGGCCACCCAGGGCGGCAGCGGCACCTTCGAACATGTCGACGGCCTGCTCGACGGGCTGGTCGAGAGCGATCAGTCGCGTCCCAAGCTGGTTCACCGGCTCGACAAGGATACCAGCGGCGTCCTGCTGATCGCCAAGACGGCGAGCAGCGCGGGCTATTTCTCCAAGCACTTCTCGGGCCGGACCGCGCGCAAGATCTACTGGGCGCTGGTGGTCGGCGTCCCCAGCATCGAGGAAGGCCTGATCGACCTGCCGCTGGGCAAGCAGCCCGGCAGCGGGGGCGAGAAGATGCAGGTCGACAGGGACGAAGGCCAGGCGGCCCGCACGCGCTACCGCGTGATCGACTTTGCCGGCGACCGCGCTTCGTGGGTGGAATTGCAGCCTCTGACGGGGCGCACCCACCAGCTGCGCGTGCACATGGCCGCGATCGGCCATCCGATCGTCGGCGACGGCAAGTACGGCGGCCAGGCCGCGTTCCTGACCGGCGCGGTCAGCCGCAAGATGCACCTCCACGCGCGGCGGCTGCTTATCGACGGGCCCGACGGGCGCACGATCGATGCCACCGCCGAACTGCCCGAGCATTTCGCCGCCACGCTGGCGCAGCTTGGCTTCGAGGAGACAGAGGGCGCCTGGGTGCCCGACGACCGCCCGCCGCCGTCGAAGGAAATCAAGAAACAGGTCCAGAAAGCGCACGCCAAGCAGATCCGCAAGGAGCGCCGGGGCGAGCGCCGCAGCCGCGACGAGGCGCCCGAGCGCAAGCCCACGCGCAAGGTGGCGGGCAAGAGCGCCAAGAGCACCGGCAAGCCGGGCGCCAAGCCGGCCGGCAAGCCATTCGCCAGGCCGGGCGCCAAGCCCGCGGGCAAGCCGGTGGCCGGCAGCGCCGGCAAGGCCGCTACAAAGGCCGGCGGCGCCGGCAAACCCGCCGCGAAGGCCCCTGCCAGGCCGGGCGCCCGCCCGCCCGCGCGCGGCGGCGCAAGGCCGGGGGGCAAGCCCGCGCCGAAGGGCCGCCGCTGATGCATCCAGGCAGCGCGTTTCGCGCCCCGGACCGTGAATGGGCCACCGCGATCGTCGAGGAAGTCGGTTTCGGCATGGTATTCGCCGCCACGCCCGATGGCCCGCGCGTGGCACACACGCCGCTGGTGCTGACCGGTGACGGTGCACTGCAGTTTCACCTTGCGCGCGGCAACGGGCTCACCCGCGGGCTCGACGGCGCGGCCGCGCTGGCGCTCGTCAACGGTCCCGACGGCTATGTCAGCCCGCGCTGGTATGCCGACGCGGCCGGCGCCGTCCCGACCTGGAACTACGTCGCGGTGGAAATGGAAGGGCGGGTGCGGCGCATGGACGAGGACGGCCTGGTCGGCCTGCTCGAAACGCTGAGCGCGCGCCACGAAGGCCGCCTGCCCGCCCCGGCCTGGACGCTCGACAGGCTCGATGCCGGTGCGCGGGCCGGCCTGCTGGCGGGGATCGCCGGCTTCGAGATGGAGATCGCCGCCTGGCGCCCCACCTTCAAACTTAGCCAGAACCGCAATGCCGCCGACCGTGCCGGCGTCGCCGCCGGGCTCGAGGGCAGCGGTGCGGCGGGCATCGCGGCGCTGATGCGCGGGCTGGCGGCATGACCCGGCTGGCCGTGTTCGATTGCGACGGCACCCTGGTCGACGGTCAGGCCGAGGTCTGTGCGGCGATGGAAGCTGCCTTCGTGTCGTGCGGGCTGCCCCCGCCCCCCCATCACGCGGTCCGCCGCATCGTCGGGTTGAGCCTGCCGCAAGCGATGGCGCGGCTGCTGCCGGGCGCCGATGACGAAACCGTCCAGGCGCTCGACACCGCGTACCGCGACGCCTTTCGCGCCCGCCGCGCCAGCGGCGCGCTGACCGAGCCGCTCTACGCCGGTATCGCCGACCTGCTCGCCCGCCTGAAGGGCAGCGGCTGGGAGCTGGCGGTCGCCACTGGCAAGAGCGACCGGGGCCTGTCGCACTGCCTGGCGGTGCACGGCATCGGCGGCCTGTTCGCCTCGCTCCAGACCGCCGACCGCCACCCGTCGAAGCCCCACCCGGCCATGCTGCTGGCAGCCATCGCCGACTGCGGCGCGGCGCCGGGCGAGGCGGTCATGATCGGCGATACCGCCTACGATATCGCGATGGCGCGTGCGGCCGACGTGCGCGCGATCGGCGTGGCGTGGGGTTATCACGAGACGGCCGAACTGATCGCCGCCGGGGCCGAGGCGGTGGCACGCGATCCCGCCCACCTGGCCGAGCTGCTGGCATGAGCGATCCCGCGATCCCGCGCTTCGCCGCGATGCAGCTGGTGCGCGTCGCCGGGGCGGCGATGGTGATCGCCGGGCTGCTGGCCGCCAACGACCGCATCCCGCTTGGTCATGTGGCCGGGGCGGTGCTGGCGGTGGCGGGACTGTTCGCTTTCGCCCTCGGCCCCAAGCTGCTGGCCCGGCGCTGGCGCAGCCCGAAGTGAAGCGCTTCTACAAGGATGCCGCCGCCGCCGCGGTCGAGGGCGGCTGGCAGGTCAGGCTCGACGGGCGCGGGGTCAAGACGCCGGCGGGCGCGCCGCAAGTGGTCCCGACGCGGGCGCTGGCAGAGGCGCTGGCGGCCGAATGGGCGGTGCAAGACGGCGAGCTCGACCCCGCGCGCTTTGGCTTGCGCGACCTGGCCGATATCGCCGTCGACAGCGCCGCGGACGAGGCGCGCGCGGCGATCCTGCCTTATGGCGAAACCGATACGCTGCTGTACCGGGCGCTGCCGTCCGATCCCTTGGCAGCGGCGCAGGAAGCGGCCTGGGACCCCATCGTAGCGGCTGCCGAGGCCAGGCTGGGGGTCCGCTTCGTACGCGTCGCTGGCGTGCTGCACCGCGCTCAGCCGGACGCGGCGCAAGCCGCGCTGACGCGCGAAGTCGAAGCGCTGCGCCCGTTTGCGCTGACGGCGGTGCGGGTGATGGCCGCGCTTGCCGCGTCGCTGATCGTCGCGCTCACCGCGCTCGAACCCGATGCCGACCTCGACGCGCTGTGGGATGCGGCCGAACTGGAGGAGGCCTGGCAGGCCGAGCGCTGGGGCCAGGACGCCGAGGCCGCCGCGCGCGCCGCCGGCCGCCGCGCCGCTTTCATGGCCGCGGCGCGGTTTGCGCGCCTGGCGCGGGAGGAACCGCGGGGCTGACCCGGGCATTGGGAGAAGGCACCCCTTCCCCCTGCCGGAGAATCCCGCCATGACGCTGACCGCGATTGCCATCAACTGCAGCCTGAAGACGAGCAGCAGTGAGCCGAGCTCGACAGACGCGATGATCGCGGTGCTGAAGGAACACTTCGCGAAGGTCGACGTCGCGCTGACCGACACGATCCGCATCGCCGATCACGACGTGAAACCGGGCGTCGATCACGACATGGGCGACGGCGACGCCTGGCCGGAGATCGAGAAGCGCATCCTGGCGCACGACATCCTCGTCTTCGGCGGGCCGATCTGGATGGGCCAGACCGGATCGGTCGCCAAGCGCGTGCTGGAGCGGATGGATTCGTTTCTCTACGACACCGACGCCAAGGGGCGCATGAAAAGCTACGGCAAGGTCGCAGTCGCCGCGATCGTCGGCAACGAGGACGGCGCGCACTTCTCCGCCGCGCAGCTGTTCCAGTCGCTGAACGACACCGGCTGGACCATTCCACCCGTCGCCGCCTGCTACTGGGTCGGCGAGGCGATGGGCAGCACCGACTTCAAGGACCTGCCCAAAACCCCCGACAAGGTGACCGAGACCGCGAAGATGACAACCGCCAACGCCGCGCACCTGGCCCGGCTGCTCAAGGACGCGCCCTTCCCCTGAAGCGGGAACGCGCGGCGCGGCTGCGGTGTTGAAAGGACGGCGGGGGGACAGCGAGCCAGAGGAGATGGGTCATGCCCCGCGGCGACAAGGATGCCTACACAGACAAGCAAAAGCGCCAGGCCGAACATATCGAGGACAGCTACGAGGAGCGCGGCGTCTCGAAGAAAGAGGCCGAAGGCCGCGCCTGGGCGACCGTCAACGCGATGAGCGGCGGCGGCAAGAAATCGGGCTCGGGGCGCGGCAAGACGGTCGACAAGGCGCCGGCCAGGAAGGGTGGGCGCAAGGGCGGCGCCGCCAGCGCGTCGCGCAGCGCCGCCGATCGCTCGGCAGCGGCGAAAAAGGGCTGGGAAACGCGGCGAAAGAAGGCCGGCTGATCAGCCGACCCAGCCGGCCACGTCCGACGCAACCTGGTTCGCAACCCGGTTGAGCGCCGGGCCGATCAGCTTGGGATCGGGCTTGGCGACAGGCTCGCGCGCTTCGAAGCGGCGGGTCGAAACCTGGTTGCCGGCACTTTCGCGGATCGCGTCGTAACGCACGATCACCGACTGGCTCTGCGCGTCGTAACCGGCGTCGAGGAGCCGGCCGGCCAGGCGCATCGCGCCCGAGGTCGACGCCTCGGCATCGGTGAACACCAGCCGACTGGACCTAGCGCGGATGGTTTCTGCGACCAGGTTCTGGAACAGCCGCGCCGGGCGCGCGACCCACTGCGCCTTCTTCAGGTAGGCGACGTTGGATTCGTCCACCGTCACCAGCACGCGGTTGACCGAGAGGCGCTGGTCGCTTTCGGGCTCGAGCACGACGATCGCGCCTTGCGAGGTGCCGCTGGTGGTCTGCCCGGCCGGTTCGGCCTGGGCCGGGGTGAAGGAGAACAGCGTCGGCGGCGGCTTGCCGCCAAGGCTCAGG
Organism: Parablastomonas sp. CN1-191; assembly: GCF_049354825.1. Lineage (GTDB taxonomy): Bacteria > Pseudomonadota > Alphaproteobacteria > Sphingomonadales > Sphingomonadaceae > Novosphingobium. The sequence continues at coordinate 266,146 of NZ_CP186480.1, read as the reverse complement.
CACCCGGCCAGCGTCAGCGCGGCGGCGGCCGGGAGGGCCATTTTCAGGACGAGACGGAAAGTGCGGATCATCTGGTCCATCCTCAAGGCTTGTAATCGGGGAGCTTGGACCCGCCGACGAGGCCGCCGATGCCCTGCTCGTTGATCTTTTCCGTGACGTCGCGCAGCGACTTGGTCGTGGCGCGAAGGTCGCGGATCGCGGCCTCGGCGGCTGGCAGCGTCGATTCCGACAGCTGGCGCGCGGCGGGGCGGGTTTCGCTGACCGTGGCGTTGAGCGCGTCGGCCGCGCCCTGCGCCGATTTCAGCGTCGCCGAAAGCTGCTTGGACAGCTGCTGGCCATTCTGGTCGAGCATCTTGCTGGCCGAACCCGACAGCCGCTGGAAGTCCGCCAGCGTGCCTTGTGCCTGGCGCAGCGTCAGCTGCAGTTCCAGCATCGTGCGCTGGATCTGCGGCGAGGCATCGGCCATGCCGGCGGTAATCCGGTCGGTATTGGCAAGGATGCCCTGGATCGACTTCTGGTTCTGGTCATTGAGGGTCGCGGTCAGCCGCTCGGTCAGCGATGCCAGCCGTTCGAGCAGCAGCGGAGCGTTGGAGAGGATGGCGCCGAGGCCGCCCTGCTTGGTCGGAATCACCGGCACCCCTTCGGGGCATGCGCTGGTGTCGCACGTGATCGGCTTGGCGCCCTTGACCGCGCCTTCGAGCTGGATGGTCGAGACGCCGGTAAAGCTGCCCTGGATCGTCGCGGTCGTGCCCTGGAGGATCGGCACGTCGGGATCGACCTTGATGCGCACCCGCACGAAGCTGGGATCGCGCTTCCACAATTCGATCTTGGCGATCTGGCCGGCCGGGACGCCCGCGAAGGCAACCTGCGAGCCGTTGGCCAGTCCGTCGACCGACTGCTTGAAGAAAATGTCGTACTGGTTCTGGTCGGCATTGTTGAGCCGGGCGATCCAGACGACGAACGCCGCCAGGGCCGCCAGCAATGCCAGCGTGACCGCTCCGACCCAGACGTGATTGGCGCGCGTTTCCATGCCCTTACGAATCCCTATCCCTTGCGGACGGCGGAATGTCCATTGCCTTCGCCTCTTCGGCGCGCGTCGCGGCTTGTTCGGCCGAGCCGCGCAGCGCCGGCTTTTCGCGTTTCCGCGCGGTCGCGTCCTGCTTTTCCTGGCCGCCCTTGGCAGCGCGGCCACGCGGACCGTTGAAATATTCCTGGATCCACGGATGGTCGAGCGCGAGCAGTTCCGGGATCGTCCCGACCGCGATCACCTTGTGATCGGCGATCACCGCCACCCGGTCGCAGATCTCGTACAGCGTATCGAGGTCGTGCGTGATCAGGAACACGGTCAGCCCCAGCGTCTCCTGCAGCGCGCGGGTCAGCTCGTCGAACGCGGCGGCACCGATCGGGTCGAGCCCGGCGGTCGGCTCGTCGAGGAACAGCAGTTCCGGGTCGAGCGCCAGCGCCCGCGCCAGGCCGGCGCGCTTGCGCATCCCGCCCGAAAGTTCGGACGGGTATTTCAGCGCCGCATCGTCCGGCAGGCCCGACAGCAACACCTTGTAGCGCGCGATCTCGTGACGCAGGTCGTCGCCGATCTCGGGGTAGAACTCGCGCAGCGGGACCTCGATGTTCTCCGCCACTGTCAGCGTCGAGAACAGCGCCCCGCCCTGGAACAGCACGCCCCAGCGGCTGCGGATATCGATGTCGGCATCGTCGCGCGCGTCGGTGATCGATTCGCCCAGCACCTCGATCGAGCCTTCGTCGGGTACCTGCAGCCCGATGATCGAGCGCATCAGCACCGACTTGCCGGTGCCCGATCCGCCGACCACGCCCAGGATCTCGCCCCGGTTGACGGTCAGGTCGAGCCCTTCGTGAATGACCTGTTCGCCGAAGCTGTTCTTCAGCCCCTTGATGACGATGGGATGCTCGCCGGTGAAGGGCTCGGGGATGACGTCGAGCGCGGCCTCCTGCGCGGCGGCGGCATGGGCATCGGCGGGGGCATCGGCCGGTTCGTCGTCAGCGGCGTCTGCATTCTGCTCGATCTCGGCCATGGTCACGCCCAGCCCACGTTCGAGAAGAACACCGCGAAGAACGCGTCGAGCACGATCACCATGAAGATCGCCTGGACGACTGCCAGCGTCGTGCGCAGGCCGACTTCCTCGGCATTACCCTCGACCTGCATGCCCTGGTAGCAACCCGCCAGCGCGATGATCAGGCCGAACACCGGCGCCTTGATCAGGCCGACCCAGACGTCGGTGATCGGCACAACTTCCTGGATCCGCGACAGGAACGTGAAGAACGGGATACCAAGGCTGAAATTGGCCAGGAACGCACCGCCGATGATCGCCATCACCGCGGCATAGAAGCCCAGCAACGGCATCATCACCACCGCCGCCATCATCCTCGGCACGATCAGCGCCTCGACCGGGGCGACCCCGATCGTGCGCATGGCATCGATCTCCTCGGTCAGCTTCATCGTTCCGAGCTGCGCGGCAAACGCGCTGCCGGAGCGGCCCGCGACCATGATCGCGGTCATCAGCACGCCCAGTTCGCGCATCGACAGCCGGCCGGTCAGGTTGATGGTGTAGATCTCGGCCCCGAACTGCTTCAGCTGGACCGCGCCCTGCTGCGCGATGACGATGCCGATCAGGAAGCTCATCAACCCGATGATGCCCAGTGCCGAGACGCCGACCAGCTCTGCCTGGCGCACGAACGCCTTGGAGCGGAACCGCGACGGGCGGCGGATCAGGTTGCCGATTGCCACCAGCGTAGCGCCCAGGAACCCCAGCACGCCGACGCTGCCGTGTCCCCAGCCGACCACCAGGTCGCCCACCGCCTCGGGCACGCGCTCGATCACGCCGGCGCGTTCGGGGCGGACCCCGCCCTCGCCCTTCGATTCCTTGACCGCGTCGATCAGGCGCTGGGCTTTTTCCGAACAGCCGTCGATCCTGGCGTCGTTGTCGCGCGACAGGCGCCACAGCGTCCACGCGCCGACGGTGTCGATGTCGGTAACGCCGGTCACGTCGACCCGGTCGATCTTGCCGTCGATTTCGCGCAAGGGCACGTCGATCTTGCCGATCGAGGACACGACGAGCGGGCCCGTGAGCGCAAGCACCCGGCTATCCCCTTCGCCTTCCAGCGTGAATTCGGCCCACTCGCGCATTCGCCCCCGTTTGTCGCAAAACGTCGCCGCCCACAAGCCGTTCCGCACCGGCGGCGACTTGCACGCGCATCGCCGCGCTGGCACAGGCGCGGCCATGGACGCTGACACCCCCGGCACGACGCTCGACAAGACTTTCGACCCCGCTGCGATCGAGGCGAAATGGTACGCCCACTGGGAGCGCGAAGGGCTGTTCCGCCCCGCCCGCCCCGATGCCCAGCCGTTCACGATCGTCAACCCGCCGCCCAACGTCACCGGCAGCCTGCACATCGGCCACGCGCTCGACAACACGCTGCAGGACGTGGTGGTCCGTTACGAGCGGCTGCGCGGCAAGGACGCGCTGTGGGTGGTCGGCACCGACCACGCCGGCATCGCCACGCAGATGGTGGTCGAACGTCAGCTCGAGGCCCGGCAGGACAAGCGCACCAATTACAGCCGCGAGGATTTCGTCGCCAAGGTGTGGGAGTGGAAGACGGAAAGCGGCGGCGAGATCACCCGCCAGCTGCGCCGCCTGGGCTGTTCGATGGACTGGAGCCGCGAACAGTTCACGATGGACCCGCACTTCACCAGGGCCGTGATCAAGGTCTTCGTCGACCTGCACAAGCGCGGGCTGATCTACCGCGACAAGCGGCTGGTGAACTGGGACCCCAAGCTCAAGACCGCGATCTCCGACCTTGAGGTCGAGACGCGCGAGGTCGCCGGGCACTTCTGGCACTTCCGCTATCCGCTGGCCGACGGTTCGGGCGAACTGCACGTCGCGACCACCCGGCCCGAGACGATGCTGGCCGACATGGCGGTGGCGGTGCACCCGGACGACGATCGCTACAAGGCGATGGTCAGCAAGCAGGTGCGCCTGCCGATCACCGGCCGGCTGATCCCGGTGCTGGCGGACGAGCATGCCGACCCGGAGCTGGGCAGCGGCGTGGTCAAGATCACCCCGGGGCACGATTTCAACGACTTCGAAGTGGGCCGCCGCGCCGGTTTCAAAGCCGGCGAGATGCTCAACATGTTCGATGCCGAGGCGAAAGTCGTGCAGACCGCCGACGGGCTGGTGCCGGCCGAGTTCGCCGGGATGGACCGCTTCGAGGCGCGCCAGGCCGTGGTCGCGCGGATGAAGGCGGACGGCTTCCTGGTTCCGCACACGGTGACCGACAAGAACGGCGACGTCACCGAACACGACGCCGAGCCGCGCACGATCCAGCAGCCTTACGGCGACCGCGGCGGCGTGCCGATCGAGCCGTGGCTGACCGACCAGTGGTACGTCGATGCGGCCGAATTGGCGAAGGCGCCGATCGCGGCGGTCCGCGAGGGCCGGGTCGAGATCGTGCCGAAGTCGTGGGAAAAGACCTTCTTCAACTGGATGGACAACATCCAGCCGTGGTGCGTCTCGCGCCAGCTGTGGTGGGGCCACCGGGTCCCGGCCTGGTACGGCGACGACGGGGCGATCTACGTTGCCGAGACCGAGGGCGAGGCGCAGGCCCAGGCCGGCAGCGGCGTGACGCTGCGCCGGGACGACGACGTGCTCGACACCTGGTTCTCCAGCGCGCTGTGGCCGTTCGCGACGCTCGGCTGGCCCGACTCCACCGACCTCCTCGCCAAGCACTACCCCAACGACCTGCTGATCTCCGGCTTCGACATCCTGTTCTTCTGGGATGCGCGGATGATGATGATGGGGCAGGCGATGACCGGCGAGAACCCGTGGCAGCGGCTTTACCTGCACGGGCTGGTGCGCGCGCCCGATGGGCAGAAGATGTCGAAGTCCAAGGGCAACGTGGTCGATCCGCTGGGCCTGATCGACCAGTACGGCGCCGATGCCTTGCGCTTCTTCATGGCGGCGATGGAAAGCCAGGGCCGCGACATCAAGATGGATGAGCGCCGGGTCGAAGGCTACCGCAACTTCGCCACCAAGCTGTGGAACGCAGCCCGTTTCTGCCAATCGAACGGCATCGGCGCGAGCGATACGGTGGCCGCCCCGCCCGCGACCAGCGCGGTCAACCGCTGGATCGTGGGCGAAGTGGTGGGAACGGTTGCCGCGCTCGACAAGGCGATGGCCGACCTGCGCTTCGATGCCGCCGCCAATGCGATTTACCACTTCGTCTGGGATACGTTCTGCGACTGGTACATCGAACTGGTGAAGGGCAATTTCGACGCCGAAACCCGCGCCGTCGCCGGCTGGGTGCTCGACCAGATCCTGGTCATGCTGCACCCGTTCATGCCCTTCGTGACCGAGGAACTGTGGGGCGCGCTCGGTGACCGCAAGAACTACCCATTGATCACCGCCAAGTGGCCGGAACCGGGCGCGGCGGTCGATCCGGCGGCCAAGCGCGAGGTCGAATGGCTGATCGCGCTGGTGACCGGCCTGCGCACCGCCAAGAACGAACTCGGCATCGCGCCGGGCGCAAGACTGGAGGCCTACGCCCCGGGCGCCAGCGCCGAAGTGCGCGGCATCGCCGCGCGCAACGCCGCGGCGATCGAGCGGCTGGCGCGGCTGTCCTCGCTGACGTTCGATCCCGCCCCGGCCGGCGCTGCAATTCAGATCGGTGCGGGTGACGCCACCATCGTGGTGCCGCTCGAAGGCGTGATCGACATCGCCGCCGAAAAGGCCCGCCTCGAAAAGGCGCTGGCAGTCTCGCAGAAGGAAGCGAAGTCGCTCGAAGGCCGACTGTCCAATCCAGCATTCGCGCAGAAGGCCAAGCCCGAAGCCGTCGAAAAGGCCCGCGCCGACCATGCCATGCACGCCGCGGAGGCGGAGCGCCTGTCGGCCGCGCTGGCGCGACTGGGCTGACAGCACGGGATGTGCCGCCATCGGGTGGCGCATCCCCTGTCGGGAACTGGGTATGCACCCAAATTAGTCAAACGGCCGAAATTGGGGTGGGAAGCGGCCATTGGGGTTAGAGTGTCCGCGCCGCTCCTCTCGGTTTCTAAAGGTGCGTAGCCACCCGCTCGATGCGCCGAAAATCCTCAATGTAAAGCGCCATAAGCGCGATGAAGGTGACTATCGGCACCATCCATTGCGGTTCAACGGCAAGGTAGGATGTTATTGAAACCGCAAGCCCAGCACCGGCCATGAATATCCTCCGCCTAGCGAGGAAGACGAAGCCGATGTCCTCTGTGAAGTCGTGAAACCGCTTCCTCGAAAGGCGGTTGCAGGTCGCGAGCATTATCTGGTGCGGCGCCAACCAAAATAAGCCCGCGAAGACAACGACCAGCAACCCGATGTTAAGATAGTGCACGCCGTTGCTCCGTAGAGGCGAAGGGATGCTGACGGATAAATCAAATATCCGCAATGGGGTCGCTAGCTGTCGGGCAGCTTTGAGTTACCGCAACCTGCTTCCAGACAATGGCTCCTCCGACTCTTACCCGGCTCCGATCCCGTCGAGCCGTGCCACCGCTTCGTCGCTCAACGTGAGGCTCGCCGCCGCCAGATTGTCCTCCAGGTGCGCCAGCGACGAAGTGCCCGGGATCAGCAGGATGTTGGATGAGCGCCCAAGCAGCCAGGCCAGCGCCACTTGCATCGGGGTGGCGCACAAGTCCGCCGCGACCGCGTTAAGAGCGTCCGACTGCAGCGGGCTGAAGCCGCCGAGCGGGAAGTAGGGCACATAGGCGATGCCTTCGCCGGCCAGCCAGTCGATCAGGTCATCGTCGCCGCGATTGGCCAGGTTGTAGGCGTTCTGAACGCAGACGATGGGGCAGATCGTGCGCGCCTCCTCGATCTGCGCGCGGCTCACGGTGCTGACTCCGATGTGCCGCACCAGGCCCTGCTGCTGCAGCCGCGCGACCGGCTCGACGAAGCGGGCGATGCTCTGTCCAGTCGGCAGCATACCGCCCTCGCCGCCGCCCATGATGCGGACGTTGACGACCTCCATCGCCTCCAGCCCAAGATGCTCGAGATTTTCGCGCAGTCCCTGTTCAAGCGCGGCGGGATCGTTCCACGGCAGCCAGCCGCCCTTGTCGTCGCGCCGGGCGCCGAGCTTGGTCACGATGGTGAGGTCGTCCGGATAGGGGTGCAGCGCTTCCCTGATCAGCCGGTTGGTGACGTGCGGCCCATAGAAATCGCTGGTGTCGATATGATCGACCCCGGCCGCGATCGCCGCGCGCAGCACGGCGATCGCGGCGTCATGGTCCCTGGGCGGGCCGAACACGCCGGGGCCGGCCAGCTGCATGGCGCCGTAGCCCATGCGGTTCACGGCGCGGTCCCCCAGGCGGTAGGTTCCGGCGGCGGCGGCGGGCTTGCTGGCGGTTTCGGTCATGCGAGGATCTCCGGTGGCGGGCGAGGCGGCGATATGGGGAGACGCGCGCCGGTTTCCTACAGCGCCGACATCTGCCATGGGCGCGGCTATGGCATGGCTCGGCTCCTTTCCCCTTTCCGCGTGGGCAAAAGGCACGCCGCAAGGCCGGATCGGCTTTGCGCCCAGGACAGTGTCAACTGTGTCAAGCAGGCACCCGTGCTGACGCTGGCGACCACCGCGCCGGGGGAAGCGGGAATCGAAGATCTGCGACGAGCAGAAATCTTCGCCTCGGTGCAAGGCGAAGGGCCCTCCGCCGGCCGGATGTGCGCGTTCGTGCGTCTTAGCCGGTGCAACCTGGCCTGCACCTGGTGCGACACCGCCTACACCTGGCGCTTCGACGACAGCCGCCCCCATCGTGACGATGCGGTGTTCGATCGCAAGGCCGAGCAGGTGACCCTGCCCGAGGCCGACGTCGCCGCGGCCATCGCCGCGCTAGGCTGCGACCGGCTGGTGGTGACCGGCGGGGAGCCGCTGCTGCAGGGTGCAGCGCTGGCACGGATGGCGGCGGCGCTGCCGGCGAACGTCGGTATCGAGGTCGAGACCAACGGAACCGTTCGCCCGCACCCGGCGTTCGCCCCCTTCGTGGCCCAGTACACCGTCAGTCCCAAGCTTGCCCATTCGGGCAATGATGCCGCGCTGGCGCGCGACCCGGCGGCGCTGGCCGCCTGGGCCGCCGACCCGCGGGCGGTATTCAAGTTCGTGGTGGCGACGCCCGGCGACGTGGCCGAGGCGCTGGCGCTGGCCGATGCCGCCGCGATGCCGCGCGCGCGGGTCTGGCTGATGCCCGAAGGGACCGCGCCGGCGACGCTGCGCGAACGCGAGGCGTGGCTGAAACCGCTGAGCGAGACAGCCGGCGTCCACTATTCGGACCGGCTCCACATCCATCTTTACGGGGATACGCGCGGAACATGACCACGGCACCGACCCGCCCCGGCCCGCCCGGCGCCCGGCACGGCATGCGCGACCTCACCAGCGGGCCGGTGATGCGCACGATGCTGGCCTTCAGCGTGCCGACGCTGGCGTCCAACCTGCTGCAGTCGCTCAACGGCACGATCAACTCGATCTGGGTCGGGCGGCTGATCGGCACCTCGGCGCTGGCCGCCACGGTCAACGCCAACATGGTGATGTTCCTGATCTTCGCGGCGGTGTTCGGGTTCGGCATGGCGGCGACCGTGCGGATGGGCCAGGCCTTCGGCGCCGGCCAGATCGACCAGGCGCGCCGCACCTTCGGCAGCGCGGTCGGCCTGTGCGTGGGCCTGGCGGCGATCGTCGCGGTGCTCGGCTGGCTGCTGGCGCCGCAACTGCTCGACCTGCTCGGCACGCCGGGCGAAAGCCGGGCGCTGGCGCTGGCGTACCTGCGCATCATCTTCGTCGCCATGCCGGGCGGAATGCTGACGATCATGCTGGCGATGGGGCTGCGCGGCGCGGGCGACAGCAAGACGCCGTTCTACTTCATGGCGCTTTCGGTGGTGCTCGACGTGACGCTCAACCCGCTGTTCATCGCCGGCATCGGACCGTTCCCGCGGCTGGGCATCGCCGGCGCGGCGACGGCCACGGCACTGGCGAACTACCTGTCGCTGATCGGCCTGCTGACCTTCGTCTATGCCCGCGACCTGCCGCTGCGGTTGCGCGGCACGGAACTGGGCTACTTGCTGCCGCGCCGCAGCGAGCTGGGCTATATCGTCGGCAAGGGCATCCCGATGGGCGCGCAGATGCTGCTGGCGTCGTCGGCGGGCATCGCCGTGATCGGCATCGTCAACCGCGAAGGGCTGATCGCCACTGCCGCCTACGGCGCGGCGATGCAGCTGTGGACCTATCTGCAGATGCCGGCGATGGCGATCGGCGCAGCGGCCAGCGCGATGGGCGCGCAGGCAATCGGCGCGCACAAGCCCGAACGGCTGGACCAGATCAGCCGCGCCGGCATCATCGCCAACCTGCTCATCACCGGGGCGCTGACCGCGCTGCTGCTGATATTCGACCGCGCCGCGCTGGTGCTGTTCCTGGGGCCGGACAGCCCGGCAGTGCCGCTGGCTCGGCACATCCAGTTCCTGGCCAGCTGGAGCTTCATCATCTTCGGCGTCACCATCGTCCTGTTCGGAACGATGCGCGCGGGCGGCGTGGTGTGGGCGCAGTTGATCGCGCTGGGGCTGTCGCTGTTTCCCGCGCGGCTGGGATTCTACTACCTGCTGCGCCCGGCGCTCGGCGCCGACGCGCTCTGGCTGGCGTTCCCGTTCGGATCGCTGGTCGCCGCGGCGCTGGCGATCGTGTCCTACCGGCGCAAGGGGTGGCGCGAGAAAGGGCTGGCGATCAGTCCCGAGCGCGCGGCCGAGGCAGCCCATGCCGACGGCGATACCGCCGGCCGGGTCAAGCCCGACCTTTAAGCCCCACCGGCGCCAATCAGCGGCCCTGGGCGCGCCAGCGCTGGACGGTGCGCTCGACCATTTCCTCTTCGCCGCCCGACTGGCTCCACAGCTGCGAGAACGACGGGTCGGCCGAGGCGGGGCGCTTCATCTCTTCCAGGTCGTCGAAACTGACCCGCGTCGGGATCGACACGCCCTCGCCGCAGATGATGCACTCGCGGTTGCGCAGCGCCGGGATCGAATCGAGGAAGCCGCGCGCTCCCTCGGGCATGGCGGCGCGCACGAAGGCCTGGTCGCGGTCGTTGTTGAGCCGCATCGAGATGATCGTGCCGCACTGGCTGAGCACGCCTTCGGCCAGGTCCGACGGGCGCTGCGTGATCAGCCCCAGCGAGATGCCGTACTTGCGCCCTTCCTTGGCGATGCGCGACAGGATGCGGCCCACGCTGGAGCCGTCGGCGTTCTTTTCGCTCGGCACGTAGCGGTGCGCTTCCTCGCAGACGAGCAGGACGGGCCGGGTCTTCTCGTCGCGGGCCCAGATCGCGAAGTCGAACACCAGCCGGCTCAGCACCGCGACCACGGTGCTGGTGATGTCGGACGGAACCCCCGAGACGTCGATGATCGAGATCGGCTTGCCGGCGCTGGGCAGGCGGAAGATCTTGCCGATGAACTCGGCCATCGTGTCGCCCACCAGCATGCCCGAGAACATGAACTGGTAGCGCGGATCGGCCTTGATCTCGTCAATCTTGCTCTTGATCCGCATGAAGGGGGCGCTGCTGGTCGCCTTGTCGAGCTTGCCCATCTCGGCCTGGATCAGGTTGGTCAGGTCGGACAGCAGGTAGGGGATCGGCGAATCGACGGTGATCTTGCCCATCGTCTCGGCCATGCGGTTCTTCTGGCGCGCCTGCAGCAGGCACTTGGCCAGGATGTCGGCATCCTCGTTGCGGTCGTTGCCGGTGGTGGTCAGGAACACCTCGCAGTGTTCCTCGAAGTTCATCAGCCAGTACGGCATGTTCAGGTTGGTCACGTCGAAGATCTTGCCGGTGTTCTTGAACGCGGCCGAATATTCGCCGTGCGGGTCGACCATGACGATATGGCCGTCGGGCGCGGCCTCGCAGATGCGGTGCAGGATCAGCGCCGCGCTGGTCGACTTGCCGGTGCCGGTCGAGCCGAGCAGCGCGAAGTGCTTGCCCAGCATCGAATCGATGTAGAGCCCGGCGCGGATGTCGCGAGTGGGAAACACGGTGCCGATCTGGACACTTGCGCGCCCGTCGCTGGCATAGATCTGCATCAGGTCCTTGCTGGTCGCCGGATAGACCAGCGCGCCCGGGATCGGATAGCGGGTGACGCCGCGGCGGAAGCCGTGAATGCGGCCGGTAAGGCGTTCCTCGTTGCCTTCGCCCAGGAAGTCGATCGCAGCCATGACGCCGCCGGGCGTCTTGGAATCCTGGCGCTGCGTCCGCACGCTGGCGAGCAGCCAGCCATGGCCGACCCGGATCTTGACCTGGCTGCCGACCTGGCCGGCCAGCGCGATCGAGGGATCGTCGTCGCCGGAACATTCCTGCAGCCGCTGCAGGTCGAGCGCGATGGCGCTGCCCGAACCGGCGATCTCTAGCACGATGCCGATCGGGTCGCGCGCGTTGTCCGGCGCGTCCGCTGCGGCGTCGGCGGCGGCAAATGACTGGCTGGCGGGTTGATCCATGGCTTGAAATTGTCCCCTTCGCGCGGCGGCGACCCACCCCTGCGCAGGGCCGAAGCACTAGGCGGCAGAGCGTTAATATCCGCCTAACCCCGGCGCCGGAGCCTGCCTCTAGAGCAGCGCGAAAAGCCGCCCGGCAAGCGCCCCCATTCCCACCGATACAGCCACCGCCAGAAGCCCGTAGAAAAAGCCTTCGCGATCGGCGAACTGCGCGACCAGCCGCTCGAACCCGATCTTGCGCACCTCAACCCGCGCGGTCGCCGACGCGACGACCCGCCCGTGCGTGATGGCAAACGTCTCGGCGGTGTAGGTCCCGGTCTGGACGCTGGAGGGCAACGCGATCCGCGCCTGGTAGAGCACCTGGTCGCGCACGCTGACGCCCAGCGGGTCTTCCTTGTAGAAACCCTGGCGCGCCATCATCTCGACCAGGCCGGCGGCGAAGCGGTCCTGCTTGGCCTGGTCGTAGGCCCCGATCGGGGAGAGTTGCAGCCACTGCAGGCCCAGTTCGTAGATCGCCGCGGTCTTGTCATCGACCACCTTGGCGACCGGGCGCGACGATGCGACTGCATAGAATGACGGGGCGGACCGGAACTCCGCACTGGCAGCGTTCAGCCACATCCCGGCCACGCGCTGCTTTTCGCGCAGGACGATCGAGCGCGTCGGCCCCTTGAGCACAACGACGATATCGTAGTCGCGCCCGGCGCGCGTCCCGTCGGGGTTAAGGATGGCGCCGAACAGCAAAAGCTCCGTGCCGGTGAACCCCTGGCGCACTTCGACCCGGGGTTGCGACACTTCGGGCACCAGGATCGGGTCGCGGGCGCCGGTCAGGAGTATCAACGCGATCAGGGCGGCCAGCATCTTCATAGCGGCGCCACCGAATAGATCTCGTCCGGGCGGTAAGTCAGGCCGATCGCCATGCGCACCGCCACGAGCAGAACGATGACGGCCAGCGCCATGCGCAGCTTCTCCGCCGGAACGCGCTGGGCCAGGTAAGCGCCAAGCTGGGCGCCCGATACCGAGCCGACCAGCAGCATGGCCGACAGCACGATATCGACCGCGCGCGTCGTCAGCGCGTGCATCATCGTGCTGGCAATCGTCACGAACAGGATCTGGAACAGCGAGGTGCCGACGACTACCCCGGCGCTCATGCCGAAGATATACAGCATGACCGGCACCAGCACGAAGCCGCCGCCGATGCCCATCAGCATGGTCAGGATGCCGGTCGTCATGCCGAGGATCAGGGGCGCCAGGGGGGATATGTAAAGCCCCGACTTGTAGAAGCGCCAGCGCATCGGCAGGTTGGCGACCAGCGGGTGATGGCGCCGCTTGCGCGCGGCAACCGGCTGCCCGAGGCGCTTGGCCCGCAGCGACTGCCATGCCTCGCGCGCCATGACCCAGCCGATCGAACCGAGCAGGATGACGTAAAGCAGGCTGATCACCGTGTCGGTCTGGCCCAGCGCGTTGAACAGCCCCAGAAGCAGGGCACCAAGCCCGGTACCGATCACGCCCCCGGCGACCAGCACGGCTCCCATCAGGTAGTCGACCCCGCCGCGCCGGGTATGCGCGAACACGCCCGAAACGCTTGCGCCGGTAACCTGGCTGGCGGCGCTGGCGGCCGCCACCGTGGGCGGAATGCCGTAAAAGATCATCAGCGGCGTGGTCAGGAACCCGCCGCCGACGCCGAACATGCCCGACAGAATGCCCGTCAGCGCGCCAAGCGCGACGATGACCAGTCCATTGACCGACAAGTTGGCGATGGGAAGATAGACGTCCATCGGCTTTGCCGCCTACGCGGTTGCTTGGCGGCAGGAAAGCCGCTGCGACTAGAAACCCGCCGAAATCGTCAGCGCCGGACCCGCTGCAGGGCGTGCGTCGCCAGCCACGCGAAGGCGCCAGTCCGCCGCCACGCGCGCAGACGCCGGGCCAAGCGGGACCGACAGGCTGGCGGTCGGCCCGATGTCGGCCCGCGCCGCGCCGCGCTGGCCCCCGGCCCAGGCGCCGCCGCCGATGTCGAGCCGCAGCCGGCCTTGCGACACGACCCGCCGCGTGACCCGCGCCTGCGCATCGCCGAACGGCGTAGCGTCGCGTCCGCCCACATAGCCGCCGGCCGCGTAGAATTCGCCGTCGAGCCCGCCCGGCAGGCGGAAGGGCGCCAGTTGCGTGACCAGCATCGCCGCCGGGCGGACACGCGCGCCGGCATCGTCCGCAGTTACGCGCGCCTCGGCCAGGAGCGCGACCGGCACGCCTGCCACGGGACGCAGCGCGAGACCTGCCGCCGCCTCGTGCTGTCGCGGACCGGCCAGCGCCGAGGCGGCGCGCAAGTAGACAGCGGGCTCGTGCGCGCTTCCCGGTGCGAGTCGATAGCGCAGCACGGCGCCAACCTGGCTGGCGCCGTACGTGGCCGCGCCGGGCCCGGAAACGACCGCGGCGGTGCTGCCGCGGCGCAGGAACAGCCAACTGTCGCCGGACCAGCGCGGCGCGGCGCGGCCGCGCGCGTCAGGCAGCGGCGGTTGCGCGAGCGACGGTGGCCACGGCAGTTGCGCGACCGCCGCCATCCACATGAGCTGGTGCGCGCCGGCGGTCCGGTCGGCGGATACCGGTTCGGCTTGTGGCAGCGGCGGGATTGGATCGACCGTCACGGCGCGCGGCGGGGCCGACAGCCGCGGCAGTGCCTGCCATCCTGGCGCGGCCGCGGAGCGGCCGTGCGGCGGCGACGGGTCTTCGCTGCTCGCTGCGGAAGCGCTAGCCAACGGCACCGCGGGCGCCGACACGCGCGCGGCGGCGCGGCGCGCAGCGTCCACGAGGCCGGGCGGCACGAGATGCTCAAGTGGGGTCCAGGTCGCTGCGCGGCCACCGATCCAGGCTGCCATGATGACCGCGAGGGCAAGCAAAGGTTCGCCGCGGCGGCGGGCATGCGCGGCGGTCATGCCGGGCCCTGCACCATCCGAGCGGGGTGCGCATCGTGGACGGTCTTCTCCCAACGCACCGCGGCGCCGCGCAGGCTGCGCAAGTAGGCGCCAAGCGCCCGCCTTGCGGCGGCGATCGCGACGACGTTGCTGACGACGATGCGCGGCACCGCGAGCAGGCCCTCGCCCAGCCCGTACTCATGCGTGGTCGAGATCGCGCGGACCCCGGCGCGCCACGCGAAGGCGCTCATGCTCAGCCAGGCCAGATAGCGCACCAGCGGGGCCTCGGGCGCAGCCCCCTGCATTCCCAGGGCGTGCGCAGCTACCAGCACCAGCTCCACCGCCGCCAGCAGGTACGCGCTCACCAGCACCAGCGCGGTCAGCGGCCCGCGCCGGTCGCGAAGCATCATCCATAGATCTACCGGTGCCGACAGCCAGCCAAGGTGATCCCAGCCTTGCAGCGCGATGCCGTGAATCCATCGGCTCTTCTGGCGGACCGCCGCCTCGAACGTCGGCGGAAAGCACGATCGCGTCGCGACGAGCGTACCGTCCGCGTCGCGCATTCGCAGGAAGCGGCTGCCACGCCCGCCGCGGGACAACAGCAGGCCCAGCTCGTAATCCTCGGTCAGCGAAGCGGCGTGGAACGGCCCCTGGGGCCGCGCCGCCGCCAGCCGCCCCAGCGCCGCGCGCGAAAATCCGCAGCCGACCCCGGCGGCCGGCAGCCCTGCGCCCAGCGCGCCGCGCACCGGCAGCGCCTTGGCGTGCGATTCTGCGAACTCGTCGATGTAGTGGCCGGCGATCCAGCGCGATCCCGGCACCGGTTCGGCCCGAACCGGAAGTTGCGCGAAGTCGACCTCATGCAGCGCCTCGGCAAGCAGCTGGAGCCCGGCAGGATGGACGAGGTCTTCAGCGTCCTGGAGAACTACCGCGCCGAAAGCGGCACCCTCGCGGTGCTCATCGCCTTCAAGCGCACTGTACAGGCGATTGAGGCAGTCGGCTTTCGTGCTGGGTCCGCAGCCGTCGAGCACGGCGATCCGCGCGCGCGGATCGCCGCGCGCCGCTGCCATCGCGGCATCCAGGGTGGCGGCATCATTGCGGTAGACGCCGACGTAGAGGCGAAGTTCCTCCTGTTGCCAGCGCTGGAGGATGGCGCTGACGGTGGTGGCGATGATCGCCGCTTCGCCCCAGGCGGGCAGGAACACCGCCATGCGCTGGCCCAGCGGGGCTTGACCATAGCCATCGGGCAGCCGCCCGGTGACGATGCGACCGCGCAGTCGCAGCACGGCCCACAGCGCGTCGATGGCGAATTCATCGACCAGCCCGATCGTGAACCAGAACGCGGCGAACATCAGCAGCTCGCGCTCGGCAAGCTGCAGCCACGACAGCATAGGAATCCAATCGTGCAACCCTGCCACGCCCTGCTCGTGGCCCTGCAGTGCTTGTCGACGCGGCCCAGCCTAAGCGGAAATACATAGAGTTCAAGGACACTTATGCAGCGGACCGCCTAAACCGGCTGCGCCGCGCGTTGCCAACGGCGCAATGAGCCGCCAAGGCTTGCGGCCATGCTGCGCCGCAACCGCCACCCCATTACCCGCATCGCCGCCGCCGCCACCCGCCTGTTCCGCGGCGAAGCCGGTGCCGGGCTGCTGCTCATCGTGGTCGCCGCGATCGCCGTGGGCCTGGCGAATTCGCCGCTGGGCGAGGCTTACCACGACGTCTTTCATCACCCGTTGGCGTGGTCGCCGATCGCCAAGCTCGATACATTGCACTTGTGGGTGAACGACGCGCTGATGGCGCTGTTCTTCTTCGTCGTCGGCCTCGAGATCAAGCGCGAGGTGATCACCGGCGACCTGGCCAGCGCCGAGAAACGCCGCCTGCCGGTGCTGGCGGCCGCGGCGGGCATGGCGGTGCCAGCGCTGATCTACCTGGCGGTGTCCGGCCACGTGGCGCCGCTGCGCCGCGGCTGGGCGATCCCGGCGGCGACCGACATCGCTTTTGCGGTCGGCGTGCTGGCCCTGCTGGGCAAGCGGGTTCCCGCCTCGCTGCGGCTGTTCCTACTGACGGTCGCGATCGTCGACGATCTGGGTGCGGTGGTAATCATCGCGCTGTTCTACACCGCCGGGATCGAACTCGCCTGGCTGGGCGCCGCCGCCGCGCTATTGGCCGCGATGGCGGTCCTGGGACGGCTGCGCGTTTCGCACCCGGCGCCATACGCGATTCTCGGCCTGGCGCTGTGGTACGCGGTGCTGCACTCAGGCGTCCACGCCACGGTCGCCGGCGTGCTGGCGGCGTTCACGATACCGATCGCGCCGCGCCGCCGCGGCGACAGCCTGCTGCTCCGTTTCGAACACGCGCTGGCGCCGCTGAGCGCCTATCTGATTGTTCCGATCTTCGGGCTTGCCAACGCGGGCGTGGCGCTGGGCGGGACCGGCCTGGGCGCGGCGCTGGCACCGCTGCCGCTGGCCATCGCAGCGGGCCTGTTCGCCGGTAAGCAACTGGGGGTCTTCGGCGCCATAGCGATTGCCGCGCGAACGGGTTTCGCCGAACCGCCGGCGGGCGCAAGCTGGCTGCAGTTGTGGGGCGTGGCCCTGCTGTGCGGGATCGGCTTCACGATGAGCCTGTTCATCGGCGCGCTTGCCTTTCCGGCCGCTCCCGCGCTGGTCGAAGAAGCCAAGCTGGGTGTCCTGGCCGGGTCTTTGCTGGCCGGGATCGCCGGTTACTCCGTGCTGCGCCTGGCACCCGCCAAGGCCGACTGAGCCGTCACCAGCTCCCGCTGTTGGGCATCGAAGCCCAAGGCTCCGCTGGCGGCAAGTGGCCGTCCTGCAGCAGTTCCACCGAAATGCCGTCGGGCGATTTGACGAATGCCATATGGCCGTCGCGGGGCGGGCGGTGGATTGTGTGGCCCGCCGCCATAAGGGCCGCGCAGGTCGCGTAGATATCGTCGACCCGGTAGGCGAGGTGGCCGAAATTGCGCCCCCCGTCATACGTCTGCGGATCCCAGTTGTGCGTCAGCTCGACCTCGGCGACGCCTTCGTCGCCCGGCGCTGCGAGGAAGATGAGCGTGAAGCGCCCACCTTCATTATCGAAGCGGCGGGTTTCCTTCAGCCCGATCAGCTCGAAGAAGGCGATCGTCGCCGCCGGATCGGTGACGCGGATCATGGTGTGGAGATATTTGGTCATGGCACCTGCCTAGCAGCGCCTTGCCGGCAGGCAAAGGCCCGCGCCGGCGTGCCCGGCGCGGGCCCTTCTACCCCGCAGACCCGCTGCGAAACCGCGATCAGAAGCTGTACTTGATCGTCCCGACGACCGTATCGTCCGAGTACTTCTTGATCGAATTCCCATCGACGCCGACGTACGAGACGCCCAGCGACAGGCCCTTGTAGACATTGGCGCTGGCGCCGATCGAATAATCGAACCCGCCGGCGTAATCGGCGGTCTGCCCGGTCGCGAACTTGGGCGAGAGGGCGCCCTTGGTCCAGCCCAGGTGGCCCAGTACCGAGATCGGCGTGTTCGGGATCGAGCTGCCAAGCTCGCCGTAGACATAGACGTTGTCGTCGTTCTTGCCGTCGGCGTTAAAGTCGAGCGCGGCCTGCTTCCAGGCATAGGCGACGCCGGCCTTGGCGGTAACCGGGCCGATCGCGCCGGTCAGCGAGGCGTAAGGCTCGAAGAACTCCGCCTTGCCGACGTGGCCGCCGGGATAGGCGTAATAGAGCAGCCCGCCGTCGAAGGTCAGACCCGAGGCGACCGGGCCGGTCCAACCGGCGTAGAGATCGAGCTCCTGGTTGCCGTAAACCGCCACCGCGGCAGGGCCGACCGCCCGAAAGTCGAGCGAAGACGACCAGGCACCGGCATAGATGCCGCTCGAATGGTTGATGTTGATCGAACCCTGAATCGCTGGATCGCCGCTTGTCTGCGAAAGACCGCGGAAGCGGTAGTCGGTGACACCGGCAACGTTGCCGGTGATGGTGATCGCGCTTGGCGGATCGGTTTCGTCGGCGAAAGCGGGGGCGGCGGTGAGGACCGAACCGGCGATCAGCGAGGCGGCGACAAGGCCGCGGATGGACGTGAGCATGGCAATCTTCCTTGCATGATTGGTGCCTCGTCCCACCTGCGTTCGCCGGCCGTTCCTCGTGGGCTGGAAACGATCTTCAGCGAACGCGGCAGATTTTACGTGTCATGTTGCACTGCACAAGGCGAAAACGCACGATCCTTGCGCCGCCGGGGAGCGGTGTGGCAATTGCGCAACGAACGGGCGGCTTGCTTGAGGTTGGCCGTCCGCGCGCCTATATCCCGCGCTGCCCGCTCCCCCCTATCGGTTTCTCCAATGCTCTCAAGGTTTACTCGCCTGATCCGTCCGGCCGCGCCGGAAGCGCTGCCGGCGATTCCGCCCGGCGAGCGGATCTACGCGATCGGTGACGTTCACGGCTGCGCTGACCAATTCGCCGCGATGGTGGACGCGGTCGAGGCCGACGACACGGCGCGCGGGGCGGCGCGGACGACAGTGATCCTGCTGGGCGACCTGATCGACCGCGGGCCGGACAGCGCAGCGGTCGTCCGCATGGCACGCGAATGGGCCGCGCGCCGCAGCGTGCGCCACATCGCCGGCAACCACGAGGAGATGTTCCTCGAAAGCTTCGACAAGGGCGACGTGCTGCGCCATTTCCTTCGCTACGGAGGCAGGGAAACGCTGCTGTCCTACCCGATCGATCCCGAGGCCTATCGCGTGGCCGACATTGCCGAAACGCAGGCGCTGATGACCGCGGCGGTGCCTGCAGCCGACCGCGAATACCTGTCCGCGGCCGAGGACCTCATTCGCATCGGCGACTACGTCTTCGTGCACGCCGGGGTGAAGCCCGACGTCCCGCTGGAGGAGCAGAAGCGCCGCGACCTGCGCTGGATTCGCGAGCCGTTCCTGTCCCACCGCGGCGCCCACGCCGGGGTCGTCGTCCACGGCCACACGATTTCCGACGCGGTGGAGGTGCGGCCCAACCGCATCGGCATCGACACCGGCGCTTATGGCGGCGGCCCATTGACGGCGCTGGGCCTCGAAGGCAACGAGCGCTGGCTTATCGAAGCGACGCTCGGCGAGGGCGGCGCCTCCACTTCCCTAAGGACGTTGTGATGAAGATTGCGATGGTCGGTTCCGGCTATGTCGGGCTGGTGTCGGGCGCGTGCTTTGCCGATTTCGGGCACGATGTCGTGTGCATCGACAAGGACCCGGCCAAGATCGAAAGCCTCGACAAGGGCATAATGCCGATCTTCGAGCCGGGCCTGGCCGAACTGGTCGCCGGCAACGTGCGTGCGGGCCGGCTGTCGTTCACCACCGATCTCGCCGCGGGCATAGCCGGCGCCTCGGCCATCTTCATCGCGGTCGGGACCCCGTCGCGGCGCGGCGATGGCCATGCCGACCTGTCCTACGTTTATGCGGTGGCCGAGGAAGTCGGCGCCAATTTGTCGAGCGACGCGGTCATCGTCACCAAGTCGACCGTTCCGGTCGGCACGGGGGACGAGGTCGAGCGGATTCTCCAGGATGCCGGGCCGGACGTGCGGTTCGCCATCGCCTCCAATCCCGAATTCCTGCGCGAAGGCGCCGCGATCGACGATTTCAAGCGCCCCGACCGCATCGTCATCGGCACCGAGGACGAGTGGGCCCGGCATGTCATGACCGAGGTTTACAGACCGCTGTTCCTTAATCGCAGCCCGATCCTGTTCACCAGCCGGCGCAGCGCAGAACTGATCAAGTATGCGGCGAACGCGTTTCTCGCCACCAAGATCACCTTCATCAACGAGATGGCGGACTTGTGCGAGAAGGTCGGCGCCGACGTCCAGGACATCAGCCGCGGCATCGGTCTCGACGGGCGGATCGGCGCCAAGTTCCTTCATGCCGGTCCCGGATACGGTGGCAGCTGCTTTCCCAAGGACACGCTTGCCCTGCTCAAGACCGCAGAGGATTCCGGCGCTCCGACGCGGATCGTGGAAGCGGTGGTCAAGGTCAACGATAGCCGCAAGCGCGCGATGGGCCGCAAGGTGGTAGAAGCGATGGGCGGCGCCGAGGCGGCCCGCGGCAAGACCGCGGCCCTGCTGGGGCTCACCTTCAAGCCCAACACCGACGACATGCGCGATTCGCCCGCTATCGCAATCGCCCAGACGCTGGCCGATGCCGGCGTGAAGGTGGTGGCCTATGATCCCGAGGGCATGGAACTGGCCAAGCCGCTGATGCCCGAGGTCGAGATGAAGTCCGGCGCCTACGACGCCATCGCGGGCGCCGACGCGGTCGTCATGGTGACCGAGTGGGACGCGTTCCGCGCGCTCGACCTCGCCCGCGTCAAGCGGATCGCCGCGGCGCCCGTGCTGGTCGACCTGCGCAACGTCTACGATCCGGCTGAACTGCGTGCGCAGGGCTTCACCTACGTCAGTGTGGGGCGCACCTGACGCCGGCAGCGGGCGCGCCGCAGTCTCCGCACTCACGCTAGTGATAAAAGTGCCAGGGGGCCTGTAAGCCGGGTTCTGTCCCGTCGACGGTATGCCGTACGGCACCGTATCGACGGGGGCAGCCATTCCTCTCGGCCTTGCGTTGCCGCAAGGCTCCAGCAACCAACCCGGGTCGCTCGGCCCGAAACCGGCCTGCCTTCTTGCAAAGGCGCGCGACCCCTATTCGGTCTTGCTCCGGGTGGGGTTTGCCGTGCGGGCGCTGTTACCAGCCCCCCGGTGCGCTCTTACCGCACCCTTTCACCCTTACCTCGATATGAGGCGGTCTGCTCTCTGTGGCACTTTCCCTCGGCTCACGCCGGGCGGGCGTTACCCGCCACCCTCGTTTCGTGGAGCCCGGACTTTCCTCGACATCGTGAGATGACGCGGCTGCCCGACCCCCTGGCGAATGGGCATCTAGCACAGCCTTTGCGGCGGGCCAATCAGCGCGACTTGCCGGTATCCCGGTCGAGCAGCAAGGCGAACAGGATCGCGCTGATTTCGCCGTCGATCTCACCGTCGATCCGTTCCGGCCGCCAGCGGCGCTGGAACGCACGCACGGCGGCGTGGCCATCAGTGACGTCGTAGCCGAACCGTTCGAGCGCAAGGAAGAACGCACCGTCGTTGTCATAAGGACTGGGAATCCTCAGCTCGGGTCGGGGCAGCGCCAGGCGATGGCGGGCGAGCAGGTCCCAATCGAACAGTTCGCCCGGATCGTCCTTGCGCGCGGGCGCGATGTCCGAGTGACCGACGACGTTGGCGCGCGGAACGTCGTGGCGCTTCACGATCCGCGCCAGCAGCGGCAGCAGCGCCTCCATCTGCGCCTGCGGAAAGGCGCGGTAGCCCCATTCATGGCCGGGATTGACCAGTTCAATCCCGACCGAGGCCGAGTTGACGTCGCTTTCGCCCCGCCAGTAGCTGCGCCCGGCGTGCCAGGCGCGCTTGTCCTCGGCCACCAGCGCATGAACGGTGCCGTCCTCGTCGATCAGGTAATGCGCCGAGACGCCGGCATCGGCATCGCACAAGCGCTCGAGCGCTTCGGCGCCGGTTGGCATACCGGTATAATGCAGCACCACCATCGACACTGGCACCGCCCGCTCGTTGAAGTTGGGCGACGGCGTGTAATGGTGGATGAACTCGCTCATCAGCTTCCGGGCAGCACCGCGCCCATGATGAGCGCGTCCTCGCCGCGGTGGACCTGAACCCCGCCGCCATGCGCCGCCGCCAGCTGCGAGACCATCCAGGCCGGCGCGGTGCGGCTGGTCAGATCGGCGGCGCTCAGCGCCCCCGACAGCGCCTTGCCAACGGTTTCGTCGAAGGCGATCTTGGGCCCGGCGGCGCGCAGCGCGATCTCGGTCGCGCCGCTGCTTTCCTCGGCCCCGATATCGAGCGTGCCGCCCCGCACCAGCGCGTCGATCCCGATCAGCGCCAGGTTTAGCAGGACCTTGACCGCCGCCTTGGGCAGCGCCTCCGACCCGAGCGCCCAATTTACGGTGACGCGCGAATTGGCGCCGACCAGCGCATCGATCAGGGCCTTGGGCTCAGCCACCGCGATCGTTTCGCCAAAGCCGCCCGCGGCGCCGAAGGCCAGGCGAAAGAACTTCAGCTTGTCGGCGCTCGTCCGCGCGCTTTGCTCAAGCAGTTCGAAACAGCGCTGGCGCATCTCCGGATCGGTTTCGGAGGTGAGCAGCTCCAGGCCGTTGGTCAGCGCGCCGACCGGGCTGAGCAGGTCATGGCACAGGCGCGAACAAAGCAGGCTGGCAAGGTCGAGAGACTGGGTATCGGGGGTGTTCATCGCGGGCTGGCCTAGCCGCTGATCCGGGGCGTGGGAAGAGCCGTGAAGCCGCCCGGCGCGTCGCGGAACCAGCCGATCCCGCTTGCCGCCACAATCGCCCACACGCGGCCGTCCCCGCTGGCCAGCGCCTGATCGGTGGCAGACGGTGCAGGCGCGCCCGACGGATGCGAGTGCCAGTAACCGATAACGGCCGCGCCGCCCTCACGCTCCAACCTTAGCGCGGCGATGAGCGCGGCCGGGTCGATCTCGAAATGCCGGGCCGGATCAGGCGCGACGTTGGCCGCAGCGACCGCGCGCTCGATGTGGCCGTCCGCCCCCAGCAGCAGGCCGCAGGCCTCGTCCGGATGGGCGGACCGAGATTCGGACAGCAGTGTTGCCAGCGCGCCACTTGTCAGTGTGAGGAGCGTCACCACATCGCTTTCCGTGGGGGACTTGCGGATCATCGACGGCACGCTGGCAGGCGGCGAACGGCTCGACAAGGCCCTGGCCGAGGCGAGCGGGCTGTCGCGCGAGCGGGTGAAGGCGCTGATCGGGGAAGGCCGCGTTACCCTGGACGGCCAAACGGTGACCCAGCCGTCGCTTAAGCCGGGCCAAGGCGCCCGCTTCGCCATCGACGTGCCCGAGGCGGCGCCGGCCCAAGCCGCACCGCAGGACATCCCGCTGGCGATCGCCTACGAGGACGACGCCTTGATCGTGGTCGACAAGCCGGCCGGACTTGTCGTTCATCCGGCGGCGGGTAACCTGGACGGCACGCTGGTCAACGCGCTGCTGCACCATTGCCGCGGGCAGCTGTCCGGCATCGGCGGGGTGGCGCGCCCAGGCATCGTCCACCGCATCGACAAGGACACCTCGGGCCTGCTGGTGGTCGCCAAGACCGACGCAGCGCACGAAGGGCTGGCCCGCCAGTTCGCCGATCACTCGATCGAGCGGCTCTACCAGGCCATCGCGGCGGGGCGCCCTGCCCCCGCCAATGGCACGGTGCGCGGCGCGATCGCGCGATCGAGCGCCAACCGCAAGAAGATGGCGCTGGTCGAGGACGGCAGAGGCAAGCACGCGGTCACCCATTATCGCACGCTCGAGGCGCTGCGCGGGGCCGCGCTGATCGAGTGCAAGCTCGAGACCGGGCGCACCCACCAGGTCCGC
Source organism: Parablastomonas sp. CN1-191 (assembly GCF_049354825.1). Classification (GTDB taxonomy): domain Bacteria; phylum Pseudomonadota; class Alphaproteobacteria; order Sphingomonadales; family Sphingomonadaceae; genus Novosphingobium. The sequence goes on along the minus strand of NZ_CP186480.1, from coordinate 242,332 downwards.
GTTCACCTTGCGTCAATCGGCCATCCGCTACTGGGGGACCCAGTCTATGGACGCACTCCGCCGCGCCTGCGGCCCCTCCTTCACGAACTCGGTTTTGCCCGCCAGGCGCTTCACGCCGCGGTCCTGGGTTTCGTTCACCCCGTCAGCGGCCAGGCGCTGCGGTTCGAATCGTCGCCCCCGGACGACTTTTCAAGGCTGCTCGCCGAATTGCGGGGTCCAAGCTGAACTTTGTGCGTTAGGACGATTCGAATGTGGCCCGCCCCCGCAGGATGCCTCTAAAGGGTCCTCATCGCCGGGCCGACTCATGAAAGGACGGTTAGTCGCGTGACGAATACGAAACGATCCCTCCCGGTCATGCCGACCCTGGGCGGTGAGCAGAGCCTCAATCGCTACCTCACCGAAATCAAGAAATTCCCCGTACTGACGGCCGAGCAGGAATACATGCTCGCCAAGCGCTATGCCGAGCACCAGGATCCCGAGGCTGCGGCCCAGCTGGTGACGAGCCACCTGCGCCTCGTCGCCAAGATCGCGATGGGCTACCGCGGATACGGCCTGCCGGTCAGCGAGCTGATATCCGAGGGCAACATCGGCCTGATGCAAGGCGTCAAGAAGTTCGAGCCTGAGCGCGGCTTCCGCCTCGCCACCTACGCGATGTGGTGGATCAAGGCCTCGATGCAGGAGTTCATCCTGCGCTCGTGGAGCCTTGTGAAGATGGGCACGACCGCGGCGCAGAAGAAGCTGTTCTTCAACCTTCGCCGGATGAAGAAGAACCTCGACGCTTACGAGGACGGCGATCTGCATCCCGACGACGTGCGCACGATCGCGACCACGCTGGGCGTGCCCGAGGTCGAAGTCGTCAACATGAACCGGCGCATGATGATGGGCGGCGATGCCAGCCTCAACGTCTCGATGCGCGAGGACGGCGAAGGCCAGTGGCTCGACATCCTGCAGGACGATCGCCCGCTGCAGGACCACACCGTGGCCGAGGCGCAGGAGACGCAGGTTCGGCACGACATGCTGGTCGAGGCGATGGACAGCCTCAACGACCGTGAAAAACACATCCTGACCCAGCGACGCCTGGTCGACGATCCGCAGACGCTCGAGGAATTGAGCCAGGAGTACAACGTCAGCCGCGAGCGCGTCCGCCAGATCGAGGTGCGCGCATTCGAGAAGCTGCAGAAGTCGATCCAGCGCCTGGCTGGCGACCGCCGGCTTCTGCCGGCAGCCTGACGGCCATAAGGGACCGAAAAAGGGGCGACGGACCGGCGGGTTCGCCGCCCTTTTTCGTTGGCGGTTAGCGAACGCGGGCGAACGGCTTGCCCGTGCCGGCGCCAGGCGGCACGATGCCGGGATGAAGCACCTTCTCAAGCCGTCGAAGCCCACGAAGCGCCAGGGCGCCGCCTACAAGCTGGGGTGGTGGATCGGGCGCCTGATCATCTGGTTCCTGGTCCTGAGCTTTGCCTGGGTGCTGGCCTACCGCTTCGTGCCGGTGCCGATCACCGCGACGATGCTGGCCGATCCCAACGGCTTTACCAAAAACTGGAGGCCGCTGTCAGCGATCGACCGGACGATGGTCGATGCCGCGATCGCGGGGGAGGATTCGCGGTTCTGCGCCCACAACGGCTTCGACCGCCAGGCAATCGAGCAGGCGCTGCAGAAGAACGCCGCGGGCAAGCGCCTGCGCGGCGGTTCGACGATCAGCCAGCAGACCGCCAAGAACGCCTTCCTGTGGCAAGGAACCGGGTGGAGCCGCTATCTGCGCAAGCCGCCCGAGGTGTGGTTCACGTTCCTGATCGAGAACTTGTGGACCAAGCGGCGGATCATGGAGGTCTACCTCAACGTCGCCGAGACCGGCATCGGGACTTACGGGGTCGAGGCCGGGGCGCAGCGCTATTACCGCCATTCGGCGGCGCGGCTTTCGCCAATCGAGGCGGCGCGCATCGCTGCCGCCTTCCCCGCCCCCAAGAGCCGCGCGGTCAACGATCCGGGCGGCTTCATTCGCCGCCACGGCAATGCCATCGCCGCGCGGTCGGGCGTGGTTCGCAACGAGGGTTACGACGCCTGCATCTACAAGTAGGCAAAAAGAAAGGGGCGCCGAAGCGCCCCTTTCCCGTTTTCGTGCTGTCCCGCAGGATCAGAACTTGAACACCACGGTGCCCGAGATCGTGCGCGGCGCGCCGATCTGGACGAACCCGGGCGAACCGTAGGTCGCCTGGCCGGTGGTGCGGTTGTAGTTGACCGACTGGGTCAGACCGCCGCCGAAACCGCCGACATAGAACGCGTCGAACAGGTTGTAGACGTTGAGCTGGAAATAGCTCTGGTCGTTCATGCCGATGAAGCCCAGCTTCACGCGCGCGTCGAGGTTGACCAGCCAGTAGCCCGAAGCCTCGGGGTAGTAGATCTGGTTGCGCGCTACCGGAACCGCGGCGGTGCAGACCGGCGCCGTAGCGGTGCCGGTGCAGGCCTTGGCGCCGATCGGGTTGAACCCGCCGGTGTAGCTCGCCTCGTTGTTGTCGAAGACGAAGCGTTCGCCGGTCTTCTTCGCGGTGATGCCCACCTCCAGCGGACCGAAGGCGCCGCGCACGGTGCCGCCGAAGCTGTAGTTGGGGATGCCCGACTCGCTCTTGCCGGCGGTCGCGGCGTAAACCGGCGTGCCGTCCAGGTTACGGGCGATGACGATGTCGTCCTTGATCTCCGACTTCAGGTAGCTGGCGAAGGCATAGAGGCTGATCGCCGGAACCGGCTGGATCGAGAGATAGCCGTCGACGCCGTACTTCTTCACGTCGCCCAGGTTACGATAAACGGTCTGATCCAGCTCGGGATCGTAGGCCGAGGCCAGGCGATTGTGGAACTGGTTGTAGAAGCCCGAAACCTGGCCCTGCACGATGCCCGAGCGATAGCGCAGGCCCATGTCGAAGTTGTCGGTCGTTTCCGGATCCGGCTTGGCCTGGGCCGAACCGTCCGGATAGTAGAACGCGTTGTAGAGGTTGTCGGTACCCGGGACCGAGAGGCCCTTCGAGTAGTTGCCGAACAGGCTCAGCGCCGGGGCGAACTTGTAGGTGAAGCCCAGGCTCGGCAGGATCTTGCTGTAGTTCAGCACGCGGTGCTGCGGCGGCGAGACGCCGAGGACCTGCGGATTACGCGCCGGATCGTAGCTGTAAGGCTTCGCCGCGGCATACGAGGTGTCGAACGCCCCATTCTGGCCGAAGCAGTCGAGGAAACCGCCCGCCGACGTGGTGAAGCAGTAGTTGGTCAGGTCGCGCTTGAAGAACGGCGCGGCCACGCCGGCAACGACCACCAGGTTGTCGTCCATGAAGTTGCCGCGGTATTCGGCGGCGAACTTGTTGAGCGTGGCGTAGGAGAGGCGATCGCGCTTCTCCATCAGGAAGCCGTCAGCCGTGGTCAGCGCGTTGTCGATCGCGAAGACGTTGCTGGGCTCACCGGTCTTGAGGACGGGCGCGACTTCGCCGGTCTGGCGGTGACGCGCACGGTCGAAGGTGTAGGCCAGGCGGAAGGTCTGGTTGGGCGAGAAGTCCCAGCGCAGCGACGAGATCACGCCGATGCGGCGCGTCGCAGTCTGGCTCGGGGCGACGAGCGTCACCTGGTCAAGCGTATCGCCGTCGCCGTTGAGGTCCTTGCCGAAGTAGTACGAGCCGCCGATGAAGCCGGTGTAGGCAACGCCGTTGATCGTGCTGCGCTGCTCACGGCCGGTCACCGTGCCGCCGCCGTTGGCCTTGACGACCTGGTAGGACGGATCGACCGTCAGCACCAGGTTGTCGGCCAGCGTGAACTTCGAGTTGATGCGGATGTTGCCGGTGTTCGACGGGTTGTAGCGACGGTCGAACTCGGTGCCGCAGCTGTTGGTGAAATCGGCCACGCCCGGGCGGGCATCGGCGGTCGTGCACGGGTAGTTGATCGTGTACTTGCGCTCGCTCGAATCCAGCGGATAGCGGTTGGCCGAGCCCGAACCGACGACGCGGTTGCGCTCGTAACGCAGCGGCAGCGAACCGAAGAAGTTGTTGCGGTTGACGTTCCAGTTGCCCGAAATCGCGATGAAGTCCGAACCCTTCATCGGCACGTACAGCTTGGCGTTGTACTGCTGCTTGTTGACCTTACCGTAGTTGTTGAACGGGTTGTCGTTCGTCGCGCGGCTGGCAGCAACCCAGGCGCGAATGCCGCCCGCGGTCAGGTCGCCGGTCTCGATCTTGGCGAAGATGCGCTGGAAGTCGAACTGGCCGGCCGAACCCGACAGCATCGCGCCGAAATCGTGGCTGGGGGTCAGCGAACGATAGTTCACGGTGCCGCCCACGGCCGAAGCGGTCGGGCTGTCGATGTCGGTGGTGCCGAGGTTGACGTTGACCTGCTCGATCAGCTCGGGATCGAGCTGCTGGTTCGAGTAGATGGCGTAGTTGCCCGAATCGTTCAGCGGAACGCCGTCGAAGGTCAGGCTGATGCGGCTGCTGTCGAAGCCGCGGATGCTCAGCGTGCCGCCCGACGAGCCGTAGGCGTCGTTGTTCTGGAAGCTGACGCCCGGGACCTGGTTGATCGTGTCGAGGATGGTCTGGCCCGGATTGGCGCGCGCGATCGCTTCCTGCGTGATCACTGCCTTCGCCTTGGGCGTGTCCGGCGCCTGGATGCCGGCAACGTTCTGAGTGCTGCTGCGCGAGCCGGTGACGACGATTTCCTTGTCGAAATCGATCGAGCCGGTCGACTGCGCGAAGGCAGGCGCGGCCGCGACGGCGGTGCAAATGGCGAGCGTGCTCGCGGCGGTACGATAGGCAGTAATGAGACGCATGTGACGCAAGCCCCGATAATAGCGTTAGAAACCCGATCCGCGCCGACGCACGACTCGATAGGCGTGCACACGGCGAAGCCGCTCATACAAGCGGCCTGCCCATCCCTAAACCGTCCGAATGCTACAACTTGGTGACAGTATGGGACGGGCATCGGCCCGCGACAGATGCTTGCGCATCAGGGTTTCTGGATGAATTTTTCATCCAATCTGATGCCAGTTGACGACCGTTCATGACAAATGGTGGGTGGGCACTCCGCATTTCTTGCTGCACTGCGGCATTTGTGCAACGCTGTGGCATGGGCGCGCAATCTCACCAACATTCGCACGGCGAAGGCGCCGGACACGGTCATCACCACGCCCCGCCAACGTCGAGCCGCGCCTTTGCCATCGCGGTGGCCTTGAACCTGGGCTTTGTCGCGATCGAGGTCGTGGCCGGTATCGCTGGCCGGTCGATGGCGCTGATATCGGACGCGGCGCACAATTTAAGCGACGTGCTGTCATTGCTGCTGGCGTGGGGCGCGACGTGGCTGGCGCGGCGCCCGGCCGGCCCCGGCTTCACGTATGGATTCAAGTCCTCCTCCATTCTTGCCGCGCTGGCCAATGCCGCGCTGCTGTGGGTGGCGCTGGGCGCCATCCTGGTCGAGACCGTGCAGCGCCTGGCCAATCCGGAGCCTGCGCAGGGCTGGCTGATGATCTGGGTCGCAGCCGCGGGAATCGGTGTGAATGCCGCCAGCGCCGCACTGTTCGCGGCCGGCCGCAAGGGAGATCTCAACGTCGGCGCCGCTTTCACGCATCTGCTGGCCGATGCCGCGGTTTCCGCGGGCGTCGTCGTGGCAGGCGCGGCGGTGTTGCTGACCGGCGCTGCGCTGATCGACCCGATCGCCTCACTCGTCATCACGCTGGTGATCGGGTGGGGGAGCTGGGGCTTGCTCAAGGATACGACCCGACTTGCGCTGGCGGCGGTTCCGCGCGGCATCGACGAGCACCAGGTGCGTGGCTGGTTGCAGACGCGTCCCGGCGTGCACGCGGTGCACCATCTCCACATCTGGGCGGTCAGCACGACGCAGACCGCGCTGACTGCGCACCTGGTCGTTCCCGGCGGCGCGGACGACGGATTCCTGGCGACTACCGTGCAGGGCCTCAGCCACGAATTCCGCATTGACCATGCCACCTTGCAACTGGAATCAGGGAGCGGCTGCGCGACCGCGGCGGAGAAACACTGCTGATGGCCCAGGTTCCGGGTTCCACGCTGTCGCCCGACGCCCTGCGCAGCGCGATGCAGCGGCTTGCCGAGGGGGACCGGGCGGCGTTGCGGACGATATATTCCGCCACCAGTGCGAAACTGCTGGGCATCTGCCTGCGTATTCTTGGTGACCGTGCCGAAGCCGAGGATGCCTTGCAGGACGTTTACGTCAGTCTCTGGAACCGCGCCGGGAGCTTCGATCCCGAGCGGGCGAGCCCGATTTCGTGGCTGGCGACCTTTGCGCGCAATCGTGCGATCGATCGGCTGCGCAGCCGCCGCCGCTTGCACGAAGCCGCCCAGCTGGACGAGGCGGGAACCGTCGCCGACGACGAGCCGCTGGCCGACGCCCTGCTCGAAGCCGCACAGAGCCGCGCCAAGGTCCAAGCCTGCCTGGCCGAACTTGACGAACCGCAGCGCGAATCGATCCGCAGCGCCTTTTTCGACGGCGCCAGCTATCCCGAACTGGCCACCCGCCGCGGCGTGCCGCTGGGCACGATGAAAAGCTGGATCCGGCGCGGCCTGGCGCGCCTTAAAGCCTGCATCGAGCGATGACGGCCGAAGAACGCAGCGCCGCCGAGTACGTGCTCGGCCTGCTTGACGGCAGCGAGCTGATGGCAGCGCGGCGCCGCCACGGGGAGGACGCGCACTATCGCGCGCTGGTCGAATGGTGGGAAGACGCGCTCGCGCCGCTGTTCGACGAGATCGCCGAGGTCGAGCCCGGTGCGGCGCTGTGGGCGCGCGTCGAGGCCGCTATCTCCGGGCGCGATCCGGGCGCCGAGGTGCTCGCGCTGCGGCGCCGCGTGCGCGGCTGGCAGCTGACAAGCGCGCTGGCTGCGGCCGCGGCGGTCGTCCTCGCGCTGGTCGCCCTGCCGCGCATCGCCGCACCGCCGGTGCCACCTGCGACCACGCCGGTCGCTCCGCGCGCACCGCTGATCGCGGCGCTTGCCCTGCCCGGCAAGGCCGCTCCCTTGGCGCTCACCTTCCTGCCCGGCAGCGGCGAGCTGGTAGTCAACGCCGCCGACCATGACCCGGGCCGCGGCAAGGACGACGAGCTGTGGGTGATCCCCGCCGGCGGGACCCCTCGATCGCTCGGCGTCGTCGCCGCCGGCACCCGCCGCGTGGCGCTTGAACCGGCCCTGGCCCGCCTGCTCACCGATGGCGCCACCGTGGCCGTGACGCGCGAGGCGGCGGGCGGGTCGCCGACCGGGTTGCCGCAAGGGCCCTTGCTGTCGAGCGGGAAGCTCGGCAGCGCCTGAAGGCGCCAGGCCCGCGGCAATTTGCCGCGCCGGCTGCATCCGCAGGCCAGCGCTGTCCGTAACCGATAGGCAGGGTGGCTTTTCCCCTATCGCCGTTCTGCCCGTGACGGGGGCGTGTCGCCACGTCGTCCCATGCCGGGTACCCATGTCCGGTGGCAAGGCGGCACGCTCCCAAACACGGCAACGCCTTTTCGGATCGCTGTGCGACCCATGCAGCGAGGGTCCCGCCCGGCAGACCACCGGGCGGGATTTTTTCGCTGTCGCTTCGGCCAGCCGTGGTTCATCGTTTGCGGAGCAAAGGCGCGAACCGGCCGTAGCCCGGCCCCTGGAGTGGACAAGCGATGACGAAGCGTTGGATTATGGCCGCCGTCGCGGCCGTGGCGATCAGTGCCCCGGTGCTGGCGCAGGACGATGTGAAGGCCGGTTTCGAAACCCGCTACGCGCAGTTGCGCACGGCGATGGAAGCGCACGACGATGCCGCGATGGGCGCGATCATGGCGCCCGATTACGCGATGACCGACTTGAACGGCGAAACCCACACGCGCGACCAGATGCGCCAAATGAGTGCGCGCCGTGGCGGTCCCGCCCGCCCGCCCAGCGACCAGGCCCCTGCCGACGGCGCCAAGCCGGCCTCGCCGAAGCCGGAGCGGCAGGTCACGCTGACCGTGCAGTCCGCCACCGTCAGCGGCCCGGTCGCGACGGTTCTCCTCCAGACCCATGCCAATGGCAGCCGCACGGGCGAGGATGGCAAGCCGCACACGATGGAAATGACCTCGCTCAGCAGCGACACCTGGGTCAAGGCGGGTGACGCCTGGCAGCTCAAGGCTTCCGTCCAGAAGTCGATCGAGGTGAAGCGCGACGGCGAAGTCGTCTTCACGCAAGGCTGACGCGCAGCCCCAAAACGCAAAAGGGCGGCCCGATCGGGCCGCCCTTTTCATGTGTGACCAGGCCGCCCGTGCCTACGCAGCCTGTTCCTTGCCCTTCAGCACGCGGACCGGCTCCTTGCGGCCAGCAACGACGTCTGCATCGATTACCACTTCGGCGATGCCCTGTTCGGTAGGAACGTCGAACATCGTGTCGAGCAGGATGCCTTCGACGATCGAGCGCAGGCCACGCGCGCCGGTCTTGCGTTCGATAGCGCGCTTGGCGATTGCCTCCAGCGCGTCAGGCGTGAAGGTCAGCGCCACGTCCTCAAGGTCGAAAAGCTTGGCGTACTGCTTGACCAGCGCGTTTTTCGGCTCGGACAGGATCTTGACCAGCGCCTCGATATCGAGGTCCTCCAGCGTCGCGATCACCGGCAGGCGGCCGACGAATTCGGGGATCAGGCCAAAGCGCAGCAGGTCTTCCGGCTCCGCCTTCTGCAGCAGTTCGCCGATGCGGCGCTTGTCCGGATCCGCGACGTGGTTGCCGAACCCGATCGAGCGCTTCTGCAGGCGATCGGCGATGATCTTGTCGAGCCCAGCGAAGGCGCCGCCGCAGATGAACAGGATGTTCGTGGTGTCGACCTGCAGGAACTCCTGCTGCGGATGCTTGCGGCCGCCCTGCGGCGGAACGCTGGCGGTGGTGCCTTCCATCAGTTTCAGCAGCGCCTGCTGCACGCCCTCGCCCGAAACATCGCGCGTGATCGAGGGATTTTCCGCCTTGCGGCTGATCTTGTCGATCTCGTCGATGTAGACGATGCCGTGCTGCGCCTTCTCGACGTTGTAGTCGCTGGCCTGGAGCAACTTGAGAATGATGTTCTCCACGTCCTCGCCGACGTAGCCAGCTTCGGTCAGCGTGGTCGCATCCGCCATCGTGAAGGGCACGTCGAAGGTCTTGGCGAGCGTCTGGGCCAGCAACGTCTTGCCGCTGCCGGTCGGCCCGACCAGCAGGATGTTGGACTTCTGCAGTTCGACGTCGCCGCCCTTACCACTGTGCTTGAGACGCTTGTAATGGTTGTGCACCGCGACCGACAGCACCCGCTTGGCGCGGTCCTGGCCAATCACGTAGTCGTTCAGTGTCTCGAAGATGTCGCGCGGCGACGGCACGCCGCCGTCCTTTTTCCCGGCGATACCGGCCTTGGTTTCCTCACGGATGATGTCGTTGCACAGCTCGACGCATTCGTCGCAGATGAACACGGTGGGGCCGGCGATCAGCTTCCTCACCTCGTGCTGCGACTTCCCGCAGAAGCTGCAGTAGAGAGTGCTTTTCGCGTCGGATCCGGTCAATTTCGTCATTCGCTTTCCTTGCCGGCGGCGAGGCAGGATCGCAATCCTACCCCAGCCGGGGCCATTTTCAACCATGAGGCTAGCTTAGCCACCCTTGCGCTTTCCTGAAGGCAAGGGCGGGAGCTGCCTCATTCCTTCGGCGCGTCCGCGACCGCGGCGCCGTCGGGCCCTTCGCTGGCCGGCCGCGTCTCGAACACCTTGTCGACGATGCCGAACGCCTGCGCTTCTTCCGCCTCGAGGAAGGTGTCGCGGTCCAGCGCCTTCTCGATCTCGGTCAGAGTGCGGCCGGTGTACTTGACGTAAAGGTCGTTCATCCGCTGGCGAATGCGCAGGATTTCGCGCGCCTGGATCTCGATGTCGGAGGCCATGCCGCGCGCGCCGCCCGACGGCTGGTGGACCATGATGCGGGCGTTGGGCAGCGCAATGCGCATCCCCGGTTCACCCGCGGCGAGCAGGAAGCTGCCCATCGAGGCGGCCTGGCCGATGCAGACCGTCGACACGCGCGGGCGGATGTACTGCATGGTGTCGTGGATCGCCATGCCGGCCGTGACCACGCCGCCCGGCGAATTGATGTACATCGAGATATCCTTGGAGGGATTCTCGCTTTCCAGGAACAGCAGCTGCGCGACGATGACCGAGGCCATGTGGTCCTCGACCTCGCCGGTCACGAAGATGATCCGCTCGCGCAGGAGGCGCGAATAGATGTCGAAGCTGCGCTCACCGCGGCTCGACTGCTCGACGACGACCGGGATCAGCGCGCCGGTTACGGGGTCTTGCGTGAATTTTCCTTGCGCCGAAGTGGCGCCGAACAGGTCGAGCATCGGATTCCTCTTGGATGGGTGCCGGGTCTATGTCGCGTGCCGCCCGGCGATGTTCAAGGGCGTTAACCCCGCTGCGGCGGGTTTGTTCGCTTGCACAGGCGCGGACCGGCACTAGTCTGGCGCAAACAGAGGGACGCCTGCCATGTCGCCATTCCGCCGCTTGCCCTTCCTGCTGGGCACCGCCGCCCTCATTGCCGCCGGCGCGCCGGCTTGCGCCTGGGCCGACACCCCCGCACGGGCGCGCGCAGAGGCGCAGGCCCAGCTTGCCCGCATCGCCCGCTACGAAGGCGCGGTTAACGCCATCATCGTCCACGACGCCAACGCCGCGCGCGATGCCGCCGCGGCCGCCGCCGCGCATCCCGGTTCGCCGATCGCCGGGCGTACAGTTCTAATCAAGGACAACATCGAAACGCGCGAATGGCCGACGACCGCAGGCAGCCTGGCACTGGCCGGGAACGCCACCGGCCGCGACGCACCGCTGGTCGCGCGTCTGCGCGGCGCCGGCGCGGTCATCATGGGAAAGACAAACCTCAGCGAATGGGCCAATATCCGCTCGGGATCCTCCACCAGCGGGTGGAGCGCGGTCGGCGGGCTGACGCGTAATCCCCACGCGCTCGATCGCAACGCCTGCGGCTCCTCCTCGGGCAGCGGCGCGGCGGTGGCGGCCGGCTTCGCCTGGGCGGCGGTCGGCACCGAGACCGACGGGTCGGTGACGTGCCCGGCCAGTCTCAACGGCGTGGTCGGCTTCAAGCCCACGGTCGGCCTGGTCAGCCGCACGTACGTGGTCCCGATCAGCCACAGCCAGGATACGCCCGGACCGATGACCCGAACCGTTGCCGACGCGGCGTTGCTTTTGACTGCGATGGCCGGACCGGATCCGGCCGATCCCGCCACCGCGCTGGCGAACGGCCGCGTTCCGCGTGATTTTGCCGCCGGCCTGGCCGCCGCTTCCCTCAAGGGCCAGCGCATCGGCGTCCTGCGGCGGCAGGCAGGCAGTAACGACAAGCTGACCGCCGTCTTCGACGCGGCGCTGGCAGACATGAAGCGCGCCGGGGCCGAACTGGTCGAAATCGATTACACGCCCGACCCGGCGATGGGGCGCGATGAATACGGTGTGCTGCTGTTCGAGCTGCGCGAGGACCTCGGCGCCTACCTGCGCGGCCTGCCGGGCAAACCGAAAGTCCGCAGCCTGGCCGACGTGATCGCCTTCGACGCGGCGACCCCGGCCGAGATGCGCTGGTTCGGACAGGACACCTTCGAGGAAGCCGAGCACGCGACCGACCGCGCCGCCTACGAAAAGGCGCGCGCCAATTCGCTGCGGCTAGCCGGCAAGGACGGCATCGACAAGCTGCTGGCCGACAACCGGGTCACGATGCTGGTGGCACCGACCGAAGGGCCGGCCTGGCCGCTCGACTTGGTCACGGGGGCGGGCGGGTTGCGCGGGGTCGGCGCCGGAAACCTGGCCGCGATCGCGGGCTATCCGCACCTGACCGTGCCGATGGGCGCGGTCGAAGGCCTGCCGATAGGGCTGAGCTTCATCGCAGGCGCGTGGGACGACGCCAAGGTGCTGCAAGCGGGCGCCGCGTACGAACGGGCGCGCACCGCCAGAATTTCGGCCCCGAGCTTCCGGCGCTGGGGCGAATAGCGCGGCCCGGCACACGCCGGACCGCGCCACAGCCGGTCACTTCTTGGCGGCAGCCTTTTTGGCCGGCGCCTTCTTGGCGGGCTCGGCCTTGGACTTGCCTTCGGCCTTGGGCTTCGCGTCCGCCTTGGGCTTCGCGTCCGCCTTGGGCTTCGCGTCCGCCTTGGGCTTGGCGTCCGCCTTCGATTTGGTTTCCGCTGCCGGCTTGGCTTCGGCCTTGGCGGGCTTGTCCTCGGCCTTCTTGGCGGGCGTCTTCTTGGCCGCGGGCTTCTTCGCCGGGGCCGGGGCCGATTCCTCGGCCTCGATTGCGGCCTGAAGTTCGTCGCGGGTGACCTCGCGCTCGGTCACCTCGGCCTTGTCGAACAGGAAGTCGACGACCTTGTCCTCATAAAGCGGCGCGCGCAGCTGGGCAGCCGCCATAGGCTCCTGCTGGACGTATTCGATGAAGCGCTGGCGATCCTCGGGGCGATACTGCGAGGCTGCCTGCTGGACCAGCATGTTCATTTCCTGCTGGCTGATCTGCACGCCATTGGCCTGGCCGATCTCCGACAGCAGAAGGCCCAGACGAACGCGCCGCTCGGCAATCGCGCGGTAATCCTCCTTCTCGGCCTCGATTTCCTTCATCGCCGCGGCGGGATCTTCCTCGCTCGCAGCTTCCTGCTCGAGCTGCTGCCAGATCTGGTCGAACTCGGCATCGACCATCGAGGGCGGAACCGGGAAATCGTGACCGGCAGCCAGCTGGTCGAGAAGCGCGCGCTTCATCGCGGTGCGGGTCAGGCCGGCGCTTTCCTGCTCGAGCTGACCGCGCAGCAGGCCCTTGAGCTGGTCGAGGCTTTCGAGCCCGAGGTTCTTGGCGAAATCGTCGTCGATCGTGGTTTCGCCGGCAACCTTCACCGCCTTGACGACGATGTCGAACGTGGCGTCCTGGCCCTTGAGATTCTCGGCGGGGTAATCGGCCGGGAAAGTCACGTTGATGACCTTCTCGTCGCCGGCCTTGACGCCTACAAGCTGCTCTTCGAAGCCGGGGATGAAGCGGCCGGCACCAAGTTCGAGCGCGGTATCCTCGGCACTGCCGCCGTCGAAGGGAACGCCGTCGACCTTGCCGGTGAAGTCGATCACGACCTGGTCGCCGTTTTCGGCCTTCTTGCCTTTCTTGGCGTCAGTGAAGCTCTTGGAACCCGAGGCCAGCTTGCCGATCTGCTCGTCCACTTCGGCGTCGGCAACCGGCACGGTCAGGCGTTCGAGCTTCAGGCCCTCGATGCTCGGCGCCTCGATCTGCGGCAGGATTTCCATCGCCACGGTCAGCTCGGCGTCCTTGCCCTCTTCATAGCCATCGGCCAGCGCAACGTCGGGGTTCATCGCCGGGCGCAGCTTTTCCTTGGCGACCAGGCTGTCCATCGCTTCGCGAATGGCGGTGTTGAGCGCATCCTGGTGGAGCGCGGCGCCGTGCATTTTCTTGACCAGGTTGGCGGGCACCTTGCCGGGGCGGAAGCCGGGCATCTGCACCTGCGGGGCGATCTTGCTGACTTCACCGTCGATCCGCGCGGCAATATCCTTGGCCGGGATCTTGACGGTATAGGCGCGCTTCAGGCCCTCGTTGGTGGTCTCGACGATCTGCATGTCAGTTGCTCAGCCTTCTTCTGTCGGTGCGAACGGCCCGGTTTCGGCAGGGGGAATGGTGGTGCGGGCGAAGGGACTCGAACCCCCACATCTTGCGATACTGGTACCTAAAACCAGCGCGTCTACCAATTCCGCCACGCCCGCGGCCCAATGAACCCTTCGAAACCGTACGTCCTGAAATCAAGCGCCGCCCCTTAGTGGTAGCGCCGGCAAAGGGCAAGCGGGCGCGGCATCTAGCCGGGGGAACCGAACGCGGCGCGCTCGGGTTCCGACAAGCAACGAAAGGAAACCCCATCTATGGCGAGCCAGCCCATTACCGATCCCGACACGATCATGCCGCAATCGCCGCCCGAGGCACCCTCCGACCCGAGCCCGGCCGAAACGCCGAATTCCGAGCCGCCGGGGGTCTCGCCGGTCGGCCCCGATTACGACCAGCCGGACAGCACGCCGACCGAACTGCCGCCGCCGGATTAAAGCGCCGCGGCGCGCAGCAGCAGCGCGAGCCAGGTCGGGGCCTTCGCAGCCGGCGCGGCGGCGAGCGGCGCCGGGCAGGCCAGGCACAGCGCCTGTGCCGACGGCCTGGAGAGCAAGGTTGCCGCCTGCGCCAGAGCGGCGCCCGCGCGGGCGCGATCCTGGCCAGCCACCAGGCCAACCATGTCGGTGCCGTCGTCACCGCCTACGGGATCGTCGCCTTCGCGCCAGCGCCGCAGCAGCGAGGCGTAAGGACTTTTCGGCAGGCCCATGAAGACCGGGTGCCAGCCCCCCTTGGCCAGCCCCGCGCGCTGGGCGGCAAACCCGAGCGCGTCGTCGAGCGTTCCGAAACGGTCGACTAGCCCGATCTGCCGAGCGGTGCCGCCGTCCCACACGCGTCCCTGAGCGATGGCGTCGACCTCCTGGGGAGTCTTGCGGCGCGATTGCGCGACCAGGCCGATGAAGCGGGCATAACCGTTTTCGACATTCGCCTGCAGCAGCGCCTCGACCTCTGGCGTGAAGCCCGACAAGGGGTCGGGCTGGCCCGACAGCGGCGTCGTGCGCACGCCATCGGCCGTGACGCCCCAGTTCGCGAGCGTCTTTTCGAAGCTTGGAATGACAGCGAAAATCCCGATCGACCCGGTGATCGTGGCCGGCTCGGCAAAGATCGCCTCTCCCGGAGTCGAGACCCAGTAGCCGCCGCTCGCCGCGACATTGCCCATCGAGACGACAACGGGGCGGGAAACGCCATTCCGGGGCGCCTTGTAGCGGACAAGCGCTGAGCGGATGCGTTCCGAAGCCATGACCGAACCGCCAGGCGAATCGACGCGCAATACGAGCGCGGGCGCATCGTCCGCGTTGGCACGGTCGATCAGGCGGGCGATGCGGTCGCCCCCGGCGCTGCCCGGCCCGGCATCGCCGTCGACGATCGTGCCCGCCACGGTCACCACCGCGATGCCCTTGCCGCTCGTGTCCTCGGGATGGTCGGCCAGCCAGGCGGCCAGCGGGGTATAGGCGAAGCGTCCCGGCAGCCGGCTGAAGGGATCGCGCCCGGCGATCTGCGCGACGCGGGTGCCGAAGGCGACCTTGTCGCCAATGCGATCGACAAGCCCGGCGGCCAGCGAAGCGCGCGCCAGGTCGCCGCCGGCCGAGCGCACGAAGCCGACCGGATCGCGCGTCACCGCGTCGATCTGGGCCTTGGGACGAGCGCGACGGACATCGGCTTTCCAGGTATCCCAGACCGCGCCGTATAGCGCCTGCGCGGCTTCCTTCGAAGGCTCCGACTGGTCGCTGCGGATGTAGGGTTCGACGAAATCCTTGTAGGTGCCGACGCGGAAGACGTGGATATTGACCTTCAACCGGTCGAGCGCCTGGGCGAAATAGAGGTGCTGGCCGCCGGGCCCGGCGACGACCGCGCCGCCCATCGGGTCGACCCAGGCCTCGCTGGCGTGCGCGGCCAGCAGCACGCCGCTGTCGGCATAGCCGACCGCCCAGGTCAGCACCGGCTTGCCCGAGGCGCGCACGCTGTCCATCGCGGCGCCGATTTCCTGAAGGCTGGCAGTGCCGCCGCCGGCAAACGTCGACAGGTCGAGGACGACGGCCTTGATCCGCGTGTCGTCGCGGGCGGCGCGGATCGCGCGGACCAGGTCGCGGGCGCGGAATTCCTCGGTCGGCGCGGCGCCGGGCATCAGGAAATCGAAAGCGCCGGGTTGACTCGCCTCCTCTACCACCGAACCGTTCAGGCGCAGCAGCAGCGCCCCTTCGCGCACGTCGCCCACGTTGGGGCGCATCGTCAGCACCAGGTAAAGCAGGAAGAAGAACCCCAGCAGCACCAACAGCGCCAGGCCGTCCTTGATGGCTACCAGCAGGTGCCAGACCTTGCGCGCGAATGTCATGCCGTGACGAACCCCTATGCCTGGCGACCTTCTAGGCGGCGGGGTACGCGGGGCAAGCGCGGATTGAGTGCTTGAGGTGAAGGCCGCCCACCTGTAGGGAGCCGTCTTCAATGACATCGCCAGCAAACCCAGCCGCCTCGCGCTACCCAGCGGGAGCCGCGGCGTTTCCGCATCACGACTTGTCGGGCCTGGCGGGCCTGGCGCCGTGGGAGATCCTGTTCCTTCTCGATGAGGCCGAACAGTGGGTCGACCTCAATCGTCAGGCGCAGAAACGTGCCGACGTGCTGGCGGGCATGACGATCATCAACGCCTTCTTCGAAAATTCCACCCGCACCCGGCTGTCGTTCGAGATCGCGGGCAAGCGTCTGGGCGCCGACGTGGTCAACATGGCCGCCGCGCAATCGAGCGTGACGAAGGGCGAGACCTTGATCGACACGGCGATGACGCTGAACGCCATGCGCGCCGATGCCATCGTGATCCGCCACGCATCATCCGGGGCGGTGCGGTTGATCGCCGACAAGGTCGATTGCCCCGTGCTAAACGCCGGTGACGGGCAGCACGAACACCCGACGCAGGGCTTGCTCGACGCGCTGACGATCCGCCATTTCATGGCGCGGCGCGGGGGCGCCGATTTCGGCGGGCTGGCAGTGACGATCTGCGGCGACGTGCTGCACAGCCGGGTCGCCCGCTCCAACATTCATTGCCTGACCACGCTTGGCGCCGATGTCCGCGTCTGCGCCCCGCCCGCGCTTATGCCGGCGGGAATCGAAGACCTTAAAGTAACTCCGTTCCACGATTTTGACGCCGCGCTGGCAGGTGCCGACGTCGTCATGATGCTGCGCCTGCAGCAGGAGCGGATGGAGGGCCAGTTCATCCCCAGCCCGCGCGAATATCGCCGCCTGTACGGGCTGACGCTCGACCGGCTGGCGCACGCCGCGCCCGATGCTCTGGTCATGCACCCTGGGCCGATGAACCGCGGCGTCGAGATCGACAGCCAGGTCGCCGACCTTGCCGCCAGAGGCTCCGGCCCGACCAGCGCTATCACCACTCAGGTCGAGATGGGGGTGGCGATCCGCATGGCCTGCCTTGACGTGCTGACGCGCAGCGCACGCGGTGTCGAGGGCTGGGGCTCGCGCGGGGAGACCAGGCGATGAGGGCGCCCGGACCCCTGGCTATCGTCGACGGCGTGTTCGCCGATGGATCGCGCGGCGCGCTGCGCTGCGAAAATGGCCGCATCGTGGCGGTCGGCGCCGCGGTTTCCGCGCAGCCCGGCGATGTCGTTGTAGCGGCGGCAGGCGCGCTGCTGGCCCCGGCGCTGGTAGATTTCGGGGTTTTCGCGGTCGATCGTCCGGCCTTCCACTTTGGCGGCATCGTGCGCGCGGCGCTGATGCCGGACCAGGACCCGCCATTGGATCACCCGGCGCGCATCCGCTTTGCCGCGCAATCGGGCAAGCCGGGTCTGTGGGTACATCCGCTGGCCGCCGCGACGCAGGGCCTGGCCGGAACGCACCTGGCGGAACTGGCGCTGATGCACGATGCCGGCGCCCGCGCGGTCGCCACGGGGCGGCGCTGGATCGCCGATACCGGCGTCATGCACCGCCTGCTCGCCTACGCCGCGATGCTGGGGCTCGTCGTCGTCAGCCATGCCGAGGACTCGGGCCTTACCGGCGGTGCGGTCGCCACCGCGGGCGAAATGGCGACGCGCCTCGGCCTGCCCTCGGCTCCCGCCGAGGCCGAGGCCCTGGCGGCGGCGCGCGACATCGCGCTGGCCGAGCTGACCGGCGCGCGGCTTCACATCCGCCAGGTGACGACCGCCGCGGCGCTGGATCTCGTCCGCGCTGCCAAGCGACGCGGCGTTGCAGTTACCGCCGGGATCACACCGGCGCATTTCGCGCTGTCCGAGACCGCGCTGGGAGACTTCCGCACGTTTGCGCGGCTATCGCCGCCGCTGCGCAGCGAACGTGACCGCCACGCCGTCCGCGCCGCCCTGGCCGACGGGACGCTCGACGTGATTGCATCGGGACATGATCCGCGCGGGCCAGAGGACAAGCGCCTGCCGTTCGCCGATGCCGCGCCGGGCATGGCCGGGGCCGAAACCCTGCTGCCGCTGACACTGCAACTGGTGCGCGACCAAGTGATCGACTTGCCGCGCGCCTTCGCTCTGCTGGCCGCCAACCCGGCGCGCCTGCTGGGCGTGGAAGCCGGGCATCTGCTGCCCGGCTACGAGGCCGACCTGGCCGTGATCGATGCCGAGATGCCGTGGATCGTCGATTCGGACCAGATGGCTTCGAGCGCCGGCAACACGCCGTTCGACAAGCTGCCGGTCCAGGGCCGCGTCACCGCGTTATGGAAGGGCGGCGTCCAGGTCGGCTGAGCGCGAAGGCTCAGCGGGCGGCGAGTTGCTCGTTCCGACCCCGCGTGGCGACCGCCGGGGCGGACTTTGGCGCGGCATAAGCGAAGCACATGCCGCCGCCGGCCTTGATACGCGAACAGGCGCCGTTGGCCGCCACCGGGTCGAGACCCGCGGCGGCGACGCGCCAGTAAGTCCGGCCGTTCACCTGCGCGGTCGTCAGCGCCATGCGGTAGTTCTTCAGCGACGGCGACTTGGCGGTGTAAAGCGCCCAACTGCGGCGCGCCCCGGCCTCGCTCGAGAAGCTGCCAAGCTGGACCATGTGATTGCCGGCGCGCACCGGCGTGTTGCGCGGGTGAACCGGGGCCAGCGCCACGCGGGCGCGGACAGGCACGGCCGCGGTGCGGATCGGCGTCTGCGCGCTGCGCATCGGCAGGGCCTGGATTACCGGGACCGAAACGAACGTCACCTTGACGTTGCCGCTGGCGACCGGCGCGGCGGCGGCCGGCTGCACTTCTGGCAAGGCGACGCGGACCGGGGCTGCTTCGGCCACCTGCACGGGTGCAGGCACGGCGACGGGGGCCATCGGCTGCGCCGCGGCCAGCGCCGGCAGTTCGCCGCCCGGCTGGGCGGCGGGCGCTGCCTGCGCCAGGACCGGGGCAGCGGCCGGCGCGACGTTCAGCGCCAATTGCGACGGCTGGCCAGGGTCGGTGACCAACGGCACGCCGATCAGCCGCGCGACGCGAAGGCGGAAATCCTCGGGACGGGCGACTTCGGCCCACTGGCCGATCCGGTTGTCGATCTGGTCGGGGGCGACGTCCTGCGCCATCGCGATGCGGGCGCCGCGCCATTCGCCGGCCAGAGCGTAGGCGTAGGCCAGGTTCTGGCGCGCCTTGACCGAGTTGTTGTCGCGCACCGCGCCGGTCAGCACGGCAACGCCGCGCTCACCTTGTCCGGCCAGTGCCAGGGCCAGCCCGAGCTCTTCGGCCGGGATGGCGTCGCGCCAGTCGTCGAGCACGGCAACCGCCTCGCGGTCATGACCAAGCGCAACTTGCGCCAGCGCCAGCGACAGCGCGGTGCGGGCACTCGAATCGCCGAGCGTGAGCGCGTCGGACAGCGCGGTGGCGGCCGAATCGAACCGTCCGGCGCGCAAGTACGCGGCGCCTAGCGTGGCGCGGTAGGCTGGATCGCCCGGATTTGCGGCGACGGCGGCCTCGACCATGGCGATCGCCTTGTCGGTCTTGCCGCTGCGCAGCATGTCCTGCGCCTTGGCGAGAAGTTCGTCGGCCTTGGGCGCGGCGACCACGCTCGATCCCGCGATCATCGCTGCAGCGGCAACCCCGGCAAGGCCGAGCGGCAGGATAAGGCGGCGGATGCGGTTGACGGTCATGGCTACGGTTCCCCCCGTAAAAATCTGAACTTCGGCAGCGTCTAGTGCTGCGCCTTGCTCACCCGGGCGGCGAGTTCGGCAATATCGGGCAGTTCGTCGAGCAGACGATCGAGCGCCTCGGTGACCAGTTGCTGGGCGCTGGCGCCCTTGATCGTGCAGGCCAGCCGCAGCTTGAGATGGCGCTCGGCATCGACGCGCAGCGTGAAGGCGGCGCGGCGCCCGTCGGCCAGCGCCGAGCGGCGTTCGAGCGGGTCGGCCAGGCGGCGGCTGAGCGCCGAGCGCTGCGCCAGCACAGGCGGCGGCGCGGCGGCGAATTCAGCGGCGGGTTCAGGGTTAAATGGGACGATCTGGGCGCTCGGCTGGACGCCGGACGCGTGATCGCCGTCGTCGCCCATGTCGTTCCAGCCCAGGTCGGTCTCAAGCCCTTCGAGCGCGCGCGCGGCGCTGCCCTGGAACTGGTCGAGCGGCTGGAGCTGCGGCCGCATGGCCGGCTTGGCGCCGCCCTTGCGCGCCAGAAGCGTTGGCGACAGCGAGGCGAAAGAAGCCGAATCGCTCATGGCGAGGACCGCCTTCCCTTACGAACCGGCGACGCGGCGGCCGAAGCCCCCGGCGGGACGGTGCGAGCCCGGCATCATCGAAACCGCGGCAGGCGCCGCGAAGACGGTGCGGCGGAAGTTCTTTTCCAGCCGGTCCGAGATGTAGTTCCACAGCGCGCTGACCTCCTGCGCGGAGCGGCCGTTGGGATCGACTTCCATCACGGTACGGCCGTCGATCATCGACGCGGCGAAGTCGGTACGGTGGTGCAGCGTGATCGGCGCGACCGTGCCATGCTGGCTGAGTGCCACCGCAGCTTCGGACGTGATCTTGGCCTTCGGCGTCGCCGCGTTGACCACGAAGATCAGCGGCTTGCCGGCGCGCTCGCACAAGTCGACCGTGGCGCCGACGGCGCGCAGGTCGTGCGGGCTGGGACGGGTCGGGACGACGATCAGCTCGGCGACGGAGATGACCGACTGGATCGCCATCGTGATTGCCGGCGGGGTGTCGATGACAGCCAGCTTGAAACCTTGCTGGCGCAGTATCGCCAGGTCGCTGGCAAGGCGGGCGACCGTAGTCTGGGCGAACGCGGGATAATCGTCCGCACGCTCGTTCCACCAGTCCGCCAGCGATCCCTGCGGGTCGATGTCGATCAGGACGACCGGCCCGGCGCCGGCGCGCTGAGCCTGCACGGCGAGATGGCCGGACAAGGTGGTTTTGCCCGATCCGCCCTTCTGCGAAGCCAATGCCAATACGCGCAAAGCCAATTCCCCCTAAAGTCCGTGAGCTGTCGCCAGGAAGCCCGGCCATGGAAATCGCAGATCGTTCCTAATTTTGGGTTAAGCTTGCGGACGGAACGGCACCTTGCGTTGCCAGCCGGCCGTTAACCGTGGCACCCAGCCGGCGTCGGAGCCTGTGCGCGGCCAGCAGGCCGCGGGGCTTAACCGCAAGGGGGACGCAAAGGCGCCATGTCGGGAGGCGAAGTCGCACAGGAGGCCGGCCGGATCGCGGTGATCGACCTTCTGCGCGGAATCGCCGTGCTGGGTATCCTGGCGATCAACATCACCAGTTTCGGCGCGGCCCCGTCGGCGGCATATTCTCCCGACCTGCCCGCACCGGGCGGCGCCGGTGACCGCATCGCCTGGCTGATCGGCTTCGTCATCTTCGAAGGCAAGATGCGGGCGCTGTTCTCGCTGCTGTTCGGCGCCGGCCTCGTCCTGCTGGTAGAGCGGGCCGAGGCGCAAGGACGCAACGGCGCCGCGTGGCAACGCCGCCGGCTCACCTGGCTGGCAGTGATCGGCGCCCTGCACTTCGTGCTTTTGTGGGAAGGCGATATCCTGCTGCTCTATGCCCTTGTCGGCTTTGCCGCCTTCGCGCTGCGGCGGCTGCCCGCGCGCGACCTTGCCGCTGCCGGACTGCTGCTGTTCGCCGCGTGGCAGGCCTGGGGCGCGATCCAGTGGCTGCCCGCGGTCGCGGCCGAGCAGAACGCTGGCCACGCCGATTCGGCCGAAGTCCAGCGCGCGGTGCGCCAGCCGTGGCGGGACTATGACGTCGAAAGCCTGGCGCTGGCCCGCGAGACTTTCGCCAGGCGCGCGCTGCGCACGGTCAGGGAGCGCGCAGCCCAGCCCTTCGAAGTGCTCTATTACATGGCCGGCGAGACGCTGGCTTACCAGCTGCTGGGCATGGCGCTGGCCAAGGGGCTGTTCTTTGCCGGCGGCTGGTCCCGCCGCGGGCTGCGCCGACTGGCGCTGGCAGGCGTCGGCAGCGGCGGGGCGGTAACGATCGCGGCTGCGGCCTATGCGGTCAGAAGCGGATTTCCGGAAGTCACCATGCGCTACGCCATCGGTTACGGGCTGGGCTTTGCCCACCTGGCGATGGCGCTGGGCTATGCCGCCGCGACCGTGCTGGCGGCGCCGCGGCTGGCAACGACGCGGTTCGGGAAGGCTCTGGGCGCGGCGGGCCGGATGGCGCTGAGCAACTACATCGGCACCAGCCTGGTGATGACCGCGCTGTTTCGCGGCTGGGGCCTCGGGCTTATCGGGCGTTATGGCCCGGCGACGCTGTGGCTTTTCGTTCTGTTGGGGTGGGCGTTGATGCTGACGGGCAGCACGTGGTGGCTGGCGCGGCACCGCCAGGGCCCGCTGGAGCGCGGCTGGCGCGCCCTTGCCCGGCCTTACGCGTAAGGATTCTTGGCGGTGCGCAGTGTCAGGCGGATCGGCACCGCGTCAAAGCCCAGTTCGCGGCGAATGCCGTTCTCCAGGTAGCGCGTGTAGCTGCCCGGCAACTGGTCGAGCCGCGTGCCGAACAGCACGAAGCCCGGCGGCCGGGTCTTGGCCTGGGTAATATAGCGCAGCTTTATCCGGCGCCCGCCGGGAGCCGGCGGCGGATTGGCTTCGAGCGCGTGATCGAACCAGCGGTTGAGCAGCGCGGTCGGCACCCGCTTCGACCAGGCGGCGCGAAGCTGGAAGGCGGTGCGCAGCAACGTGTCGAGGCCCTTCCCGGTGCGCGCCGACACGGTCAGAACTGGCAGCCCCTTAACCTGGCTGAGCCCGTCGCCCAGCGCGTCGCGAATACCGTTGAACAGCGCGCTCGGCCCTTCGGCCGCGCCTTGCCCGGCAACGTCCCACTTGTTGATCGCGACGATCAGTGCGCGGCCTTCCTCGAGCACCATCGAGGCGATCTTCAGGTCCTGGTGCTCCAGCCCCAGCGTCGCGTCGAGCAGCAGCACGACGACTTCGGCAAAGTCGACGGCGTGGCGGGCATCGGCGACCGACATCTTCTCCAGCTTGTCGACCACCCGCGCCTTCTTGCGCATCCCGGCGGTGTCGATCAGGCGAACGTTGCGCGCCTCGCCGCTATCGGGGTCGGTCCAGACCCAGTCGACCGCGATCGAATCGCGCGTGATCCCGGCCTCGGGCCCGGTCAGCAGGCGGTCTTCGCGCAGCAGCGCGTTGATCAGCGTCGATTTGCCGGCGTTCGGACGCCCGACGATGGCGAGCTTGAGCGGCCCCTTGGGTTCGCCGTCCTCGTCCTCGTCCTCCTCGGACTCGGCTGGCATCTCGAAGGCGTCGTCGTCGCGCTCGATATGCGGACGCAGCGCTTCGAACAGGTCGGCCATGCCCTCGCCGTGCTCGGCCGACAGCGCGACCGGATCGCCGAAGCCCAGCGAATAGGCCTCGAACAATCCATGGTCGCCGGCCTTGCCCTCGGCCTTGTTGGCCACCGCGATCGCCGGCACCTTGCTGGCGCGCAGCCAGCGGGCGATTTCCTCGTCGAGGGGGGTCAGGCCGGCGCGCGCGTCGATGACGAACAAGGCGACGGTGGCACCCACCAGCGCCGCCTCGGTCTGCTGGCGCATGCGGCCGGGCAAGCTGGCGGGATCGTCGTCCTCCCAGCCGGCGGTATCGACGATCGTGAAGTCGAGGCCGAGCAGGCTGGCCTCGCCGAAACGGCGGTCGCGAGTCACACCGGGCTGGTCGTCGACCAGCGCCAGCTTCTTGCCGACGAGCCGATTCCACAGCGTCGATTTCCCGACGTTGGGGCGGCCGATGATGATGACTTGTGGAAGCGCCATAAGGGTTACCGGCGCCGGCGCGTCAGGCGCGGGCGACGGGTGCTCCCTCGCCCAGATCCTCGAACCAGGCTTCCACCGGGCCGTTGAGCTTGAGCGTCAGCGGCATGCCCTTGCGGTCCATCGTCTTGCCGGCCTGGACGCGAATCCAGCCCTCGGAGATGCAATATTCCTCGACGTCGCGGCGAACGCGGTCCTTGAATCGTATGCCGATACCGCGCTGCAGGACGTCAGCATCGAAATGGTCGTTGCGCGGGTGCACGGCCAACCGATCGGGCGGTACGTCGGCGCCGGTGCCCCTGGCGGCGCTGGCCGCCTTGGCCGCGTCGTCGCTGCCTGCATCGTCGTTAGGGGCATCGTCGTTGGGGGCGGTCTGATCGCTCATGGCCGCAGCCCTTACCCCGCCGCGCCTGCTTGTCAACGCGCACCCGGTTCGCTAGGGGCGCCGCTTCCGCATCGGAGCGGGCGCGTAGCTCAGCGGTAGAGCACACCCTTCACACGGGTGGGGTCACAGGTTCAATCCCTGTCGCGCCCACCATCCGGGACCACCGGATGGATTAGCGATTAACCGGTTTGGTTATTTATCGCTTTCCTACATAACCAACCGTGTATCTATCGCTGTGCTTCCCCACAGCGCGACTCGACGTCGCGCGCTCTTGGACCGGAGGCCGAAATGTACGCCGAACTTCTATCGCTCCCCGCCCGCGCGACCGACAGCAACAACAATCCCGTCGCCAACGCCCGCTGGTATTTCTACGCCGCCGGCACCACCACCGCGCTGCCCGCCTATGCCGATCCGGGGCTGAGCGCGGAACATCCCAATCCGCTGATCTGCGACAATGCCGGCGCGTATCCACCGGTCTATTTCGATCCGGCGCGTTCATACCGCGCGGTGCTGCTGACTGCCGACGGACGCACCCAGCTGGCAGACCTCGACCCTGCCAACGCCAACCTGGGGGCCGCGCAGACGGTGGGCGATACGCCCTATCTCGATCCGGGCGCCGGCGCCAAGCCTCGCCCGGTCGTGACCAAGCTCATCGACGGACCGGTCGACGTCGCCGATTTCGGAGTCCTGGACCCGACCGGCGCGACCGACATGACGGCGATCTTCACGGCCGCCTACCAGGCCGCGGCGGCTTCGGGGCGGCCGCTGCGCCTGCCGGCGGGGACGTTCGCCGTCGCCGCATTGTGGTGGGACCAGAACGTCGAGGTATTCGGGCAAGGCGCCGGGCGCACGATCTTTCGCCCGACCGTGGACGACACCGCGGTCATCAGCGTCGTCGGCGATACGAATGACAATGACCGCACCCGCAAGCGCCGGATTCGCGATTTCGGCATCCACCTGGGCGGCGCGAAGCGCTGCGTCGGCCTTTATACCGCGTTCGGCAGCCGCACGACGCTGGAGCGGATCGGCATCACCGGCGACGAATTCTTCGTCGATGACGCCGGCTACGACCAGTGGGCGTTATCGGACAACACCGGCTGGCTGAGCTGGGCCGACCAGTACTGCAATTTTCAGGAAATCCATATCGAGCGCCTGCGCACGGGCTTCGTGATGCGCCCGGATCCGGAGGCCGGCGGCGCGGTCAACAACATCTTCGATGGCCTGCACATCTGCTACGTGCAGGTCGGCGCGATGATCTTCGACGATGTCGGCTACGGCGTCGGGGTCAATTTCTTCCGCAACTTCAAGCTGCAGGTCTGCACGCACTGCGCGCTGTATGCCCGCAATATCCATACCACCGCGGTATCCGGGATCCCGATCGAGTATTCGGGCTTCCAGCGCCCGGCGGTGACGCTTCAGGGGCAGACGGTCAAGGGATCGTCCATGCACCTCAATTCCGCGCAAATCCGGTTCGAGGACGTGGGCATCCCGTTTTACCAGCTGGGCCTGCCGCAGGCATTGATCACGCCGGCACCCGCCTATCCGCTGATCGTGGAGAACGCGTCGCGCGTCACGTTCGCCAATGGCGCCGCCAATGGCCTTATGCAGGTCGATTCCACCTCGACCTGCGATTTCGAGGGCAGCTACGGCAACGGTGCGCTGCTCGACGGCGCGCGCGTCAGCCTGCATCGGCGCGGGGGCTACGGCTCCATGGCGGCCAGCACCCCGCTTGCCTACGCGGTCGACACCACGTTGCCTAACGCCGCGCCCAATCCGGTCAACCCGGTCACCATGCAGTCGAGCGGCGTGACCCGGACGCTGAACGGCGACGCGAAGCTGGGGGTGGTGACAAGGGTGGCGTTCACGAACCAGCCGAGCTCCGCCGCCGACGCCACGATCGCGACGAACGCGATCTACGTCCAGAACCTGCCGGGCACTTATTCGCCCGGCGACACCGGCGTGGTGTCGATCCCCGTCATGGCCGAAAGCGATACGATCCTGCACGTCCGTCCCAACGGCCTGGGTTCGTGGCAATTCCCGCTCAAGGCAGGGGAATGGCGGCGCCTGTTCATGACGAATGCCTTCGACCAGGCGATCGGCGGCGGCATGACGGTGGGACCGGTCGGCACCGACGCGCCAGCGGTCAACTTCGGCCCGGTCATGTCGATCAAGAATGCCACCGCGGCGCAGCTGCGCCGGATCAGCGAAGGGCACTACCTCAACCCCAACGATCCGCAGGGCGTGGTCCTGCGCGCCGCTGCGGCGCCCACCACCGGGACCTGGCCGGTGGGCGCGATGGTCTACAACACGGACCTCAACGCCGCGGTAACGGCATGGCGCTGCATCGCGGCGGGCACGCCGGGCACGTGGGAGGCGCTGACCAAGATCGTCCGCAAGGTCGCCGCGGTCACGCCCGCCAACGGCTTCACCCTCCCTGGCGACAGTTCCGACATGCAGGTGCGCACATGCGACACCACCGCGGTCCTGCAAGGCCGGATCAAGAACGCGGCACCAGCGACGATCCCGTTCAACACCACGATCGCGGGGATGCCGCTGGGCTGCCGCCCGACCACCACGTTGCGCCCGATCATGCTGGGCATTTACGATGGCGGCATGGGGTGGGAGGCTGTGCCCGCCGCGCTCGACACCTCGGGCAACCTGACGCTGCTGAAGGCGACGACGATCACCGCGGTATGGATCAACGTCAACGCCGCGTTCGCGCTGCCCTTGCCGACCTGATCGCGCGGGCACCCCGCTTGCATGGCGCCGCGCCTCCCGCCATAGCGCGGCGCCATGCACGATATCCGCCTGATCCGCGAAAACCCCGCCGCCTTCGACGCCGGCCTCGCCCGCCGCGGGGCCGCGCCGCAGGCGTCCGCGCTTGTTGCCGCCGATGCCGACCGCCGCGCGCTGGCGACGCGGATGCAGGAAGCGCAGGCCCGCCGCAACGAAGCCTCCAAGGCGATCGGCGCAGCCATGGCCAAGGGCGACAAGGACACTGCCGAGGCGCTCAAGGGCGAAGTCGCCGCGCTCAAGGACACGCTCCCCCAGTTGGAGGCGCAGGAGCGCGAGGCGGGCGAAGCGATCCAGGCGGCGCTGGCCTCGCTTCCCAACCTCCCCGCCGCCGAGGTTCCCGCGGGCGAGGACGAAGCCGGCAACGTCGAAGTGTCGCGCTGGGGCGAGCCCGAGCAGCCCGCCTGGGCGCGCGAACATGCCGACATCGGCCCGGCACTGGGGCTCGACTTCGAAACCGGCGCCGCGATCGCCGGCGCGCGCTTCACCTTCCTGCGCGGGCAGATGGCGCGGCTGCAACGCGCGCTGGGGCAGTTCATGCTCGATCGCCAGGGCGCGGGCGGCTTCACCGAATGCGCGCCGCCGCTGCTGGTGCGCGACGAGGCGGTTTACGGCACCGGCCAACTGCCGAAGTTCGCCGAGGACTTGTTCCAGACCACCGACGGCCGCTGGCTGATCCCGACCGCCGAAGTCTCGCTGACCAATTCGGTTCGCGAGCAGATCCTGGCCGCCGGCGCGCTACCGATGCGGCTGACCGCGCTGACCCCATGCTTTCGCAGCGAAGCCGGCGCCGCCGGGCGCGACACGCGCGGCTACATCCGCCAGCACCAGTTCGAAAAGGTGGAACTGGTCACGATCTGCCGCCCCGAGGACTCCGAGGCCGAGCACGAGACGATGACCCGCGCCGCCGAGGGCGTGCTCGAGGCGCTGGGCCTCCCCTATCGCCGGATGCTGCTGTGCGCCGGCGACATGGGCTTTACCGCGAGGAAGACTTTCGACCTCGAGGTCTGGCTGCCCGGACAAGGCGCCTACCGCGAGATTTCGTCATGCTCGAACTGCGGCGATTTCCAGGCCCGGCGGATGAACGCCCGCTTCCGGCCCGAAGGCGGCAAGGGGACCGAGTTCGTCCATACGCTAAACGGGTCGGGCCTCGCGGTCGGCCGCACGCTGGTGGCGGTGCTGGAAAACTACCAGCGCGAAGACGGCAGCGTCGACGTGCCGGACGTTTTGCGCCCTTACATGGGCGGCATCACGCGCCTGGAGCCGATCAGCTGATGCGTATCCTGTGCACCAACGACGACGGCATCAACGCCCCCGGGCTGGAAGTCCTGGAAGCCATCGCGCGGCAGTTTTCCGACGACGTCTGGACGGTCGCCCCGGCGGAGGAGAACTCGGGCGCCGGTCACTCGCTGACGCTGACGCGCCCGGTGCGGCTTCGCAAGCATGGCGAGCGGCGGTTCTCGGTTTCTGGCACGCCGACCGATTCGGTGACGATGGCGCTGAAGAAAGTGCTCCCCTCGCCGCCGGACCTGATCCTTTCGGGTGTCAACCGCGGCGCCAACCTGGGCGATGACGTGACCTATTCGGGCACCGTTTCGGCCGCGTTCGAAGGCGCGCTGGCGGGTATCCGCGCGGTCGCGATGAGCCAGGTCTACGCGCGCGAGGGCATGGCCGACAGCGTGCCGTTCGGCGCCGCCGAGGCGTGGGGCGCCCGCGCGCTGGAACCCCTGCTCGGTATGCCGCTACCGCCGCGCACGCTGGTCAACGTCAATTTCCCGCCGCTACCGCCCGAAGAGGTCAAGGGCATCCGCGTGGTGCGGCAAGGCTTCCACGATTACGCCCGCGGCAGCGTGGTCGAGGGCAAGGATCCGCGCGGCTACCGCTACTACTGGTTCGGGCTGCACGGGATCGAGCACACGCCGGGGCACGAAACAGACCTCGAGGCGATCCAGGACGGCTATGTCGCGGTAACTCCGCTCCAGCTCGACCTGACGCACGAGGCGTCGCTGGCGGCCCTTGCGGCCCGGTTCGCCTAGCTGTCCTAGCCCAGCGCGACGAACACCGCGCCGACCAGCGCCATCCCGGCCGTCAGGTAGCCGGCGTCGATCCAGAACAGCTTCGCTGGGCGCGCCTGGTAAAGATAGTTGATGCCCAGCGCCGGGGTCATGATCACCGCGCCGAAGCCCACCGCCATCATCATCACCACGTGCGCGGGCGGCTGCAGCCGGGCGATATTGTGGCCCAGCATCAGGCAGACCAGCAGCTCGAACGCGAAAGCCAGCCCCATCACCACCGGCATGGCATGGCGCGACTGGGGAACGCCGGCGGGGAACGCGCCGTCCTTCCAGCCCAGTGCGTCTTTCCATGGCCTGCCGAACAGCGGCCCGTACCAGACCGCGCCCAGCGCGAACCACGCGATAGCGGCCAGGAAAACGGCCAGGACATTGATCGGCCCCATCGCTATTGCCCCCATTTGAAGCGCGCGACATGACCGATCGGCGCGGCGGTCCATTCGCGCGCGAACGCGCCCAGTTCGGCACGGATGCGCGCGATCGCCGCTTCGGTCAATTGCGGCGCGGCGACGGCCGATGCGGCGCAGGCGGTGGCGGCAAGGTCGGCCAGGTCGGTCACGGCGCCGGCCTGACCGCTCCACATGTCGGCTTCGAAGCATTCGACCACGCGCTCGGCCTGGATCAGCTGGGCGATGGCGGCATCGGGCACGCCGAAGCGCTTCGCGCTTGCGTGGCCGCCATCGCGCGCCATCGCGGCCAGTCCCTCGGGGTGGCGGCCCTGCGCGACCAGTCCCCAGAAGCCGCTTTCCAGGCCCAGTTCGCGCTCCACGAACAAGTGTACCGCGTCGTGCGGGACCGGCCCCTTGTGGGGAAACGTGGTGTCTGCGCAAGTGCCGTCGGCGCGGGTCATCGCGATGGCGTCGGTCCTCGCTCCCTTGGTGAAAACGATCTCCATGTGCCGCGGGTAGCTTAATCGCGTCCGCGGGTGTAGGGGCGCGCGCCATGGCAACCGTCATTCCCGAACAGAAGAAGATCGGCATGGTCAGCCTGGGCTGCCCCAAGGCCCTGGTCGATTCCGAACGCATCCTCACCCGTCTGCGCGCCGACGGCTACGCGATGAGCGCGGACTACGCCGGCGCCGACGTCGTGCTGGTCAACACTTGCGGCTTCCTCGATTCCGCCAAGGAGGAAAGCCTTTCCGCCATTGGCGAGGCGATCGCCGAGAACGGCCGCGTGATCGTGACCGGGTGCATGGGCAACGAGGCCGAGGCCATCCGCGCCCGCTTCCCCGACGTCCTGGCGGTAACCGGCGCGCACCAGTACGAAGCGGTGGTCGAAGCCGTGCACGAGGCCGCACCCGCCTCGCAAGGGCCGTATATCGACCTGATCCCGCAAAACTACCAGGACATGGCCGACGTCAAGCTGACCCCGCGCCATTACGGCTACCTCAAGATTTCCGAGGGCTGCAATCACGCCTGCGCGTTCTGCATCATCCCGTCGCTGCGCGGCAGGCTGGCCAGCCGCCGCATCGACGCGGTCCTGCGCGAGGCGGAGAAGCTGGTCGCCGCCGGAACCAGGGAACTGCTGGTCATCAGCCAGGACACCTCGGCTTACGGCGTCGACGTCCGCCACGAAGAGCGGCTGTGGAAGGGCCATCCGGTTCGCACCCACATGACCGACCTGGCGCGCGAGCTGGGCGGACTTCGGACCGCTGACGGCACCCCGCCGTGGGTGCGTCTGCACTACGTCTACCCCTACCCCCACGTCGACGCGGTGATCCCGCTGATGGCGCAAGGGCTGGTGACGCCCTACCTCGACATCCCGTTCCAGCACGCCAGTCCGAGCGTATTGAGAGCGATGAAGCGCCCCGCCAACGAGGCCAAGGTGCTTGAGCGGATCAACGCGTGGCGCCAGGTCTGCCCCGACCTTACCATCCGTTCCAGCTTCGTCGTCGGCTTCCCGGGCGAGACCGAGGCGGACTTCCAGTACCTGCTCGACTGGCTCGAGGAAGCGCAGCTCGACCGGGTGGGCGGCTTCCGTTTCGAACCGGTCGAGGGCGCGGCCGCCAACCTGCTGCCGGATCCCGTGCCCGAAGCGGTCAAGGAAGAGCGGTACGCCCGCCTGATGGAGGTGACCGAGCGGATCAGCGCCGCCAAGCTGGCCGCCAAGGTCGGCCGCGTCCTGCCGGTGATCGTCGACGAAGTCGGCGAACCGGACGAGGACGGCGATATCGGTGCCACCGCGCGCAGCCAGGCCGACGCGCCCGAGATCGACGGCCAGGTCTACTTGCGCAATGTCGGCGCGGGCTTGCGGCCGGGCGATATCGTCGAGGCCCTGATCGAGGACGCCGACGCGCACGATCTCTACGGCGTGCCCGTCTCCGCCTGACGCAGCGAGCGGAAGGTCACGCTGCGCCGGGTCTCGGCTTGCGCTGCAATCGAATGCTCCCACGTGCGCCGCACTTCACCCGAAAGTAGGTAAAGCGAGCGCGGCGGCAGGGCGATGGCGGCGCGCTCGAACCCGCCGGCCGTGCGCCGGCGCAGGCGCAAGGTGGCCGGCGCGGACAGTGACAGGCCGATGACGTCTTCGTACTGCGGACGGTCGCGGTGCCAGCCGATCGCGGCCCCGGGATCGTAGCGGATCAGCAGGACCTGCACGAAACGATCCGGATCGCGGCCCAGCAGCGGCACGACGCGGTCTCGCAAGGCGACCAGCCAGTCGGGCAGCGGCGGCGCATCGGTAACCCGGCCGCGCTGATAATCGTAAGCCGAGCCGTAATTGGCGGTCAGCCGCTTGCCTTCCCATTGGCCGAAGCGAAAGGGCGCCAGCGGCGCAGCGTCGATCAGTGCGGCGATGCGCGCCTCGTCGGCCGCGTCGAGAGCGCCGGCCGCCAGCAGCAGGCCGGGCACCGGCGGCGTATCGTCGAACAGGCTGCCCTGAAAGTCCACCGCACCGCCATAGCGCGCGTACAACCCGCGACAAAGTTGAACCGAATCTGCGACCCCGATGCCGCCGCCGTTCACTCTTGGCCCGCCATAAGGGCTGCAACGTCCGCTGGCGTCGACGGCAATCTCGCCGCTTCCCCTGCGCACCGGACGCGAGGAGTTGGGATCATGTCCCTCATCAAGAAGACCGTCCTGGGCTCGGTCATGGCCGCCACCGCGCTGGTATCGGCAACCCCCGCGATGGCCCGCGATTACCGCGACCGCGGGCGCGACAATACCGCCGTGGCGGTTGGCGCCGGGATCCTGGGCGTGGGCCTG
This sequence comes from Parablastomonas sp. CN1-191, assembly GCF_049354825.1. Taxonomy (GTDB): domain Bacteria; phylum Pseudomonadota; class Alphaproteobacteria; order Sphingomonadales; family Sphingomonadaceae; genus Novosphingobium. The sequence continues at coordinate 210,084 of NZ_CP186480.1, read as the reverse complement.
GGCGTGCTGCTGGGCTCGTCGAACCGCAACGATCGCTACAACGACGGCTACAATTACGACAACGGCCGCTGGTACGAAGGCTATCGCTACAACGACGGCTATTTCTACGATCGCGACGGGCGCCGCGCCTACGATCGCCGCCAGTGGAACGAACATCACCGCCGCGACCGCGACGATGACCGTGACCACGACCGGGGCGATCGCGATGGCCGTTACAACAGCGGCTATAACAACGGCGGCTACTACAACGGCGGCTACAACAATGGCTACCAGGGCGGCTATTACGCCCGCCGCGGTTACTGATCGCAGCCAACCGGACGAGAACGCCGGGCCCGCAAGGGTCCGGCGTTTTCGCGCCGGCGCCGGGTCAGCGCCGGCCCAGCGCGGCGCGATACTCCGCGCCCAGCGCCTTCATGTCGAACTTGCGCGCGTCGCCCAGCGGCGGGCGCGGCGCGCAAAGCATCGCTGCGACATTGCGTTCCAGCGCGTTGACAGGCGCGATCCACGCACCGCCGCGATCACGGACGACGCGCTTGCCCCTGGCGTCGAACGCCGCCGCGTCGACCGGGCGGCGCTTGAGCGTGGCGCAATCGACCTCCCAAAGCCCCTCGGTCCAGCCCTTCGCCGCGTCCTGCTCGGCAAAGCCCTGGCGGTAACGCACCAGGTTGCCGATCCGCAGCGTTCGCAAGTCAACGTAGCGGGCGCCGCCGGGCGCAGCAGTATCGGGCACGGTGGCAAAGGCGCCGACCATTCCGACCGAGGAATCGAGCGCCGCGCTGGCTTCCATCGCGGTCTCGTCGTCGCGGTCCGGCGCGCTGAGCGCCAACCGGAGCTGACCCTGCGCCGCACGGTGAAGCCCCATCGCCAGGTAGGCGCGGCCCAGCGCCGCGTGCCACTGCGGCCGGATCGCCAGCGTGTGGTGGCGCGGGGCGACCAGCCGTTCGTAGATGGCGGCGGCTTCGCCGTACCTGCCCTGTCCCGCCAGGGCCGCCGCGCGGTCGGCGTCGGCCTCGTCGGCGCCGGGAACCCAGATCGCGGCCTGCTCGCGCTCGGCCGCTGCCGGCAGCGCGGCAGGAGCCGCGGCCAGCATCAGAGTGAGCGCGAGGGCGATCACTCGTTCGGGTCCTTGACCTTGAACGGGTCGGTCGGCGCCGGGCGCGTCGGCACCGGCCCGCGCGGCAGCTCCTTGTCCGAATTGGCGGCCTGCCACAGCATCCCGGCGATCACGGTCGCCGCCTGGCGCATGTCGTCGGCGCGCATATGGTCGACCGTGTCGAGGTTGGAGTGGTGGACCCGGCTGCCGTAATCGAGCGGATCCTGGACGAACTGGTAGCCCGGGATCCCGACCGCCTGTATGAAGACGTGGTCGGTGCCGCCGGTTTTCTGCATGACCACCGCGCCCGCGCCCATCGACTTGAACGGGCCCAGCCAGTCGCGCAGCAGCGGCGCCGCGGCGACGTTGCCCTCGGCATAAATGCCGCGGATCTTGCCGCTGCCGTTGTCGAGATTGAAGTAGGCCTTGAGCTGGTTGTAGCCGGCCAGTGGCTGGATCGGCCAGGCATTGCCCCACGCCGTCCAGTCGGCGGGATCGCTGCCGGCGGGCAGCGGGCGGTGCGCCAGGTGGCTGTCGATATAGGCCTTGGACCCGATCAGGCCCTGTTCCTCGCCCGACCATAGCGCGAAGCGGATCGTGCGCCGGGGCCGGATGCCAAGCGACGACAGGATGCGCGCCGCCTCCAGCACCGCGACCGAGCCGGCGCCGTTGTCCGAGGCCCCGTCGCCCGCGATCCAGCTGTCGAAGTGCGCGCCGGCCATGACGTAGCCGGCCTTCGGATCGGTGCCGGGAATCTCGCCGAAGATGTTGTCGCTGGTCAGGCGCGCCGTGTCGAAAGTGGTGTCGGCCTTCAGCTCGACCGTGGGCGCGGTGCCGGTCTGCGCCAGGCGGACGAGGCGGCGATAATCCTCGGCGGCGAATTCGAAGAACGGCAGCGCGATCGCCTGGCTGGGAACGAAGCCCGACCCTTCGCCCGAAACCAGCATCCCGTCGCGATAGGCGATGCGCACCATCGCCGCCGCCCCTTCGGCCTTCAGGAAGTCCGAAAGCTGCTTGGTGAAGACGCGCCGTTCGGCCTGGCGGGCGAAATTCTCGGGATCGTAGCTGGGCAGGGAATAGCTATCGAGCTTGGCGATCTCGCCGTCGTCGAGGCGGCGGAAGAACGGCTTGTCCGGCTCTGCCGTGGCGCCGGGGAGCGATACCAGCACGATCTTGCCGGCCAGCTTGCCGCGCCAGGCGGCGAAGTTTTCCGCCTTGCTCATCGGCGCGACCACGATCGGCGCCGAAATCACGCCGTTCGTCGATGGCGACCAGGCGACCGGAATGGCGGTCAGCGGCAGGCGCCGCGGCGCGGTCATCGCGGCGTGGTAATCGCCGACCGACCAGCCGGTGCCGAAGGGAAAGCTTTCGGCGTGCACGTTGGCCAGGTGGATCGCCTGCATCCGCGCCTTGGCCCATTCCTCGGCCTTGTAGAAATTGGGCGAATTGGTCAGCCGCGGGCCGATCCCGTCCATCAGTTCGCTGGCGGTAGTCATCGCCTGGCTGCGATTGAGCCCTTCGTCGACGATGCGCGCAAGCGCGGCGTCGTCGGGGCCGGCGACGGCCGGTGCGGCGGCCAGCACGGCCTGTGCTGTGCCGATGATAAAGCGCAGTTTCATAGAATTGCCCCCCCTGGCAGCGTGATCAGAACATTCGCGTCAACGTGTAGAACAGCGCCCCCACCGCGGCGCTGGCCGGGATCGTGATGATCCACGCGGCCACCACGTTGGCCGCCACGCTCCACCGCACCGACGTGGCGCGGCGCGCGGTGCCGGTGCCGACGATGGCCCCGGTGATGACGTGCGTGGTCGATACCGGCACGCCCAGCGCGCTGGCGCCGAACACCACGATCGACCCGGCAGTAGAGGCGCAGAACCCGCTGTGGTGATTGAGCTTGGTCAGCTTGCTGCCCATCGTCCGGATGATCCGCCACCCGCCCGACAGCGTGCCCAGCGCCATCGCGGTATAGCAGGCGATCACCGTCCATTCGGGAACGTGGAAGGCCCCCTTCATGTGCCCGGTCGAATAAAGCAGCACGGCGATGATCCCCATCGTCTTCTGCGCGTCGTTGCCGCCGTGGCTGATCGAATAGGCGGCGCTGGAAAACAGGTGCAGCGTCTTGAACACCCCGTCGGCGCGGCGCGGGTTGAAGCCGCGGAACAGCCACGCGGTCAGCAGCATCAGCGCCATCGCCAGCACGAAGCCGATCAGCGGCGAGATGACGATGGCCAGCAGCGTCTTGGTGGTGCCGCTGCTTTCCACCGCGCCAAAGCCGGCATGGGCGATGCCCGCGCCCAGAAGCCCGCCGATCAGAGCGTGGCTGGATGAGGACGGGATGCCCTTTATCCACGTCACGACATTCCAGAACATCGCCCCGACCAGCGCGCCGAAGACGACGCTGGGCGTGACCACGTCCTTGTCGATAATGCCCTTGCCGACCGTCTCGGCCACGTGAAGCCCGACGATCCAGTAAGCCGCGAAGTTACCCGCCGCGGCAAACAGCACCGCTGCCAGCGGCGGCAGCAGCCGGGTCGAGACCACGGTGGCGATCGAGTTGGCCGCATCGTGCAGCCCGTTGAGAAAGTCGAACGCCAGCGCCAGGGCGACCAGGCCGACCAGCAGCGGATAGGCAAGCTCGTGCATGGTGCTGGGCTCCGCGGCGTCAGGCGTGGTCGACGACGAGCGAATCGATCTCGTTGGCGACGTCCTCGAGCGCGTCGGCCACGCGTTCGAGATGCTTGTAGATCTCGCGGCTGACGATGAAGGCGACCGGGTCCGGCTTCGACTTCTGGGCCTGGAACACGTCACGCATGCCGGCATCGTACAGCCCGTCGACCTGCCCCTCCAGGCTGACGATGCGGCCGGTCAGCTCGTGCAGGCGGCGGCCGTTGCGCGACACGTCGCGCAGCAGCGGCAGCGCCTCGTTCACCAGCTTGCCGCCTTCGCACAGCAGCAGTGCCATCTCGCGCATCTGCGGGGCGAAGGTCGTCACCTCGTAAAGCTCGATCGCCGAGGAGGTGGCGTGAAGCTCGTCCACGGTATCGTCCATCGCGCCGATCAGCGACGTGATCGCGCCGCGGTCGAACGGGGTCAGGAAGGTCTGGCGAACCTCGTGCAGGACCTCGCGGATGACCTCGTCGGCAGCGTGCTCCTGGTCGCGGACTTCGCGGATCAGCGCGGCCCGTTCGCCCGAGCCGGAGGTCAGCCCGACCATCGCGGCCGAAGCGGCGTTGAGAGTGGCGCCGTGGCGTTCGAACAGGGCGAAGAAATCGCCCGACTGCGGCAACAGCCGCTGGAACCATGCAAACATCGAGTCGGTGCCCCGTAAGTTTCTTGCGCGTGTGGCTAGTCGGCTTGGCAGCGGCGGGCAAGCGGGCCTTCCACAGCTGGCTTGTGTCGCCGCGCGGTCCCGCTAGTCTTGCGGCCATGTTGAACCGTTTGCGCGCGCCGCTGGGCGCCCTCCTCGTCCTGGTCGCCGCGCCCGTCGCCGCGCAGGAGATCACACCCGCCGAACACGCTGCGATCGATACCGCGGTGCGCAGCGCGCTCGACAAGTCGGGCGTGCCGTCGGCGCAGATCGCCATCGTGCGCGGCGGCAAGCCAGTGCTGGCGCAGGCATGGGGTACCGCTGCCCCGGGCATGCCTGCCGCCCCCGGCCAGCCCTACCAGATCGCCTCCAATTCCAAGCAGTTCCTGGCCGCGCTGATGCTGCTGCTGGAAAATGACGGCAAGCTCAGCCTGGACGATCACGTCAACAAGTGGATCCGCGGCGTGACCGGGGGCGAGCGGATCACGATCCGCCAGCTGCTCAGCCACACCTCGGGCCTGCAGGACTTCTGGCCGCAGGACTATTCGTTCAAGGCGATGGAACAGCCGGTCTCGCCCGAGGCCATCGTCAGCCGCTGGGCTGCTCGCCCGCTGGACTATGAACCCGGAACCCGCTGGCAATATTCGAACACCGGCTACGTCGTCGCCGGCCTGATTGCCGAGCGCGCCGGCGGCAAGCCGCTGTGGACCCAGTTCGAGGAGCGGCTGTTCCGCCCGCTCGGCATTCACCCGCTGAAGCTCGACGATACCAACGGGCCCGGCTTTCCCAAGGGATACCACCGTTTCGCGCTGGGCCCGGTGCGGGTCGCCCAGCCGGCGGCGCGCGGCTGGCTGTGGGCCGCGGGCGAGCTCAGCATGACGGCGGCGGACCTTGCCAAGTGGGACATGGCGCGGATCGAACGCAAGGTCCTGCCCGCCAGCGACTGGGAAACGATGGAAACCCCGGTGCGCCTCGCCGACGGGTCCAGCGGGGGCTACGGCCTGGGCGTCTACAACCGCGTGGTCGACGGGCGCCGGGTCATCGACCACGGCGGCGAATCGGTCGGCTTCCTGTCGCAGAACAGCACCTGGATCGACGACAAGGCGGCGATCGTCGTCCTCACCAACGCCGATTTCGGCGGCGTTACGGGTGAACTCACGACGAAGATCGCGCAGATCGTCCTGCCGCGCGCCTCGGCCACCGTCAGCGGCGAGACCGACCGCGTCGCCGATGCCCGCTCCGCGCTGGCGGCGCTGGCCGCGGGCCGCTGGAACCCGGCCCGGTTCACCGACAATGCGCAGTATTACTTCACCCCGCAAGTGCGCGGCGATTATCGTACCAGCCTGGCGGCGCTGGGTCCGCTCAAGACCATCACCGCCCGTCCGCCCAGGCTGCGCGGCGGTTTCGTCAACCGCAACTACATCCTCGAGTATGCGAAGCGGAAGCTGGTTCTGGTGACGTATGCCGAACCCGGCGCCGCCGGCCGGTGGGAACAGTTCATCGTCATGCCCGAATAGGCGCCGGACAGGAATTCGCGGCGCCTAGAGCCACCCGATCCGCCGGAACCGGGCGTAAAGCGCGCCGCAGATCCCCGCGATGACCGCCAGGGTCAGCGGATAGCCCCACTTGTGGTGCAGTTCGGGCATGTAGTCGAAATTCATGCCGTAGATGCCGGCGATCGCGGTCGGCACCGCCAGGATCGCCGCCCATGCGGCCAGGCTGCGCGTCATCTCGCCCTGGCGGTGCGCCTCGAGCAGGCTGGCGGTCTCGACGATGGAGGCCAGCGTTTCCTTGAGGCCCGCGGTGCGCGTCAGCGCGCGGCGCACGTGGTCCAGCACGTCGCGAAACCAGATCCGCGCCGCGGGGTCGATGAACGGCAGGTCGGTGGTTGCCAGCCGCTCGCACACTTCGGCCATCGGGCCGACCAGCCGGTCGAACCGGCGCAGTTGGCGGCGCAGGCGGAAGATGCGGCGAATGGTCGACTGCTCCGGAAAGACGTCGATCGCGCGCTCTTCCATGCGCTGCACCGCTTCCTCGAGGTTCTCGGGGATCGGTGCGAAACCATCGACCACGTGATCGAGCACCGCGTGGGCGACGTAGTCGGCCCCTTCCGACAAGCGTTCGGGATCGCATTCGAGGCGTTCGCGCAAATCGCGGAAATGGCGCGCGGTGCCGAAGCGCACGGTGACGACGAAATCCTTGCCGAGGAAGATCGCCACCTGGCCATAGGCGATGTTCTCGCCCTCCTCGATTGCGGCGGTGCGGGCGACGATGAAAAGATGGCGGGCATAGGCCTCGACCTTGGGCAGCTGGGTGGGCTTGAGCGCGTCTTCGACCGCCAGCGGGTGAAGCCCGAACAGCGCGCGGACGCGCTCCATCTCGTCGGCCTCGGGCTCGGCCATGCCGACCCAGTCGAACGCGCCGGCAGGCAGCGCATCGCGCACGCGAACATCAAGGTCGAGCGCGTGCTGCGAAGGGCAGCCATCGACATAGCGGCGGGCAGTCACGACCGGCATCGCGCAGGCTTGTGCCCGCCTGTGCGCAGGCTGGCAAGCAACGCCGACACGCGCGATTGACTTGCCGCCACGCGCTAACTTACACAGCTGTCAATGACGAACCAGGCCGTACCGGATCCGCAGACCGAGCGAGTCGACGTGCTGATCGTCGGCGCCGGCATTTCAGGCATCGGCATGGCCGCGCACCTGGTCGCCGCCTGCCCGGGCAAGAACTTCATGATCCTCGAGCGGCGCGAGCGGCTGGGCGGAACCTGGGACCTGTTCCGCTATCCCGGCATCCGGTCGGACAGCGACATGCACACGCTGGGCTTCGATTTCGAGCCGTGGACCGACGAAACCGCCATCGCCGGCGGGCCGACTATCCTGTCCTACCTGGCGCGCGTCGCCGATACGCGCGACCTGCGCCGGCGCATCCGCTTCGGTCTGACCGTGCGCCGGGCCGACTGGGATCCGGCCGCCGCGCGCTGGCGGGTCGAGGCCGAAGACGAGCGCGGCGCGGTGCGGCGTTTCGAGGCTGGCTGGCTCTACCTCGGCTCGGGCTATTACGATTACGATCGCCCGCACGACGCCGCGATCCCCGGGCTGCAGAGCTTCGGCGGCCAGGTGGTGCATCCGCAGTTTTGGCCCGAAACCCTCGATTACGCGGGCAAGCGGGTCGTGGTGATCGGCTCGGGCGCGACCGCGGTCACGCTGGTGCCCGCGCTGGTCAAGGGCGGCGCGGCCAAGGTCACCATGCTCCAGCGCACACCGACCTGGATCGGCAGCCGCCCCGCGCGCGACGCCTTCGCCAACGCGCTGCGCAAGGTCCTGCCCGGCAAGCTCGCCTACCGGCTGACCCGCGCCAAGAACGTGCTGCTGCAGGACTATTTCTTCCGCCTTGCCAAGCGCAAGCCGAAGAAGGTGGCCGAGGCGCTGACCAAGCGCACCAGGGCGGCGCTGGGCGCGTACTACGATGCCGAGGCATTTACCCCGCCCTACGATCCCTGGGACCAGCGGCTGTGCCTGGTGCCCGACGGCGACTTGTTCGAAGCGATCAAGGCGGGCACCGCCGACATCGTCACCGACCGGATCGAGGCGGTGGACGAAACCGGTATCGCGCTCGCCTCGGGCCGGCATCTCGATGCCGACGTGATCGTCACCGCGACCGGGCTGACGCTGGCCGCGATGGGCGGGATCGCCGTGTCGCTGGACGGCACGCCGGTCAATTTCGCCGAGCGCTGGTGGTACAAGGCCTGCATGTTCTCGAACGTGCCGAATTTCGCGGCGGTGTTCGGCTACCTCAACGCCAGCTGGACGCTGCGGGCCGACCTGGTCGCAGGCTTCGTCTGCCGCGTCATCGCGCAGATGGACCGCGACGGCGCGCAGGTCGCCACCCCGGTGCTGGCAGACGATGCGGCGCTGGAAGAGGAGGACGTGTTCGACTTCTCGTCGGGATACCTGCAACGCGGCAAGCACCTCCTGCCCAGGAGCGCGACCACCGGACCCTGGCAGCTGACGCAGGATTACCGCCGCGACCGCAAGACGATGAAGCGCGACGCCATCGTTGACGGCGTGCTGGCGTTCACCCGCGTCGACCGTTCATCCGATAAGCCCGCCGCCGCCGCCTGACTTGCGCGCGGCGCGCAATCGCCTAACGCTTTGGCGATGACATCCCGGCAGCGAATCTGGACCGCGGCGGCGCTGGTGATCGGTGACGAGATCCTGTCCGGCCGCACCCAGGACAGGAACGTCGCCCAGATCGCCAGCTGGCTTGGCGTCCAGGGCATCCGCCTGACCGAAGTGCGCATCGTCGCCGACGATGCGGGTGCCATCGCGAAAGCGCTCAAGGCACTCCAGGGCGCCTACGACTATGTCTTCACCACCGGCGGCATCGGCCCGACGCATGACGACATCACCGTCGACGCGATCGCGGCCGCGCTGGGCGTGCCGGTCGTGATCCATCCCGAGGCGCGCGCGATCCTGGAACGCTATTACGAGAACCGCGGCGGATTGACCGAGGCGCGGCTGCGGATGGCGCGCGTGCCCGAAGGTGCCGAGCTGATCCGCAACCGGATGAGCGGCGCCCCCGGCATCCGCATCGGCAACCTGTTCATCATGGCCGGCGTCCCCGCGATCGCCGCCGGCATGCTCGACGCGCTGACCGGCGAACTCGAAGGCGGCGCGCCGCTGCTGTCCGCCACGGTGGGCGCGTGGGTCGGCGAAAGCGACGTCGCCGACCTGCTGCGCGATACCGAGCGCGCTTTCGCGGCGGGCGCCGGGTGCGCCATCGGCAGTTACCCATTCTTCCGCGACGGGCGCACCGGCGCCAACTTCGTCGTCCGCTCCACCGACGCCGCTGTGCTGGACGACGCCGCCAAGGCGCTTGTCACCGGACTGCGCGCAATCGGCCGAGAGGCGGTGCCCGGTGGCATCTAGGCTCCGTCTGACGATCCTGGGCGCGGCGGCGCTCGCCGCTGGCGGCGCGGCGCCGCGCGGACCGGTCGATGCCGATTCGCGCGCCTGGTGGGCGCTGACCGCGGCGCTTTCGAACGATGCCATGCAGGGCCGCGATACCGGCTCCCCCGGGCATGAGCGCGCCGCCCGCATGGTTGCTGCGCGGCTGGCGGCAGCCGGCGTTCGCCCCGCGGGTGAAAACGGCGGCTTCTTCCAGCGCATTCCCCTGGAGGAGACCGCGGTTACCGCGGCGCGCTTCAGCGTCGATGGCAAGCCGCTCGTCTTCCTCGACCAGTTCACCGTGGTGCCCGACGGCGCCCTGCCCGCCGCGCTGTCGGCGCGGGTTGCCTATCGCGGCTACTGCGCGCGCGGCGCCCTTGGCGACGTGCGCGGCAAGCTGGTGGTCTGCCACGCGACGCGCAAGCCCGGCCTCACCACCGCGGCCGAGCGCGAGGCGGCGGTGCTGAACGCCGGCGCGGCCGGGCTGGTTTCGATCGCCGATCCCGGCTTCACGCGCGAGCCGCCGCGCTGGCCCTATGCCTATGCGCGCAGCGTCGACATCGCCGGCACTGCGCCGCCGCCCGATCCCTTCCCGCGTCTGACGCTCAATGCCGACGCGCTGCGCCTGCTGCTGCCCGGCGTCGATGCCGCCGTGCTGATCCGCAAGGGCGCCGCCGGCGAGCCGCTGCCCGCGCTCGACGGCGGACTGGCGCGGCTGGGTTTTGCCACCGCCAGCAGGCGGCTGACGTCCCCCAACGTGGTCGGCGTGCTGCCCGGCACCGATCCGAAACTCGCGGACCAGGCGATCGTGCTGTCGGCCCACCTCGACGGCTATGGCCGCGGCCGCGCGGTCAAGGGCGACGCGATCTACAACGGCACGCTCGACGACGCGGCCTACGTGGCGCTGCTGGTACGGCTGGCCGAACGGCGCCGCGGCAGGGGCTTTGCGCGGCCGGTGATCTTCGCTGCCTGGACGGGCGAGGAAAAGGGCCTGCTCGGATCGCGCTGGTTCGTCGCCCACCCGACGCGGCCGTTGAGCAAGATCGCCGGCGTCATCAACCTCGACCAGTTGCGGCCGATCTTTCCGCTGAAGCTGCTGACCGTCCACGCCCGCACCGATACGACGCTGGGCGAGGATGCCAGCGCGGTCGCCGCCGCGCGCGGCATTGCCGTGCAGGACGATCCCGAGCCCGAGCGCGGGCTGCTGCGCCGCACCGACCACTGGCCCTTCATCCAGGCGGGCGTGCCGGGCGTGAACTTCGTGTTCGGCTACACCCCCGGATCGCGCAGCGAGGGGATCTACCGAGGCTGGTACCGGACCGGCTATCACAAGCCGCAGGACGACCTGAAGCAACCGATGGACTGGCAGGCGGCGGCTGACTTCAACCGCTTCTTCTACGCGCTGGTCGAACGTGTTGCCGGCCAGCCCGCCGCGCCGGCATGGAAGAAGGGCAGCAAGCTCAGGCCGGCATCGTGACCGCGGGGCGCAGCCTTGGCATGGTGGTGGCGTTAGCGCCGGCGCTGGGCGGCTGTAGCGCGCCGGACGGATCGGTCGCCGCGCTGGAACGCATGCTCGCCGCGCACGACAGCGCCACGGTCGCGCTCGAGCAGTGGTGCACGGCGCGCGGCTTTGCCGCCGACCCGCACATCACCGCGCGGCGCGTCGCAGGCGACCCGCCCGCCGAACCGGCGCGGCTGCGCCAGCGTCTCGGCGTGTCCGCCGCTGCGCCGCTCGGCTACCGCCATGTCGAATTGTCGTGCGGGGACCGCGTGCTGTCGGTCGCGCACAACTGGTACGCGGCCGACCGTCTCACGCCCGAAATGAACGCGGCGCTCGGCGCCGGCGACGTTCCGTTCGGCAAGATCGCCGCCCCGCTGGCCTTCCGGCGTGAGACCCTGGACGAACGGCGCGGCGGCGAGCCGGGCTGCCCGGCGGGCACGGTCCTCTCTCAAATCGCGCTGCTGCGCCTGCCGAGCGGCGCGCCGCTCGCCTTCCTGACCGAGTGCTACACGCGCGCCGCGCTGGACTGATTTTCCAAATTGGAAAACTATCTCTTGCCAAGATGGAAAGTGATGCGCTACCGCTTTCCATATTGGAAAGAGAGGGCAAGCCGATGACCGAATCGAATGAAGCCGCACAGGCGCTGCGCGCACTGGAGCAGTCGCGCGCCGACGTGGCCGCGCAGTACGACTATCCGTTCCGGCGCCACCTGGCGTTCGGCGTGCTGACCGGCGCGCTGATCGCGGTCCAGGGCCTGCCGGTGCCATTGAACCTCATCGGCGACGGACTGGTGGTGATCGGCGCGGTGGTGATCCGTCACTGGGACCTGGCGCGCACGGGCAGCTTCCTCAATGGTTGGCGCCATGGCCCGACCCGGCTGGCAACGGGGATCATCATGGCGCTGGTCCTGGCGCTGACGCTGGCCGCGATCGCGCTGACCCGGCAGGGCATCGCATGGGGCGCGCCGATGGCGGGCCTGGCCGGCGTGGCGGTGGGGCTGGCGGGAAGCTATTGGTGGCAGGCGATCTACCTGGCCGACCTGCGCCGTGGGCGGCGGACGTGAGCGGGCTCGATCCGGTCATTCACCCGGTCACCCGGCTGCAGATCATGGGCGTGCTCGGCAGCGTTAGCGAAATGGCGTTCGACCGCCTGCGCGACATCGTCCAGGTCAGCGATTCGGTGCTGTCCAAGCACCTCTCGGCGCTGGTCGAGGCCGGCTACGTGTCCTTGCGCAAGCAGGCGCTCGACGGCCGCCAGCGTACCTGGGTGGAGCGCACCGGCCCCGGGAGACGCGCCTTCGAAGGACATGTCGCCGCGCTGCAAAGCCTGGTCGGCGCCTGAACGAACGAAGGGCCGGCGGATCGCTCCGCCGGCCCTTCAATTCATGCCGTCAGGCAGGTGGCTGGATCAGCCGCCGTGGATCTGGGCGACGTCGATCTTCAGGCCGGGGCCCATCGACGACGACAGGCCGACCTTCTGCAGGTACTTGCCCTTGGCGCCGGCGGGCTTCGCCTTGACGATGGCGTCGACGAACGCGTCGAAGTTGGCGCGCAGCGCCTCGTTCGAGAAACTCGCCTTGCCGATGCCGCCGTGGATGATGCCGGCCTTCTCGACGCGGAACTCGATCTGGCCGCCCTTGGCAGCCTTGACCGCTTCGGCGACGTTCGGCGTGACCGTGCCCAGCTTCGGGTTCGGCATCAGGCCCTTGGGGCCCAGCACCTTGCCCAGCCGGCCCACGACGCCCATCATGTCGGGCGTGGCGATGACGCGGCCATAGTCGAGGTTGCCGTTCTGCATGTCCTCGAGCAGGTCTTCCGCACCGACCTTGTCGGCGCCGGCGGCCAGCGCCTTGTCGGCATTGTCGCCGCGCGCGAACACGGCAACCTTGACGTCCTTGCCGGTGCCCGAGGGCAGCGTGACCATGCCGCGGACCATCTGGTCGGCGTGGCGCGGATCGACGCCGAGGTTCATGGCGATCTCGATCGTCTCGTCGAACTTGGCGGACTTCAGGTCCTTGAGGGTCTGGATCGCCTCGTCGACGGCGTAGAGCTTCTGGTTGTCACCCAGCTTGGTGGCCAGCGCCTTCTGCTTCTTGCTGTTCATCACCATGTCCTTAACCCTCCACGACCTGCAGGCCCATCGAGCGGGCGCTGCCTTCGATGATCTTGGTCGCCTGATCGATGTCGTTGGCGTTGAGATCGGCCATCTTCGTCTGCGCGATTTCGGCCAGGGCCGAACGCTTGATCGTGCCGGCCGAAATCTTGCCCGGCTCCTTCGAGCCGGCCTTGAGGTTGGCGGCCTTCTTGATCAGGAAGCTGGCCGGGGGCGTCTTGGTGACGAACGTAAAGCTGCGATCCGCATAGACCGTGATTATGGTCGGGATCGGCATGCCGTTCTCGAGTTCTTGCGTGGCGGCGTTGAACGCCTTGCAGAATTCCATGATGTTGACGCCGCGCTGGCCCAGCGCCGGGCCGATCGGCGGCGACGGATTGGCCTTGCCCGCAGGCACCTGCAGCTTGATGTAACCTTCGATCTTCTTGGCCACGATGGGCCTCCTTTCTTCCTGTTGCCGGCCCGCGGGGCCGGCTCAGAGTGAGCGGTCAGACAAAGGGCGCAAGCCCTTCTCCCGCACGGAATCGCCCGGCGGCAGCCGGGACGAAGACGCGCGCATTAGCGATCCGCGCGCCGATTGCAAGGCTCAGCGGTCGGCGAAGCCCAGCGACAGCGCGTGGTACAGCTTGTCGCGGCACAGGCCCGCGCTGGTCCAGTCGGCGATCAGCGCGGTGGCGAACAGCGGCAGGATCATCGTGCGGTCGGCGGTCATTTCCATCACGATGATCACCGCGGTCAGCGGCGCGCGCACGACCCCGGTGAAAAAGCCGATCATGCCCAGCAGCACCAGCGCGCCCGATTGCTGCGGCGGGAACACCAGCCCGAGGAGCTGGCCCAGCCCCGCCCCGACCGACAGCGACGGCGCGAAGATCCCGCCCGGCGCGCCCGACAGCGCGGTTGCCAGCGCGGCGAGGAACTTGCCCGGCCCGAACAGCCACGACACCGTCGTTCCCTGAAGCAGCTGCCGCGTCGTCTCATAGCCCGTGCCCCAGGTCAGCCCGCGGCTCGCCAGGCCGACCAGCGCGACCATCAGCCCGCAGGCCGCCGCGAAGGCGATCGGCCGCGCCCGCGCCGCCGCCAGTGCCGGGTGCGCCGAGGCACGAAAGGCGATCAGCGTGCGCGCGAAGGCCGCGCCGGCCACCCCGCCGCTCAGTCCGGCCAGCGGCGCCCCGACCAGCATCGAGGCCAGCGGCAGTTTCTGGCTCATGGCGCCGAAATAGACGTAGTCGCCCGCCACGCCGAGCGAGACCAGGCCGGCGATCAGCACCGCCGCCATGACCAGCACCGCCACCTTCTGCTCGAACGCGGCGGCCAATTCCTCGATCGCGAAGGCGACCCCCGCCAGCGGGGTGTTGAACGCCGCGGCGATGCCGGCCGCGCCGCCGGCGATGATGACCCCGGCGGTAATCGGCACGCGCAGCCAGCGGTGCACCGCCACGCCCACCGCGGCGCTGAGCTGCACCGTCGGCCCTTCGCGCCCGACCGAACCGCCCACCATCAGCATCGCCAGGGTGCCCGCCACCTTCACCAGCGCGCTGCGCAGCGAAACCAGCGCGCCGGTGGCGGCGCGTTGCGGCTGGCGCGCGGCCGCCATGACTTGCGGGATGCCCGATCCGCTTGCCGCCGGGGCGAACCGGCGGGTCGCCCAGGTAACCAGCGCGAAGCCGGCAGGCGTCAGCACGATCGGCAGCCACGGCCAGATCCGCACCAGGCCGGCGAAGAAGTTCTGCGAAAATTCGCCCGCCCAGGCGAACGCCACGCCGGCGAGGCCGAGCGCCACCGCGCCCAGCACCGTGGCGGCGCGGCGGCGCATTTCTACCGCGCTGACGGCGGCGGCGCCGTTCCTGAGCGGCAGGAGCCAGGCCCGTTCTTGACCCCGGGCGCGCCTTTCGGGTCGCGGGGCCAAGCCGCCCTCCTTACTTGCTGAGTTCGACCTGCTCGAAATCGAGCTCGACCGGGGTTGCGCGGCCGAAGATCGAAACCGAGACCTTGACCCGGTTCTTGTCGAAATCGAGCTCTTCGACCAGGCCGTTGAAGCTGGCGAACGGCCCGTCGAGGACCTTCACCGAATCGCCGATCTCGTAATCGACGTTGATGTGGCGCTTGGGCTCGGCCGCCATCTCGTCGCGGGCGCCGAAATAGCGCGCCGCCTCGCGGTCGGAGATCGGCTGCGGCTTGCCGCTGCCGCCCAGGAAGCCGGTGACCTTGGGGGTGTTCTTGACCAGGTGATAGACGTCGTCGGTCATCGCCAGCTTGGCCAGCACGTAGCCCGGCATCGTCTTGCGCTCGGACTGGACCTTCTTGCCGCGCTTGACCTCGGTCACGGTCTCGTGCGGGACTTCGACCGCCTCGACCAGCTGGGTCAGGCCCATGCGCTCGGCCTCGGAAACGATCGAATCGCGGACCTTGTTCTCGAAACCGGAATAGGCGTGGATGATGTACCAGCGGGCCATGTCGTGCGAAGCTTTCCGTTAAGCGTGGGTGCGGGGATCGGGCGCCGGATCAGGCCAGCGACAGCAACTGCTTGACCACCCAGCCGAACAGGCTGTCGATGCCCAGGAAGAAGACCGCCAGGAGCGTCATCAGGATGACGACGAAGATCGCGGTGGTGACCGTTTCCTGGCGCGAGGGCCACACGACCTTGCGCGCCTCGGTCTGGACCTGGCGGACGAACTCGCTGGGGCTAGTCTTGGCCATCGCTGTCTACAGTCCCGTTACCCGAAGAATTCCAACGTGCCTTTCGCCATGGGCTCCGCGCCGCCCCGGCTCAGGTGCCGGGAGGGGCGAGGCAGTCTATCCGATGGCGGAAAGCACCGCGCATCTAGCTATGCCGCCGCGCTTTGGCAAGCGGCGCAATCCGCACGCCCGATCCGCTGAACCCGTCAGTCGGCGGGCTTGCGCGGGGCCAGCCGCGCGATCAGCGAATGGCGGGTGGCATAGACCACCTGCGTTCCGGGCGGCAGCATGACGGGGACCTCGCCCACATACCACAGCCAGTCCATGTCGCGCACCGGGCCGTAGTCGGTAAGGTCGAGGATGTGGTCCTTGGACACGAACAGCCGCTGGCTGGGGTCGTTCCAGTGCGGCCGCGGCCCGGCGAGCGAGATCATGTGCACGCCCGGCAGGGCGAAGTTGCAGTTCGACAGCGCGTCCTTGCGGATCACCGCGTAGCCGCAGATGTGTTCCCACGGGTTGAAGGCCCAGCGCCCGCGCGTGATGCCCACGACATTGGCGATCCGCGCCCCTTCGGGCACCAGCGCCAGTCCGGCGACCTCCTCGGCGGTCTCGCGCGATTGCGAAACCCACGCCTCGGTCGTCACCCCCAGCCGCACCAGGAACAGCGCCGGCGCCAGGTAGAACACCCAGCGCGGCGCCCGCCACGCCACCGCCAGCGCCGCGGCGATCAGGCCGCTGCCGATCAGGCGGTAATCGGCATAGTCGCCGCCGAAGATGTGGCGCGGCATCGCCAGCGATCCCGCCATCATGAACAGCGCCGCCCAGCTCAGTCGCCAGTCGAGCCGGCGCAGCATCAGCGCCGCGAACAGCGCCAGCCCGACGATCGAGATGCTGGCGATGTCGAGCCACTCGACCTGGTCGCGCATGGCCCGCACCCACAGCGTCTGCTTGAACAGCAGCGGCGCCGCGCCGTAGCTGGGCAAGTCCTTGCCCGAGCCGCCGTGGAGGATGAAGAACAGCAGCGGAAAGGTCAGCGGCCATGGCGCCGCGAACGCGCGCCACGTCTTCGAGCGGTGCCATTCATAGCCGAACACCATGATCCCCAGCACGCCCCAGCCCGACACGTGGGCGAAGTACACCGCGACGCCGACCGGGATCATCAGCGCCCAGCGCCAGCGCCGCTCGCGCAGTTCGACCCAGGCGGCGAACGCGAACAGCGCCATCGCCAGGCTGAGCATGTAGTTGAGAAAACCGAACGCCATCGCCGGCTGCCACACCAGCGCAGCCGCCAGCGGCGTCGCCACCGTGACCCGCCGTCGCAGCGCCCATTCGACCGCGACGATGCCCAGCGCGTTCAGCACCGGCAGCGCCATCGCCACCAGCCGCCCGGCGCTTTCGACGCCCATCAGCTTGCCCAGCGGCAGCATCAGGATGTCGATCCCCAGGTTGCCGACCCACAGCCACTGGAAGTTGTAGTACTGCTGCAGGAACGGCCGCGCGTCGCGGAACAGCATGACCTCGTAGCGCGCCAGGTGCGACGGGTAGTCGGTCATCGCCGGGAAGGCCGCCAGGTAGGCGGGCAGGCCCGCCACCAACGCCAGCGCCAGCCCGAACAGCAGGCTTTCGCGCGCGCCGGGGACCGCGCGCAGAAATGCCTCGAGCGGACCGCGCGGCGCCCGCTCCGCCGCGTGGCGGCGGAGGCGGAAGCGGCTGCGAAACGTCACGAGGGGCGAATCAGGCATGTCCGGAACGGCTGGCAGGAGTGGAGGGACTCGAACCCACGGCCCTCGGTTTTGGAGACCGATGCTCTACCAACTGAGCTACACTCCTGCGGGCGGGGGCCGCCTCTATAGCGAGCCATCGGGGATGGCAAGCGCGCTGCTGGTCGTGCTGGCCCCGGTCCTGGCATGAGTGCTATCATGGCCCCCGTGCACGCCCCGGTCCAGCCATCCCCGATCGATCCCGACCTGCTGCTGCTGGCCTATCGCAGCGGCATCTTCCCGATGGCGGACCGGCGCGACGATCCCGACATCTTCTGGGTCGAGCCGCGGATGCGCGCGATCCTGCCGCTGGACGGCCTGGTGGTGTCGCGTTCGCTGGCCCGCACGCTGCGCCGCGGGCGCTTCCACGTCACCTGCAACCAGGCCTTCGCCGCGGTGATGGAGGCCTGCGCCGCGCCGCGCCCCAAGGAAGGCGGCGACGGCGGCGAGACCTGGATCAGCGAGCGTATCGAGGCCAGCTACCGTGAACTCCAAGCCGAAGGGCGCGCCCATTCGATCGAGTGCTGGCAGGACGGGCGCCTGGTCGGCGGGCTCTACGGCGTCGGGTTCGACCGGGTATTCTGCGGCGAATCGATGTTCAGCCGCGCCGCCGACGCATCGAAAGTGGCGCTGTGCTGGCTGGTGGCGGCGCTGCGGCGCGCCGGCGCAGTCCTGCTCGACTGCCAGTTCTTGACCGATCACCTCGCCTCGCTGGGCGCGGTCGAAATGCCGCAGGACGATTACCTCGACCTGCTGCGCGCCGCTCAGGCCGGCGGCGCCGATGCCGCGGGGCTGGCGGCGGACGCGGACGCCTTGGGCGCCGGGGCGGCGCTCGGCTTGCCGGCGGCCTTCGCCGCGCTGCTGGCCGATGCGGCGGCGGCCGGGCTGTCTTCCTCGCCCGGGAACTTCATCGCGCAGTCCTTGACCCACACGTCGTAGACCGGGTGCTCGACCACGTTAAGTGAAGGCGCGTTCTTGAACAGCCAGCCAGAGAACACCCGGCGCCAGGCCAGCGCATCGGCCGGGGTGGCGCGCTCCTCGACATAGACTTGCACGAAGGCGCCGGTTTCAGGCGGTTCTTCCCACGGCAGCGTCTTCTCGCAGGTCGACAGGCGGACGACGACGTTGCCCACCCGCTTGGCCTCGCCCGGCTTCATCACCAGGTCCTGGGTCAGGTTGTTGCGCTTGTTCAGCAAGCCGATCGTGGCAACGCGGTCCTTGACCGGGGTGCCGAACTTCGATTCGACCACGCCCGACGCGATCGGCGTCGCGGCGACTTGCGGCGGCACTTCGGTGGCGGTCTCGTCAGGCTCCTGCGAGCCTTTGCAGCCGGCCAGGCCGCTGGCCAGTACCGCCACCGCGATCACGGCGGCAGCGATCGGAGCAGGGGCCCGCCTCATCGCGTCAGGCGTCCGGGGTCCAGGCCTGGTAGTCGCCGGTCGCGGCGGCGCGCTTGCCGCCCCGCTCCAGCGCGCCCTGCGGCCGGTAGGCGTTCGGCGTGCCGGTGGCATTGGGGCTGTAGTCGACTTCCCAGATGCGCGGCGCGGGCAGGTTGCTTTCGGGCACCGAATCGAACGCGCCGTGCAGCCAGCCATGCCATTCCGATGGCACCCGGCTGGCGTCGTTGGCGCCCTTGTAGATCACCCAGCGGCGTTCGCGCCCGGCAAACGGATCGCCCTTCGCCCGCGCTTTCCTGGCCCGGAAATAGCGGTTGCCCTCGGCATCGTGGCCCACTTCCTCGCCGCGCAGCTTGCTGTCGAGGAGCGTGGTGACCGTGGCGCCGTCCCACCAGGTGAAGATCTTGGAGAAGAAACTCATGGCCTGCGCGTTAGCGGCAGCGCCGCGCAGCGGCAAGCGCCGCGCGCGTGCCTGCCGCCCTACCAGCTGACCCGGTCGCCCGCGGCGATGCCCAGCTGCGCCGCGCGCCCGCCGTTGAGTTCCAGCACGCCCTTGACCGGGCCGAGCGAGGGCAGCGACTGTTCCGAATAGGGCACCGCGTTGGCGGCGATGTTCAGGATGCGGCCGTCGCTGCCGATGAACACGATATCCAGCGGGATGACCGTGTTGCGCATCCAGAAGCTGGCATCGCGCGGCGGGTCCATCGGGAATATCATCCCCTCGTCGGCGCCCATTTTCGTGCGGAACATCAGGCCGTGCGCCTGTTCGATGGCGCTGCGCGCCACTTCGACGCGAAAGGTGTGCGCCTGCCCGTCGGCACCGGCGATCGTCAGCGGGATGACCGGCAGGCCGGATTCGGGGTGCACGGCGGCGCTGGCGGCGACCGCGGCGGCAGTGTCGGCTCCGCCCGCCTGCGCGCAGGCGCCCAGCGCCAGCGCCGCGGCGGCGGCAACAAGAATACGCTTGCTCATTCGTCGTCCTCTCGTGCCGCGGCGACCCATTCGATCGCGGCCTGCTCG
This sequence comes from Parablastomonas sp. CN1-191, assembly GCF_049354825.1. Classification (GTDB taxonomy): domain Bacteria; phylum Pseudomonadota; class Alphaproteobacteria; order Sphingomonadales; family Sphingomonadaceae; genus Novosphingobium. Next base: position 190,269 of record NZ_CP186480.1, on the reverse strand, counting down.
CTTGCTGCATCGATCACAACGCGCGCGAAGTCCATCGGGTGCCCGGCGCGCAGCATCGCGGCAACCTGCTTTTCGCGCTGCGGCCGTTCCAGAGGAGCCGCGCCGAAGGGTCCGAACCGACGCCGCCGCGCCAGCGCCAGTGCGGCGCTGCGGGCCTCGTGCTCACCCGGGGCGACATCGGCGCGCAGGTCCTCGGCGATGCCGGCGGCGTTGAGCGCCTGGCCGATCCGCCGCCCGCCATAGCCGCGCCGCAGCAGCCCGCCGGCCTTCGCGCGGGCGAACGCCGCGTCGTCGACATAGCCGCTCGCCACGAACCGCTCGACCAGGCGCGCCACCGGCGGCTCGCCCTCGCCCTCCCAGCCGCGCTCGCGCAGCTTGCGGCGCAGATAATCGTCGAGCCTGGCGGCAGAGGTAGCGAAACGGGCGACATAGGCCAGCGCCAGCTCCTCCAGCCGCGCCGCGCCCAGGGGCCTGGGCGGGCGGCGTTCGCGCGATTCGCGGCGCTTTCGGGACGCTGCCATGGTTTCCACGGTCATAATCGTGCCACAGTCGGCCCCGATTGGGAAAGCCCGAAGCGCCGCGCGGCCCAGTCGCGGGGCATTCAGCCAAGGTTCGGGTCACGGCGGCAATCGTCGGACCAGATATTTGAAATAGAACGGGTTTTCGCATCATGACCGACGCCGCGACCAGCACTGCATCGCTGACGCCGACCCCCAATGACGACACCCTGCCGCGCCGCCTGGCGGACTTCGCCACGTTTGGCGAAGCGCTCGACTACGCCGCCACGGGGCAGCTCGGCCTCAATTTCCACGATCCGCGCGGCAATCTGGCCCGGGTCTATCCATACAGCGAATTGCGCGACGACGCGCTGGCGATGGCGCGCCGCCTGGTTGCTGCCGGCATCGCGCCGGGCGACCGCGTGGCGCTGGTGGCCGAAACCGGACCGGAATTCGCGGCGCTGTTCTGCGGCGCGATCTATGCCGGCGCCTGGCCGGTGCCGCTGCCACTGCCGACCAGTTTCGGCGGCAAGGACAACTATATCGAGCAGCTGTCGGTGCAGCTCGCCTCGTCGGACCCCAAGGTGCTGCTCTACCCGGCGGAAATCGCCGAGATGGCCGGTGCCGCCGCCGCGCGCCAGGGCTGCCAGGGGATCGACTGGCAGAGCTTCGCCGCGACCGCGCCGGCCGACTGCACGCTGCCGGCGCAGAACACCGATGACATCTGCTATCTGCAGTATTCGTCGGGATCGACCCGCTTTCCCCACGGTGTCGCGGTTACCCACGCGGCGCTGCTCAGCAACCTCGCCGGCCATAGCGAGGGCATGAAGGTGCGCGCGGGCGATCGCTGCGTGTCGTGGCTGCCGTGGTATCACGACATGGGGCTGGTCGGCTGCCTGCTGTCGCCGATCGCCAACCAGGTCTCGGCCGATTACCTCAGGACCGAGGATTTCGCTCGCCGTCCGCTCGCCTGGCTCGACATGATCAGCCGCAATCCGGGCACGACGCTCTCCTACTCGCCGACCTTCGGCTACGATATCTGCGCGCGCCGCATCTCCAGCCAGTCGAACGTCGCCGAACGCTTCGACCTGTCGCGCTGGCGGGTTGCCGGCAACGGCGCCGACATGATCCGCCCCGACGTCATGCAGGGCTTCGTCAACGCCTTCGCCGCCGCCGGCTTCAAGGCCAGCGCCTTCCTGCCCAGCTACGGCCTGGCCGAAGCGACCCTGGCCGTCACCATCATGCCCCCGGGCGAAGGCATCCGGGTCGAACTGGTCGAGGAAGAGCGTCTGTCGGGCACCCCGCGCGATCTCAGCCGCCCGGCCCGCTACCGCGCCATCGTCAATTGCGGCAAGGCCGCCAAGGACATGACGATCGAGATCCGCGGCGAGGCCGGCCAGGCGCTGGGCGATCACCGCATCGGCAAGGTCTGGTGCCGGGGCCCCAGCGTTATGCATTCCTATTTCCGCGACCCGGAATCGACCGCCGCCTGCCTGGTGCCGGACAAGGACGGGAACCCTTGGCTCGACACCGGCGACATGGGCTACCTGGTCGACGGCTACCTGTTCATCGTCGGCCGGGCCAAGGACATGATCATCATCAACGGCAAGAACCACTGGCCGCAGGACATCGAATGGGCGGTGGAGCAGCTGCCCGGCTTCCACCAGGGCGATATCGCGGCGTTCAGCGTCGAGAACGAGAACGGCGAGGAAGTGCCCGCCGTCCTGGTCCACTGCCGCGTCTCCGATCCGGAAGAGCGCAAGAAGCTGCACGAGGAAATCCGTGACAAGGTCCGCTCGATCACCGGCATGAACTGCGTGGTCGAACTCGTCCCCCCGCGCACCTTGCCGCGCACCTCCTCGGGCAAGCTCAGCCGCGCCAAGGCCAAGACCCTGTACCTGTCGGGCGCGATCGAGCCGCTCAAGCTGGCGGCGTAAGGGGCCGTCAGGAAACCGCCGCAAAGCGGCCGAAGCGGTGACTTTCATCCCGTTAGCTGCCTGTCAGCTAACGACCCCATTGCGGCCGTTGCGCCACCGGGTCGTTGAGGCATAGCTCAGCGCATGACGAGTAATCATGCGAACCTAGATTTTGCTTCGGTTGGGGCGCGGCATTTTCGGGGTGCCCTCAGGCCTTGCATGGAGGCACTAGAGCAGTCGCTCGCGAAGCTGCCCAAAGAGGAGGCGGGACTACGGCTCCACGGCATCGAGCCTCTACGACCGCTGCTTGCCAGCGATGGCTGTATCGGAGCCATCGCCGCTTCGGAGTTAGGATCGTTCGCAAAACCGGTAAAGGCTGTCCTGTTCAATAAATCGCCAGAAACCAATTGGTCGCTCGCCTGGCATCAGGATCGCACGATATGCGTGCGTGAAAAGCGCGACACTCCGGGTTTTGGCCCGTGGACCGTCAAGAGCGGCATGGTTCACGTCGCTCCGCCCTTCGACCTCTTGACGCGAATGGTGACATTGAGAGCGCACCTTGATGATGTTCCCGCCACAAACGCACCGCTGCTTATAGCGCCGGGTTCACACACAATTGGCCGGGTGGCTTTCAATCAGGTTGATAAGGTTGCCCGTCGTTGCGGCACTCTTTCTTGTCTTGCTGAAGCTGGGGACGTTTGGCTCTACGCGACGCCTATCCTTCATTCCTCTGAGGCCGCTTCGATGCCGCGAAGCAGGCGAGTGCTGCAAGTGGATTACGCGGCTGAGGAACTTCCCAGTGGGCTCGAGTGGCTTGGCGTTTAACGTCCGCTATCCACCCCAATTTCGGAGATAGCGATCCGCCGACGCCTTCCCTGGAAGCAGACCCGACGCAAGCCCCGACCCCGCCGAAGGGTCCGATTTGCGTATTACTCGGACAATACACCTTGCGTTGAGTGCCGTCGCACCGCATCTTAGCGGTGACCGAGAAGGGATTTGACGACAATGGCCACCACGCCTGTTGAAACTGCGACTGCCACCCCGCTCAACCTGACGCCGCCCGATCCGGTGCCGGTCGTCGCGGCGGAGAGCGCCGCGGGCCTCGTACCCGTTTCGGCGGAGGACAAGTCGAAGCTCGATACCAAGGTCGACGCCTTCATCGCCGACCTGGTCGCCGCGCACGCCAACTCACCCGAGTTCGGCAAGAAGGTCGACCAGCTGACCAACATGGGCCGCAAGGAGATCATGGCGGCAGCCTCGATGTCCAACCGCTTCCTCGACCGCCCGGTGCGCGCGATGGACAAGGATTCGGGCGTCGGCGCCAACCTGGCCGAACTGCGCCGCACGGTGGAAGACCTCGACCCCGGCAAGAAGGGCCAGCTTTCCACGGGCCGCAAGCTCCTCGGCATCATCCCGATGGGCAACAAGGTGAAGCGCTACTTCCAGTCGTACCAGTCGGCGCAGGGCCACATCCAGTCGGTGCTGGGCCACCTCTCGTCGGGCAAGGACGAGCTGCTGATGGACAACGCCGCCATCGACGTCGAGCGGGCCAAGCTGTGGGAGGCGATGGGCAACCTGGAACAGATGATCCACATCAGCCGCACGCTCGACGCCCGGCTCGAGGAAAAGGCGGCCGAGCTCGACGGCACCGATCCGGCCAAGGCCAAGGCGCTGCGCGAAACCGCGCTGTTCTACGTCCGCCAGCGCACGCAGGACCTGCTGACGCAGATGGCGGTAAGCGTGCAGGGCTACCTCGCGCTCGACCTGGTCAAGAAGAACAACGTCGAACTGGTCAAGGGCGTCGACCGCGCCAGCACCACCACCGTGGGCGCGCTGCGCACCGCGGTTACGGTGGCGCAGGCGATGACCAACCAGCGGCTCGTGCTCGGCCAGATCACCGCGCTCAACACCACGACCGCCAACATGATCGATTCGACCAGCCAGCTGCTGCGCGACCAGACCAGCAAGATCCACGAACAGGCCGCGTCGAGCACGATCCCGGTCGAGACGCTGCAGCGCGCCTTCCAGAACATCTACGACACGATGGATTCGATCGACACCTTCAAGGTCCGCGCGCTGGAATCGATGAAGCAGACGGTGACCACCCTCACCGCCGAGGTCGAGAAATCCAAGGGCTATATCGCCCGCGCCGAAGGGCAGAACCAGGCCAGCATCGCGCACGACGCGCCCAGCCTGCTGTCGCTGGAAGGTTAGGGTGGGACAGGGCTGATGGCGGGCGAGGCCAACAATTCCGACCTGATCCTGCGCCAGGCGCGCCAGTCGCTGAACGATCAGCGCGCCGGCGGGCGCCGCGTGGGCGGATCGATCGGGCGCCGTTCGGGCGAGATGAAGCGCGTCCACCTCAAGTGCAAGGTCGCCCGCGCGGTCGCGGTGCTGGTGGCGCTTTGGGTCGGCACGATCGCCGCCGGGCTGGTGCTGGGCGGCATCGGGGTGACCGGGATCATCCTGGTGGCGCTGCTGGGCGCGCTGATGCTGGGCGGCCTGATCACGTTTCCGCGCCTTGAAACGCCTTCGGTCGCCTCGCTGGGCAAGAGCGACGTGCGCAGCGTGGTCGGCCGGACCGAGCTGTGGCTGGAGCGCCAGCGCCCCGCCCTGCCGCCGCCGGCGGTCACCCTGGTCGACCAGCTCGGCGTCCAGCTCGACGCGCTCGGCCTCCAGCTCGACGGCCTGGATGATGGCCAGCCCGCCGCGGTCGAAGTGCGCAAGCTGGTGGGCGAAACGCTGCCCGGGCTGGTGTCCAACTACACCAAGATCCCGCGCCACTTGCGCGGCGAGGCGCGCGGCGGGACCACGCCCGACCAGCAGCTGACCGAGAGCCTGGGCAAGATCAGCGCCGAGATCGACAGCGTCACCCGCCAGCTGGCCAGCGGCGCGATCGACAACCTGGCGATCCAGACCCGCTACCTCGACTACAAGTACGGCGCCGCGCTGGACGAACCCGCCGCGCTGGCCGACCACCGCGAAAAGGCGACCTGAATGCGTTTCTCGATCCCCCACAGCCTGGGCAAGGACGAAGTCCGCCGCCGCCTCGACGCGCGCAAGGACGAGCTGGCCGGCCACATCCCCGGCGGCATGGCAGAGGTCCATACCGAGTGGGTCGACCAGGACCGGCTCAGGATGGCGGTTGGCGCGATGGGTCAGCAGGTCAACGGGATGGTCACGGTCGAGGACCACGCGATGATCTACGAGCTCGACCTGCCGCCGGCGCTGTCGTTCGTCGAACCGATCATCCGCGGCGCGATCGAGAAGAACACCCGCAAGCTGCTGACCTGACGGCCGGGCCGCGGCCTACAAGTCGCGGTGCAGTTCCAGGTAGTCGCGCGGGATCTGCAGCTGCGCGGCGGCGACCTGCGTTTCGCGCAGGAACAGGACCAGCGCGCACATCAGCAGCCCGACCGCGAGCAGGAAGAACGCCGCCGCCACCGTCTGCAGCGACAGGCCGGCCAGTTCCTCCAGGAACAGGATCGTCACCGTCGTCCCGATCGACAGGCCGGCCATCACCAGCATCCGGATCGCCTGCGTCACCAGCACCATGCGCCGGTCGATCAGGCGCATCTCCGCGACGACCATGTCGTGTTCCGGGCCGCTGGTGGCGACGTGGTGCCCCTGCAGTTCGCGCGATCGGTCGACCACGCGGCTCAGCCGGCTGGACAGCACGTTGAGGAAATTGCCCATCGCCACCAGCACGAAGACCGGCGCGAGCGCGAGCTGGATGGTCTGCGCGATCATGCCCCGCTTATTCCGCCCGCAGTTCGACGTGGCAACCCGCGTGGGACAGCTCGCGAACGTGCTGCGCGCGCGCCTGGCGCGCAAAGGCCCGCAGCAGCCCTTCGCCCTGGCCGCCCCGGCGGCGCGGCCCTTGGACGCCCGCGGCCCCGACGCCGTCGTCGCTGACCGCCAGAGTCCAGGCCTCGGCCCGGCCCGTCAGCGATACCCTGACGGTGCCGGGGCGATCGCCCGGGAAGGCATACTTGGCGCAGTTGGTCAGCGCCTCGTTGATGTAGAGCCCGATCGCCACCGCCGCGCCGCGCGGCAGGCGGATGTCGTCGATCGCCTTTTCGATTGCCACGTTGGGGCCGAACGACGCCCGCGCCAGGCGGTCCACGATCGCGGGCAGGAATTGCGCCATGGCGACCTCTTCGGAGCCGTTCGAGGCCGCGGCAATATGTTCGAACGCATCGGCGAAAGTGTGGACGCGGGCAATCGCCTGGTCGAGCGCGGCGACCGTTTCGGGCGCGCTCTCGCGGCGCTTCTGGATTTCCAGCAGGCCTGCGATCATGGCGAAATTGTTGCGGGTGCGGTGCTCCAGCTCCTCGTGGAGGACGCGCGCCAGGGTGATCTCCTCGCCCAGGCGCTTGACGCTGCGCGCCACCGCGCGGCGAAAGATTTCCGCCAGCAGCAGCACCACCGCGGCGCAGACCGCGTTGAGCATCATGCGCGCGGAGTCCCCGGTCACCGCGAAATGGAACGAGAGCCGCACCGGCAACACCACGTACCAGGCCCACAGCAGGCACACGGCATAGGCGACCAGTCCGGCCCGCCAGTGGCCGTAAAGCGTGGCGATCAGGACGGTGGGATAGACGATCGCGAAAGGCCCGACCGTTGGCGCGACCTGGTCGATCGACGTGCGCACCGCGATCATCGCCGCCGATGCCGCCAGCCCGAAGGCGACTTGCGCCGCGACTTGCGCGCCGGGGCGGGCAAAGCGGCGGCTGACGTCGAAATGCGCCAAGCGATCCATTGAAATGCCCCACCCCGTTTCGCGGCGGCCACCGGATGCGGCACGGTCCACGAATCTTGCGTGCACTAGTTAGCACAAACGGTGCGACGACAACAGCGAACACCGCGCCGACCAATTCGGCGCCCCCTTAATATTCGCCATTCCGCACGCCCCGTTCCGGCACAGGCGCAAGCGCCGTTCCGAAAGGCGGGAATTAACCAATTACAGTGACCAGTTTTTGCCGCGTCCGCGCGCACGTTCTGTCCGTATAGAAATAAACGAGCAATCCTGGATTCTAAAAAAAGACGATTTTTCGGGAACTTGGAAGGTTAATCGCGGTTCGGCACCGGATCGCGCCAATCAAAAACGAAGACAGGACTGCGCTTGCCGGACGATTTTACGCCTCACACCGGCTTGCTCGACCGTGTGCGCTACATGAATTGGGTACGATTTAAATTTGCGCTGGCTCTGTTCATCGCCGTGGCCTGGACCACGATGTCGATCGAGCTGGCGCAGCCCTGGCTGCGCGACCTCGGCGCACTGACCACGCCGTGGATCGCCTTCGTCATCATCGGCTTCATCGCCTTCGTTCCTGGCTTCATGTATTCGTTCTTCATCGTTTCGCTGCTGCTCGACCGGCGACCGCGCCGTATCGAGGTGGCCGAATGGCCCGGCGTGACCGTGCTGATGGCCGCCTATAACGAGGAAAAGGTGATGGAACGCACGCTGCGCAGCGTGCTGGCCTCGCGCTATCCGGGGCCGCTGCAGGTCTTCGTCATCGATGACGGATCGAAGGACGGCACGGCCGACGTCGTGCGCGCCACGATCGCCGCCTTCGCCCCGGTGCGCCCCGCCTTCGAGGTCCGGCTGATCCGCCACAAGGTCAACCGCGGCAAGGCGGCCGCGCTCAACACCGGGCTGGCCAACGCCGCGCACTCGCTGATCGCCACGGTCGACGCCGATTGCCGGGTGACGCCCAGTTCGATCCGCAACATCGTCGAATGTCACGTCAGCCAGCCGGTTCGCACCCATGCCACCGCGGGCGCGGTGCTGGTCGACAATGCCGCCGCATCGCTGATGACGCAGGCACAGCAGTGGGATTATTTCCACGGCATCGCGGCGGTGAAGCGGATGCAGTCGATGTATCACGGCACGCTGGTGGCGCAGGGCGCCTTCAGCCTGTTCGAAAAGCGCGCCCTCGACGCGATCGGCGGCTGGCCCGAGACGGTGGGCGAGGACATCGTCATGACCTGGGCCATGCTGAAGCGCGGCTACCGCATCGGCTATGCCGAGGACGCCTTCATCTTCACCGTGGCGCCCGCCACGTTCCGCCAGTTCGCGCAGCAGCGCAAACGCTGGTCGCGCGGCCTGATCGAGGCGCTGGAGGACCACCAGGACATCCTGGTCAAGCCGCGCCTGACCACGATGTTCCACTGGTGGAACCTGCTCTTCCTGCCGCTCGACCTGGTCTACACGACCGTCTTCATCCCCGGCCTGGTGCTGGCGATGTTCGGCTATTTCTGGATCGCCGGGCCGATGACGCTGGCGCTGCTGCCGCTGGTCGGGATCTGGAACCTGATCGTCTACCGCATCCAGAGCAAGGCGTTGAAGCGCGAGGACCTGGAACTGAAGCCCCAGTACATGGGCCTGGTGTTCTACCTGCTGGTCTACGCGCTGATGATGCAACCGATCTGCGTGTGGGGATATCTGTCCGAACTGACGGGACAGGCCAAGAAATGGGGTACCAAGTGAAGACGATCGCTCTGGCCGCCGCGCTGATCGCGCCCACCGTCGCCGCCGCGCAGGACGCGCCGCGCGCCGATGGCGGTCCCGCCGCGGGCGCGGAAATCTATGTCTCGCGCGACGGCGACGATACCTCGATGGTGAAACTGCTGGGCCGCGCGCTGGTCGATTACCACGGCCGCGACGACTACAAGGGCATCGCCGCCGAACAGGTCTGGATCACGCCGATGGGCGGCGCGCGGGTCACCCAGCAGCGCCTCTACGCCGATCTGGCCGGGCCGCTTGGCAACGGCTGGCATTACCGGGCCCGGGTCGGAACCAATTTCAAGACCGTTCTGGGCAGCGCCGAAGTGCGCACCGACGATTACCGCACCAGCCTGTTCGTCGAGCGTGACATCGTCGAGACGCCGCAAGGGCTGCAGCGCGGCCTGATGTACACGTTCGCGGGCGTCAGCCAGGACGTCACCTTCGGCCCGCGCGACGTGCTGTCGCTGACGGGCGGGGTGCAGGAATTCAGCCCCGGCGACAACGTGAGGCTGCACGCGCGCGCCACCTACACCCACGTCCTGGCCGAACAGGCGGGCCTGTCATTCCAGCTGCGCGGGCGCTATTACCACTCCACCCATCCTGGCGAGTTCGACTATTATTCGCCGCGCAACTACGCCGAAGTCCTGCCGGTGCTGCGGATGCGGCGCTTTCTCAAGGACGGATCGATGGTTCTGGGCGCGCTTGGCTATGGCGCCCAGCGCGACGATTTTTCAGGCTGGAAGCCGTCGCGCTATGCCAACTTGCGCTACGAAAGCCCGCGCAATGCGCGCGGCTGGGATGCCTTTGCCGACGTGACCTATACCAACAACTCCAGCGTCAGCGGCATCAGCTATTACTACGTGCTGGGCCGCGCCGGGTTCACGCACCGGTTCTAGAGCGCGAACGAGGCCCGCTCTGCCAGCCGGGCGCGCCAGGCGGCGATGCCCGGCCGCCCTGCCGACCCATCAACGCCGATAACGCGCGCGAAGTCGAGCGCGACGCCGCCGACGATGTCGGCAACGCTGAACCCGCCCGCGGTCACGAAGTCGCGGCCGGCAAGCTGCGCCTCGAGCGTGTCCAGGAACGCCGCGAACCGCGCCTTGCCGCGTTCGGCCAGCGCCGGGATCTGTGCATAGTCGTGCGGGCCGGGCAAGGCGCGCCCGGCCATCGCCGGGGCGCTGTTGCGCACCGCCTCGGCAATCGCCCACAAGCCTTCGTTCTCGATCCGCTGGGTCCAGCTGGCGACCTGCGCCTTGTCGATCGCATCGCGCCCCAGCAGCGGCGGCTGCGGCCTGACCGCCTCGGCCCAGGCGGCGATGCCGGCGTTGTCGGTCAGCACCGTGCCGTCCGCCAGTCGCAGCGCCGGGACGGTCTGCGCCGGGTTGATGGCGCAATAGGCGGCGCCGCGCTGCTCGCCGCTGGCAAGGTCGACGCGAACGGTGTCGTGCGCGATGCCCTTTTCGGCCAGCACGATGCGGGCGCGGCGCGGGCTGGGCGCGCGGGGGAAATCGTAAAGCACGGGCAGCGTCATCGGGCAGTCTCCCTCTTGCCCCCGACGCTAGCCCAGCCGGCGCGGGCCGACAAACCGCGGCTAGATCGTGCCGCTCGCCAGCATCCGCGCGTCGGGCGTGGTGCCGGCAACCGGCTGGCGTTCGACCAGCCGCAGGATGCGCGGCGGTTCGTCCGCGGCGTGGAGCGATCGGATGACCTCGGTATTCTCGGCATCGGCCTGCGTGCGGCGCTGGTTGTGGCGGACGTAGTCGAACCAGGTCGCCACCTGGTAGCGTTCGTACCAGATCTCCGGGTCCTCCAGCCCCTGCAGCACCCGCCACTTGTGCGCGCCGTCGCGGCGGCGGATGCGGCGCCGCTCCGCCATGGCAAGCAGGAACGCGGCCTCGTCTTCCGCGCGGATACGGTATTCGACCATGATCGTGATCGGTCCGGCGCGATCGTCGATCGGCGTGCCTATGACTGGTTGGTTCCACATCCGCAGCGGGATCGCAGCGCCCGGCGCGATCGCCGGAACCGGGAACCGCCATCCGACCACCAGCCCCACCGCCAGGACTGCGCTGGCAGCGGCAAGCGCGGTCGCGGTCGACCACCCGGCGGCGACCTGGCCGAACAGCCACGACCCCACCGTCAGCCCGGCAAACGCGCACATCTGGTACAGCGACAGCGCCCGTGCCACGACCCAGCGCGGCGCCCCCAGCTGCGCCGAGACATTGAACGAGGACAGCGACATCACCCAGCCGGTGCCCGCCGCGGCGAGCGCCGGCAGCGTCAGCGCCAGCCACGGACTGAACGCGGTGACCGCCGCGCCGATGGCGGCCAGCGACCCGGCCAGCCGCAGCACGTTTTCCACCGGCAGGCGGCTGCGCAGCCGCGTTCCCGCGATCGCCCCGCCGACCGCGCCAAGCCCGAACGCGCCCAGCAGCAGGCCGTAAGTCAGCGGCCCGCCGGCAAATCGGTCGCGCGCCAGGATCGGCATAAGCGCGGGGATCGCCGCCGCGCCCAGCCCGAACAGCATTGCCCGGCCCAGGACCAGGCGGATGTGCGGCGACAGCCAGACGAAGCGCACGCCGTCGCCCATCGCCGCCGCCAGCCGCTCACGCGGGAGCGGGTCGGTCCGCGGGGGGCGCTTCCACCGCGCTATCGCCACGATGACCGCGATATAGCTGACCGCGTTGATGAAGAAGGCCGCCGCCGCGCCAGCGATGCCGACGATGGCGCCGCCCAGCCCCGGCCCGGCGCTGCGCGCCAGGTTGAAGCTCATCGCGTTGAGGCCGACCGCGCCCGACAGCAGGCGGCGCGGCACGATGTCTCCGACAGACGCCTGCCAGGCCGGGTTGTTGATCGCCGCGCCGCAGCCGATCAGGAACGTCATCGCCAGCAGCACCCACGGGCCGGCATGGCCAAGCCAGGTCGCGATCGTCAGCGCCAGCGACACCAGCAGCATGAAGCTTTGCGCGCCGAGGATCAGCTTGCGCCGGTCGTACCCATCGGCAATCGCGCCTGCCGGAAGCGCCAGCAGCGTGATCGGCAACGCCGCACTGGCAGGGACCAGCGCGATCAGCGTCGGCGAATCGACCATCGATGCCATCAGCCACGCGGCGCCGACGTTCTGGATGACCGACCCGAAGTTGGAGATCAGCGTTGCGATCCAGACATTGCGGAACAGCGGCACCCCAAGCGGCGAGGCAGCCTCGCTCTCGTCGAAATCCACGGCCGGATCGGCATGGGGTGACGGTGCCGAGTCGGGGTTGGCCATGACGGCGCTTATACGCGCGGCATCGGCACTGTCATGGGGCGCAAAACGTCCATGTTGAACCACTTGCGTGCCAAGATGATGATGTTATGTTATCTCATCAACCGAGGAGTCGACCCGCCGCGCCGGGTGTCACCGCCGCGGAAAAGGGCGTCCCGCCAGAGAGAGGATGCCGCCATGTCTTATGCCGGATCGATGAACCCAAACCGCCGCGCCGCCATCCTTGGCGGGGTCGCCGCGCTGCATATCGGCGTCGGCTACCTTCTGGTTACGGGCCTGGCTGCGACGATCATGGAAAAAATGGATCCGCCGCTGGTCGCCAACCCGATGCCGCTCGATCCGCCCTCTCCCCCGCCGCCGTCGCAGCGTGCCACCGACAAGCCGCGCCCTTACGATCCCCTCGTGGTGCCCACCACCGCCGTCACCGTGGCCCCGCCGACCGAGGGTGTCATCGTCACCCTGCCGACGGTGCCGCCGTCGACCGATGGCGGCGGCATCGGCGACGTGGCCTTCCCCACTTTCACGCCCAGCCCGTCGCCGTCTTTCGCCGCGGTCGGGCCGCGCCCGCGCGGCCGGCCGGGCGAATGGGTCGGACCGATGGATTACCCGTCGACCGATCTCAGGCTCGAACACGCGGGTACCACGCGCGTGCGGCTGACCATCGGCAGCGACGGCCGGGTGGCCAATTGCGCGGTCACCGGCTCGAGCGGCTGGCCCGGCCTCGACGCCGCCACCTGCGCCCGGCTGACCCAGCGCGGCCGCTTCGAGCCCGCCACCGACACCACCGGCGCCAGAGTGGGCGGCAGCTTCGCGACCTCGGTGACCTGGGAAATCCCGCAATAAGTCGCACTTGCATCGGTTCGCTCCTTCGGTGAAGCTGGCCGCTTCGCGCGAAGGAGGCGGACTGTGGCCGATGTCATCGAAATAGCGGGCCGGAGCGCAGACGCGGTGACGCTGCCGGCGCGGCCAGAGCCGCTGCGCATCGATCCGGCCACCACCGCGGTCGTCGTCATCGACATGCAGAACGCCTATGCCAGCAAGGGCGGCTACGTCGACCTGGCCGGCTTCGACGTCGGCGGCGCGGCCAGCGTTATCGGCCGCATCGCGCAGACGCTGGGCGCCGCGCGCGCCGCCGGCTGCCCGGTGATCTTCCTGCAAAACGGCTGGGACGGCAACTATGTGGAGGCGGGCGGCCCGGGATCGCCCAACTGGCACAAGTCGAACGCGCTCAAGACCATGCGCGCCCGGCCCGAACTGGCCGGCCAGCTGCTGGCGCGCGGCGGCTGGGATTACGAGCTGGTCGATGCCCTGGCCCCGCAGCCCGGCGATATCCGCCTGCACAAAACGCGCTACAGCGCCTTTTTCAACTCGCAGCTCGACAGCACACTGCGCAGCCGCGGCATCCGCACGATCGTGTTCGTCGGCATCGCCAGCAACGTCTGCGTGGAATCGACGCTGCGCGATGCCTTCCACCTCGAATACTTCGGCGTGATGCTGGAGGACGCGGTCCATCACCTCGGCCCCGACTTCGTCCGCGACGCGACCCTTTACAACGTCGAGAAGTTCTTCGGCTGGGTCAGCACGGTCGCCGATTTCTGCGGCAGCGTCGGCCAGGCCGAGCGCGCCCCATCAATCCAGGAGGACACCTGATGCCGTTCGAAGCAATCAACCCGCCGCAGTTCCCCACCCCGATCGCGCCCTATTCGGCCGGCGCGAAGGCGGGCAATACCGTGTACGTCTCGGGCGTGCTGGCGCTGGGCGAAGGCGGCGCGGTGCTGCACGTCGGCGATGCCGCCGCGCAGACGCGCCATGTCCTCGAGGTGATCAAGACCACGCTCGAGGCGGCGGGCGGCCGGCTCGAGGACGTGGCGATGAACCACATCTTCCTCAAGGATTTCGCCGACTATGCCGCCTTCAACCAGGTTTACGCCGGCTATTTTCCCGGCGACAAGCCGGCGCGCTACTGCATCCGCGCCGACCTGGTGAAGCCCGACTGCCTGGTAGAGATCGCCAGCGTGGCTCACCTTGGCTGAAGCCGCTGGCCTCTATTACGAGGAGCACGGCAGCGGGCCGCCGCTGATCCTGTCGAGCGGTCTGGGCGGTTCGGCGGCTTACTGGGCGCCCAACATCGCCGAACTGGCCGCGCATTTCCGCGTCATCGCGTACGACCACCGCGGCACCGGGCGCAGCCACCGCGCGCTGCCGGAAGCGGTCTCGCTGGCCGACCTGGGGCAGGACATCGTCGCGCTGATCGACGCGCTGAACCTCGATCGGGCGCTGGTCCTGGGCCACGCCATCGGCGGCCTGGCGGCGCTGGAGGCGGCGCGCAGCGCGCCGCACAGCATCGCCCGGATCGCGGTGATCAACGGCTGGGCCAGCCTCGATCCGCAGACCGAGCGCTGCTTCGACGTGCGGCTGGCGCTGCTGCGCCGAGCCGGCGTGGCCGCCTATCTGCAGGCGCAGCCGCTATTCCTGTTCCCGCCGCAATGGCTGTCCGACCACGATGCCGAGCTGCGCGCCGAAAGCGCGCACCAGCTTGCCGCGTGGCCGGGCGATGCCACGATCGAAAAGCGCATCGCCGCGGCCCGCGCCTTCGATTGCCGCGACTGGGCCGGTGCTGTCGGCGCGCCCGTCCTGCTGGCCTGCGCCGCCGACGATCTGCTGGTACCGGCCGCCAATACTGCGCGCCTGGCCGACCTTCTGCCCCATTCGCGCGTCGCCGCGCGGTTGTGGGGCGGCCACGCCCTCAACATCACCGATCCGACGATCCTTCACGATGTCGTCGCCTTTTTCAGGAGCTAGCCCATGCAAGTCGGCGTCTTCGTGCCCATCAACAACAACGGCTGGCTGATCTCGGAAAACGCGCCGCAGTACATGCCCAGCTTCGATCTCAACAAGCAGATCGCCCAGAGCGCGGAGAAGCACGGGCTCGATTTCCTGCTATCGATGATCAAGCTGCGCGGCTTCGGCGGCAAGACGCAGTTCTGGGAATACGGGCTAGAAAGCTTCACCTTGATGGCCGGCCTTGCCGCCGTCACCGAACGGATCAAGATCTATGCCACCTGCCCCACGCTGGTGATCCCGCCCGCCTTCGCGGCACGGATGTGCAACACCATCGATTCGATCAGCCACGGCCGGTTCGGACTCAACCTCATCACCGGCTGGCAGCCGCCCGAATACACCCAGATGGGGATCTGGCCCGGCGACGAGCATTTCCGCAATCGTTACAAGATGCTGGACGAATATGCCCACATCCTGCGCGAACTATGGGAAACCGGGCGCAGCGACTTCAAGGGCAATTACTACACGATGGACGATTGCCGCGTCCGTCCGCAGCCCGAAGGCGACATGAAGATCATCTGCGCCGGATCCTCCGACGAAGGCCTGGCGTTCAGCGCCAAGTGGGCGGACTACGCGTTCTGTCTCGGCAAGGGGGTCAACACGCCGACCGCGTTTGCCTCCAACAACGATCGTCTCGCCATCGCCACCGCCAAGACCGGGCGCGACGTGTCGGTCTTCGTGCTGGTCATGGTCATCGCCGCCGAAACCGATGAGGAAGCGATGGCGAAATGGAAAAGCTACAACGACGGCGTCGATATCGAGGCGATCGGCTGGCTCGCCGAACAGGGCGCCAAGGACACCGTCAACACCAGCACCAACGTGCGCCAGCTTGCCGCCCCCGAAGGCGCGGTCAACATCAACATGGGCACCCTGGTAGGCAGCTACGAGAGCGTCGCCCGCATGCTCGACGAGATGGCGGCCGTGCCCAACACGGGCGGCGTCCTTCTGACGTTCGACGATTTCGTGAGCGGGGTCGAAGCGTTTGGCACCCGGATCCAGCCGCTGATGGCGTGCCGCCGGCACATCGCACCGGCCGGGGGGAACTGAAAAAGCCGCCGTGCGATACTACCCTCACATCCAGTCAAAGGCGAGATCGGCGCTGGTGTGAGGAACCGGTAGTGAGCAATGACGATATACCCCGCCCGACGGGGCAAGCCCTGTCCAAACCGCCGCAGCGCAAGGCCGGCCATCCCGAGCATTTTGACGGTGCGTCCGGCATGCTGTTCGAGCAGGCGATGGCGCAGACGCGCATGGCAGTGTGCCTCAGCGATCCAAGCCTGCCCGACAACCCGATCGTCTTCTGTAACGAGGCGTTCGAGCACCTGACCGGTTACGATTCCGACGAAATCCTGGGCCGCAATTGCCGGTTTCTGCAGGGGCCGGAAACCGACACCCGGCAAGTCGAGCGCATCCGCGAGTCGATTCGCAGCGCCGAACTGACGATCGTGGAGATCCTCAATTACCGCAAGGACGGCACGAAGTTCTGGAACGCGCTGCACCTGGGGCCGATCTACAACGACGACGGCAGCGTCAAATATTTCTTCGGCAGCCAGTGGGACGTGTCCGACATCCACCTCGCCCGCGCCGAGGAGCGTCACGCCAAGGAGATGGCGCGTGAGGTTTCGCACCGGCTGAAGAACGTTTTTGCCGTCATCGCCGGGATCGTCAACATCACTGGCCGCTCAATGAATGCGCGCGATGTCGCGGGCCGCATCAACGAACGGATCCGCGCCTTGGGGCGCAGCTACGAACCCACGCTGGACGACGCGTTTCTTGGCACGATCGAGGTCGGCCAGGCGGTGCGCGCGGTGCTGCGTCCCTACGATCCCGAAGGCAACCGCATCAGTTTCACCGGCAATGGCGTACGCACCGAGCCCAACGCGATTTCCGCGATCGGGCTGACGCTGCACGAACTGGCCGCCAACGCCACGAAGTACGGCGCCCTGTCCGACGATGCCGGTACGATCGACATCGCCTGGCGTCACGAGGAAGACCGCCATGGCCGCCGCCTGCTGGTGGTCGACTGGACCGAGCGCGGCGGACCGCCCATTGCCGGCCCGCCCCAGGGCGAGGGGACGGGCTTTGCCATCGCCGATGCGCTGCTGAGCCATTCGCACGGCGTTTTCGATCGGCACTGGGATGCCGAGGGCCTGCGCGCCCAGATCTCGTTCCCGATCAAGAACTGAAGGGCACCTGCCGAATGAAATGTGTCCTGATTCTCGAGGACGAGCCCCTCATCGCGCTCGACCTCAAATACGCCTGCGACGATGCCGGGCTCGGTGCGATCGTGGCTGGGACGCTGGCGCAGGCGGTCGAGGAACTCGGCAGGCACGATTTCGACGGTGCGGTACTGGACGTTAACCTCGGCGGGGGCGAAACCTGCGAGGACGTGGCCCGGCTGCTGCGCCAGCGCGGCATCCCGTTCGTCCTCAACACCGGCGACCTTGACCGCGCCGGCGAGTTCCTGCGCGAGATCAAGGCTCCGATCGTGGCCAAGCCAAGCAGCGCAGACAGCGTGATAGCGCAGCTGCTCGAACTGGCGTGAAGCGGGGCTAGCGCCCCTCGCGCAGCAGCACGTCGACGACGCCGGGATCGGCCAGGGTCGACGTATCGCCAAGGTTGCCGGTATCGCCTTCCGCGATCTTGCGCAGGATGCGGCGCATGATCTTGCCCGAGCGCGTCTTGGGCAGGCCCGGCGCGAAGTGGATCACGTCGGGGCTGGCGATCGGGCCGATCTCCTTGCGTACCCACTGGACCAGTTCATGGCGCAATGTTTCGTCGCCGGTCTCGCCGCTATTGAGCGTGACGTAGGCGTAGATGCCCTGTCCCTTGATATCGTGCGGCATGGCGACGACAGCCGCCTCGGCGACCTTGTGGTGGGCGACAAGCGCGCTTTCCACTTCGGCGCTGCCCATGCGGTGCCCGCTGACATTGATGACGTCATCGACCCGTCCGGTTATCCAGTAATACCCGTCCACGTCGCGGCGGCAGCCGTCGCCGGTGAAATAGGTGCCGGGATAGGTCGAGAAATAGGTCTGGAAGA
Organism: Parablastomonas sp. CN1-191; assembly: GCF_049354825.1. GTDB lineage: Bacteria > Pseudomonadota > Alphaproteobacteria > Sphingomonadales > Sphingomonadaceae > Novosphingobium. The sequence goes on along the minus strand of NZ_CP186480.1, from coordinate 172,196 downwards.
ACCGCTCGTGATCGCCCCAGACGGTGCGCATCTGCCCCGGCCAAGACCGCGCGATGCACAAGTTCCCCTCCGCAGCGCCGTCCAGATCGTTGCCGTCGGCATCGACCAGCAACGGATAGACGCCGGGCAGCGGCAAGGTCGCGCTGCCGGGCTTGGTCGTCACCGCGCCGGGCACCGGCGCGATCAGCGCGCCGCCGGTCTCGGTCTGCCACCAGGTGTCGACGATCTCGCAGCGCCCCTCGCCGACGACGTCGTGATACCACTTCCACGCCTCGGGATTGATCGGTTCACCCACGGTGCCGAGCAGGCGGATCTGGCTGCGATCGTGCGCGGTCACCCACCGGTCGCCCTCGCGCATAAGCGCGCGGATCGCAGTCGGCGCGGTGTAGAAAATCGTCACACCGAGCCGCTGCGCGGTTTCCCAGAAGCGCCCGAAATCGGGATAGTTCGGCACCCCGTCGAACATCACGCTGGTGGCGCCGTTGGCGAGCGGCCCGTAGACGACGTAGCTGTGCCCGGTGACCCAGCCGACATCGGCGGTGCACCAGAACACGTCGTCCGTGCGCGGCTGGAACAGCATCTCGAACGTGCCGGCCACCCACAGCAGGTAGCCGCCGGCGGTGTGGAGGACGCCCTTGGGCTTGCCGGTGCTGCCGCTGGTATAGAGGATGAATAGCGGGTCCTCGGCGTTCATCGCCGCCGGCTCGCACCATGCCGCGGCGGCCTCGCGCCGCTCGTGCCACCACACGTCGCGCCCGCTCACGACCGGCACGTCGGCGCCGGTGCGGCGCACCAGCAGGACGGCGTCGACCCCCGGGCAATTGGCCAGCGCCGCGTCTGCGTTGGCCTTGAGGGGAATGCGCTTGCCGCCCCGACAGCCTTCGTCGGCGGTGATCAGCAGCCGGGAATCGCAATCCTGGACACGGCCCGCCAGCGCCTCGGGGCTGAAGCCGCCGAACACGACCGAATGGATGGCACCAATCCGCGCGCAGGCCAGCATGGCGATCGCCGCCTCGGGGATCATCGGCAGGTAGATGGTCACCCGATCGCCCTTGCGAACGCCCAGGTCGGTCAGGACGTTGGCCATCTTGCAGACTTCTGCGTGCAGCTCGCAGTAGGTCAGGGTCCGTCCACCCATTGCGCCCGCGGCGCCCGGCTCGTCGCCTTCGAACACGATCGCTGTCTTGTCGCCGTTCTCGGTCAGATGCCGGTCCAGGCAGTTGACCGAGACGTTGAGTTCGCCGTCGGCAAACCAGCGGACGCCGAAATCGGCTTCGTCGAAGCTGCTCTCATCGGCGCGAGTGGGAAAGCGGGTCCAGTCGAGCCGCCCGGCTTCCTTGAGCCAATAGGCGTCGGGATCCGCGGCCACCGCCTGGCGTCGGGCATCGAGCTCGGCTGGGGTCATCGCTGGGTGATCCTGTCGGTTGGCGTTGTTGCGGACAGTAGCGGGATACGCGCAGCCGACAACCGGCGATCAGCCGCGCAGCTTCACGCCGAGCCACAGCGTCCGCGGCGCACCCAGGTCGATCGAGCCGCCCTGGTTGCGCGTCACCACCCGTGCGCCGGTCAGGTTCTCACCGCGAAGCAAGAGCGACCAGTGCCGCGCCACCGGCAGTGCCACGATTGCGTCAAGCGTCGTCGCCGCGGGCAGCACATCGGTTTCAAGGTCGTCCTCGAATTGCGCCCCGACATGGCGAAGCGTCAAGGCGGCAGAACAGCCGCCGCACGGCGCAACGCTGCCGGTCAGGCTAGTGGCCCACGTCGGCGTCTGCGCGGGGCGCATCCCGTCGAGCGCAGCGGACGCCCCGGTCGCCTCGACCCGGGCGTCGGTCCAGGCCAGCGAACCGTCCAGCGCGACAGCCCCGCGCCGCAGCCCCGCGCTCGCCTCGATCCCGCGGGCGCGGATCGCATCGACGTTGCGGCGCTGGCGAAGCCCCGGCGCAAGGGTGACGTTGGCGATGGCGCCGCCAAGCCGGTTGTCGAACGCGGTCAGCGCCAAGGACACGCCCGGCACCGGCGCGATCTCGGCGCCCAGCTCGGCCCCCCGCAAGCGTTCGTTGGCAAGCGCGGCATTGGCCTGCGTCGTCACCGGGAACACGACGAAAGGCCGGTAAAGCTCGTTCAGGGTGGGAAGCCGGAGCCCGCTGTACGCGGCCCCGCGCAGCGACAGCGCGGGCGAAAGCCGGAGACGGGCGCCGCCGCGCAGGCTGCCGGTCCAGCCCGCCCGCGCGGCGTAGCGGATATCCCCGGTCACGGTGCCGCTCGCCGCGACCTCGCGGTAGAAGCCATCGGCGACAACCCAGCGGTCGGCCCGGGCCCCGCCCGTCAGCGTCAAGTCCCCGTGCGTCCAGTCATCCTCAACGTAGAGGCCGACATCGTCGTTTCGCCCGCCCGCGCGGCGCCGCGCGGTGACCAGCCCGGTTACCGTGCTGTAGGCCGCTTCCTGCGTCATGCCGGTCGCGCGGCGCCAGTCGGCGCCGATCCGAAGTACGTGTGCTCCGCCCACAGGGGGCCGCAGCTCAAGCTTGCCGCCGAGCCCGGTGGAGGGTGTGCCTTGCTGGTCGAGCGTCTTGCGAAAGCTCGACGAACTGATCACCACGTTCGAGAAGTCACGCGTCTGGACGTAACCGAGCAGTTCGAATCCGAACGCGCCACGGCCGATCAGGCGGACGCTGGCATCGCTGCCGGAACTGGTGGTGTCCGCCCCGGCAAACCGCAGCGTCCGGGCGTCGCCGAAAGCACCGACGCGCGCCTGGAGCTCGGCCGCGTCGCCCAGCGGTGCTGCCATTCGGGCGGAGGCCGACCAGCTGTCGAAGCGCGCCCGCACGCTGGCGGGTACGCGCTGATCGGGCGGCGACGTCCAGAACCCCTGCCCGCGGTCCCAGCGACCGGCCAACACCGCGTAGCCGTGCCCCAGGCGCGGCGCGAGATAGCCCGCCAGCGCGGTCTCGCCGCGGTCGTCTACCAGTGCCTGGCCTCCAACCGGACCAAGCGTGGCGGCACCGGCACTTTCCAGCGCGATCGTCCCCGCCACGGCGCCCGCACCGAAAGCGCCCGAACCACCGCCGCGCGTTACCACGGCGCGCGCCAGCTGCGCCGGATCGGTCGCGGAGAGCGGCACATAGCCGAAGAAAGGATCGGCCAGCGGAACTCCGTCGAGCGTTACCAGCGCGCGGCTGGTGGCGTTGCCGCCCAGCGCACGCAGCGTCACCCCTTGTGCCGAGGGGTTGGAGGATCGGCTGTCGCTACGGCGGAACTGCTGAAATCCAGCGACATTCGCCAGTGCGTCCTCGATCCGGCCCGAGGCGGCGCGATCAAGCACCTCTCGGTCCAATACGACGCGATCGTAAGCGGGAGCGGCAGGCGTATCGGGCAGGCCGGTGCCGGTCACGACGATCTCGGTGGGCGCTGCGGCCAGCAGCGCAAGCGCGATGCTCATGCCGGGGCGGCAAGCGCCAGCAGCGCAAAGCTCGCCAGCCAGTGCTCACCCATGTAGTCGCCGGCGATGTGGGGAAGCGCCGCGCCGATATGCGCAGCAGCCGTCTCGCGCGCGACTGGCAGCACCGGGTGGCCCGGGCCGAGCGCCGCCGCGATCGAGCGCCAGGCCCACGCGCGCGACAGGTTAAGCCCGTCAAGATGCGCGATCTTGCCATCGCTACGGTCACTTACGGTCGCCGGCGTGAACAGCGTGGCGGGCTCGCGCTGCGCCGCGCGCGGCAGGAAGCGGCCGAACCAGCCGGCAAATTCGGGTGCTGGCAGCACGCGGCTCATCAGCAGGGCCACCGACAGCGCGGGAGAGAGGAATTCATCGCCGCCCGGTTCCCATGCCTGGCAATCGGCATCGTCCCCGAACCAGTCGCGGGCGCGGGATTCGAGCAGCGCTGCCAGGCCAGGATCGTGCGCGCGTGCCCAGTCCAGCGCGAGCGTCATCGCAAACGCGCTGTTAGGGTGCGTACCGACGCGGATCGGGTAGGTCTGAAGCGGGAAAAACGCCGTGAAGCGCGCCGCGAAGGCGGCGGCGAAGGCATTGGCGTTGCTTGCCCAGTCCGCGTCGTGGCGACGCATCTCGGCGTCGAGCGCCAGCGCCCAGCCCCACCCATAGGGCCGCTCGAACCCGCGCGCCGAAGGTCGTTCGAGGTACGCGGTTTCGACCGCGAAATGCTCCGCCGTCAGCATCTGGCCAGCGCGGGCGCGAACCATCTCGGCCTCCGGCAGGTCAGGGAACAACCGCGCCAGGCGCAGGACCTGCCACCAGCCGTGGACGCAGGAATGCCAATCGAAACTACCGTGGAAGATCGGATGCAGCACGCGCGGCGGCAGGACGTCGCCATCGCCGGTCATCACGTGCTGAAGCGCGTGTGGGTACTCCTGGCCGAGGTGGCCCAAAGTCAGGCGCATGGCGCCGGCGGCGAACTGGGGGGTCAAGGTCTGGGTCATCGGAACGCCAGCAGATAGATCAGCGCGCAATTGACCGCCAGCAGCGGCAGCGCGGTGCCGACCTGCGCCTTGATCACGGCGTTGCGGTCCTTCAGTTCAAGGATCGCGGCGGGCACGATGTTGAAGTTGGCGGCCAGCGGCGTCATCAGCGTTCCGCAGAAACCGGCCAGCATCCCGATCGCGGCGATAACCGCCGGGTTGCCGTGATACTGGTGCACCAGCAGCGGTAGCCCGATCGCACCAGCCATCACCGGGAAGGCAGCGAAGGCATTGCCCATCATCATCGTGAAGCCCGCCATGCCCAGCGCATAGACCAGCACCGCGGCGACCAGGCTGCCGTCGGGAATGACCGCCGAGAACAAGTGCCCGACCACCGCGCCCATCCCCGCCGCGGCGAAGACCGCGCCCAGGCTGGCGAGCATTTGCGGCAGGATAGCAGCCCAGCCGATGGATTCGATCAGGCGCCGCCCGTCATCGAGGGGCTGGCGTGCGGGCGGACGCAACCAGAGGTAACCGGCAGCCAGCGCGATGAGCACGCCCAGCGTCAGGCTGACGAGCGTGACCTGCTTGGGATCGACGATGGCGGGTATCCATTTGAAGCCGAGCGTACCGCCAAGGGCGACCACCGGGATCACCAGCGCCAGCAGGAAAAGCCGGTCGCCGTTACGGTGCGCTGCGGCGGCCCGCTCGGCAACGGTATCAGGTTCCGGCCCGCGGCCCAGCCCGCCGAACGCCGCGATGGCGACCAGTGCGATGACGAGGATGCCGTTGCCGACGTCCTCCAAGTGGTCGCCGGCCAGCAGCGACACCGCCAGCAGCCCCCAGAACGCGGCGTTGCCGAACCGCTTGGGATTGGACCGGTCGCGCAGCGCAAGCGCGGCGTAGATGACCATCACGATCCCGGCGACCGCGTAAACGAAATTGAGCCCGATCATCGCGCCGCCTCGCGGCGCCCGAAGCGCCAGAGCCGGAAGCCGTGTATCACGAAGGCAAAGATCGCGGTCGGGATCGCCCAGACCGACAAATCGAACGGCGTCAGCACGATGCCCTGCTGTTCCAGGAACCCCTTCATCAGCAGGATCGAGCCGATGGCGATGAAGATGTCCTCGCCGAAGAATAGCCCGACGTTGTCGGTGGCGGCGGCCATCGCCCTGATCCGGTCGCGCGCGGCCTCGTCCGGCTCGGCCCCGAGGGCTTCGCGGGCCGCGGCCTCGGCCATCGGCGCGACCAGCGGACGCACGGTCTGGACCTGGCCGGTGACGCCGGTGAGGCCGAGTGCGGCGGTAAGCTGCCGGATGACGAGATAGGCGATCAGGATCCTCGCCAGCGTCGCGCCGCGCAGCCGCGCGATCAGCGCCCGGGCGCGCTCGCGCAGGCCGCCGCGTTCCAGCATGGCGATGACCGGAAGCACGACATAGACCGCGCTGACATAGCGGGTGTCGTTGAAGGCCTTGCCGAACGCGGCGAGCACGCCCACCGGTCCCATGCCCGCGGCAAGCCCGGTCGCCAGCGCCGCGCCGACCACGACCAGCAGCGGATTGGCACGCAGGGCAAAGCCCAGTGCCATCACGGCGATACCGATCAGCACCCAGCCGTTCATGTCGGTTCTCCCCAGCCGCCGCCGCCCGGTGTTTCCACGACGATGCGGTCGCCGGCCTCGACTTCGACTTGCGCGGTCGAGGCCAATACCTGGGTCGTGCCGTCGGCGCGCTCGATCCGCGTTTCGCCCGGCGCGCCGCTGCCGCCGCCGGCCAGTCCGAACGGCGGCACGCGTCGCCGGTTGGCGAGAATGCCAGCGCTCATCGGTTCGAGGAAGGTGATTTCGCGTACCGTGCCGTCACCGCCGCGCCACCGCCCCGTGCCGCCGGAGCCGGCGCGGACGGCGAACCGTTCGAGACGGACCGGAAAGCGCGTTTCCAGCACCTCCGGATCGGTCAGGCGGCTGTTCGTCATGTGCGTCTGGACCGCGCTGGCGCCAGCAAACCCGTCACCGGCGCCGGCTCCGCCCGCGATCGTTTCGTAATACTGATAGCGCTCGGTGCCGAAGGTCAGGTTATTCATGGTCCCCTGGCTTGCGGCCAGCGCGCGAAAAGCGCCGAAAAGCGCATCGGTCACGACCTGGCTCGTCTCGACGTTGCCCGCAACGACGGCGGCCGGTGGCCGCGGATTGAGCATCGAGCCTTCGGGTACGCGTATCGTCACCGGGTCGAGGCAGCCCTCGTTCATCGGGATCGCCTCGTCGATCATCGTGCGCAACACGTACATCGTTGCCGCGCGCACCACGCTGAACGGCGCGTTGAAGTTGTCGGGGCGCTGGTCGCTCGACCCGGCGAAGTCGACCGTCACGTGGCGCGCGGCCCGGTCGATACGGACACCGACCCTGACGACGGCGCCCGAATCCATCTCGTAGGAAAAGTCCCCGTCCTCGAGCCCAACGATCAACCGCCGCACGGCCTCGGCGGCGTTGTCGTGCACATGCGCCATGTAGGCCAGGACCACGTCGCGGCCATGTTCGTCGCAGGCCGCGTGCAATCCTGCGGCACCGCGCGTGCAAGCGGCGACTTGCGCGGCAAGGTCGGCGATGTTCATGTCGATCGCGCGCGCCGGGTGCGGGCCGGAGGCAAGGATGGCCCGCATCTCGCTTTCGCGGAAGCGGCCCTCATCGACCAGCAGCAGGTTGTCGAGCATGACGCCCTCGTCACGGATCGTACGGCTGCCGGGCGGCATCGATCCCGGCGCGATCCCACCGACGTCGGCGTGGTGGCCGCGCGCGGCGACCCAGAACGTGGCCGTCTCCGTTTCATCCGCGAACACCGGCATCACCACGGTGATATCGGGCAAGTGCGTGCCGCCCGCGTAAGGCGCGTTGAGCACGTAGGCATCGCCGCGCCGGATGCCGCGCCCGTCGTTGGCGCGGGCACGCAGCACGGTCTGCACGCTCTCGCCCATCGACCCGAGGTGCACCGGCATGTGCGGCGCGTTGGCGACCAGCCGGCCGGCACCATCGAACACCGCGCAGGAAAAATCGAGCCGCTCACGGATGTTTACCGAACTGGCGCTGCGGGCCAGCGCCGCGCCCATCTCTTCGGCGATCGCCATGAACAGGCCGTTGAAGATCTCCAGCCGCACCGGGTCGGCCTCGGTCCCGCCGCGCGGCGCGCCTTCACGCGCTTCCGTACGGACCATGCGCAGCGTGCCGTCATCGTCCACGCGCAAGGACCAGCCGGGCATGACCAGTGTCGTCGATAGCGGGTCGATCACCAGCAGGGGGCCGGGCGCGGTGAAACCGGCGGCAAGGCCAGCGCGGTCGTGGACAGGTACCATGCGCTGACGCCCGCCGATCCGCACTGACGCAGTTTCGAGCGGCGGGGCGCTGTGGGTCGGCATCGGCCAGTCGAGGGGCGCAGCCGCGCGCTCGGCCGCCGCCTCGACCCGGATGCGGTCGATGACCAGGGGGCCGTCGGGCGCATAACCGAACTCGGCAGTGTGCGCGGCGGCGAAGGCAGCTTGCAGTGCCGCGGCATTGAGCAGAGGCAGGCCGATGGCATGCTCACTGCCCGCGCGCCGCACGAACAGCGTCGTCTCCGTGCCGGTGGCTTCGGCAGCCAACGCGGCAGCGGCCTCGTCGCTCAATTCCCGCGCCGCGCGCGCCACTTCGGCGTCAGTGCCGGGCGTAAGGTCGAGGGCCAGCGTGCGTTCGCGCAGCGCGGCCTCGCTGGCAAGGCCCATGCCATAGGCGGACAGCACGCCGGCCAGCGGGTGAACAAGCACGGTGTCGATCGCGAGCGCGTCGGCAACCTGGCAGGCGTGCTGCCCGCCCGCTCCGCCAAAGCAGGCGAGGGCATAGCCGGTCACATCGTGACCGCGCGCGACCGAGATTTGCCGGATCGCGTTGGCCATGTTGGCGACCGCGATGGCCAGGAATCCCTCGGCCAGCGCTTCGGGCCGCGCGGCCCGGCCGGTCTCGCGTTCGACTTCGGCGGCAAGGCCGGCGAACTGCGCTTCGACCGCCGCGCAGTCGAGCGGTTCGTCGCCGCCCGGACCGAACAGTGCCGGGAAGCGATGCGGCATGACCCGGCCCAGCAGCACGTTGCAATCGGTCACGGTCAGCGGGCCGCCGCGGCGATAGGCCGCCGGTCCCGGCACCGCGCCGGCGCTGGCGGGGCCGACGGTCAGCCGGCCCGCGGCCACGGCGCAGATCGAACCGCCGCCCGCCGCGACGGTGTGGATGCGCAGCATCGGGGTGCGGATACGCACGCCCGCGACGCGGGTCTCGCTGTCGCGCTCGTACGCGCCGGCATAGTGGCTGACGTCGGTCGAGGTGCCGCCCATGTCGAAGCCGATGACCCGCCTCTCGCCCGAAATGGCGGCAGTGCGTGCCATGCCGACGATGCCGCCGGCGGGCCCTGACAGGACCGCGTCCTTGCCGGAGAACCGCCCCGCGTCGGCAAGGCCACCGTTGGACTGCATGAACAGCGCATGCCCCGCATCGCCAAGCGCGCTGCGAAACCCCTCGAGATAGCGGCGCAGCACCGGCGACAGGTAGGCGTCGACCAATGTCGTGTCGCCGCGCCCGATCAGGCGGATCAACGGCGCGACCCGGTGGCTGACCGAGATGTGTGCGAACCCGGCCTCCGCCGCGAGTTCGGCAAGCCGCGCCTCATGTACTTGGTAGCGCCAGCCGTGGACCAGCACGATCGCGACCGAACGGATCCCGGCCGCGAAAGCCTCGGCAAAGCCGGCACGGGCGCCATCCTCGTCAAGCGGGCGCACCACGCTGCCGTCGGCGGCGACGCGCTCTTCTATTTCGAGAACGCGGGCATGCGGCGGCTCGGGCAGGACGATGCGGCGCACGAACAGGTCGGGCCGTTCCTGCGTGCCGATCCGCAGCGCATCGCCAAAGCCGCGCGTGATCGCCAGCAGCGTCGGCTCGCCCTTGCGTTCCAGCAGGGCATTGGTCGCGACGGTGGTGCCAAGCCGGACCTCGCAGGGGGGCAGCGGGCCTTCGGACGTCCCGGTCAGCGCGCGAATAGCCGCGACGGCGGCATCCTCGGCCCGGTTGGGGTCTTCGGAGAGGAGCTTGGCAGTGCGCACGCTGCCGCCAGGATCGCGCGCCACGACATCGGTGAACGTGCCGCCGCGATCGATCCAGAACTGCCAGCGCGAGCCCGTCATCACGGCGGGCATAGGCATGCCGGCGCGCCGCCGCTAGTCGAACTTGCCCGTGCCATCGGCAGCCTGACGCAGGTAAGGCGAAACCGGCATGCCGTGGCGCTCAAGCCCGGCGACGATCGTCTTGAGGCCGACATGCTGGGCCCAGAACATTGGGCCGCCGGTCCACGCCGGCCAGCCGTAACCGTTGAGCCAGACCAGGTCGATGTCGGAGGCACGCTGGGCCTTGCCCTCGCCAAGGATCTTCGCGCCCTCGTCGATCATCGGATAGAGCAGCCGTTCGCGGATTTCATCGGCGGTGAAGGCGCGCTGCGGCTTGCCTTCGCGGGCAGCGAACTTTGCGACGATGGCGTGCACTTCGTCCGAACTTCTGCGCTGGCGGCTGTCGTCATAGTCATACCAGCCCTTGCCGGTTTTCTGGCCCCAGCGGCCCGCGGCACAAAGCGCATCGCGGATCGATTCGATGCGCGCCGGGTCGCGGTGCCAGCCGATGTCGACGCCGGCCAGGTCGCTCATCTGGAAGGGGCCCATCGGGAAGCCGAAATCGAGCAGGGCCTGGTCGACCGCGGCATAGTCGGCGCCTTCCATCAGCATCGCCTGCGCCTGGAGCTGGCGCGGCATCAGCATTCGGTTGCCGATGAAGCCGTGGCAGACGCCCGCCACCACCGCGACCTTTCCGATCCTGGAGGCCAGGTCCATCACGGTCGCCAATTCGCTCATCCCAGTCTTTTCGGCGCGAACGACCTCGAGCAGCTTCATGATGTTGGCGGGCGAGAAAAAGTGCATCCCCAAGACCGCTTCGGGCCGCGACGTTTCAGCCGCCATCGCGTCGATGTCGAGGTAGCTGGTGTTGGAGGCCAGGATCGCGCCCCGCTTCGCCACCTGGTCAAGCCGGCGGAAAATATCCTTCTTGAGGTCGAGGTTCTCATAGACCGCCTCGATCACCAGGTCGCACTGGGAAAGATCGGCAAAATCCAGCGACGGCGTCAGCACCGCCATCGCCGCGTCGACCGCGGCGGCCTCCATCTTGCCGCGCTTGACCGAGTTTTCGTAATTGCGGCGGATCGTCGCCACGCCGCGTTCGAGGTTGGCGGCCTCCGCCTCGACGATGGTGACCGGGATGCCCGCGGTCAGGAAATTCATCGCGATCCCGCCGCCCATCGTTCCTGCACCCAGGACGCCGACGCGGCCGATGGTCTTAAGCGGGGTGCCGGCGGGCAGGTCGTCGATCCGGGTCGAGATCGCCAGCGCGGTGTCGATATGCGCCTTGGCGCCGGGCAGGGTTTCGGAGCTCGTCATCGTGAATGTCCTCAGGCGTAGCTCTCTTCGAGCGCGGAATAGATCAGGGTCTTGAGCTGGCGCCGGACCGGATAGGAGGACGAGGGCGAAAGCTGCGTCATGAAGACCATGTGCAGCTTTTCGACCGGGTCGATGAAGAACGCGGTCGAGAACATGCCACCCCAATAGAATTCGCCCACGCTGCCCGGCAGCAGCGCGCGGGCCGGGTTCATCGTGACCGCGAATCCCAGCCCGAAACCGACCCCGGCATTGGCCGATTCGCTGAACAGCGATTTCGACGTGGTCGACAAATCAGCCCCGCCAGGCAGCTGGTTGCAGGTCATCAGGTCAAGCGTCTTGGGCGAAACGATCCGAACCCCGTCGGCCGCGCCGCCGCCCACCAGCATCCGGCAGAACCGGTGATAGTCAGCCACGGTGGACACCAGACCGCCGCCGCCGTTGTCGAACGTGGCCGGCTGGGCCAGCTTGCTGCTGGCAGCCCTGTCGATCACCTTGGGCGCGCCGCCGGGCACGTAGGCCCAGCAATCGGCCAGGCGGTCACGGTCGCGCTCGGGCATGGTGAAACCGGTATCGGCCATCCCAAGCGGGCTGAAGATCCGTTCGGCGAAGACATCGCCCAGGCTCTTGCCTTCAAGCCGCGCGATGACGACACCAAGCACGTCGGTGGCGACCGAGTAGTTCCAGCTGGTGCCGGGCGCGAACTCCAGCGGCAGCTTCGCCAGTTCGGCGATGAAATGATCGTTACCGGGGATATCGCGCGCGCCGTCGACCAGCACGTCGCGCAGCGCCGCATCGATCGACGTGCGGTTCTGGAAGCCGTAAGTGAAGCCCGCCATGTGGCTGAGCAGGTCGGCCATCCGCATCGGCGCTGACGGCTGCGTCGGCGGCAGGAACGGCATCGAGCCGCCCCCGCCGGCATAGACGCCCAGGTTAGCGAATTCTGGAATGACGCGCGAAACCGGATCGTCGAGCGCGACCCTGCCTTCTTCCACCAGTTGCATGAACGCGATCGATGTGACCGGCTTGGTCATGCTGGCAATGCGCACGATGGCGTCCTCGCGCACCGGGGTACCGTCGGCGCGCATGACGCCAAGGTCGGCGCGGTAGACCGCCTCGCCCCCGCGTGCGACCAGGATCTGCGCGAACGGCAACTTGCCCGGACCGACGTAAGCCTGCTCCAGGAACGGAGCGATACGGGCCAGCCGCGACGGGGAAAGGCCATGCAGGGCCGGGTCGACGAGATCGGTCATGAAGTCGGATTGCCTTTCGTTGCGGGCGCCAGCAAGCCCCTCGCGAGCGCCGCCGCGTAATCGGCGACGACCGCCTCGTGTGTCATATCCTGCGCCCACCGGCGTAGCTCCGCAGCCGAATTGACCGCCGCCATGATGACCTGGCTGGCAACCAGCGGATCGATCGCGGCGATTGATCCGTCAGTGATCCCGTCGATCATCATGCCGGCATAGCGCCGCGCACTGAGGTTGGAGCGATCGATCACCTGCAGCCGCACGTCCTGCGGCAGCGCGTGAAGCGCGGTCGTCCGCAGCAGCGGGAAATCGGAATAGAGCTGCAGATCGACCAGCGCGGTCAGGGCCAGCCCAAGCCGCTCGCCGAACGTTCCCGGTACCGCCAGAGCGGCCGCCTGGACCGCCGCGATCCGGCTGTGGCTGCGTTCGAAGCAGGCCAGCACCAAGTCACCCTTGCCGGCCAGGTGGTGGTAGAAGCTGCCCTTGGTGACATTGCGATGGGCCGCGATCGCGTCCACCGACGCACCCTTGTAGCCGCGCTGGTTGATCAGCAGCGTTGCCGAGCGGATGAACTCGTCCGCCATCGTCGCCTCGGCCGACGCCTCGATGGCGCCCAGTGCCGACACCGACGGGCCGGCCCAGGGCGCCGCGCCGCGCGCGCTGATGCCGTCGCAGAGCACCTCGATAAAGCGCGCCTCGAGGCGGGGGAAATCGGCCTGTTCGTAGCGGGGCGTCCAGGCCGGCAGCCAGTGCAGCGTTTCGAGCAGGATGTGCGCCCGCATCGCCGCGATCGTGTCGGGCAGTTCAAGGAAGTCCGCCACGGCCATGACGATTTCGCTGTAGCGGCGCGCCAGCTCGATGCGCAGCGACTGGTCTAGCGCGCGAATGTCCGACAGGTAAGCGGCCGGGCGCTCCTCGCCGCTGGAAATCCGCCCGAGGTGGCCAAACGCCAGGGTCGCCAGCCGCGCCACGCGCAGGCGCGGCGTCGGCTCGAGCGCCGCTTCCGCGGCATCTTCGGCCAGGCGGTCCAGCGCCAGCGCCAGCGCGGCCGAGGCAAGCTGCTCCTTGCGCGGAAAGTAATACGTCACGCTGGTCGTGTTGAGACCGACCTGGCGGGCGACGTCGGCCAGGGTCATGCCCTTGACCCCGCGCAAGTTGATCTGCGCGGCGGCAGCCTCCAGAATCTCGGCGCGCTTGCGCGCGAACTTGTCGGACGCGGCGCGCTCAGACACTTGCGAACAGGTCCTTGAGGTCGCGCTTGAGGATCTTGCCGTTGGCATTGCGCGGCAGTGGATGATCCATGAACACGATCCGCACCGGCACCTTGAAGGCGGCCAGCCGCTGGCCCACCCAGGCCTGCAAGGCCTTCTCGCTGGCGCTTTCCCCGGCCGATAGCTGGACGACGGCCACCGGTTCCTCGCCCAGGATGCGGTGCGGAATGCCGATGACCGCCGCGTCGGTCACCGCCGGGTGGTCATACAGCGCGTTCTCGACCTCGGACGAATAGATGTTCTCGCCGCCGCGAATGACGATATCCTTGGCGCGGTCGACGAGGAACAGGAAGCCCTCCTCGTCGAGCCGGGCGAGGTCGCCGGTGCGGACCCAGCCGTCCACGAATGTCTCGGCGGTGGCCTCGGGCTTGTTCCAGTAGCCGGCCACGATCATCGGCCCGCGCGCCCACAATTCGCCCACCTCGCCGGTTGCCAGCACGGTCTCCCCGTCCTCGCCGCGAATCTCGAGGTCGGCCACCGGCACCGGCGGGCCGGCACTTTCGGGGCGATTGAGGTAATCCTCAGCCGTGTGTGCGGTGACCGTCGCGGTGGTCTCGGTCATGCCCCAGCCGTTGCCCGGCAGCGCCCCGAACTCGGCGTGGATGCGCCGGACCAGATCGGGCGCGGACGGCGCGCCGCCATAGGAAACCACTTCCAGGCTGGAGAGGTCGTATTGCGAACGGTCTGGATGTTCGAGCAGCTGCCAGGCGATCGTCGGCACGCCGCCCGTGAGGTTGACGCGCTCGCGCTCGATCAGCGCCAGCGCCTCGCCAGCGTCCCAGCGGCGCATGAAGACCAGCGTGTGTCCGGCCGCCACCACGCCCATCAACGAGGCGGAGCAGGCGGTGACATGGAATAGCGGGATTACCATCAAGCCGACCTTGCGCGCAGGCGCGGCGGGCGCCTCGCCCCGGCGCAGCGCCCCGCGAGCGGCGCCGTAAGCGGTCGACAGAATGTTGGTGACCAGGTTGCGATGCGTGCCGAGCGCGCCCTTGGGATGGCCCGTGGTGCCGCTGGTGTAGAAGATCGTCGCCGGATCGTCGGGCGCCAGGTCCACGGCGGGCAGGTCGGCGGCGGGCAGCAGTGGCCAGTTGGCCGGCCCGCCGATAATGTCCTCAAGCCGTACCGCTTCGTCGAGCGCGCCCTGCGCGCGGGCGACCAGCACGTGTTCGAGCGTCGGCAGGGCGCCGCGATGCGGAGCGATGCGGGCGTACCGTTCAGCGTCGCAGACCAGTACTTTCGCGCCCGAATCGGCGAGCCCGTATTCCAGCTCGCCGCCGGTCCACCAGGCGTTGAGCGGAACGCAGATCGCCCCCAACGCCGTCACTGCGAAGAACACGGCCGGCCATTCGGGCAAGTTGCGCATCGCCAGTGCCACCCGGTCGCCCTTGGTCACCCCGCGTGCGGCGAGGTGCGAAGCCAGCGCGGCAACCGCCTTGTACCACGCCGCGAACGTCACACGCTCATCCTCGTGGACAACGAACAGCGCCTCGCCGTGGGAACCACCCAGCCGGGCCAGGGCCGCCAGGTTCGGCAGCGCGTGGGCCCAGACGCGCGTCGGCACGCCGCGAACCACCGCCATGCCCATCTCGAACGGCATGCCCGGCGCGCACAGCGCCTCCTGCGCCGCACCAAGCGACATCGCCGGCCAACCAGCAGGCACCACGAAGTCCGAAGCCATTGCCACGCGCACTCTCCCGGCCCTCGCGCGGTCTTGTGCCGGGCGCGGGCAGCGGCGTCCGATCAGGATACCGCGCGTTCGAATAAATCAGGCGCGGCGCGCGGCGTCAACGCGCAAAAAAAAGCGGGCGGGTTCGAAACCGACCCCTCCCGCGCCGTCATGCAAGGACAGCCCCGTCAGGCGGCGTCGGCCTGGTCGAGGCCGTAGGCGGTATGGAGAACGCGCACCGCCAGTTCGGTTTCGTCCTCGTCGATCAGGACAGAGACCTTGATCTCGCTGGTGGAGATCGCCTGGATGTTGATGCCGCGATCGGCCAGTGCCTTGAACATCGTGGCGGCAACGCCTGCGTGGCTCTTCATGCCAACACCCACGACGCTAATCTTGGCGACCTTCGCATCGGTGATGACGCGGTTGTAGCCGATCGCGCTCTTTTGCGCCTCGAGCAGCGTCTGCGCACGCAGAAGATCGGCGGCAGGCACGGTAAAGGTCACGTCGGTCTCGCCCTTGTCGCGGCCCACGTTCTGGATGATCATGTCGACGTTGATGCCGGCGTTGGCCAGCGGGCCGAAGATGTGCGCCACCGCGCCGGGCTGGTCGGGTACCCGGGTGAGGATGATCTTGGCCTCGTTCTTGTCTGCGGCGATGCCGGTCACAAGCTGGCGTTCCATGTCGTGGGTCTCCATCATCCGGTCCATTTCGTCTTCGGAAACGATCATCGTTCCGGGGATTTCGTCGGCGGGAGTGGCATCGTCGTCGATGAAACTCGACAGTACCTGCACGCGCACGCCTTCCTTCATCGCCAGGCTGACCGACCGGGTCTGCAGCACCTTGGACCCGACCGAGGCCAGTTCGAGCATTTCCTCGTACGTCACGTACTTGAGCTTGCGCGCCTTGGCGACGATGCGGGGATCGGTGGTGTAGACGCCGTCGACGTCGGTATAGATGTCGCAGCGATCGGCCTGCAGCGCCGCGGCGACCGCCACGGCCGAGGTATCGGACCCGCCCCGGCCCAGCGTGGTAATGCGCAGATCGTTGCCCACGCCCTGGAAGCCGGGAATGACCGCGATCTCTCCCCCGGCCATGGCCTGGGGCATCGCTTCGCCGTCGATGTCGAGTATGCGGGCCTTCGCGTGGGCATCGTCGGTGTGGATCGGAAGCTGCCAGCCCAGCCATGACCGCGCCTTGCAGCCAAGCGCCTGCAGTGTCAGCGCGAGCAGCCCGGCGGTGACCTGTTCGCCGCTGGCAACGACGACGTCGTATTCGGCCGGATCGTAAAGCGGATTGGCCTCGCGGCAGAAATTGACGAGCCGGTCGGTTTCGCCAGCCATCGCCGAGACGACGACCGCAACCTGGTGTCCGGCCGCCTGCTGGCGTCGCACGATCTGGGCGACGCGGCGGATTCGCTCGGACCCGGCCATCGAGGTGCCGCCGAATTTCATCACGATGCGGCCCACTCGGCGGCTCCCTCAGCGTAACAATCTTGCGCAAGACCGGCATGGCCCCGCAACGGCGCGGCTGTTACGAAGGGGGCATGGCCATTGCAACCCCTACCATCCGCCCGGGTGAAGCCGCCCACTTCGGAAAGCTGGCTGCCGAGTGGTGGGATCCGGACGGATCGTCGGCGATGCTGCACAAGCTCAATCCGGTACGACTGGGCGCGCTGCGGCAGGCGATCGACGCGCATTGGTCCGCCGCCGCGCAAACCACGAGGCCGCTAGCAGGCAAGCGCGCGCTCGACGTCGGGTGCGGCGCGGGCCTTGCCTGCGAACCGCTGGCGCGTCTCGGTGCCGCCGTCACCGGCGTCGATGCGGCGACCGAAAACATCGCCGCCGGCCGCGAACACGCTGCGGCGATGGGGCTACACGTCAGCTATTTCGCGGGCGAGCTTGCGGACTTGCCCGCCGGCACGTTCGACCTCGTTACCGCGTTCGAAGTGATCGAGCATGTCGCCGACAAACCGGCCTTCGTCGCCGAGCTATCTGCGCGGCTGGCTCCGGGCGGGCTGCTGGTGCTGTCGACACCCAATCGCACCGCCGCATCGCGGCTGCTGATGGTGGAAGGCGCCGAGCGCATCGGCCTGATCCCGCGCGGCACGCATCACTGGGACGATTTCATCACTCCGGACGAACTGACCGCCTTGCTGGCTTCGGCGGGACTGACGGCCGGCGCGCTGCAGGGCATTGCCTGGTCACCCGGCAGGGGCCTTCACCTCTCTGCCGACACCGGCCTCAATTACATCATGTCGGCCCACCGTTCCTGAAAGGCTAGCGCGTCAGCTCCGCCGTCTCGGCCAGCAGTCGCTGGACGAGCGCGCGCGTGCTGGCGCGGCGCTCGTCCCAGTCGCCAGTGACGCGGGTGTAGGGGACGCCGGCGCGATCGAGCATCGCCTCTGAAAAATCGGCGAAGCGCTTGCGTTCGCCCGGGGTACCGAAAAAGCGCGTGCCGTCGGCAACCCACGGCATGTCGGGGGCGAACAGCACGTAGTGATCGGCCTTGGGATAAGTCGTCACTTCATCCGGGACCGCGCCGAACAGCATCCGGGCCCAGGCCGCGGTCATAAGCGGGTCGGTATCGAGGATCAGCAAATCCGGGCCGGTTGCAGCCGCCGCCCGCCGCGCGGCATCCTGACCTTCGGCGATCGCCAGCAGGTCGGCGAGGGTGAAGTCGGTGCCGCGCGTTTCGGCAAAGGTGCGGCCGTATTCGGGCACCCACGGGCAGCCGAACTCTCTCGCCAGCCCTTCGGCAAAGGTGGTCTTGCCGGTGCTTTCCGCGCCGTGGAAACAGATCGTCAGCATTGCGCCCCCTTCGCGGCGCGGGCCCATTCCCTCAGGCCCAACACCGACATGATCCCGAAAACGACATAGAGCGCCGCCAGCAGGACCAGGCCCCGATAAAGATAAAGTCCTACTGAAACTACGTCGATCGCCACCCACAGGACCCAGTTTTCCACGCGCCGGATCGTCAGCAGCAGCTGTGCTGCGATGCTGGCCCCGGTCACCGCCGAATCGGCGAATGGCAATGCGGCATTGGTGAATCGATGCAGCAGCCAGCCCAGCGTCACGCTGAGCGCGGCTGTGATCGCGGCCCACAGCGCGCGGGCACCGCCGGTCATCCAGCCAACCGGGACGGTGTGGTCGTCTTCCCCGCTGGCGCGCAGCCAGGCCACCCAGCCGACCGCGTTGACCACGAAAAAGAACGCCTGCAGTCCCGTTTCCGCGTAAAGCCGCGCTTCGAACAGCGTGACGCCGATCAGCGTTACCATCGCCATCGCCACCGGGAAGTTCCACACCGAGCGGCGCACCAGCAGAATGATGTTGACCAGGCCGAGCAGCGACCCGGCAATCTCGGTCCAGTTCATCGCAGCGCCGCGCCCCAGGCCGCGGCGTCGAAGCCGACGAGCAGGCCGCCGGGATGCTCGACCACCGGGCGCCGTATCGCCGAGGGATGGGCCGCCATGAGCGTGATCGCGCGCGTTTCGTTCAGCCCCTCGCGCTCAGACTCGGGCAGCTTGCGAAAGGTCGTCCCGGCGCGGTTGAGGAGCGGCTCCCAGCCCGCCACGCGCGCCCAATCGCGCAGTTTGTCCGCATCGGCTCCGGCCTTCTTGTAATCGTGGAAGGTGTAGGAGATGCCGCTCAGGTCGAGCCAGGCGCGTGCCTTTTTGACCGTGTCGCAGTTGGGAATGCCGTATACCGTTACGGTCATGCGTTACTCTCGAAGCGGTGGATGCGCGGATCGGCACAGACGAACAGCGTGTAGTCGGCATAGTACTCGGCCCGGCCCCGTCCCTGCACGCGTGCGTGTTCGGCCTCGCGGCCCCAGGCGCGGGCGGCGCCCTCGTCGCTCCATTCGGATAGCGCGATCACTTCGCCATCGTCGGCAGCATAGGATTTGAACGACACGAACCCGGGCTGCGCGCGCGCCAGCGCCTCCATCGCTGCGGCGTCGGCGGCATAGGCCGCGGCGTCGAGATCGGCGCGTTTACGGTTGCGAAAGACGACGAGGGTCATGACCGACCAGCCCTAGCTACAGTCGCGGCTCCGGGCAATTCGCGCCGCCAAGTGGACCCCGGCAACGCGCCCGTGTATCGGCGAAGATGTGACCAGGCAGCGCCCGAAGCTCGACGTTCTCCAGGCCGGTCGCGGCATCGCGGCGCTGCTGGTCGTCCTGTTCCACGCCAACGTCATCTTCACTGCCGCCAAGTACTGGGGTCACGAGGCCTGGCCCGGATTCCGGATGGGGCACGCGGGGGTCGAATTTTTCTTCGTCCTGTCCGGCTTCATCATCACGCATATCCACCTTGGCGAAGTCGGGAAGCCCAGCGCCCTGCCCCGGTTTGCGCTGAAGCGTCTGGTCCGCATCTATCCAGCCTATTGGGCGGCGCTGGCGCTCGTGATCGCGACGCTGTTCGCCTCGCCGGCTGCCGATGCCGGCGCAAGCCGGGCACCGATGGCCTTGCTGCAGTCTGCGCTGCTGGTCCCGACTGCGGAGTCCCCCCACCTCAAGGTGGCGTGGACGCTTCGCCACGAGCTGCTGTTCTACCTGTTGTTCGCCGCCTTGCTGGCGAATCGCCGGCTGGGGCTGGCGGTGCTGGGACTGTGGTTCGCCGGGTGCGCGGTGTGGTCGGTCGTCGGCGCCGATACCTTTCCGGGCTCGTTTTACCTGGCGACGTTCAACCTCCTGTTCCCGATGGGCATGGCCTGTGCGTGGACGTTGCAGCATCGCTCAGTCCCGGCGCCGGCGGTTGTCGCCCTTGGCGGCATCGGCATTTTCGCCGCCGCCGGTATGGCCGACGTTGTCGGCGGTCCGGGCCGTTTGCTGACCATCGTTTACGGGATCGGCAGCGCGCTCGCCATTCTCGGCCTGGTCGAGCTCGAGCGCAGCCGCGACCTGCGCGTACCGCGCCCGCTCACCGTCCTGGGCGACGCTTCGTACTCCGTATACCTGATCCATTATCTGGCACTCTCGGTCACCGCCAAGGCATTAAGCGCCGCAGGCCTGATCACGCGATTGCCCCCGGTCCTGGCCTTCGTCTTGCTGGTGGCGGCAGGCGTTTCCACGGGGCTGGTCTTCCGGCTCCTGGTCGAAAAGCCCGCGGTCGACTGGCTTGCGCGCGTGCTGATACCTTCAAGACGCGCGTCCGAACCTGGACCGGAACTGCAAGCGGCCAGGCCAGGCTGACCCTGCCCGCGCTGGACATTGCCGGCAATTCGCGCAATTCGGCCATCCCATGTCGATGAACAGCTTCGGCCGCCTGTTGCGGATGACGACTTGGGGTGAGAGCCACGGACCGGCCCTGGGCGCGGTACTCGACGGCTGCCCGCCTGGGCTTGAGCTGTCCGAGGGCAACATCCAGCCGTTCCTCGACGCAAGGCGTCCCGGCCAGTCCAAATACACGACCCAGCGCCAGGAACCTGACGCCGTTCGCATCCTGTCGGGCGTGTTCGAAGGCCGTACCACCGGCACGCCGATCGCGCTGACGATCGAAAACGTCGACCAGCGCTCGAAGGACTATTCCGACGTCGCCAAGGCATACCGGCCGGGCCATGCGGACTACGCCTACGACGCCAAGTACGGCTTTCGTGACTATCGCGGCGGCGGGCGCAGCAGCGCGCGCGAAACCGCCGCCCGTGTCGCCGCCGGCGCGGTGGCGCGGCTGATCATTCCCGAAATTGCGATCACCGCCTGGGTGGCGGAAATCGGCGGCGACACCGTCGATCCCGCCAACTTCGACAGCGACGAAATCGGGCGCAATCCGTTCTTTTGCCCCGATGCCGATGCGGCCGCGCGCTGGGCGAATCTGGTCGACGACGCACGCCTGGCCGGTTCGTCGCTCGGCGCGGTGGTCGAATGTGCCGCCACCGGCGTTCCGGCCGGCTGGGGCGCGCCGATCTATGCCAAGCTTGATGCCGACCTGGCCGCCGGGTGCATGGGCATCAACGCGGTCAAGGGCGTGGAAATCGGTGACGGCTTCGCCGCCGCCCGGCTGACCGGAGAAGGCAACGCCGACCCGATGCGGCCTGGCGCCGATGGCCCGCAATTCCTCGCCAACCATGCCGGCGGGATCGCCGGCGGCATCTCGACCGGCCAGCCGCTGCGCCTGCGGGTGGCCTTCAAGCCGACCTCTTCGATCCTGACGCCGGTCGAGACGATCGGCCGCGACGGTGCCGCGACCGACATTCGCACGAAGGGCCGCCACGATCCTTGCGTCGGCATTCGCGGCGTTCCGGTAGTGGAAGCCATGGTTGCGCTGGTGCTGGCGGATCACAAGCTGCTCCACCGCGGGCAATGCGGCTGACCTTCACGAGCAGCTAGGCGCGCACCCTGCGCAGCACCACATAAAGCGCACCCGCCCCGCCATGACGGCGATGGGCCGGGCGAACCGCGGCGATCCTGCCGGAATGGGATCCCGCCGCGAGCCAATCCAGCATCTTGGCGCGGATCGCGCCGCGCGCATCGCCGCGATCGGCGGCATCGACCGGACGCGGGCGTCCGGCGATCACCAAGACCAGGCGCGCCTGCTGCGAAAGCGCCAGCGCCAGCCCATGTTCGAGCCGCGCATGCGCGGCCGCCAGCCCGAGCCCATGCAGGTCAAGCGTAAAATCGGGTTCGACCCGCGCGTGCGCAAGCTTGCGCTCCCACGCGGAATCGAGGCCGCTCGGCTGGGACAGCGTCGGCGTTGCCACCGGTTTTGGCGGGGGTGCCAGCGGCGCCGGGATGCGCCCCTTGGCCTGCCTTGGCATCGATGGCGGCGGTGCGGAAACCGACCCGACCGGCTTGGGGACGGCGGGGCGCCGCTCGATCGGGGTTACAGTGCGGGCCACCTGCGCCCACAGCGCGGCCTCCTCGCCGCTCAGCCCGCGCGGGCCGCGCGTCATTGTCCGGTCAGGCGGGCAAGCGTTCCCAGTGGCAGCAGCAGCACCGCGGTACCCCGCGCGCTCATCCCGCCGGCGGTCTGGCGAGCCTGCGCGCCGGCGCCCCAGAACGTGTCGAAACGATTGGCGCCCTTGATCGCGCCGCCAGTGTCCTGTGCAATCCACAGGCCGCTGGCCTCGGGCCGGTCCATGGTCAGGAACACTGGCGTGCCCAGCGGCGTATAGGCCGGATCGGCCGCCACGCTGCTGCCGCCGCGGACCGGCACGCCCAGCGCGCCGAGCGGTCCGTCCCCGGTCAGTTCCTTGAAGAAAATCCAGCTCTTGTTCTGGCGCATCAGCGCGTCGCCTTCGGCCGGATGCTCGCGGATGTACTGGAGGATGCCCTGCATCGAGCCGGCGTATTGCCCCGGCCCGGTGCCGATCAGGCCCCGGTCGCGCATGATCCCGCCGATGCCGGCATACTCGCGTCCGTTCTGCCCCGCATAGCCGATCCGCATGACGGTGCCGTCGGGCGCCACCAAACGACCGGATCCCTGAACCTGCAGAAAGAAGAACTCGGCCGGGTCGGCCGCCCAGGCAAGCTCAAGGCCCTGGCCCGCCAGAGCACCGTCCTCGATCTCGGCGCGTTCGTAATAGGGCACGAACTTGCCGCTGGGGTCATAGCGGCCAAGCGGCGGGCGGCCGGTCCGCTCCGCCACGGGCATGTCGTCGGGCCAGCCGCGCACCAGGTCGGGCGGAAGGCGATAGACGGGCACGTCAAAGCCCGGCTGGCGCACCCGCACGCCGGCAATCTCCGGCTCGTAATATCCGGTCGCAAATGCGGTTCCGGCGCCGACGCGCACGGGTTCGAGGCGCGTGGCGAAGAACTGCGCCGCTTGTCCGGCGGGCCAGGTCGTCGCCTCGGCGCAAGGCTGCTGCCAGTCGGTCCCCCGCGTCAGGCCTGAGATATCGCTGCGCCGCAGCAGGGCCGGGCACGATTCGCGAAACGAGGCCAACGCCGCGGCAGCATCGGCTTCGCTCACCGCGGGCAGAATCCCGCGTGCAACGCCGACTTGCGCCGCAGTGGCAGGGGGCGGCGGAGCCTGAACGGGGGGCTGGGTCGGAACAGGCGTGGGCGGCGGCGCCGATCCGGGCGGTATCACGCGTCCGCAAGCGGCCAGCAGCGCCATCGCCGCAAGCGCCGCGAGCCGCAGCGATGCCCTCCCCCCGGTCATCCGGTCAGGCCTCGTCGGTCTCGTCGAGCAGCCAGTCAGGGTCGGCCGAACGGACGTTGCGGCTGAAGGTCCAGAGATCGCGAACCTCGACCGCGTCGTCGAGCGAGCCGGCGATAACCTGCCCCTCGGCGTTGCGGGTCACGGCGGCGATGTCAGACACGAACGAAACAGCGATGCGGGCCGTGTCGCCCTCCAGCGATGCCGCAGCGACGGTCACGTCCTCGATCCGAACCAGTCGGTTTTCCAACGTTTCGCCGGCGGCCACGCGAGCGTCGATGGCGGCGCCGAACCCGGCCACCACATCGGCATCGCACATCTGCGTCAACTCGTCCTTGTCGCCCTTCCAGAACGCTTCAAGGATCATGCGGTAGGCGCCCTTGGCACCGTCGACGAAGGCGGTCAGGTCGAATCGGCGATCGGCGGCGGCAATCTCGCGCAGGCCGCGCTCGATCGCGGGTGTCACGCCGGGGAGCATAGGCCGCACCTCGGCAGCCGGGCGCACCGCGGTGCGCGCCGGGAGGGGAAGTGACTTCGGCTCGATGCGGCCCGGTACGGGTTCTTCCTCATGTTCGGCACGGCGGCCCAGCACCGAGTACAGTCGCAGGCCCAGAAAGGCGGCGATCATGGCGAGAATGACGATTTCCACGGCGGTCAAGGTGCTTTCTTCGGGCTTTCTGTGCGGGCGGCGATCTGGCTTATCCTCCAGATAAGAGGGCAAGACAAATGAACAACGCTTTTACCGGCCGAAGGCTGCATTTTTTGCGGGGCGCCGTTGGGGCAGGCCGCGGCGCGGTTGCCGCATGGCCGGACGGGTGCTAGGCGCGCCGCCAATTCTCGCCTTTTCAGACCGAAAGACAAGACCATGGCTGACGACGTTCTTACCCCGATCGATCTCGACAGCGCCCCCAATGGCGCCGACAACGAGCCGAGCGCCACCATCCTGACGCAGTACGTCAAGGACCTGTCGGTCGAGAACCCCAACGCCCCGGAATGCTTCCAGTGGCAGGACGCCCCCCAGATCGACGTGCAGTTCAACATCGGCGCGCGCGCCATCAGCGACGAGATTTCCGAGATCGAGCTCAAGATCTCGCTGTCGTCGAAAGCGCCGCAAGGTACCGCTTTCCTGATCGACCTGGCTTATTGCGGCCTGGTCGGCATGCGCAACGTCGAAGAGGCGCAGGCCCACGCCTTTACGTATGCCGAAGCGCCGCGCATCCTGTTCCCGTTCGCTCGCCGCGTCATCGCCGACGCCGTGCGCGATGCGGGCTTTCCGCCGCTCATGCTCGAGCCGATCGACTTCCAGGGCATCTACCTGCAGCAGTTGCAGGCGCGCGATGCCAAGGGCGAAGGCGACGTCGGCACGCCGGTCGGCAACGCCTGACCGCCCGCGCCGAGCGCGGCGGGTAGTCGGGCCGTGAACCTCCTCAAGGCGACCGGGACGATCGGCGGGCTGACTCTGGCCAGCCGTGTCCTAGGGCTGGTGCGCGATTCGCTGTTTGCGCGTTTCATCGGCGCGAGCTTCGCCTCGGACGCGTTCCTGGTCGCATTCCGGCTGCCCAACATGTTCCGCGCCCTGTTCGCCGAGGGCGCGTTCGCCAGCGCGTTCATTCCGCTGTTCAACAAGCGCGTCGCCGATCCCGACGGCGAGGGGCTGCCCGACGGGCTGGCCTTTGCCGAGCAGGCGCTGGCGGTACTGCTGCCGGTCCTGCTGGCGATGACCGTGCTGCTGGAAGTGTTCGCCTGGCCGGTCACGCTGGCGCTGTCGGGCAAGTTCAACGGCATCAGCCGCGACCAGTTCGCCTTTGCGGTCGAACTGAGCCGCATCCAGATTCCTTACCTGCTGTTCATCAGCCTGGTCTCGCTGCTGGGCGGCATCCTTAATTCGCTGCACCGCTTCTGGGTCAATGCCGCGGCGCCGATCCTGCTCAACCTGACACTGATCGCGGCGCTTCTCGTATTTCATGACAGTGATCCGTTGATTACCGCGCGCAACCAGTCGATCGGGGTCAGCCTGGCCGGGGCGCTGCAGTTGCTGTGGCTTTGGTGGGCATGCCGCAAGGCCGGCGTTTCGCTGAAGCTGCGCCGTCCGCGCCTGTCGCCCGAGATGAAGCACCTGCTCAGCCTGATCTGGCCGGCCGCGGCCGGCGCGGGGGCGGTGCAGATCAATCTCGTCATTTCGACCGCACTGGCCGCCAGCCTGCTGGCGCATGGCAGCGTGACCTACATCTACATGGCGGACCGGCTGAACCAACTGCCGCTCGGCCTGATCGGAATCGGCCTTGGGACGGTCCTGCTCCCGACGATCTCGCGGCAACTGGGCAGCGGCGACGAGCGGGCGGCACTGGATACGCAGAACCGCGGGCTGGAACTGGCGCTGCTACTATCGCTGCCGGCCACCGTAGCGCTGGTGCTGTGCGGCGAGCCGATTGCCGCGGCGCTGTTCGGGTATGGCAAGTTCACCGCGCTGGACACGCACTACACCGCGCAGGCGCTGGCCGCGTTCTCGATCGGGCTGCCGAGCTACATCCTGGTCAAGGTCCTGACCCCCGGCTTCTACGCGCGCCACGATACCAAGACGCCGGTGCGCTTCGCGATGGCATCGATGGCGGTCAACCTGGTGCTGAACCTCGCGCTGATCCGGCCACTGGCGCACATGGGCCCGCCGCTGGCAACCGCGATCGCGTCTACCGTCAACGTCGCGCTACTTTACGCCACTCTGACCCGGCGCGGCCATTTCGCGCCCGACGCACGGCTGCGCCGCCGGGCGCCGCGCCTCTTTGCCGCCGCGCTGGTGATGGGCGCCGTGCTGTGGGCGATGCAGGGGCTGCTGACGCCCTACCTCCACGGATCGTGGTGGATGCGCGGCGCGGCGATGGCAGTGCTGGTCGGCGCCGGGGCGCTCGTCTATGGGCTGGCGACACTGGCGCTGGGCGCCTTCACCCGCGACGACATCAACCTTCTGCGGCGGCGTAAAGCGGCCTGAACCACGAACGGAACTCCATGCGCATCGTTTCCGGCATCCAGCCGACCGGCAATCTTCACCTCGGCAACTACCTGGGCGCGATCCGCAACTGGGTGCGGATGCAGGACGAAGCGGCGGCCAATGGCGGCGAATGCCTGTTTTTCCTCGCCGATCTTCACGCCATCTCGATGCCGCACGTCCCGGCCGACCTTGCCGCCAACACGCGCGAGATGGTCGCGGCGCTGGTCGCTTGCGGCATCGATCCGGCGCAATCGATCCTTTTCAACCAGGCACAAGTGGTTGAACATGCCGAAATGCAGTGGCTGCTGAGCGGCACCGCCCGGATGGGCTGGCTGAGCCGGATGACGCAGTGGAAGGACAAGGCCGGCAAGAACCGGGAAGGCGCTTCGGTCGCCCTGTTCACCTATCCGGTCCTGCAGGCCGCTGACGTTCTGCTGTACCAGGCCACGCACGTTCCCGTGGGCGACGATCAGAAGCAGCACCTGGAGCTGGCACGCGACATCGCGCAGAAGTTCAATAACGACTTCGGCGCCGAAGACGCGCCGATCTTCACGCTGCCGGCGCCGATCATACCGCCCGAGGCAGCCCGCATCATGAGCCTGCGCGACGGGTCCGCCAAGATGAGCAAATCGGACCCAAGCGACATGAGCCGCATCAACCTGACCGATGATGCCGACACGATCATGCAGAAGGTCCGGAAGGCGAAGACCGATCCGGAACCCTTGCCGTCCGAGGCGGCGGGCCTGGAGGGCCGCGCCGAGGCCGCCAACCTTGTGGGCGTTTACGCGGCGCTGGCGGGTACCGGCGTCGCGGATGTCCTGGCGCAGTTTGGCGGCCAGGGTTTCGGCCATTTCAAGCCCGCGCTGGGCGAGCTGCTGGTGGAGCGACTGGCGCCGATCAATGCCCGGTTTGCCGAGCTTCGGCAGGACCGCGCCGCACTCGATGCCATCCTGGCCGAAGGTGCGCGGCGCGCCCGGGCGCTGGCGCGACCGACGCTGGAGGCAACCTACACCGCGCTCGGCTTCGTCAGGGGCTGAAAAAATCCTGCCCTTTCGGGGGTTTGCCGTTCAACCGCGATTAAGCCGTGGTGACGTATCGGGCTACCCATGTTAACAGACTCGCGCCCATAACGGGGGGTCAACGAGGCTGTGCCTGATTCGGAGACTTTCGACATGAGCGCTTTCAAAAACCGGGTGCGGGGCTTCGTCAAGCTGGCCGCCGTGCCGTTGCTGGTCGCCAGCCTCGCGGCCTGCACGCAAAGCTTCAACGCCAACGTGTCGCGCTTCGCGACGCAGCTGCCGGCGCCGCAGGGCCAGACCTTCGCGGTCGTCGCGGAAGATCCCAAGCTGGCCGGCGGGCTGGAATTCTCGCAGTACGCCAGCCTGGTGTCTGCACAGATGGCGCGCCTGGGCTACACCCCCGCCTCCTCGCCCGATAACGCGACGCTGCTGGTCAAGTTCGACTACGGCGTCGACAAGGGGCGTGAGCGCGTTCGCTCCAGCGGGATTACCGATCCGTTCTACTCGCCGTGGTACGGCTACGGCGGCTACGGCTTCCGCCGCTCGTACTGGGGCCGCCCGATCGGTTACGGCGGGTTCGGACGCGGCGGTTTCGGCCGCGGCTGGGGTTATGGCTGGTACGATCCGTTCTTCGACAACGGCTATGACAGCTACACCGTCTATACCAGCGGCATCGACCTCAAGATCGACCGCCGCGCCGACGGCCAGCGCCTGTTCGAGGGCAAGGCGGAGGCCGCCTCGCTGTCGAACCGCCTGCAGTACCTGGTCCCGAACCTGGTCCAGGCGATGTTCACCGATTTCCCCGGCCACAACGGCGAAACGGTGCGCATCTCGGTGGCGCCCGAAAAGACGCGCTGATCGTCACGCATCCGAAAACGAAGGGGCGGGTCCGCAAGGGCCCGCCTTTTTCTTTTGCCCTCAGGCCAAGCAGAGCGTCGAAGGGCGCCCATTCGCGCGTGGATCATCGTCCTGCCGGTTCAGGAAGCGGACGTGGACGGCACCTGTTCGTCGAACGCGATGACGCCGCCGGTCGAGCCGAAGCCGCCCTCGCCGCGCAGCGTCTCGTCCAGTTCCTCGACCTTGAGCCAGGCCGCGCGGGTCACCGGGGCCAGCACGAGCTGCGCGATGCGGTCGCCGCGGCGGACTTCGAAGGGCGCCTCGCCGTGGTTGATGAGGATGACCTTCAGTTCGCCGCGATAATCGGAATCGATCGTACCGGGGGTGTTGGGCACGGTGATGCCGTGCTTGAGCGCGAGGCCCGAGCGCGGGCGGACCTGGATTTCGTAGCCGGGCGGGATCGCCACCGCCAGACCGGTCGCGACCGCGTGGCGGCCGAGCGGGGGCAGGATCACGTCCTCGGCTGCGAGCACGTCCATCCCGGCGGCGCCGTCGGTGGCGTAGGCGGGAAGTTCGAGACCTTCGAAATGCGGCAGCCGCTTGACCATCACCGGAACTTCAGCGGGCGAGTGCATCCGCGATCCTTTCGATCAGCGCGGCGGCAACCTCGTCCTTGGGCATTTCGGGCAGGCTCTCGACCCCGTCGGCGGTGACGATGTGGACCGCGTTGGATGCGCCGCCCATCACGTCGCCCGACACGTCATTGGCGACGATCCAGTCGGCACCCTTGCGCGTGCGCTTTTCGCGTGCGTGGGCCACCACGTCTTCGGTTTCAGCCGCGAAACCGACCAGCAGGCCGGGCTTCTTGGTCGAGCCGGCAACGGTGGCAAGGATATCGGGATTCTCGGTCAGGCGCAGCGCCGGCGGGGCGGTGCCGCGCTTCTTGACCTTGTGGTCGAACTGCTCGGTCGTCCGCCAGTCGGCCACGGCGGCAACCATGATGGCAACGTCGGCGGGGAGCGCCTTCTTCACCGCGTCGGCCATCTGGCGCGCGGTCTCGACATCGATGCGCTTGACCCCCGGCGGAGTTGAGAGCTGCACGGGTCCGGCGACCAGCGTGACCTTGGCGCCGGCGCGCGCCGCTGCCGCCGCGATGGCGAAGCCCTGCTTGCCGCTGGAGCGATTGGCGATGTAGCGCACCGGGTCGATCGGCTCATGCGTGGGGCCGGCGGTCACGAGGACATGGCGGCCCGCCAGCGGCCCGGTGCCGTCCGGCTCTGGCAGCGCGGGCGCAGCATTGAAAGGTTCGGGCGGTCCGTTCTGGGCGACGACGTGATTGATCGCGTCGGGATCGGTCGGCGGTGCGGCGCGGCCTTTGCCCTTTGTCGCCAGCAACGGCCCGCCGATATCCGGGGCGAAGACGATCTCCTCCTCGGGCGCGGCGAGCGCGAGCGCATCGTCGAATTCATCGTAGGGCGGCTCTTCGTGTCGCACGGTGGAGCGTGCGATGAAGTCGCCCGTGATCGCGGGATGGTCGACCTCGCCATCGTCGTGCTCGATAATGCTGCCGCCGAAATCCCACTGCGCGCCGCCTTCCAGCAAGGGCACGTCGAGGGAGAGGATTTGCGCGATCGCGTTGAACACCGCCGGCGGCTCTGGCAGGCGGCCGGCGCCGTATTCGCCGCAGGCCATCGGCCCCTCGTCGGGATCGAGCACCATCACCCCGCGGTCTATCAAGGTCGTGACGTTGGCCTGGGTGGCGGCGTGTTCCCACATCCTGACGTTCATCGCCGGCACGGCCAGCACCGGCTTGTCGGTGGCGAGCAACAGCGTGGTGGCCAGGTCGTCGGCAATGCCTTGCGCCATCTTGGCCATCAGGTCTGCGCTGGCGGGGCAGACCACCACCAGGTCGGCGGCGCGGGACAGCTGGATATGCCCCATCTCTACTTCGTCGGTGAGATCCCACAGGGTGGTGTGGACGGGATTTTCACTCAACGCCGCCAGCGTCATCGGGGTGACGAACTGCGCCCCGCCCTTGGTCAGCACGCAGGTGACGTCGCCGCCCGCCTTGCGGATCAGGCGGACGAGTTCGCACGCCTTGTAGGCGGCAATGCCGCCACCGACGATCAAGAGTATGCGCGGCCCCTTCATGGCCACCCGCTTGTGCAACGCCGTCCCCCCATGCGCAACAGGCTTGGCTCGCCGACGAGCGTGCGCCTTTTACGTCAATTTTGGCTTAACGCGGCCCGCTTGTGTGCCGCGCCGCGGTGGCGAGGGCCGTGATGCCGGCGGGGGCGAAGGCCAGTCCGGCCAGGACCGTAGGGCTGACCATGAAGCCCCAGTAGTAATTGTCGCCCCGCCCCGCCGCCATGAAAGCAGCTCCGTAACCCAGTTGCATCAGCGCCCCGAAGCGCCCCGCGGCGCTGTCCCATGCGCACCAGCCGAACACGGCCAGGACCAGCATGGGTCCGGCCAGCCAGTGCGGCAACAGCCGCAGGTTCGAGGACAGGACAACGTTACCGAGCCAGCCCCCCAGCCCGCGCAGCGCCAGCCACGACGGCCCCATCGGATCGCCCGGGCGGACCTGCTGGGCTACGAAGTGAAGGTGAACGGACAGCGCGGCGAAAAACACCGCGGCCAGCGCGGCCCATGCCGCCGCTTCGCGCCAGTCGCGCCGCCAGCCGGCCATGGCCGCCATCAGCAGCACGAAGGGGAGGCTGTGCTCACGGATCGCCAGCGCCAGCGCGGCGACAGCCAGCGCGGGCACCCAGCGTCCCGGACGGTGCAGCGCGAATGCCAGCGACAGCAGCATCCCGGCCCACAATTCGTGCAGGACGAAGAAGTAGCGCGTCAGCCCTAGCGACAGCCCGGCGAACAGGAACGCCATCGCCGCCAGCCTGGCCGGCCCGCGCAGGCCCTCCGCGCTCAAGCGCCGCCACCATGCGATCAGGTTGGCGGCCAGCAGCAGCACCGCCGCACCGACCTGGCCGGCCGAGCCGGCAGCCATGTCAAACCACGCCAGCGTCGGCAGCCGCACCGCAACGCCGGGACGCAGCGGATAATGCGCGGCACGGTGCTCGGCCGCGGCGGCGGCGTAGTAGTTCTCGCCCCGCCCGATCCGCGTGATCACCCGGTCGTACAGTGCCAGGTCGTCGTCGCGCTGGCGGATGACCTTTTCGCCGCGGACCATTTCGGCCACGCCGGTGACGCGCTGCTTCTGCGGACCGGCGCGCAGGGGCACCAGCGCGGCGGCGATCAGCAGCGCCAGCAGCACCGCGATCGCGAGCCGCGCCGGACCGCTGCGCCAGCCGGCGAACCGCACGGCGATCACGCCCTGATTACTGCCTGCGTCCCCCATCGCGGCGGACTGTGCCGCCGGCGCGCCGCACGTGCAAGGCCGCGCCTTTCGTTCGCTTGTTATTCACCCGCCGCCGCCTACATTGGCGCTACGAAAGGATCCCTTCCGCGATGAACGACGACCAGCCGACCGGTAATCCCTGGCTCAAGAGCCTGCTCGTATGGGGCGGGGTGTTCATGGCGCTGTTGCTGGTGGTGTCGCTGTTCGGCGCCCGCGCCGACATGGGCACCGCGCAGATGGGCTATTCCGACTTCCGCGGCCGCGTTGCCGACGGGTCCGTCGAATCGGTCCAGGTCGGCGAGGACCGGATCGTCGGCAAGCTCAAGAGCGGCGAGACCTTCAGCACCGTGCCGATCCCCAACGACGCCACCCTGGCGCCGCTGCTGCAGCAGGCCGGGGTCAAGTATTCGGGCAAGGCGGCCGAGCAGCCCAACATGCTGATGTACATCCTGCTCAACTCGCTGCCGTTCCTCCTCATCATGGGCGTGGCCTGGCTGGCGATGCGGCAGATGCAGAAGGGCGGCGGATCGGGCGCGATGGGCTTCGGCAAGTCGAAGGCCAAGATGCTGACCGAAAAGCAGGGCCGGGTCACTTTCGCGGACGTCGCCGGCATCGACGAGGCGCGCGAGGAGCTTGAGGAGATCGTCGAGTTCCTGAAGGATCCCAACCGCTTCGCCAAGCTGGGAGGGCAGATTCCCAAGGGCGCGCTGCTGGTTGGCAGCCCGGGTACCGGCAAGACCCTGCTGGCTCGCGCCATCGCCGGTGAGGCGGGCGTACCGTTCTTCACCATTTCGGGCTCGGACTTCGTCGAGATGTTCGTCGGCGTGGGCGCCAGCCGCGTGCGCGACATGTTCGAACAGGCCAAGAAGAACGCGCCGTGCATCGTCTTCATCGACGAGATCGACGCCGTCGGCCGCCATCGCGGCCACGGCCTGGGCAATTCGAACGACGAGCGCGAGCAGACCCTCAACCAGCTGCTGGTCGAGATGGACGGGTTCGAGGCCAACGAAGGCATCATCATCATCGCGGCCACCAACCGCCCCGACGTGCTGGATCCCGCGCTGCTTCGCCCCGGCCGCTTCGACCGCCAGGTCGTCGTCCCCGTGCCCGACATCGAGGGACGCGAGAAGATCCTGGCCGTCCACATGAAGAAGGTGCCGCTGGCGCCCGACGTAAACCCGCGCACGATCGCGCGCGGCACACCCGGTTTTTCGGGCGCGGACCTCGCCAACCTGGTCAACGAGGCGGCACTGCTGGCGGCGCGGCGAAACAAGCGCCTGGTCGCCATGCAGGAGTTCGAGGACGCCAAGGACAAGGTCATGATGGGGGCCGAGCGCCGCTCGATGGTGATGACCGACGACGAGAAGAAGATGACCGCCTACCACGAGGCCGGTCATGCCATCGTCTCGGTCCACGAGCCGGCCTCGGACCCGATCCACAAGGCCACGATCATCCCGCGCGGCGGCGCGCTGGGGATGGTCATGCGCCTGCCCGAGCGGGACAGCTATTCCTACCACCGCGACAAGATGCACGCGAACCTGAGCGTTGCCATGGGCGGCCGGGTCGCCGAAGAAATCATCTTCGGGCACGACAAGGTGTCCTCGGGCGCCAGCTCGGACATCCAGTACGCCACCGGCCTGGCGCGCAACATGGTCACCAAGTGGGGCATGTCGGACAAGCTTGGCCCCTTGCAGTACGAGGACCAGCAGGAAGGCTACCTAGGGATGGGCGGCACCGCGCGGCTGTTTGCCTCGGACGAGACCAACAAGCTGATTGACAGCGAGATCCGCGGCCTGGTCGACGGCGCGCACGCGCGTGCCACCGACATCCTCAAGACCGAGGAGGAGAAGCTCCACCTCCTCGCCCAGGCACTGCTCGAGTACGAGACTCTGACGGGCGAAGAGATCAAGGCGCTGCTCGGCGGCGGCTCGATCGACCGGCCGGATGAGCCGGCAATCCCGCGCCCTGCAGCGGTGCGCGGTTCGGCCATCCCCAAGGCGGGCAAGCGTTTCGGCGGCACGGCGCCGCAAAGCGCCTGAGAAGACCTGACGTTCGGCTCCGGCGTTCAGGGCCGGGCCGGCCGCGCCAGGTGTGCGTGGCGGCGCGGCCGGACCGTGTCGAGAAGCCGTTCCACCGTCAGCAGCGGATGGCGCACGCGGTATAGGGCGCGCTGCAGGCGGGTGATCGCCTGGTCCGACTTGCGCGGCGGGCGTGCAAAGACCCGCTCGAAATTGCGGGCCATGTCGGCCTTGTAAAGCTGTTCGAGCCGGCCCGAGCCGGTGATCGAGGTCGAGTAGATGCGGAACGCCGACCAGATCCCGCGCACCGTCACCACCTCGAACCCGGCCAGCATCAGGTCGAGCAGGATTTCCCCGTCCCATGACGACTTGTTGGCGGCATTGAAGCCGCCGATCCGGCGATAGGCCGCGGCGCGGTAGAAGGTCGATTGCTGGGCGGCGTAGGCGACTTCGCGCGCGTTGGCGCGCGGGCTTTGCTCGCGCGAACGGAACACGCGCGTCGGCCGCCCCTCGCCATCGACAATCAGGCAGTCCGCTGTGATCGCGCCGGCGTCGGGGTGGCGGGCGATCGCGCGCGCCGCCTCGGCAAAGGCGCCGGGCAGCAGGTAGTCGTCGCCGTTGAGGTAATAGAACCAGTCACCGGTGGCGCGGGCAAAACCGCGGTTCAGCCCGTCCGCGGGCCCGTCGTCGGGTTCGCGCAGGACTGTAAAGCGGCCCGGGTATTCCGCCTCAAGCGCCGCGATGACGTCGGCCGTGCCGTCTTTCGAACCGGGATCGACAAGGATGTATTCGAGCTCGAAGCCTTCCTGCGCCAGCACGCTTTCCACTGCCTCGCGCAGGAAAGCCGCCTGGTTGAAGGCATTGGTGACGACGGAGAGTTTCATGGCCGCGTGCGTAACCCGCCGCGCGGTTTAGCGAAAGCGCCGATTGTGCGCTGCGGCATCAGCCCGACAAACCCAGCCCCGCGATCGCGAGCGCGAACAGGGTCAAGGCGAGCGTGCAAATCACGCTGAGCGCGCCGGTCCGCCACAGCGCGCCGACGCGGCCGAGCTGGTAGCCTTCCTTCAGTTCGCGGTAGATATGGAGCGGCGGGATCACGACTGCGGCGAACGCGGTTCCGGGCAGTCCCGCCCAGCCCCACAGGCTGAGCACCACCACCAGCAGCGTCATGAAGCAGAGCGAATAGGTGACGAAAACGGTGTGATCGTAAATGCCGAAGCGGCGGCTGAAGGGAAACAGCAGCCACACGAACGGCACCGACAGCGGGACCAGCAGCCACGAATATTTGTAGGCGCTCGTCTTAAGCTTGTAGATCAGCAGGTCCGGGTTCGACTGCGCCTTGTGGAGCAGTTCATCGAGTGCGGGAATGCTGGAGGTCAGGGTCTGACCGGCCAGTTCGCGCGGCACTTCGCTGACGCCGTCCTTGCGCAGCTTCTCCAGCGTTGCGAGATCGGCGCGGTCCTTGGCGATGCGGGCGTCGAGCTCGGACGTTGGCTGGCCGTCCGCGGCTCGCCGATCACGCTTGGCCTGGGATTGGGCCAGTTCGGTACGCGCCTTGCTCATCGCCATGTCGATGCCGCCTTCAACGTTGAAGCTGCGGTGCGGCATGATCTGCGTGATCACGGCGAACATCAGGAATACGGTGAACAGGAACAGGGCCACCGGGCTGACGTAGCTGGCGCGGCGGCCGTCGACGTATTCGCGCATCAGGCGGCCCGGGTGCCAGGCGAGCATCGGCACGGTGCGCCAGATTTTGCCTTCGAAGTGAAACACGCCGTGGAGAAGGTCATGAAAGAACGCGCCCAGCGTCTTGTGGATATGCGCGTGCTGACCGCAGGCGTAACAGTGCGGGCCGATCAGCCCGGTACTGCAATTGAGACAGGCCGATTCGTGCGTGTGCCCGTCGGCCAACCGCTCGCCGTGGCGGGGCTCGACCGCGCGCGCCGTGAGCACACCCTCGGCCAGATCGCCGATCAATTCAGAGCCCGTCATCGCCACCCCCGCCGTGCACCCCTGCATCGCCGCCGGTCATAAGCGCAAGGGACCTGCTGCGCAAAGCGGCTGGGCCGGTCACAGACAGAAAAAGGGCCGCGCCGGATACCGGCGCGGCCCTTTTTCAGCCAGCGGATCAACCGCGGCTCAGCCTTCGTAGTCGCCGCCGATCGAGGTCGAGCGGACCGGTGCCGCGGCAGTAATGCGCAGCGCCTCGGCCGACTGGCTCAGCGAACCGACCTCGTCGACCTCGTCGTCATCCTCGGGCAGGACGCGCTGCAGCGAGTTGACCAGCGTTTCCTTCAGATTGTCCGGACGCACGGTGGTTTCCGCGATCTCGCGCAGGGCGACCACGGGGTTCTTGTCGCGATCGCGCTCGATCGTCAGCTCCGCGCCGCCGGAAATCTCGCGCGCGCGCTGCGCGGCGAGAAGGACGAGATCGAAACGGTTCGGGATCTTGTCGATGCAATCTTCAACGGTAACGCGCGCCATCGGGCACTCCGGGTGTCAGGATGTTCGGAAAGGCTGCGCGCTAGCCCGGCGAACCCTCGAAAGTCAAGAAAAATGCCCAAACCCCTGCTTTCCTGCCCCGCCGCTTGCCAGCGCCGCACGCCGCGCTAGGTAAGCGCGCGATGAGCGATGCGGGGGCGCGTAACTGGGCCGGACCCTACAGGCCCGAAGTGGACGGGCTGCGCGCGCTCGCGGTCGTGGCCGTCATCTTCTATCACGCCGGCATTCCCTGGATCGATGGTGGCTATCTGGGCGTCGACGTGTTCTTCGTCATCAGCGGCTACCTGATGACCGGGATCATCGTGCGCCAGTCGCAGGCGCCCGACTTCGGCCTGGCCGCCTTCTTCATGCGCCGTATCCGCCGCATCGTTCCGGCGCTGCTGGTGACAGTGCTGGCAAGCGCCGCGATCGCGGTTCCCACGCTGGTGCCCGACGCGCTGGAGAACTTTGGCGAATCGATGGTCGCCACCGCGCTGGTCGCCAACAACGTGCTGCTGTTCATGACCGGCGGCTATTGGGACTTCACCGCCGACCTGAAACCGCTGATGCACACCTGGAGCCTGGCGGTGGAGGAGCAGTATTACCTCCTGTGCGTGCCGCTGATGCTGCTGGCGATGCGGCGCTGGGGCCGCCGCGGTCTGGCCTGGGGCCTCGCCATATTCGCGCTCGCCAGCCTGCTGACCGCGCAGGCCTGGACCTGGGGCTGGCTGAAGACGATCTACAACGACGGTTCGGCAAATGCCGCTTACCTGCTGCTGCCGGCGCGGGTATGGGAACTGGCTGCTGGCGGCCTGGCCCAGACCTGGCGGCCGGGGCGCCAGGATCCGGCGCGGGGCGCGGCAATGCTGGGCTGGCTGGGCGCAGCCGGCATGATCGCGCCGATGGTACTGTTCGGACCGGCGCAGATCAGCCCGGGGTTCCATACCGCGCTGCCGATCGCCGCGGCGGTCCTCTATTTGGTCTTTGCCGAGGCGGGCAGCGGTGCGGGGCGGGTCTTTGCCTGGCGCCCGGCGGTGGCGCTGGGGCTGATCAGCTATAGCGCCTATCTGGTGCACCAGCCGCTGTTCGCCTTTGCGCGCGCGCTGTCGATGGCGAAGCCCGGCCCACTTCAGATGCTGCCTCTGATCCCGGTCACTTTCG
The DNA here is from genome assembly GCF_049354825.1 of Parablastomonas sp. CN1-191. Taxonomy (GTDB): domain Bacteria; phylum Pseudomonadota; class Alphaproteobacteria; order Sphingomonadales; family Sphingomonadaceae; genus Novosphingobium. The sequence goes on along the minus strand of NZ_CP186480.1, from coordinate 135,149 downwards.
CGCTTGCCTGGCTATGCTACCGCGTCGTCGAGCAGCCGCTGCGCGACCGCCGGCGCTTTTCCGACCGCAGGGTCCTGATCGCCAGCGCAGCCGGGTCGGCGCTGTGCGTGGCGATTGGCCTGGGGCTCTTCATGGTCAAGGGTCAGCTCCACCCGTGGCCCGAGATGGAGCGGCCCGGCTTCAGTTATCCCGCCTATGTCGACGGGCCGTTCCGGTTTCAGGATGCCGCCCTCGATCCGGCGCTGAGGCGGCGCAACGTGCTGGTTATCGGCAATTCCTTCGCCCGCGATTTCATCAACATGGGTCTCGAGACCGGCGCGATGGTCGAAGGCGGGGTCCGCTACGCGCCGATTTCACCGTGCGAGGCGCCCCTGCCCGCCGCGCTTGCGGCGCAGCCCGCCGATACCGCCGTGATCGCCTTCGACTACGGCCCGGACGAGGTAGCCTGCCTACTGGGATGGGTGCGCCAGCTTCGCTCCCGCGGCATCGGCCACGTGGTGATCCTTGGCAGCAAGGACTTCGGCTGGAGCAATTCGGCGGTCATGCGCATGCCCGCGCCGGCGCGCTATTTTGTGCGGGTCCCGGTCAAGAGCGGCAAGCGCGAGTCCGACGCCGCCGCTGCCGCGATGCTTCCGCCCGGCCTGTTCCTGGACACCTATGCCGTCCTCGAGCGCGGCGGGCCGCGCGGCAAAGTCCCGGTATTCACGCCCGACCGCAAGTTCATCAGCCAGGACACCTTCCACCTTACCCCGGCGGGCGTACGCTGGCTGGGGCCGCTGATCTTCGCTGAGCCCGAGCTGCGGCATCTCTGCGCCGCTTCGTCCCGGTGCGGGCCGGCGCCGCACCCGGCTTATAGCGGCGCGCCGGTCGGCTGAGCGCGCTAGTCGTAGCTGTGCGCAGCCATGGCGTCTTCAGCCAGGTCGCTGAAGCGGGTGATGCGCGGTTCGAATTTAAGGCGCACTTTCCCGGTTGAGCCGTGGCGCTGCTTGGCGACGATCAGTTCCGCCAGGCCATAGACCTTTTCCATCTCGGCGGCCCAGGCGGCGTGGACTTCATGCGTCTTGGCATCGTCGGCCTCGCCCGGGCGCTTTGGCTCCTTGGCGGCGACGTAATAATCTTCGCGGAAGACGAACCAGACCATGTCCGCATCCTGCTCGATCGAACCCGATTCGCGCAGGTCGGACAGCATCGGCCGCTTGTCGTCGCGCTGTTCGACCGCGCGGCTGAGCTGCGACAACGCGATGACCGGTACCGACAGCTCCTTGGCCAGCGTTTTCAACCCGCGGCTGATCTCGGAAATCTCGTTGACGCGGTTGTCGTTGGCGCGGCCGCTGCCTTGCAGAAGCTGAAGGTAATCGACCACCACCAGCCCGATGTCGTGCCGCCGCTTCAGCCGGCGTGCACGCGTGCGCAGCGCCGCGATCGACAGCGCGGGGGTATCGTCGATGTAGAGCGGCAATTCCGCCAGCCGCTGGCTGGCGTAGGATAGCTGCTGGAAATCGTCACGGCTGATCTTGCCCATGCGCAGCGCTTCGGAACTGATCCCGGACTGTTCGGCCAGGATACGCGTGGCCAGCTGGTCGGCGCTCATTTCCAGGCTGAAGAAGGCGACCGCGGCACCCACGCTCTTGTCCGCGGCGATGCCGTCGGCAATGTCGCTGCGCAGCCGTTCGGCCGCATTGAAGGCGATGTTGGTCGCAAGCGAGGTCTTGCCCATGCCCGGGCGCCCGGCGAGGATCACAAGATCGGAATCGTGCAGGCCGCCGATCTTCTCGTTGACCGTGTGGAGCCCCGTGGTGGTGCCCGATATGTGCCCGCCCGACAGCAGCGCCTGCTCGATCATACCCAGCGCGGTGCGGGTCGCCATGGCGAAACCCTGCGCATCGGTGCCGGTCGCGGCGCCTTCGGCAACCGCGTAGAGCGCTGCCTCCGCGGCAGAGACCTGCTCCATCGGGTCGACGCTTTCGGAGGTGTCGAGCGCGCTGTCGACCAGGTTGCGGCCGACGCTGACCAGCTCGCGCAGCAGCGCCAGGTCGTAGATCTGCTCGGCCAGCTCGCGCGGGGCCAGCAGCCCCTGCCCATCGGCGGTCAGGCGGGCGAGATAGGACGCGCCGCCCAGGTCCTTGAGCGCCTCGTCAGCCTCGAAATACGGCTTCAGCGTCACCGGGGTGACGACCGCCTTGCGGTCGAGCAGTTGCTGGACCCGTTCGTAAATGCGTCCGTGGACGGGTTCGAAAAAATGGTCGGGGCGCAGCGGCGTGCTCAGTTCCTCGATCACGCGGTTGTCGATCAGGACCGCGCCCAGGAAGGCGGCCTCAGCCTCGACGTTGTTGGGCAGCATCCGCACCGGAATTTCGGCGGGACGATCGATGAGCGCTATGTCGGCCATGACGCGGGAATGCGCGCGGACGCTGCCGAGTGCAAGTGAGCGGCGCGGCGGTTCATCCGGCTTGACCTGTGGATAGCGGGGACGGACCGGCCCGCCGTTACCAACTTGCCCGCGCCTGCTGCATCTGCGAAACGCTGCCCCCCATGGCCGACCCCCGCATCAGCCGGATCACGCTCGACGAGGCGACCATCCTGTGGCGCAATGCCGACATCGAGCAGGAGCGGCGGATCGCGATCTTCGACCTGATCGAGGATAACAGCTTCAAGCCGCTGCGCGCGTTCGCCGCCGGTCAGCAGGGGCCGTATCATCTGCGGCTGTCGTGCCAGGACGGGCGCCTGGCGATGGATATCACCGACGAAGCCGACGCCCCGTGCGAGACGCTAGTGCTCGGCCTCGGCCGCTTCCGCCGGCCGATCCGCGACTATTTCGCAATCTGCGACAGCTACTACCAGGCTATCCGCAAGGCGACGCCGGCCGAGATCGAAACCATCGACATGGCCCGCCGCGGCATCCACAACCACGCCGCCGAACTGCTGCTTGAGCGGCTGGAGGGCAAAGTCGAAACCGACTTTCCTACCGCGCGCAGGCTGTTCACGCTGGTCTGCGTACTCCATATCCGCGGCTGAATCGGGCAAACGGGGATCACGTGATGGCGCGCAAGCGCAAGGGCCGCTGGATGACGCGCGCAGCAGGCACGCTCGTGCTGCTGGGGATCGTCGCGGGCGGTGCATGGTGGTGGACGCTGCGCAGCTGGATGCCCGATGCAAAGCAATATCCGGTCCAGGGGGTGGAGGTCGGCCCGCTCGACGGGACGCCCGATTTCGTCGCCCTCAAGGCGATCGGAGCACAGTTCGCTTATGTGGACGCCACCGCCGGCGCATTCGGAAGCGACCCCTCGTTCGGCCGCAACCTCGAGGCGGCGCGCGCGGCCGGGCTCCAGGTGGGCGCGGTCCATCTCTACGATCCCTGCGAGCCGGCAGACCGGCAGGCGGCGCGTTTCGTAACAACGGTGCCGCGCGATGCGAAAATGCTGCCGCCCGCGGTCGCGCTCGACGCACTGGCCGACAGCTGCCCACTGCCGGTCAGCGAGGCAGCCGTGCAGAGCGAGCTGACCACGTTCGTCAACCAGGTCGAAATCCACACCGGCAAGCCGGTAATTCTGCAAGTCAGCCCTGCGTTCGAAAAGCGCTACCAGATCGCCGCACGGGTCGACCGCAACTTGTGGCTGGTGCGCGACCGGTTCGAGCCGGGCTACGCCGGACGCCCGTGGATGTTGTGGACTGCCAATGCGCACCTTGCCAGCGACGCCGAGGACGCGCCGCTGCGCTGGGTTGTGGTGCAGCGCTGACGCCTCAGGCGTAGCGCGGATCGGCGTGCGGCAGGCGGATCGCGGTGACCATTGCATCGGGGGTGACCTCGCGCGCGACCGAGCCGCCGCATATCGTCACCATCCGGTCGATCAGCGCCAACCCCTGCCCGCCTTCGCGGGGCTGGCCGAACCGGGTGGTTTCCCTCCACACCACCTCGAGCATTTCGGACCCGACCGACACGTCGAGTCGGACAGCGCGACCGTCGCGCAGACTGCCGTGCTTGAGGCTATTGGTGCACAGCTCTCCGAACGCCAGCGCCAGCGCCTGCACCGACCCATCGGGCAGGTCGATCTCCGGAATCGGGCCGTATTCGAAGATCTCGTTGCTCCCGAACGCGCCCATGATCATCGGCAGCAGCTTGTCGAACGACTTGGCGGCATGCGGATCGAGGACGATTTCCTGCACCGCGACATACTGGCGGAACGCGTCGATCAGCCGGTCGGCAAAGGCGCGGTGCTCGGGCGCCTGGCGGGCCGCCAGCACCGTCAGCGACGTCGCGATGGTAAAGGCGTTGCGCAGCCGGTGGCGCATTTCGGCGCCGACGATCTCGAGCTGCTCGTTCTGCGCGACCAGCCGCGTGACATCGCGCGAGATCGCCAGGCTGCAGGGATCCGCCCCGCAGTCCATCGGGCTCAGCGACACGTCCCACCAGCTCGGCTTGCCGTCCGCATCCTCGCGGCAACCGCGAAACCGGAACGGCCGTCCGGCCCGTGCGGCGTCCAAGGCTTCGCCCGCCTTGAGGCGCGAGCCGGCGGGCCACAGCTGGACCCAGTCGCTGCCTTCGGCCGCGCCGGCATCCCCCGCATACATCCCGTCGGCGCCGGCCCGGTTGACGTAGCGCAGCGTTCCGTCGGCGTCGACCAGCTCGGTGCCGTCATCTGTTTCGTTCAGCAGCCGCGCGAGGAAGCCCAGGTCGCGCAGCGCGGCGCTGTTCCGGCCCGTGTTCATTGCCCCTGCCCCCACCGTTGCGACTCGTTGCCAGCCGGCGATTTTCTATCCGCATGTCGTTGAGTTGCATAGGTTAATCTCGCCTCGCAGAAACCGCCCAGACAGCCCTCGACTTGGCACCGGCGCTCGGGCTAGGAACGGGCATGCCCCACGATCGTGACACCCTGGTTGCAGCCGCGCGCGATGCCGCGCGCGGCGCCTATGCGCCTTATTCGCGCTTCCACGTCGGCGCGGCGCTGGGTTTCGCCGACGGCAGCGTGGTGAGCGGCGCCAATGTCGAGAACGCCAGTTACGGGCTTGCGCTTTGTGCCGAAACCAGCGCCGTGGCCAAGGCCATGAACGAAGGACGCCGCGGAGGCCTGGAAGCCGTTGCCGTGGTCGGCGGTCCCGACGGGCGCGGCGGACCGGTCGTGACGCCGTGCGGCCGCTGCCGCCAGGTGCTCAACGAATTGGCCGACATCGGCGGGACCGATCCGGTGATCTGGTGCGCGGGCGAGGACGAGGTGGTCGAGACCCGCCTGTCGGACCTGCTGCCGCGCGCGTTCGGACCGGGCAACCTGGCGTGATTTCCCGGCGCGGCGCCATGGCCGGGCTGTCCGCGCTCGGCGCCGCGGCTTATGCCACGCCGGCCCTGCCCAAGGCGCCGCGCAAGCCGCCCCGGCTTAAGACCGGCGACGTCGTCGGCGTGGTCGCGCCAGCCAGCGCGATCGACGGCGAAGACAGCGTCGAGCGCGCCGCGTGGTGGCTGAAGGGCATGGGCCTCGAGCCGAGATTCGGGCCGCACGTTGCGGGTCGCTATGGCTACCTGGCCGGCACCGACGAGGACCGCGCCGCCGATCTCAACGCGATGTACGCCGATCCCGCGGTCAAGGCGGTGTTCGCGATGCGCGGCGGCTGGGGCGGCGCGCGCATCCTGCCGCTGCTCGACTGGGACGCGATCCGCCGCAACCCCAAGCTGCTGCTGGGCTTTTCCGACGTCACCGCGCTGCACCTCGCGTTCGCGCGGCGCGCCGGCTACGCCACGATCCACGGCGGCAACGCGACCAGTTCGTGGCGCCCGGAAAGCTGGGAAAGCCTGTGGCGGCTGGCGTTCGCGGCCGACGTGCCGACGCTGGGGGGACCGGCGGGCGAGCTGGCGAGCGGACGCGCCGGCCGCACGATCCGCGGCGGCACCGCGCGCGGGCGGCTGCTGGGCGGCAACCTGACGATCGTCTCGACGCTGATGGGAACGCCGTGGCTGCCGTCGTTCAAGGGCGCCATCCTGTTCGCGGAGGACACCAACGAGGCGGAATACCGGATCGACCGGATGTTCCAGCAATTGCGCCTGGCCGGGGTGCTGGACGACGTCGCCGGCGTCGTCTTCGGGCAGTGCACCGGCTGCCGCACCACCGAGGCCGACTACAACGGCTTCACGCTCGACCAGGTGATCGATCACTACCTGGCGCCGCTGGGCATTCCGGCCTTTACCGGCGGCAACATCGGTCATGTCTCCAACCAGTTGAGCCTGCCGTCGGGCGCCCTGGTCGAACTCGATGCCGATGCCCGGACGATCCGGCTGCTCAGCCCGATCGTTTCCTAGGCCAGCGCCGCGCGCAGCAACGGGTCGAGGACGATGTGGACAACGCCGTGCGCGGCCAGCGCGGTCACGAAACCGTGGCGCCAGTAGAGCCAGCCCCACACCGCCCCGACCAGCCAGAACCGCAGCGTTCCCCAGACGGGATAAGCGATGTCGATCGGCTCGATGTTGACGAATTGCGCCGCCAGGATCGCGGCGACGATCCACCAGCCCGGCACGCGGCGGCCGAACAGCAGCGGCAGCGCCGCCAGCACGGTGGTCAGCGCCAGCCGGTAAACCACTTCCTCTCGCATCGCGCCCAGGCACGAGATGAGCGTCCGCGGCCATAGCGGTGCCGTCTCGCGCGCCAGCAACGGCAAGCCGTCGCGGCAGAGGTCGGCATCGACCAGCAGGACCCATGCGGTCACGCCGGCGATCGCCAGCGCCCCGGCCGCCAGCGCGGCGCGCGGGTCGCAGGGCAGCAGCCGCCAGCCGCCCGGAAGGGTCGGCCAGCGAACTGCGTCAGGCATCAAGCCATTCCAGGAGCGCCGCCAGGCAGTCGCGGCCTAGCACCTTGCTGCGCTCGGGGCTCCAGCCCTGGCGCGCGTCGGGCAGGTCGTCGTTGTCCTTGAACGGCATTTCCAGCGTCATCGCGCAGGCGCCGAAGCGCTCTGCGACCTGGTTGGTGCTCATCGCCAGATTGGCCTTGCCCGCGCCCGCGACGCCATAGCCGCGGCGGGTCTGGAAATCGGGCGTGCGGCGCGCCAGGATCGACTTGTAGCGGTCGAACCCGCCTTGCAGGGCCTCGTTCCACGCCGGGATGCCCTCGAAGCCGGCGAGGAATACCTGCGGGATCGCCTCGTCGCCATGTACGTCCATCGCGAAGTCGACGCCGGTTTCATCCATGGCGTTTCGGATCGCCAGCACCTCGGGCGATTTCTCGGCCGTCGGCTCGTGCCATTCGCGGTTGAGATTCACGCCCACCGCGTTGGTGCGAAGATGCCCGCGCACCGAGCCATCGGGATTGGCATTGGGAACGACATGGAACCGGCACTTGGCGCGCAGCGCGCGGCCGAGCGGATCGGCGGGATCCGCCAGGCATTCGAGCGCGCCTTCCATCCACCATTCCGCCATCGATTCGCCCGGATGCTGCCGCGCATAGAGCCACACCTGCTTGGCACCCTGGCCCATTTCCAGGCAATCGATCGTCCGCCCGTCAAGCGTTTCGCCCAGCACGCGGTGCGAGACGCCCTCGGCCAGGGCCACCGCCGCCACCAGGTCCTGATGGCGCTCCCACGAATAGGGGGCGAAGTAGGCGAACCAGGCCAGATCGCCGGCCGGGCGATAGCGGATCGTCAGCGTGCCGCCATTTTCGCTGCCGTCCCAGCTCGTCTCGGCGCGGTCCCAGCTGTCGCGGTCCTCGCTCACACAGGCGCGATAGCCGGGCCAGCCGTCGGGATAGGCACTGGTGTTGAGGTCGGTGATCTTGAGCACCAGTTCGCGCCCCGCCGCACCCGAGACGCGGAAGTGGAACCACTGGTAGAACTCGCTCATATGGTCGCGCGGAATGGTCAGCCGGGCCGAGGCACCGGCGACCGAGGTGACCGCGATGTTGCCCGAATCGAACGCCGCGTCGACGCGGATGGAAAGGTCTGAAGCTGTCATGCCCCGCCCCTAGGATGAGGCGGGCGGAAGGGAAAGTGGCTTCAGCCGACCGGCTTGGGGAACTTGGCGAACAGCGCCTCGGCCAGCTTCGCCGCGACGGCCTGGTCGGTCCACTTCGACGAGCCGTCGCGGGTCAGCATGTCGGCGCGGCCTTCCCACAGGACCGCGTTCGAAGCCCGGTCGCGGATGCGCGCCTCGAGCCGGGTGGAAAGCAGCGCCTTCCTGGGCTTCGACAAGTCGATCCCGATCCCGATCCCCATGCCCGATCCGCGGTTGGAAATGGTGGTGCCGACCTCGCCCGAGACGGGATTGTGCTTGCGCTCGGCCGGTTCGGCGATGTCGCGCACGACGGTGAGCTCGACCACTTGCGGCGCGGTGGCGGCGGCGGTGTTGTAACCGTGGCGGCCCAGGACGTCGACCAGCGCGGCTTCGAACACGGGGTCGCGCGGGCCTGCGCCCGGGGCGACGACGATCGCGCCCTGGCCCAGCGCCGGCAGCCCGGCCGCGGTGTTGACGAAGGTCGACACCTCGACCTTGCCCTCGCCGCGCGACGAGCGCGAATATGGCCGGTCGCCGAAGGTGGTGCCGACACCCACGCCTATGCCGGTGCCCCAGCCGCCGCGGCTCCAGTGCTGGGCCTGGGCGGGAGCGGCCACCACGGCGGCGGCAAGGACGGCTGCGGCACCGAAACGGACAAAGGAGCGAACGATCATGCCGTGCCCCCTGGTTCAAGCGTGCTTTCCCAAGGCTGAACCGAGCCGCCGTGTTTCCTTTTCCGGCCCGGACCGATAGCGTCTGGTGATGACCACGACCGTCCCCGTTCTCGTCACCGGCGGCGCCGGCTACATCGGCAGCCACGCCGTCCTGGCGCTGCTGGACGCCGGCTGGCCCGTCGCGGTGATCGACGACTTGTCGACCGGGTTTCGCCGGGCGGTGCCCCAACACGTGCCGTTTTACGAAGGCAATATCGACGACGAAGCCTTGCTGAAGCGGATTTTCGCCGAGCAGGGGACCCGCGCGGTGCTGCATTTCGCCGGCTCGATCGTCGTGCCCGAATCGGTGTCGGACCCGCTCAAGTACTATCTCAACAACGTCGTGCGCAGCCGGGCGCTGATGGCCGCCGCGGTCGAATGCGGGGTTGCGCATTTCGTGTTTTCGTCGACCGCCACGGTCTACGGCGAAGCCGGGATCAGGCCGCTGTCGGAGCTCGATCCAGTCCAGCCGGTCAACCCCTATGGCGCCAGCAAGGCGATGACCGAGCGGATGCTGGCCGATGTCAGCGCCGCGCACCCGATGAATCACGCCGTGCTGCGCTATTTCAACGTTGCCGGAGCGGACCCGCAGGCGCGCACCGGGCAGGCGACCGCGGGGGCGACACACCTGATCAAGGTCGCCGTGGAGGCGGTGACCGGCAAGCGCGACGGCGTATCGGTCTACGGCACCGACTACCCGACGCCCGACGGCACCGGCCTGCGCGATTATATTCACGTCGCCGACCTTGCCGCCGCCCATGTCGATGCACTGGCGGCGCTGATCGCCGCACCAACGCGGTCCCTGACGCTCAACGTCGGCTACGGGCGCGGATTCTCAGTGCTGGACGTGCTCGACGCGGTCGACCAGTTGACCAACCGGCCCCTTAAGCGAACGCTCGCGCCGCGGCGGCCGGGCGACGTCGCTTCGCTGGTGAGCGACAATTCCAGGATCCTGTCCACGTTGCCGTGGCGCCCGCGGTACGACGAGCTTGCGACCATCGTGAACCACGCGCTGGCGTGGGAGCGGCGGCTGGCCGATATCGAAGCCGCTGAAAGCCAAGCCCACGGTTGACTTCGCGGGTTCGCGCCCGTAACGGCGCCCCTTCGGTTTTACGGCGGGTTTCCGCCCAGAAGGCCGGCGCTGCCAGCCCAGAAGGTACGTCATGAAGATTCGCAACAGCCTCAAGTCGCTCAAGGACCGCCACCGCGACAACCGCGTGATCCGTCGCCGCGGCCGGACATACGTGATCAACAAGACCAACCGCCGCTTCAAGGCGCGCCAGGGCTGACCCCCGGCGCGGGCGGAACCATCCGCCCGGCGATAAGACAACGACGGCCCGCCTCCTGCCGGAGAGCGGGCCGCTTCCATATGGAATGGGCTGAGCATGGCGGATGGCGGAATCGATGCGGTCGTCTTCGACGTCGGCAAGGTCCTGGTGCGCTGGGAGCGTGAGCGTCCCTATCTGGCCGCGATCCCCGATCCGGCCGAGCGCGCGCGCTTTCTGGACGAGGTCGTCACGTTCGAATGGCACATGGAACACGACGCCGGACGCAGCGCCGCCGACATGGTGGCCGAGCGCAGCGCCCTGTTTCCCCACCATGCCGGCCTGATCGCCCGCTGGTTCAGCCATTTCAACGAGACCATCCCCGGCCCGGTCGAGGGGATGCCCGGCATCGTCGAGGCGCTCGATGCGCGGGGCGTGCCGCTTTACGCGATCACCAATTTCGGCGCCGATACCTGGGCGGGTTTTCGCCCCTCCTTTCCGCTGGCGGACCGATTTCGCGACATCGTGGTTTCGGGCGTGGAGAAACTCGCCAAGCCCGATCCGGCGATCTACGCGCTGGCAGCCCGCCGCTTTGGCCGCGATCCGGCCGCGATGCTGTTCATCGACGATTCGCTGCCCAACGTGGTCGCGGCGCGCGATTGCGGCTGGCACACACATCACTTCGTCGACGCGCCGACCTTGCGGGCAGACCTGTCGGCGCGCGGGTTGCTGGACTGAGCGAAAAAGGCCTCCGCGCCGCGCAGTGCCCGGCGCGGAGACCAGTGGGAGTTCAGTTCGCGGCGGCATTGCAGCGCGCCAGGTCCTCCGCCGCCAGATCGCCCTTCGGGTCGGCAAAGCGGGTCACCGCGCCGAACGCGCGGACCATCTTGGCGCAGGCGATCGCGGGGCGCGCACCGTCGAGCGGAGCGGCGCAGCTGTCGCCATCGCACTTCCAGATCACACCGTTGAGCACTGCCTTCTTCGCGGCCGGCAGCGGTGCCGCCAGGGTGGCACTGTAACCACCGTGGCCCGACTGGGCGAGGGCGGCGGCCGGCGCGCCGGCGGCCAGAGCCAGGCCGGCAGCGACGACCAGGCGAATGCCGGTCTGGTGAGCGAGAGCGAGCATGAAAGGTCCCCTTGAAAATCAATTGCGAATCGCTACCTATCAAGATAGGTTTCTGGTTGCAACTTGAAATCGACCTTGTCGGATTTTGCTGCTATGCCGGGACCGAATCCCCGCCGACCGGCACGATGCCGCGATCCCAGAGGGACAGAGGAAGGGCCGATGGGCAAACTGCGCGAACCGCTCGACAACATCCACTCCTGCGGGCTTCCCGTCGCGCTTGAGGTGATGGGTGAGCGTTGGTCGTTCATGATCTTGCGCGCCGCCTTCAACGGCGTGCGCCACTTCGAGGATTTCCTTGGCGTGCTCGGGATCGCGCGGAATATCCTGTCGAACCGGCTGGCACGGCTTGTCGAATACGGCGTCATGCAGCGCGAACCCCTGCCCGACGATCGCCGCAAGATCGCCTACCGGCTCACCGACAAGGGCTACGACCTTCTGCCGGCGCTGATCGCCCTGCGCCAGTGGGGCGAAAAGCACGGCCTTGGCGTCGCCGCCAACCCGGTGCTGTGCGACGCCCGCGACGGCGAGCCGATCGCGCCGATCACGATCCGCTCGCACGACGGCCGCGTGCTCGATGTGCGCGACCTGGAATGGCGGATGCGCGGCGAGGCCCGCGAAGAGGCGATGGCCGCCGCCCTTTGAGCGAGCCGGCACAGGCTCCTGACCGAACGCCGGATGGGCGCTACATCGTCGTGCGCGGCCGCTTGTGGCGGACCGCCAACCCCCACCTACCCGAGGCCGAGCGCGAACGGCTGGTCCGCGAGTTGATGGACGCGCGCCGCGCGGTCGGCGCTGCGAAGACCGACGCCGCGGCGCGAACGGCCGCGCGCGGGCGTGTCGATGCCGCAAAGCACGCGCTGGGCGAACGCGGCGCGCCGTGGTGGGACGACGGTGCGCCGGACTGGAACCGTTACCTGGCCAAGAACACGCCATACGCCGCGTGGTGGGCCGCGCTCAGCGCGAACCGATGATCGTCGGCGCGCTGACATAGCCGAATTCGGCGCTGGCACCGTCCCATGCGCGTCCGTCGGGAAAGCGCTGCTCGATCCCGGCCAGGTCGGCCGGGTCGGCCAGCGCCATGTTGACCCCTCGCATGACATCGCCGTGCTGCGCGATCATCGCCGGGGTCAGTCCAAAATGCGTGGTCGACCCGCAAGCGCCGCAGAAATGCACTTCGGCCGAGGGCACCGCCTTGTCGCCCCGCACGGCGATGGCTGCGGCGCCAATGACGCGGACCTGGTCCGGCGTGAAATAGCCCCAGCGCGCGCCGGTCTTGCTGCACAGCGTGCAGTTGCACTGGTGGATATAGTCGGGCCGCGGGACGGACAGCTGCACCGCGCCGCACAGGCAGGTCATCGCGATCATTGGGCTCGTTCATTCGGCGCCGCGCAGGGCGGCTCGAACCACAGCGTCACGCCGCGCCGCTCGGCCTGGATGGTCTGGCCCGGCCGGCAGCCCGCCGCCGGTCCCGGCGCGAGCAAGCGTTCGCCGACGAAGCGGCCGCTTTCGAACCGAACCACCACCTTGCCGGGCGAATAGCGGCTCATCGACGGCTGCATCGATACGATCCGGGCCGCGACCGGAACGCCGTGTTGCGGCCGGACAGGATGAAACGTCAGCCAGATTCCCCCGGCGAAGGCGGCCAATCCTGCCGCCGCGGCAATGAGGTTGGCTTTGCCGACCGGCGTCATGCGCGCGGTGCCGCCCGGCGATAGCTGAGCGCCTCGGCCACGTGGATGCGGCCCACCGTCTCCACCCCGGCCAGATCGGCCACGGTGCGTGCCACCCGCAGCACGCGGGTGTAGCCGCGCGCGGTCAGGCGCATCGCTTCCGCCGCCTGCATCAGCAGCGCGCGGCCCGCCTCGTCCGGCGTCGCGTGCGCTTCGAGCGCGTCGCCGTCGAGCTCGGCGTTGCTGCGCTTGCCGGTGCCGTCCAGCCGCGCCACCTGGCGCGCGCGCGCGGCGGCAACCCGTGCGCCCACCTGGGCGGACCCCTCGGCCGCAGCGGGCAGCGCCAGGTCGGCGGCGCTGACCGGATCGACCTCGACATGAAGGTCGATGCGGTCGAGCAGCGGCCCGGAGACTTTAGCCTGGTAATCGGCAGCGCACTTCGGCGCGCGGCTGCAGGCCAGCGCCGGATCGCCGAGATGGCCGCATCGGCACGGGTTCATCGCGGCGATCAGCTGTACCCTCGCCGGGTATGTGACGTGGGCGTTGGCGCGAGCGACCGTGACCGTCCCGGTCTCGAGCGGCTGGCGCAGCGAATCGAGCACGGTGCGCTGAAACTCGGGCAATTCATCGAGGAACAGCACGCCGAGGTGGGCCAGACTGACTTCGCCCGGCCGGGCCTTGAGGCCGCCCCCGGTCAGCGCCGCCATCGATGCGGAATGATGCGGCGCGCGGTACGGGCGCGCACGGCTGATCCGGCCATCCTCGAGCGTGCCCGCAACGCTCGCCACCAGCGAGGTTTCCAGCGCTTCGCCCGGGGTCAGCGGCGGCAGGATACCGGGCAGGCAGGCGGCCAGCAGGCTCTTGCCAGCACCCGGCGGGCCGATCATCAGCAGGTTGTGCCCGCCCGCGGCAGCGATCTCAAGCGCGCGGCGGGCCGTCTCCTGTCCCTTGACTTGCGACAGGTCGGGTCCCGGTGCCGGCGTCTCGGCCTCGCCCGGCTGCGGCGCGGGGAGCTGCTGCACGCCCTTGAGGTGGTTGAGCAGGCTGACCAGGTCGGGCGCCGCCAAGACCGGCATGTCGCCCGCCCAGCGCGCCTCAGCCCCTTGCGCCGCCGGGCAGATCAGTCCGCGGCCCTCGCCCGCCGCGTGCATCGCCGCCAGCAGTACACCCGGCGAGGCGACGATGCGCCCATCGAGCGCCAGTTCGCCCACGGCCACGAAATCGCCCAACTGCTCGGCATCGGTCACTCCCATAGCGGCCAGCAGCGCCAGCGCGATCGGGAGGTCGTAATGGCTGCCCTCCTTGGGCAGGTCGGCGGGCGAGAGGTTGACGGTGATCCGCTTGGGCGGCAGCGCCAGCCCCATCGCGGCGAGCGCGGCCTGGACCCGCTCACGGCTTTCGCCGACCGCCTTGTCGGGCAGGCCGACGACGGCGAAACGGGGCAGCCCTGGCGCGACCTGGCACTGCACCTCGACGCTGCGCGCCTCCAGCCCAAGATAGGCGACCGTCGACACCAGCGCGACCAAGCTGTTCTCCCCATTGGCGAAAATGCGCCCCGCGCGATTCATGCCGGGCGGCTTGCCGGCTGTCGAGGGGCTTGGCGCGGCTAGTCGGTGAAAGCGCGCGCCATCAACGCGGCGAGCGCGGCTTGGCCCGCGCCATCGGGATCGTCGCGGCTCAGCAGATCGGCGTCGGCGACGGCCAGGACACGCCCGTTGCCGACATCGCAGCGCGCCACCAGGGCACGGCCGTCGACCTTGCACGGCGCGGGCTTGAGCACGACGAAGCGGCCCGGCAGGTTGACCGGGATGGCGGTGCCCTGCGCCGCAACGCTGCGTTTTCCGAACGGCTGGTTCTCATCGAACTGCAGCTCCAGCCCCCAACGCTTGAGGATCGGCGAGAGCAGCACCGTGCCTTCGGGGCGGCGCCGGTCGCCAAGCGGGAAGCGCGAATCCTCGGTCAGCATCGGATCGGCGAAGAGCAGCACCTCGCCGCCGCCCCGGACCCAGTTGTCGAGCGCGACGTTCTCATCGGGAGACAGCGCGCGCGGCTGCGCCAGCACCAGGCGCTCGACCCCGCGCAGGGTGTCGGGCGTGAGCGTGTCGAGCGCGGTGACGGGGCCCTCCTCGGCCAGCGCGGCCCTGGCCCAGTGCGGTCCGTCCTTGCTGGCCAGCATCTCGCCCACGCCACCGGCCTCGTTCCACAGGATCGGCAGGGTGGTGAACAGGCCGACGCGGTGACGTTCGCCCGGCCCGCGCGCCAGCACCACCCACGCCGCCGTCGCCGCCAGCACGGCAACCACGATCGCGGCGATGAGGGCAGGCTTCCTAGTTGCCGCCATTGGCCTGCGGCGGCGCGGTGCCGGCACCGCTGGCAGAGGGGACGGCCTTCGTGCCGGCGCTGGCGCTGGCGGACGGGACCACGCCCATGTCTGCGAGCGGATCGTTCTTCGGCGCCGCGTCGGTCGTCGAGGTGCGGGTCGGCGCGGCGGCGACCACGCCATCGGCCTCGCGCGCGCGGTCCATGATGATGTTAGCCAGCCCGACAAGCAGCAGCATCGCCGCCAGCCCGAGCATCCCGGCCTGGAGGCGCTGCACGGTCTGCGCGCGCAGATCGCGCGCCGTCGGCGCTGCGGGCGGGACTGGTGCGACCGTAATCGGGGCCGTTGGCGATGGTCTTGTGGCCATTGGGCCGCAGGATAGCCTAGGTTTCGAGCCAAGGGAAGACCGGCAGCCCCTTCGCCCGCAGCCATTCGGGATTGTAGAGCGTCGACAAGTAGCGAAAGCCGGTGTCGCACAGGATCGTGGCCACGCGCACGTCCTCGCGCCCTTCGGCCACCAGCTTGCGCCCCAGCGCCACCGCGCCGGCCACGTTGATGCCCGACGACAAGCCCAGGCACAGGCCTTCTTCGCGCAGCAGGCGCGCGACCCAGTCGAGCCCTTCCTCGTCCGCGATGCGGAACTGGGTATCGATCGGCGCACCCTCGAGATTGGCGGTGATGCGGCCCTGCCCGATCCCCTCGGCCACCGAGCTGCCCTCGGCGCTGAGTTCGCCGCAGGCGTAGTAGCTGTAAAGCGCCGCGCCGTGCGGGTCGGTCAGCGCGATGACGATGTCCTCGGACTTTTCCTTGAGGCCGAGCCCGACCCCGGCGATCGTACCGCCGGTCCCCGCAGCGCAGGTGAAACCGTCGATCCGGCCGTCCATCTGCGCCCAGATTTCGGGCGCGGTCGATTCGATGTGCGCCTTGCGGTTGGCGATGTTGTCGAACTGGTTGGCCCAGATCGCACCCTCGGTTTCCTCGGAAAGCCGGCGCGAGGTGTGGACGAAGTGGCCGGGATTGGCGAACGGAGCTGCGGGGACGAGAACCAGTTCGGCGCCGAGCGCGCGCAACGTGTCCATCTTTTCCCGGCTCTGCGTCTCGGGCATGACGATCACGGTCTTGTAACCCAGCGCGTTGGCGACCAGCGCCAGCCCGATCCCGGTGTTGCCGGCGGTGCCTTCGACGATCGTGCCGCCGGCCTGCAACAGGCCCTTCTCCTCGGCATCGCGCACGATCCACAGCGCCGCGCGGTCCTTGACCGAGGCACCGGGGTTCATGAATTCGCACTTGCCCCAGATTTCGCAGCCGGCAGCCTCGCTCGGACCCTGCAGTAGGACGAGCGGAGTGTTGCCGATCAGGGCCAGGGTATCGGGACGTGCAGAAAGGGTCATAGTGCGTTAGCTATGAACGCCGGGCACCATCGGCAAACGAATTGCGCTTGGGGGCGGTGAAGCCCGGCTGTTCCGATGAAGGCGCCGCGCGATCAGTCTTCTGGCGCGATCGTGACCTTGATGCCGTCCAGCGCATCGCTGAACGGGATCTGGCACGACAGGCGCGAGTTCGCTTGCCGGAAGTCCGAGCTGTCGAGCAGGTCGTCCTCGTCCTCGCTCATCGGCGGAAGCTTGTCCAGGAACGCCTCATCGACGTGGACGTGGCACGTGGCGCACGACAGGCAGCCGCCGCACAGTGCCAGCAGTTCGTCGAAACCGGCGTCGCGGATGGCCTCCATCACGCTCAGGCCGCCCTTGGCCTCGACCGTGGTTTCCTCTCCGGCGCGATCGACGACGAGCAGCTTGGGCATGGGTGGCTGGTCCTTTTGCGTGCGCCCTGTTCGGGCCTCGGGCGGGCTGCTAATCGCTCGGCCCGGGATTGGCAAGAAAGGCAACGGGCGTGGGGCTTTCCGCAAAACAGATCGAAACGTCGCTCGACGCTCTTGCCACGCTGGAGCCGAAAATGGCCGCGGCGCTGGCCGCTGCCGGCTATCCCGAACCGCGCATCCGTCCGCGCGGCTACCATACCCTGCTGCGGACCATCGTGGGCCAGCAGGTTAGCGTGGCGGCGGCCGCGTCGGTGTGGAACAAGCTGCAGGCGCTCCTGGGCGAGGACATCCCGCCCGAAAAACTGCTGGCAGCGGACTTCGACGCGCTGCGCGGGTGCGGCCTATCGCGGCAGAAGCAGGGTTATGCGCGCAGCCTGTGCGAACAGGTCGTGGCGGGCGTCCTCGACCTTCACGATCTTCCCGACGACGATGAGACCGCGATCGCCCAGTTGACCGCGATCAAGGGCATCGGGCGGTGGTCGGCGGAAATCTATTTGTTGTTTGCCGAGGGCCGGGCTGACATCTGGCCGGCGGGCGATCTGGCCGTCCAGGCCGGGCTCCACAAGATCCTAGGCCTGACCGAACGGCCGGGTGAAAAGGAAACACGCGCGCTGGCCGAAAGCTGGCGGCCGCACCGCGGCGCGGCGGCCATCTTCACCTGGCATTGCTATAACAATCCTGCGCTTTAGGCTTTCGTCGCTGCGGCAGCCGCACGATTCGCACGGGACCGCATCAAGGGGGAGAAATGCCATGCCGCCGGTGCGCGCGATCTTCATCAGCGGCGGCGCCTCGGGCATCGGCCGGGCGGTGGCCGTCCGGTTCGCGGCGGGCGGCTGGTTCGTCGGGCTGGGCGATATCGACGCCGCCGGGATGGCCGGTACGCTGGCGCTCCTGGGCGAAGGGCGCGGCTGGTCGCGCCTGCTCGACGTGCGCGACGCGGCGCAGTGGGACGACGTCCTGGCCGCCTTCGCCGAGGCGGCCGGCGGGCGCATCGACGCGGTGTTCAACAACGCCGGGGTGCCGCTGGGCGGACCGCTGGCGGAAATGACCGAGGCAGAGATCGACCGCTGCCTGGGCGTCAACCTCAAGGGGGCGCTGCTTGGCGCGCGCGCCGCCTACCCGTGGCTGCGTGCCTCGGCCCCGGGATCGTGCCTGCTGTCGACCTCTAGCGCGGCAGGAATCTGGGGCACACCGGGCGCCGCGGTCTATTCGGCCACCAAGTTCGCGGTGCGGGCCATGACCGAATCGCTGGATGCCGACTGGGCGGCCGACGGCATCCGGGTGGCGGACCTGATGCCGGCCTTTATCGATACGCCGCTGCTTGACCACACCAGTCACGCCGGCAGCAACGCCGCGATCCGCGCCGAAGTCTCCGCTGCCGGGCTGGAGATCACCCCGGTGGACGAGGTTGCCGAAACCGCGTGGCGCGCGGTCCACGGAACCAGGTTGCACTGGCCGGTAGGCAAGACCGCGGTGCGGCTGACGCGCGCCGCGCGCTGGTTTCCCGGCGCGCTGCGCAAGCAGCTTAGGCGCGGGCTGAGTGGCTAGCGGCCCGCGCGGCTAAAGCGCCAGTCCGGCGGTTTCGGGCAAGCCGGCCATCAGGTTGAGGTTCTGCACCGCCGCGCCGCTGGCGCCCTTGCCCAGATTGTCGAGCCGCGCGACCAGCCGCGCCTGCGTGCCGTCGGCACTGCCGAACACCCACAGGCCCAGCTTGTCCGACGGCACACTGTCGGTCCTCAGCAGGATTTCGTCCGGGGCATCGGGGTGGACGGTGACGACAGGGCTGCCGGCATAGAAATCGGCCAGCGCATCGCGCAAGCCATCGGCGGGCGCAGCCTGCCGCATCAAGTGCAGGTGCAGCGGCACTTCGACCACCATGCCGCGGTGCGCGGGGATCACCGCCGGCGCGAACACCGGGGGATGCGCGAGGCGCGCGTAGAGCTGCATTTCGGGCACGTGCTTGTGCCCCAACGCCAGACCGTAATCGCGAAACGCGATGGTGCGATCCGCTTCGAACCGCGCGATCAGGGCCTTGCCACCACCTGAATACCCCGAGACCGCGTGGCAGACGAAGGGCCAGTCGCCCGGCAACAGTCCTTTGCGTACAAGTGGTGCAACCAGCGCCAGAAAACCGGTGGGATAGCACCCGGGGTTGCTGACGCGGTTGGCAGCGGCGATCCGGTCGCGCCCGATCAGTTCCGGAAAGCCGTAAGTCCAGTCGCCGGCGGTGCGATAAGCGCTGGAAGCGTCGATGATCCGCACCCCGCTCCCCTCGGCGAGCGCCGCCGCTTCGCGTGCGGCCTCGTCGGGCAGGCACAGCACCGCGAAGTCGGCGGCGTGAAAGGCCTCGGCCCGAGCGCTGGCGTCCTTGCGCTGGCTGTCGTCGAGGACGATCAGCTCGAACTCGGGGCGGCCCTGCAGCCGCTCCACGATCTCGAGCCCGGTGGTGCCGGCGGCGCCGTCGATGAAAACTGTCTGGGTCATGGTCGAACCCCTAGCTGGGGTGGGAGAAAAAGCGAGGCGAAGCGATCAGCTTCGTCGCGCCTCCAGCACATCGAGCGGCAGGTAACCGACGCAGCCATCCTCGCCCACCTGGCCCCAGGCCCAGCCGCCCGCCATGTCGAGCACGTTGAAGGTCGTGCCGGCAGCCAGCGTCTCGCGCGCATCGGCGTCGTCCTGCGGCTTGACCTTGAGGTCGGCGGGGCTGGACAGGAGGTGCGGCATCGGCACGGCGTAGTGCGGCACGAAGCAGATCCCCGCCAGCCGCACGTGCGCCAGGTCGCCCCGCACCGGCCAGTGCGGCGCGTCGAGACACTCGCTCGGCCCCGACAGGGCGAGCTGGTGCGTCGGAACGGCGGCGGCGGTAGTCACTGGCGAAGAATTGCCCCTGTAAGCGAACGCGAGCGCTTAGCGATGCGGCGCCCCCGGGGCAAGCCAAGGGTGGCCGACCGCGGGCGAGCGCGGCACCTTGTCGACGCGGCGGTCGCGCGCGCCCTGAACGGAAACGTCTTACCCGTAGCGTTGCAGCAGCATGTGCCAGGCTGCGCGCAGGCCCAGGGCTTCGCCGCCTTTCGGGCGGCCCGGCTTGGCGACGGGGCGCCAGGCGAAGGTGTCGAAGTGGGCCCAGTCGGTGCCTTCGGGCACGAACCGGTCCAGGAACAGGCCGGCGACACTGGCGCCGGCAAAGCCGTTGGACGGGCTGTTGACCATGTCGGCGACGTCCGATTTCAGCCATTCGCGGTACGCGCCCGGCAGCGGCAGGCGCCAGACCGGATCGTCGACCGCGAGTCCGGCGGCGATCAGCGCGTCGGCAGTGGCGTCCTGGCGCGCCATCAGCGCCGGCAGATCGGGGCCGAGCGCGACGCGCGCGGCGCCGGTCAGGGTGGCGAAGTCGATGACGAGGTCCGGGCTCTCCTCGCCGGCGCGGGTCAGCGCGTCGCCCAGCACCAGCCGCCCTTCGGCGTCGGTGTTGGTATTCTCCACGGTCAGGCCCAGCCTCGTCTTCAGGATGTCGCCGGGGCGAAAGGCGTTGCCCGCGATCGCATTCTCGACCGCCGGGACCAGCACGTGCAGCCGCACGTTCAGGCCGCGTCCCATGATCAGCCCGGCCAGCGCCAGCGCGTGAGCCGCCCCGCCCATGTCTTTTTTCATCAGCGCCATGGAGCCGCCGGGCTTGATGTTGAGCCCGCCCGAATCGAAGCACACGCCCTTGCCCACCACGGCTAGTCGCGGATGTCCGGGATCGCCCCAGGTCAGCTCGATCAGGCGCGGCGCGTGGCTGCGCGCGGCCGCCTTGCCGACCGCGTGGATCATCGGATAGCCGCGCTCGAGCGCGTCGCCGCTGGTCACCGTCAGCTCGGCGCCGTGGAGCTTGGCAAGCCGCGCGCCCTCGGCCTCGAGCTCCGCCGGGCCGAGGTCGGCGGCGGGTGTGTTGACCAGGTCGCGCACCAGCGCGGTGGCGGCAGCCTCTGCCAGCGCCGGTTCGATGGCGGCGACATCGGCCGTCAGCAGCACGCGCGGCCCTTCGGCCTCGGGCTTGTCCTTGTAACGGTCGAACCGGTATTGCGCCGTCACCCAGCCGAGCAGGGGCTTGCCGGTCGCCGCCCCGTCCAGGCGGTAAGTGCCCGCCGGCAGCACTTCGGCCAGCCGCGCCAGGCACCAGCTGGACAGGCTGGCCGTGTCGGCCACGCCGCCGACCGCGAACCACCCCTCGCCGTCGGGCACGATCGCGGTTTCGTAACTGCCGCCCTTGAACTTCTGCGCGGCAAGCGCGGCGCGCTGGGCGGCGCTGCGACCTTTCAGCCAGCCGCCGAACGTGTCGGTGTTGACGAGGTGGAGCGCGGTGGCGGGCTGGCCGCGGTCGGGCTGGATCAGCGTTTGCTTGTCAGTCATGGCCGCAATGGCTTAGCGGTCACGGCGATGGACACGCGAGGAAAAAATCGGCTCCGCGGCGGCGCCGCCCTGTTGGCCGCGCTGATGCTGGCAAGCTGCGGCGACGGCACGCCTTCTGCCGAGCCGACCAGGATCCCCTACGCGATCGCCGCCGAGGGATCGCCCGAGGTGGTGCCCGAGGCGTCCGGGCAGACGGTCGAGGTCGTGCCCACGTCCGCCACGGCGACGCCGGATGCCGACAATGGCCGCTCGGTGAAGCAGGAAGCGGACTATTACCTGTTCGAATTTCTCTACCCTAACGAAGCCTACGCCATCGCGCCGCTGCGCGCCTGGTTCGACACGACGCTGGCAACCACCCGCAGCGCCTTCATCGCCGCTGCCCGCAAGGACCGCGATGCCGCGTTCCAGCAGCACGAGCGCTTTCGCCGTTATTCGCTGATCACGCGCTGGCGCACCGCGGCGGAGACCGAGCGGTTCCTCAGCCTGTCCTCGTTCACCTCGACCTATACCGGCGGCGCGCATGGGCTGATCGCGTTCCGGACCATGGTGTGGGACCGCGCCGCCAGGACGCGGCGCCCGGTCCTGTCGCTGTTCACGTCGAGCGCGGCGCTGCGCAAGGCGATCGCGGCCCCGTTCTGTGCCGAGCTCGACCGCGCGCGCGCCGTCAAGCGCGAGGCGCCGGTCAGCGCCGATCATTCGCGCCCGTTCGAGGATTGCATCGACCCCACGGCCGAAGCGGTCGCGCTCTATACCGGCCAGCCCGACCTGGAGGCCGATCACGACGATGCGGCGCTCAAGGGGCGCACCTTCGATCACATCCTGATCCTTGTCGCGCCTTATTCCGCGGGGCCGTGGGCGGAAGGTTCGTACGAGGTCAAGCTGCCGGTCACGCCGGAAGTTCTGGCCGCGGTGCGCCCGCGCTATCGCAAGGCGTTCAGCGTTTCGCGGCCCGAACCGGCGCCGGCACCTCGCAATTGAAGCGGCCGAGTGCTATCTGGGCGGCATGACCGAATACCAGACCATCGAAGCGCACGAGACCGGCTACCGCGACGGCACCATCAAGCTGCACGGCGCCGAAGCCTTTGCAGGTATGCGCAAGGCCGGGCGGCTGGCCGCCGAAATCCTCGACGCGCTGTATGACGTCGTCCGTCCGGGCGTGACCACCGGCGCGATCGACGATCTGGTCCGCACGATGACGCTCGACGGCGGGGCGGTTCCGGCCACGCTGGGCTACCGCGGCTATGCCCATTCGTGCTGCATCTCGGTCAATCACGTGGTCTGCCACGGCATCCCGGGCGACAAGACGCTGAAGGACGGCGATATCGTCAACATCGACGTGACCCCGCTGCTGGACGGCTGGCACGGCGATTCCAGCCGCATGTACCTGGTCGGCGACGTGGCTCTGAAGGCGCGCCGCCTGGTCGACGTGACGTACGAGTGCCTGATGATCGGGATCGAACAGGCGCGCCCCGGCGCCCGCCTGGGCGATATCGGCGCCGCCATCCAGGCCCATGCCGAAGCGAACCGTTACGGCGTCGTGCGCGAATTCTGCGGCCACGGCGTCGGCCGCCTGTTCCACGACGCGCCCGAGGTCGTCCACGCCGGGCGCGCCGGCACCGGGCCGGAGCTGCGCCCGGGGATGTTCTTCACGATCGAGCCGATGATCAACCTGGGCAAGCCGGGGGTCAAGCTGCTCGACGACGGGTGGACGGCGGTGACGCGCGACCGCTCGCTGTCGGCGCAGTTCGAGCATTCGATCGGGATTACCGAAGACGGGTGCGAGGTCTTCACCACCAGCCCGGCGGGCCGGCACAAGCCCTGATTACCGCGCGCCGCGGATCGCCGCCCCGGCGGCGAACGGGGTCATCGCAAGAAGAACCAGGCTGACGGCGGCGGCCAGGGCGGCGCCGTGCTCCCCGCCCGGCGCCAGGCTGCCGGCACCAAAGATCAGCAGCGGCACCGCCAGCGGGATTGCTATCAGGCCCCCGAGCGCAGCGCCGCCGCGCAGCCCCGCGGTCAACGCCGCCACCAGCACGCCCAGCGCCGCCAGCCCGGGCGTTCCGGCCAGCAGCCCCAGCTCGACCAGGCGCAGCGTCTCGCCTGACAGGCCGAGCAGCGCCGCGGCCGGCAGCGCCGCCACCATCAGCAGCGGGCCGAAGGCCAGCCAGTGGGCAAGAATCCGCACCGCGACGATCAGCTCCTCCGAAATTCCGCGCAGCGCCAGCTGGTCGAAGACCCCGGCGTCAAGATCGGGCTCGACCAGGCGATCGACGGGTAGCAGGGCCGCCAGCAGCGCCGCAATCCAGATGATGCCGCCGCCGGTGCGCGCCAGCAGGGCGGCATCGGGGCCGACCGCGAAGGGATAGAGGGTAGCCACGGCAAGGAAGAACAGTACCGGCAGCACCGGTCCGCCGCCGCGTCCGCGGCCGACCAGGTTGCCCAGGTCACGGCGCAGCAGCGCGGCGATCACGGCGCGTAGCCAGCCAGGTCAATGGCCTGGGCGCCGGGCATGGCGATCGGCTGGTGCGATGCGGCGATCACGATTCCGCCGCCGGCCCGGTGACGGGCGATCAGCGCTTCGGCCAGTTTGGTGCCGGCGGTATCGAGGCCGTTGAGCGGCTCGTCGAGGAGCCATATCGGGGCGCGCTGGGCCAGCAGCCGCGCGAAGGCGGCCCGCTTGCGCTGGCCAGTGGAAAGATAGCCGACCGGCACATCGGCCAGCCGATCCAGCCCGACGCGGTCAAGGTCGGTCGCCGCGCCGTCCAGCCCGGCCCAGAAGCCCAGTGCCTGGTAGAGCGGGCGATGGCCATCCAGCGCGGCACGCTCGTCCAGCAGGCCGGCGGCACCTTGGCGCCGCACCATTCCGGCAAACGCGGGCAGCAACCCCGCGGCGATCCGCAGCAGGCTCGACTTGCCGATGCCGTTGGCGCCGCCCACGTGCAGCGCGTCGCCCGGCCCCAGCGCAAAGCCCAGCGCGCGGAACAGCACCCGGTCGCCGCGCCGGCAGGCAAGATCCTCGGCAGCGATGCGGCAGGGTTGCATGGCGCGCGGCGATAAGGGAAACCCCCCGGTCTGCCAAGCAGCCAGCCAGGCAGCCAGCCGAGGACAAGCCATGCCGATCGCCCCCCTTTCCGACGCCGAGCGCGACCGCCTGATGGCTGAGCTGCCCGACTGGACGCTGCGCGGCGACGGCAAGGCGATCGAACGGCAACTGCGGTTCGGCGATTTCAACGCCGCATTCGGGTTCATGACCCGCGTCGCGATCTATGCCGACAAGGCCGATCATCATCCCGAGTGGTTCAACGTCTACGACCGGGTCGAGATCACCTTGACCACGCACGATGCCGGCGGGCTGTCGGCGCGCGATGCCGACATGGCCCGGATGATCGACCGGTTTGCGGCGGTACACCTGCCTAAATAGCAGGCAGGCTGCTCGCAATTTAGGCAAGAATTGCCGCGTCGTACTGCCTGTATGTTGTGCGCCGCGCCGCGTTTCGAATTCAAATCTTGCGAATCCGTGCTTGGCCCGCTTTGCGCGATGGCCTAACCCGAGGCAGCGGGACTGGCACGATTCTTGAGTCGCCGGTCCGGGTGAGATGCCAACGGTGCAGGGGTTCACGTGACGTGAAGAAGATCGAAGCCATCATCAAGCCGTTCAAGCTGGACGAGGTCAAGGAAGCGCTCCACGAGGTCGGCGTTTCGGGCATCACGGTGACCGAGGCCAAGGGCTTCGGGCGCCAGAAGGGCCATACCGAGCTGTACCGCGGCGCCGAATACGTGGTCGATTTCCTGCCCAAGGTGAAGCTTGAGATCGTCGTCACGGACGACATGGCCGAGCGTACGGTCGAGGCGATCGCCAGTGCCGCCCAGACCGGCCGCATCGGCGACGGCAAGATCTTCGTGATCCCGGTTGAAAGCGCCCTGCGCATCCGCACCGGCGAGCGCGACGACGCGGCCATCTAGGGCGGCGTACCCGCCACGTTACCACCCACTTCATTCGGCCCGAGCGGGGCGAGCAGAAAGGCAAGACATGAGCAAGGCCAGTGACATCATCAAGCGCATCGGCGACGAGGAGATCGAGTGGGTCGACCTTCGCTTTACCGATCCCAAGGGCAAGTGGCAGCACCTGACCATGGTCGCCGCCACGCTCGACGAAGACCAGCTCGAGGACGGCCTGATGTTCGACGGGTCGTCGATCGCCGGCTGGAAGGCGATCAACGAAAGCGACATGATCCTCAAGCCCGACCTCGACGCGGTCTATATCGATCCGTTCGCGGCGACGCCGATGATGATCATCGTGTGCGACATCGTCGAGCCGTCGACCGGCGATCTCTACGCCCGCGATCCGCGCTCCACCGCCAAGCGCGCCGAGTCCTTCCTGAAGTCGAGCGGCGTGGGCGACACCGTCTACGTCGGCCCCGAGGCCGAGTTCTTCGTCTTCGACGACGTGCGCTTCTACGACGATTACAACGGCAACGGTTTCACCATCGACGATATCGAGTTGCCGACCAATTCGAACAAGCAGTACGAAACCGGCAACATGGCGCATCGCCCGCGCGCCAAGGGCGGGTATTTCCCGGTCGCTCCGGTGGACAGCCTGGTCGACGTGCGCGGCGAGATGGTCTCGACCATGATCGAGATGGGCCTGCCGTGCGACAAGCATCACCACGAAGTCGCCAGCGCGCAGCACGAACTGGGCCTGACCTTCGGCACGCTGGTTGAAACGGCCGACCGGATGCAGGTCTACAAGTACGTCGTCCACCAGGTGGCGCACGCCTACGGCAAGAGCGCGACGTTCATGCCGAAGCCGATCAAGGCCGACAACGGCAGCGGCATGCACACCCACATGTCGATCTGGAACGGCGGCAAGCCCCTGTTCGCAGGCAACGGCTATGCCGGGCTGTCGGACACCTGCCTTTATTACATTGGCGGCGTCATCAAGCACGCCAAGGCGCTCAACGCCTTCACCAACCCGACCACCAACAGCTACAAGCGACTGGTCCCCGGTTTCGAGGCGCCAGTGCTGCTGGCCTATTCGGCGCGCAACCGTTCGGCCTCGTGCCGGATCCCCTACGGCACGGGCGACAAGGCCAAGCGGGTCGAATTCCGCTTTCCCGACGCGATGGCGAATCCGTACCTCTGCTATGCCGCGCTGCTGATGGCCGGGCTCGACGGGATCAAGAACAAGATCCACCCCGGCGAGGCGATGGACAAGAACCTTTACGACCTGCCGCCGGCCGAACTGGCCGACGTGCCGACGGTGTGCGGCAGCTTGCGCGAAGCGCTCGAAGCGCTTGAGGCGGATCACGACTTCCTGCTGCAGGGCGGCGTGTTTACCAAGGACCAGATCGAGTCCTACGCCGAGCTGAAGTGGGAAGAGGTCATGCGCTGGGAAACCACCCCGTCCGCGGTCGAATTCGACATGTACTACAGCTTCTGATCGCGCCGTCCGGCACGATCGCGGCCTGCAGGGGGCGTCCGGGAAACCGGGCGCCCCTTTCGCTTCACTGAACGGGGCGCAGAAAACGGGAACGGTCGCGTGGCATTGGCGTTGAAAGCCCCACAAAGGAGATTCCCATGCGTACCCTGTTAACCGGAATCGCGATCGCCGCGCTGGCGATCGGATCGGCCCAGGCCAAGCCCGGCGGCGGTAATGGCGGCGGCCATGGCGACGGCGGCGGCCACGGCAACGGCGGCGGCGGCGCGCCGGCCATGCAACACGGCGGCGGCAATGGCGGCGGCGGCAATCCGCACGGCGGCGGCAATCCGCACGGTGGCGGCGCAATGAAGGCCGCGGTCGCCCAGCAGCGCCAGCAACATGGCCCCGCCATGGTTCGCGCCGAGAATCCCGGCAAGGCCAAGGAGCACGGCAACGGCGCCATGAAGGCCGCCGATCACGGCAAGCCTGACCATGGCGACGGCGGCGCTTTTGCCAAGGCTGCCGGCAAAGGACAGGACGTTCGCGTGGCAAACGCGGTCAACGGCCGCGACGACCCTGCCGAGCGCGTGGTCTGGCGCAGCTACGACCGCAACCGCACGCTGATCGACGGCTGCCCGCCGGGCCTGGCCAAGAAGAACAACGGCTGCACCCCGCCGGGCCTTGCCCGCCAGCAGAACTACTGGGGCACGAGCAACGACTGGTGGAACCTGCGCAACAACGTCAGCCTGTCGGACTATCGCTATTACGACGGCAGCATGGTCCGGCTCGACACGCTGGGGCGGATCGTATCGTACTATCCGCTGCTGGGCGGATCGCTGGTCCCCGGCGCAACCTGGCCGTCGATGTTCACGGCCAGCCCCCTGCCGCAGTACTACCAGGACTATTACGGCCTGGGGAACGACTACCGCTATGTTGACGGGACGATCTACAACCTCGATCCCAAGACCCAGGCGATCCAGTCGATCGCGGCGCTGCTGACCGGCGACCAGTTCGCGGTCGGCCAGCCGCTGCCGGCGGGCTACGGCGCCTACAACGTCCCTTATGCCTACCGCGACCAGTATGCCGACGGTCCCCAGGGCAATTACAGGTACAGCGACGGTTACGTTTATCAGGTCGACCCGACGACGCAGCTGATCACAGCGGCGATCAAGTTGTTGACCTGATTCCCCGGGGGGCGTCGCGCCGAGCCACCACCAAGGCGCGGCGCCCCTTCGGGCTTGTACGAACGAACCGACCGAACCGACAACAAGGGGTATTGCCGTGTCCAAATCGATCCTGACCGCCGCGCTGGCCTGCGCGGGGCTCATATTGCTCCCCGCCTGCAAGAAGGACGCCGCTGCCGATGGATCCGCCGGCGCCGAAGCGGCCAAGCCGGGCAGCGACACGCTGGCCAAGGCGATCGGATCGGCCAGCAATCTTTCGACCGTTGCCGCCGCGCTGAAGTCGACCGGGCTCGACGCCGTGTTCGATGGCAAGGCCAGCTACACGGTGCTGGCGCCGACCGACCAGGCGTTCGCCGCGCTCGGCGACAAGAAGGCATCGCTGACCGCGCCGGAAAACGGCGCCGCGCTGGCCGCTGCGCTGCGCGATCATATCGTGCCCGGCACGCTGACCCCGGCCGACATCGCCAAGGCGATCGACGCCGCCAAGGGCGAGCCGGTGAAAATGCGGACGGTCGGCAACGGCGAGCTTTCGTTCGCCAAGTCGGGATCGACCATCACGGTCACCGCGCCGGATGGCAGCACAGCGAAATTCGCCGGTGACGCAGTGGCTGCGAAGAACGGTGTCGCGATCCCGATCGACGGGCTGCTGAAGAAGATCTGAGCCGGCTTCCGCCCCCCGCGCCGCCGCGCTAGGGCGGGGCATGGCCAATCCCGAAGCCGAACGCCGCCGCCGACGGCTTGCCACGCGGCTGGCGCTGATGGCCGCGGCCGCATTGACGCTGCCGATGGCGACGGTGACGGGCATCGTCGTGGCGCTGAAACGCTGCGGAATGGCCTGGCCGTGCGACGCCGATTTCTGGCGCGACGTCGCCCTGCCGGCGTTGCTGTTTGCGGTGTTCGTGGCGGTGTTTTCCCGCCGCCGGTTCCTGGCCGCGCTGCCCCCGCCCGGCTGAAAGCGTTTTCCTACAAGGCCTTGGCTGCTCTACCTGGACCGCTTCGCCGATTCGCAGCGAGGTCAGCTCCCATGCAGCGCAAGCCCATCTTCGATACCGTCCGCCGCCTGCTGGGCCGTGGTTTTCGCCGCGCCGAGGTGGCCGCGATCGACGCCGCTATCGATGCGGCACTGACCGCACCGGACCCCGCACGAGCGGTTTCACGCGCCGGGCGCGACCTCGTCCGTCGCTGGGAAGGCTGCGCACGCCGCCGCGGTGACGGCACGGTGGAAGCCTATCCCGATCCCGGCACCGGCGGCGAACCCTGGACGATCGGCTGGGGTTCGACCGGCGGCGGCATCGGGCCGGGCACGGTCTGGACGCAGGCGCAGTGCGACGCTCGGCTCGACGCCGACCTGGCGCGCGCCGCGGCCCAGGTCGATGCCGCCCTGGCCGGTGCGCCGACCATGCAGGCGCAGTTCGATGCCCTGGTCAGCTTTCACTACAACACCGGTGCGATCGCCCACGCCGCGCTGACCCGGCTGCACCGCGCGGGCAATCATGCCGCCGCCGCCCGCGAATTCGGCCGCTGGATCCACGCCGGCGGCCGGGTCATGCCCGGCCTGGTACGCCGCCGCGCCGAGGAGGCGGCGCTGTACGCGTCGGCTCAATAGTCTTTCTGGACCTTCACGTTGAGCGACTGGCGCCCCAGCGTGGACACGGTCCCCAGCAGCGACAGCCACGAGGTGACCCGGAATTCGAGCTGCGTGGCGCTGTAGCCGCGCCCGTCGGTGACGATCTCGGCATAGAAGCGGCGGCCCAGGTACTTGCCCACCGACACGCTGGTTCCGCGCCCCAGCGTGGCGTCGGCGGGCACGATGCGCAGCCGGTCGAGCCCGACCGCGCTCCTGAGCTTGTTGATCGGATCGAGCCCGCCGCCGCCGCGCAGCGACGCCAGCGCGGCGCCCAGTTGCAACGCCTCGGGCGCGGACAGCGTGGTGATCCCCTGCCCGAACAGCAGCCGCGCCAGCAGTTCCTCCTCCGGCAGCGCCGGGGTCGAGGAGAACGCGATGACCGGCACCAGCGCGGTACCGGTCACGGTCACCCGCGCGGTCAAGCCGGTCACTTGCGCTTCGGCGGCGATGTCGAGGCGCGGATTGGGCGGGCTGGCACCGTCGAAGCGAATGCGGCCGCGCACCAGTTCGAAGCGCTTGCCGGCGAATTCGTAGCCGCCGCGCACGATATCGGCCTGGCCCAGGATCGCGGGCGCGGCGGTGGTTCCGCGCACCTTGATGTCGGCGCCCCATTCGCTGTCGAGGCCGAGCCCGCTGACCGCGATCCGGCCCGGGCCCGAAGCGTCGATCAGGTAGCGCCACGGGTTCGCGGCGGAGCGCGCCGGGGCGCGGTCGACCGGGGCGTTGACCTCGCGCGTGGCGACGCTCGGCAGCGCGGCGGCGCTGGCGGCGCGGCCCAGGCGCCAGCGGGCGCTGGCGATGCTGAGGCGCCCGGCAATGGTCCCGTCGACCCCGTTCGAGACGATGCGCAGCGGCCCGGTGACGGTGGCGGCGAAATCGTCCCGGTTGAGCAGCGCGGCATCGCGCGCGGCCAGCCGCAGGTCGAGCGACGGCGCCTTGACGCCAAGGTCCGAGAGATCGACCGAGCCGCTGCCAGCGACCGTGCCGCCGCCGGGCGTGCGGCCGGCGAACTGGGTCAATTGCAGCCGCGACCCCGCGAACGTGCCGCGTGCCGCCAGCCCTTGCACGTCGGTCCCGGTCAGCGTGCTTTGCAAGCGCAGCCCGTCGGACGCGAAGGTGCCGCGCAGCGCCGGGCTGGCCAGCGATCCGGTCGCGTCGGCGGCCAGGCTGACCGGGCCGGTCAGGTCGAAGGTTTCCAGCGCGATCAGCCGCCACAGCGCATCCGCCGGGCCGCTGTAGCGCACCTGCGCGAACAGGCTGCCGGCATTGAGCCGCTGCGCCAGCGATCCGGCCGCGGGCAAGCTGGCGATGCGCGCCTGAAGGCGCCCGCGGGTCTGCCCGTCCTCGCGCGCGATGGCCCGCGCCTCCAGGTCGGTGGCGGTCAGCTTCGCCACCAGCGCCAGGTCGATCGGGCGCGAGGACAGGACCAGGCCCGAGCGGCTCAGCCCCTTGACCGTCAGCGCAGCGTCTCCGGTCGGCGCGCCCGTGCCGGCGCGGTAGTGAACCATGCCCGAGGCGGTGCCGCCAAGCCCGAGGTCGGCGACTGCGATGTCAGCGAGCGACAGCGGCATGTCGGCCAGCGCGAGGTCGAGCTCGGTCGCGCGTCCCAGCACGCCCGAGGCGACGATGCGCCCGCCGGCGAGATTGACTTGCGTCGGCGCCAGACGCCAGCCGCCCTCGGTGCTGGTCAGCACGGCCCGGCGCGGCATCGCGATCCTGCGCCCGGCATAGTCGCCCGCCGCCAGCACGGTGATGCGGTCGGGCGCGAGATCGCCCAGCAGGTTGAGCGCGAAGCGGCTGCCCCGCCGCCCCGCGATCGCCGCGGTGATCCGGCCACGTCCGTCCGCGACACTCGCCCTGGCATCGAGCTTGCCGATGAACAGCGAGCCGAGATCGATGCCGGCCCCGCTGGCGGTGCCGTTCAGCGTCAAGCCGCCGCTGCCGAACGTGCCGGAGGCGAGCACCTTGCCCTGCGCGATGGTAACCGGACTGGGCCCGCCGAAGCGCGCGCCATCGGCATCGAGCGCCAGGTCGAAGCCCTGCGCGCCGCCGCGCGGGGCCAGGCGCACCGTGCCGTTCACGCCGCCGCCCGCCAACGCCAGCTGCCCGGCGACGCCGCCGCTGACCAGCGTCAGCGAACCCTGCACCTGCGTCTGCGCCACTGCCAGCCGTTCGACCGCGATGCGGGTCGGCCCGCCGGAGCTGGAGAAAAGGCCGAGCGTGCCGGTGAACGGGCCGAGCCGCGAACCGCCCGCAGTCTCGATCCGGAAGCCCTGCGCGATGGGCGATAGCGCGACGCGCACGTCCTTGAGCTGCAGCGCGGGCAGCGGGCTGGCGAAGACCAGCACCGCGCGCGGCCCGTCGTTCGCAACGGTGGCGTCGATGGTGAACGGCCCGTAATCGGCGTGACGCCCGCGCCCGACCAGCGCGGTGCGGCCACCGGGCAGCACGCGTCCGTTCAGCGCCAGCGACAGCTTGGCCGCATCGACCCGGCCGCCTTCGACCAGCAGCGGCTGGCTGCCGCCAACGGTAACCTTGCCGGCGAAACGGATGTTGCCCCCGGTCAGGCTGGCCAGTGTAGCGTTATCGATCCGCGCCATCCGCCCCGCAACATCGGCCCGCACCAGCCAGCCGCGTGCACCGCCCAGCGAGATCACGGTTCGCGCGGTGGCATCGGCACGGCCGAGGTTGTCGAGCACCAGCCCGCGCGCCGCTACCGCGCCCGCCAGCCCGTACGTGCCGCGTGCCATGTCGCCCACCAGCGTCATCCGCGCGCCCAGCCCCGGCACCGCCAGCGTCAGGTCGTTCGCGGTCAGCCGCGTCCCATCCAGCCGCAGCGTCCCGGTGACCCGCGGCCCAATCAGCAGCTTGTCGGCGGCGGCAGTGCCGGTGACGATCCGGGCCGCCACCAGGTTGAGCGGCAGCGTCCAGCGCCCCCCTTCGAGCCGCGCCACGCCGCGGGTCGAGGGCAGATCGATCCGCGCCGTCCCGACGGCCAGTTCGCGCGCGGTCAGCAGGTGATCGATCGTCAGCGCCCGGAACGGACCATCGAGCGTGGCCGCCAGCCGCGCGCCCGCCAGGCGCACGCCCGGTCCCAGCAGCCCGGGATCGGTGATGACGATCACCGTGCGCAGACCCGCGACACTATTGGCGGCAAGGTCGACGCGGCCGGCCGCATCGCCGCGCAGCCCCGCGGCGCGGACCGCGACGTGTCCGGCAATCACGCTGTTGGCCAGCGTTGCCGCACCGCCGACGTCGATCACCTTGCCCAGTGCCTGCGCCGGCAGTCCGGACAGGTAGCCGCCGGGCGATACCTGGCCGAGAAAGCCGTAGCGTCCTGAGCGCGCGGTAAGCTTGAGCGCGGCGAGCCGGGCCGGGCCCTGCTCCACCAGCAGCGCCCCGTTCCAGCGGCTCCACGCCCCGCGCCCGGTGATGCGCGCGCGCAAGTCCTCGCGCGCGCCGATCAGCGCGGCCAGCACGCCGTCCCTGGGCGCCATGTAATCAGCCTCGAGGTGGAGGCGGTTCTTCGCCGGCTCGGCATCGAGCAGCAGGTGCAGCCGGTCGGCACTGTCGAAGCGCCCGTCGGCAAGGATGTAGGCCTTGCCCTTGCGGATATCGGCCTTGCCGATCAGGTCCACCCGCCGCGCCTGCGGTCCGGCAAGCCCCGGCGCGACGCGGAAATCGATCAGCTGCAGGCGATCGATGCGAATATCGAAGCGCGGCAGGATCGGCGCATTGGGATCGCCCGGTGCGAGCGCGGGTCGTCGCAGCAGCACACCGCGGGTGGCGACCAATTCGCGAACGTCGAGCCCGGTCGTGAACCACGAGAACGGTCGCCAGTCGAGCTGCGCCAGGGGCACTTTCAGGAACGCGCCGCGCTTGTCGAACAGGACGACGTCGTGCAGCGTCGCCTTGCCGTATAGCGAACCATCGATGCTGCCGACCGTGATGCGCAGCCCCGACGCAGGTGCGTAAGCGGCGATGCGGCCTGCGACGAAGCGGTGCCCGACCGGGCTGTTGAGCAGCGCAACGCCCAGGATCAGCACGCCGATCAGCGCCGCCAGGGCGCCCGTCAGCCAGCGGCCAAGCCGCCGCTGGCGGACGCGCGGGGGCACGCCCTGGGCGGTCTCGGCCTGCTCGACCGGGTCCATCAGAACGCCTGGCCCAGCGCTACGGTCACGCTCAGCCGGCTTTCGCCCGGCCGGCGACCGATCGGGGTGCCGACATCGACACGGATCGGCCCGAAACCGGTCTTGTAGCGGATCCCCACGCCCGCCCCGAAGCGCACGTCATCGAGTCTGGGGGTGACCCGTTCGGAGACGTTGCCGGCGTCGAGGAACGGGACGACCTGGATCGCACCGCCAAGCAGGCCGGTGTCGATCCGCGCCTCGACCGAGCCTTCGACCAGCGAGCGCCCCCCGGTAGGATTGCCCGCGGCATCGCGCGGGCCGATGGCGCGAAAACCATAGCCGCGTACCGAGCCGCCGCCGCCGGCGTAGAACCGCCGCGACGGCGCGAGGTCGAACAGGCCCGCGCCCGGGATCGTGCCGATCCGCGCGCGCGCCGCCAGGATCACCGCGTCCATCACCGGGCGATAGGTCGAGGCGTCGAGCTGGACCCGCGCATATGTCGCGTAAGCGGCGTTGGTGCGCGACACTTCGGGCGAGACCGACAGCCCCAATCGCCAGCCGCGCGCCGGGTCGAGCAGCGAATCGCTGGCGTCCCACCGTGCCGCGGCCGGCAGCGCAAAAATCTCGTAAGTCGTGCGGGTCGGCGTTGCGGCGCTCGACACGGCGGCGCTGCGTTCGTCCGATAGCAGGAACTGCGCGCCGACCGACCAGGTGAACGGCTTCTGGAAGAT
Source organism: Parablastomonas sp. CN1-191 (assembly GCF_049354825.1). Taxonomy (GTDB): domain Bacteria; phylum Pseudomonadota; class Alphaproteobacteria; order Sphingomonadales; family Sphingomonadaceae; genus Novosphingobium. The sequence goes on along the minus strand of NZ_CP186480.1, from coordinate 100,787 downwards.
CAGCGTCGAAAGCTTTTCGAACGAAGCCAGCAACGACACCGTCCGCGCCGCGTAGGCCTGGTTGTCGGTGTTGTCGGCGAAGGCGTCGACGGTCAGGACCTGGTCGCGGCCCTTGAAGTTGTTGCGGCGGAAAGTGACGCCCAGCAGCTGTTCGCGGGTGCCGCCGATGCCGCGCACGCGCAGCAGGCCTTCGGGCGGGAACAGGTTGCGATGCTCCCACGAGGCTTCGACGCGCAGGCCGTCCTGCGAATCGTAACCGACCTGCCCGGCGATCGTGCGCAGTGGTGCGCGCGTCATCGCCACGTCGAGCGCGACCGTGCCCGGCTGGGTGCCGGCAGGCGGCGTCACTTGGCGCGGGGTAATCGTCACGCTCGAAACCAGGCCGGTGGCCAGCACGGCGCTGCGCAAGTCTTCGGCCAGGCTGCGGCGATAGATCGCGCCGGGCTTGAAGCGGGCGATTTCGGCCAGGTGCCAGCCGGGCAGGAAGCGTTCGTCGCCGCTGGTGACCGGCCCGAAGGCGTATTTGCCCCCCGGCGCCACCGGCACCGCCAGGTCGCCCTCGGCGCGGCGATGGTCGACCGTCAGCGCCGGATCGCCGACCGCGGCGAACGCATAGCCGGTTTCGCCAAGCTCGATATCGAGGTCGTCGCGCGCGGCGACGATGCGGTCGGTGTAAAGCGGATCGCCGGGCTCGATCCCGAAGGCCTCGCGCAGCGCGGGATAGTCCGCGCCGGTCTGCGGCAGCGAACCCAGGTCGACCGCGCCGAAGCGGTAACGCGGCCCGGCCGCGACATCGAAGCGGACCTCGATCCCGCCGGCGGCGCGCGCTTCGCCGGCCGCGATCGCGCCAACGCTTTGGCTGACGTCGGCATCGTAGTAGCCATAGACGCGCAGCACCTGCTCGAGCAGCGCCTTGTCGGCGCGGGCGCGGGCGGCGATCTGCGCGGCAGTATCGCCCGACCTGGCAAATGTCGCCAGCGCCGACAGCGCCTCGAACCGGGCGGCGATTTCGGCGCGTTCGGGCACGGCGTCGGCGGGCGGGAATACCAGGGTGACACCGTGGGCAAGGCGGATATCCTCGCCCTTGACCGGCACGGCATCGGGCCGGGCGGGCAGCTGCGCCAGCGCCTGATCGATATCGGGATCGGGGGGCAGGTCGGCGAGCTGCGGCGCGGCCAGGCTTTCGTCGGGCCATGGCAAGGTAAAGCCGGGCAGCTGCGCCAGCGGCGAGGCGGGATCGGGTCCGGGCAATTCGGGCTGCGCCGTCGCGTCGGGCCGCTGCGCCGCCGCCTTGGCCCAGGCCTCGGGATCGCGGACCGCGCTGTCGGGGATCAGGTCCTTGAGTTCGGCATCGGCATCGCGGCTTTGCGCGAAGGCCGGCGGCGAAACGGCGAGCGCGAAGGCAAGCGCAGCAGCACTCAAACCGCGGCGCAGGCGCTGCTCAATCGAGGAAGTGGTACTGGCCCTGCCCGCCGGGGGTGCCGTCCTTGCCGCTGCCGTCGAGCGGCAGCGCGTCGGCACGGCGCGCTTCGGCGGCGGCGGCGATGAGAGCGTCCTGCTCCCCTGCGCTGAGCCGCACCCAGCCTTCGCGGCCAAGCTTTTCGAGCGGGCGGTAGCGGACCTTGTACTGCATCCGCGGGCTGCCTTCGACCCAGTAGCCGAGGTAGACGTAAGGGAGCCCGGCCGCGACCGCGCGGCGGATGTGGTCGAGGATGATATAATTGCCAAGGCCCGTCCGCACGCCATGTTCGGGATCGTAGAAACTGTAGATCATCGACAGGCCATCGTTCTGCCGATCGGTCAGGCACGCCCCGACCAGTTTGCCGGGCACGATCCCGTCGCCCGGTTCCCGATATTCGACGACATAGCTGTCCACGGGCGTGTGTTCCACCATGTCGGCGTAATCGATCTCGTCCATGGTCGCCATGCCGCCGCCGGGATGGCGCGCGGCCAGGTAGCGGCGCAGCAGGTCGAACTGCTCGGCCGTCGACCACGGGCGGCATTCGGTGGCGATCAGATCGTCGTGCGCGCGCAGGGCGCGGCGCTGTGCGGTCGAAGGCCGGAATTCCTCGGCGGCGACGCGGACGGAGACGCAGGCCTGGCAATCGATGCACGAGGGGCGATAGGCAACCGTCTGGCTGCGGCGAAAGCCGATCCGGCCGAGCGCATCGTTCAGCGCATCGGCATGGGGGCCCTTGAGTTCGGTAAAGACCTTTCGCTCGGTCCGGCCCGGCAGATAGGGACACGGCGCCGGGCTTGTCACGAAGAACCGGGGGAAACGAACCGCCGCCGTCACTGGAAAGTGCGATCCTTCTGAAGGCAGGCGACGTGCCTGCTGGCCCTGGCCCGCGGACCATGCGCCCGCAGCCTTGCCGTTATGCATCCCGCCAGGGATCGTTGAAAGCGTTTTAACCACGAATAAAGGTTAACCACCGGTTATTTTGCACAGTGGGGCATACCCCTAGGGGTCTGCACCCATGTCGCGGTAACGATCGCGGCGCGGCAGGGGTCCCGGCCAGGTGCGCTGCGTCCCGGCGCGGGACAGGCTGCTGACAGTTCGCGAAGGCCTGTCAGGCGTAGCGGTGAATGGTGGCGCGGCGCAGGATGCGGTCTTCCAACGAGTAATAGAGGTAGATGCGATCCTCCTCCACCAGGCAGGAAGCGGCAAAGGCGATGTCGGTGGCGTCGCGGTGCTCCGGCGGTGGCGGCACCAGCATCGGCTCGATGCCGCGGCCGGTCACGCGTTCGAAATTGGCGTCGAAGGTGATCCAGCCGATCCGCCAGCGGGCGTCGGCGGTGGCGCCGTTGTAGAACATCACCGGGTCGCTGCCGGGCATCTGCACCACCGGGCCGGTCGACAAGTGCCAGTTGTCCCACGATTCAGGACGGACGGCGAACGGATCGTCGACCACGTCCCAGGGCCCGTCCGGCGTGCGTCCGATCGCCATGCCGATGCGCGACGCGTTGTCCCTGGCATATTCGTAGAATAGCCGGAAGCGCCCGTCGGCGCCCTTGGCGATGGTCGCTTCCTTGATGTTGCCCTCGCCCTCGGGCGCCTTGAGGACGACGCGCTGTTCCTTGAGGTCGGTCAGGCTGCAGCCGCGCGCAACCATCATCGACCCTTGTTTTCTCGCCGCGTCGACGCCGGTGTAATAGACCAGCAACTCGTCGCTTTCGGAAATCACCACGGTCGGGTCCTCGACCCCGCCGGCATCGTCGGGCGACGGGCCGGGGGCGATGGCGGGCTCCGGTTTCATCCGGAAGTGCAGCCAGTCGAGCGAGGTGCCCGAATAGATCACCCCGGTCGGATCGGTGGGGCCTAGAGGATTGGGCAGCACCCGCACGAGCAACCGGGCCTCGGCGCCGACCGTCCAGACATAGGGGCTCATCAGGTCGAACCCGTCGAGCAAGCCGTCGGGCTGCGCGTTGTCGAGCACGACGTCGTCGATGCGGATGATGCTGTAGTCGGGCATGGGGCGGCCTTCCGTGATGGTCACGCGCCGAGCGCGACGGTCAGCGACAGCGCACCGTCGATGGTGACCGTCGTGCCGGTGATGTAGTCGGCAGCGGGCGAGAGCAGGTACGATACCAGGCCGGCCACCTCGTCGGCGCGGCCGGCGCGGCCCCAGGGAATCGCCGCTTCCTTGGCCTTGAGCTCGTCCGGGTGATCAAGCGCCGACTGGTTCATCGGGGTCAGGATCATGCCGGGCGCCACGCCGTTGACCGCGATGCCGCGCGGCGCCAGCTCCAGCGCCAGCGTTGCGGTAAGCTGCGACAGCCCGCCCTTGGCACTGTCGTACTCGGCCCCGCCGGCGCGCGGGGCCCGCTCGTGGATCGAGGATATGTTGACGATCCGGCCCCTACCCCCCTCGCCCAGTCCGCGCACGAACCGGCGGCAAGTCAGGAACGGACCGTACAGATCGGCGCGGATCACCGTGTCGAACCGGTCCAGCGTCATGTCGGCGATGGGGATGTTCTTCATGTTGAGGCCGGCGCTGTTGACCAGTAGCGTGACCGGGCGGCCAAACGCCCGCTCCGCCGCAGCGAACAGCGCCTCGACCGCGGTCTCGCTGCCGACGTCGGCCTGGACGGCCAGCGCCTTGCCGCCCGCCCCGCGGATGGTCTGGGCCACGTCCTCGCCCGCGACGCTATCGGCGAAATAGGTCAGCGCGACATCGGCGCCGGCGGCGCCAAGCGCGAGCGCGCAAGCCTTGCCGATACCCGATTCCCCGCCGGTGACGACGACGGTCTGTGCGGCGAAATCCCGGTTTGCGGTCATGCCCGCCCAACGCGCGGGCGCGGCGATCGTTTCAGTTCAGCTCCACCCGGTCGACCGCATAGCCCTTGGCGCGCAGGCTCTCCATCAGCGCCTCGAGCTGTTCCTTGTCGCGGGCCTCGCATTCGATATCGGTGATCAGGCCCTTGGCCGGCAGCGTGGTGAAGATCCGCTGGTGGTAGATCTCGATGATGTTGACCTGGTGATGGTCGAATTCGCGCATCACCTTGAACAGCGCGCCGGGGCGGTCCTGCAGCGTCAGCCGCAGCCGCGCCAGCCGGCCCGAACGGGCGAGATCGCGCAGCAGCACGTTGGCGAGCAGGCGGGTATCGATGTTGCCGCCGCACAGCACCACGCCGACCTTGCGCCCGGCGAACTGCTCAGGCCAGGCCAGCATCGCCGCCAGCCCGGCCGAGCCGGCGCCTTCGACCACGGTTTTCTCGATCTGGAGCAGCAGCGCCACCGCGCTTTCCAGGCTCGCCTCGCTGACCAGCAGGATGTCGTCGAGCAGCCTGGCCAGGACCTTGGACGTGAAAGTGCCCGGCTCCTTGACCGCGATGCCTTCTGCCAGGGTATCCCCGCCGGCAGGAAGCTGCGTGCCCTTCAGCCGGTTGTAAAGCGAGGGGTAAAGCTGCGCTTCGACGCCGATCAGGCCGATCCCCGGCTTGAGCGCGCGGGCCGCGGTGCCCATGCCAGAGGCAAGGCCGCCGCCGCCGATCGGGATCGCCAGCATGTCGATCTCGGGCGCGTCCTCCAGCATCTCCAGCGCGACTGTGCCCTGCCCGGCGGCGACATCAGGATCGTCGAAGGGATGGACGAACGTAAGCCCCAGCTCCTGCTCCAGCTGGCAGGCGTGCGCGTGGGCATCGTCGAACGTCTCGCCGTGGAGGACGACCTTGCCGCCGACCTGCTCGGTCTGCATCACTTTCACGATCGGAGTGGTGCGCGGCATGACGATGGTCACCGGCACGCCCAGCCGCGTACCGTGATAGCTCAGCCCCTGCGCGTGGTTGCCTGCCGAAGCGGCGATCACGCCGCGGGCCCGGCGCTCTTCCGGCAGCAGCAGCAGCGCGTTGAGCGCGCCGCGTTCCTTGTAGGCAGCGGTGAACTGCAGGTTCTCGAACTTGAGCCAGACCTCGGCGCCGGTAATCGCGCTCAGCGTGCGGCTGTAGAGCGTGGGCGTGCGCACGACCGAGCCGGCTATGCGCTCGGCGGCGGCGCGCACGTCGGCAAGGGTCAGGGCTTCGATCGGCTGGTCGGCTGGCAAAGTCGCGGTCATGGCCCGCGCCTAGGGCAAAGCCGCTATTCTGCCAAGGAGCGGCGGCGCGCGCGGACAACCAGCGCGATCGCCAGGATCGCCGCGATCGCCGCGGTGTCTGCAATCCAGTCGCTTAGCTGGCTGTCGCGGTGCAGCGCCGGGATCGCCTGCAAAACCTCGATCAGCGCGCCGAACGCCGACAGCCCCGCGAGTTGGCGCCACGACGCCGCGCGCGGCCAGCCCAGCGACGCCAGAGCCGTCATCACCGCGAAGGCGGTGACATGCGCGAACTTGTCGCCGAAACCGTCGATCGGGGTGCGCGGCGGCATCGGCAGCAGCGCCATCGTCAGCGCGAACAGCGACGCGAGGACGAAAGCGATCCGGGCCAGGCGCATCGGCGTCGTGATCGGCGGGGTCATGCCCGGCCTCCTAGTGGCGCGGGCTGCCGCGGACAAGCGCGCCGGGACCGTTGAAGCGCACTGGCGCTTGGCCGCAAAGCGGCTAAACGAAGCGCCATGACAGCCACTTCCCCCTCGCTTCGCGTCGCCTGCATCGGGCTTGGCGTGATGGGCGGCGCGATCGCGCGTCACCTCGGCACCGCCGGCCACGCGCTGACCGTCTACAACCGCGGCGATGCCCGCCGCGAGGCCTGGCTCGGCGCGAATGCAGCACTTGGCGCCGCGGTCGCCGCGACCCCCGCCGAAGCTGCGCGCGAGGCCGACGTCGTCATCACCTGCGTCGGCAACGACGATGACCTGGCCGACGTGGTCCTGGCCCCACAGGGCGCCTTTTCCACCATCCGCCCAGGCGCGATCTTCCTCGACCACACGACGGTCTCGGCCCGCATCGCGCGCCAGATCGCGGTCGAGGCGCGCGACCGCGAAGTCCACTGCGTCGATGCCCCGGTCACCGGCGGGCAGGCCGGGGCCGAGGCTGGAACGCTGACGGTGATGTGCGGCGGGCGCGAGGACGCGGTCGAGTCCGCCCGCCCGGTCATGGCGGCTTATGCCCGCCGCGTCGTCCACGTCGGCAAGGCCGGCGCCGGCCAGACCGCCAAGATGGCCAACCAGATCTGCATTGCCGGCGTGCTCGGCGGCTTGTCGGAGGCGCTGCGCTTTGCCCAGGCCGCCCACCTCGACCTTGACCGCGTGGTCGAGGCGATCGGCGGCGGTGCGGCGCAATCCTGGCAGATGGACAACCGCTGGGCGACGATGGCCCGCGACGAGTTCGACTTCGGTTTCGCGATCGACTGGATGCGCAAGGACCTAGGCTTCGCGCTCGACGAGGGGCGCGGACTGGGCGTGCCCCTGCCGGTGACCGCGCTGGTCGACCAGTTCTATGCCGAGGTCCAGGCCATCGGCGGCGGCCGCCAGGACACCAGCGCGCTGGTCCGCCGCCTGCCCCGCCGATCCGGCGATCGGGGGACCGCCTGATGCGCCGCGTACTTGCCGCCGCGCTGCTGGCTGCGCTGCCCGCCCCGCTACTGGCCGACACCCTGCTCGACAATGTCGACGGCATGACCACCGACAGGGAAGGCCGCATTCAGCGCTTCGCCGCGGTCCTGATCGGCGATGACGGACGGATCGTGCAAGTCTTCGCGCGCGGCGACAAGAAACCCAAGAAGACCACCTACGCGATCGACGGCAAGGGCCGCTTCGTGCTGCCGGGGCTGATCGATTCGCACGGCCACGTGATGGAGATGGGCATCGCCGCGCTGACGCTGGACTTGTCCGACACGCACACCCTGGCCGAGGCGCTGACCCGCATCGCCGCCTATTCGCGCGCCAATCCGGACCGTCCGTGGATCATCGGGCGCGGCTGGAACCAGGAAGCCTGGGGCCTGGGCCGCTATCCGACCGCGGCCGAGCTCGACGCCGCCGTGGGCGATCGCGCGGTCTACCTCGACCGCGCCGATGGCCACGCCGCCTGGGCCAGCAGCCGCGCGATGGCGCAGGCCGGCATCACCGCCGCCACGAAAGACCCCGCCGGCGGCCGCATCGAGCGCCTGCCGGGCGGCAAGCCCGCGGGCGTGTTCGTCGATGCTGCCAAGGACCTGTTCGACCACGCCAAGCCCGCCCCCCGCCCGGAAGACCGCGACCTGGCGCTGGGCAAGGCGCAGGCGCTGCTGCTGGCCAAGGGCGTGACCGCGATCGCCGACATGGGCACGTCGATCGAGGACTGGCAGGCGTTCCGCCGCGCCGGCGACAGCGGGCGGCTGCAGGTGCGGATCGTCAGCTATGCGCTGGGTGTCGACAACATGGTGCTGATCGGCGGCCCGGGGCCGAGCCAGTGGCTTTACGACGACCGGCTCAAGATGAACGGGCTGAAGCTGTACCTCGACGGGGCGCTGGGATCGCGCGGGGCCTGGCTGAAGGCGCCATACAGCGATGCGCCGGGCCAGACGGGCAACCGGCTGCTTAACGAATCGCAGCTCAAGAACCTGATGAGCCGCGCCGCTATCGATCACTTCCAGATCGCGGTGCACGCCATCGGTGATGCCGCCAACGGCGCCGCGCTCGACGCGTTCGAGGACCTGGCCCAGACGTACAAGGGCGATCGCCGCTGGCGCATCGAGCATGCCCAGATCGTCGATCCTGCGGACATCGCGCGGTTCGGCCGGATCGGCGTGATCGCATCGATGCAGCCGGTCCACCAGACTTCCGACCGCCTGATGGCGGAGTCGCGGCTGGGGCCGCAGCGGCTGGCCGGCGCTTATGCCTGGGCCTCGCTCAAGCGCGGCGGGGCCAAGCTTGTATTCGGTTCGGACGTCCCGGTGGAAGCTGCCGATCCGTTTGCCGGGATCGCCGCCGCCATCAGCCGCCAGGGTCCGGACGGGCAGCCCGCCGGCGGCTGGCAAGCGCAGGAGCGTGTCGACCTGCCGACCGCGCTGGCCGCCTACACCAGCCAGGGCGCCTGGGGCCTGTTTGCTGAGGATCACTTCGGCCGCATCGAAAAGGGACAGCGCGCCGATTTTGTCTTCGTCGACCGCGACCTGTCGGTTTCGACGCCGGAGCAGATCAGGGCGACGAAGGTCCTGGAAACGTGGATCGGCGGCCGCGTAGCCTACGACGCCAGCAAGGCGCCGGCGAAGTAGCGCGTCAGGGCGTGTCGGCGGGGGCTACCGGGGTGCCCGCGTCCCTGGCGGCGCGGCGCTCGCCCAGCCACATGATCGCCAGCGATCCTTCGTACAGCAGGATCATCGGCACCAGCAGCATCAGCTGCGACACGACGTCGGGCGGGGTGATCACCGCCGCCACCGCAGTGATGACGACGATGGCGTAGCGCCGCAGCCCGACCAGCTGCTTGCGCGTGACGATCCCCGCGCGGTTCAGCAGCAGCAGCAGGACCGGCAGCAGGAAGCTGACCCCGAAAGCGAGGATGAACTGCATCACCAGGCTGAGGTAGTCGCCGGTGCCGGGCAGCGCTTCCAGCTTGAGCCCGCCCTTCATGCCCTGGAAGTTGAGCATCCAGCGAAACGCGGTCGGCATGACGACGAAATAGGCCAGCGATGCGCCCGCGGTGAACAGGATCGGCGTGGCGACCAGGAACGGCAGGAACGCCTTCTTTTCCTTGGCGTAAAGGCCGGGTGCCACGAACGCCCACAGCTGGTTGGCGATGATCGGGAAGCTGACGAAGAACGCCGCGAACATCGCCACCTTCAGTTCGACGAAAAACGCTTCGTAAAGCTTGGTGTAGATCAGCCGCCCCTGCCCCGGCGGGAACGCCTCGGTCAGCGGGCGGACCAGGAAGGCGAAGATATCGTCGGCGAAATAGAAGCAGACTGCAAAGGCCACCAGCAGCGCGGCGATACAGCGCAGCAACCGGGTGCGCAGCTCGATCAGGTGGTCGAGCAGCGGCGCCTGGGTCTCGTCGATGTCGCGAAGCTGAAAGACCATGTCAGCGCGCTTCTTCGCCGTCGGGGGCCGGGATCGGCGGCGCCGGCGTGTGCCCGGCCGCCTCGGCAGCAGTTGCTGGCGCCGCTGCAGTCACGGACTCAGGAATCGGCACGGACATAGGCATGGGCTCGGACTCAGCCAGGTGGCTGCCGTCGGGCGAAGGCTCATCCGCCATCGGGTGCGTACGCATGATCGCCTCGTTCTGCTCGCGCCACTTCTTCTCCATGTCCTCGAGCTCGGCCTCGCGGATCATGGTCTCTATGCCTGATCGGAAATGGCCGGAGACGCGGCGGATCTTGCCGATCCAGCGCCCAGCCGTGCGCAGCGCGGCGGGCAAGTCCTTGGGACCGATCACGACGATCGCGACGATCACCGTGAACAGCATCTCGTCCCAGCCGATGTCGAACATGGCGGTGCGCCCTCGCGCCGACGCGCGTCAGGCCTGGGGGGGCGTGGGCGGCGTGCCGGCCGTCGTCGGGGTCGTCGCGCCGGGCACGACCTCTCCGGTCGGCGTCGTCGTCGTCACCGGCGGAGGCACGTCGGCAGCGGGGGCTGCCGCCGGCGGAGGAGTCGTCGGCGGCGTGATCTGGGCTGGCGGCGGCGTCACCGGGCGGTTGGTCGTCTCGTCCGCCATGCCTTCCTTGAAGCTTTTGATGCCCTTGCCGAAATCGCCCATCATCTCGGAAATCCGGCCGCGGCCGAACAGCACCAGCACCACGACGGCGAGGATCAGCAGGTGGGGAAGCGACAAACCCATTCTTCGACTCCATCGGGCCGATAGGGCCCTTGCCGGCTCCAGATAGGCCCTTCCATTACCTTTTGCCAGTCAGTCGGCGCCCTCTTCGGCAGGGCTGTCAGCCTCCACGTCCGCGCCTTCCATTGCCTGGGCCAGCGCGTCGTCGACCGGGTCGAGCAGGCCGGCGGCGCGCAATTCGTCGATCCCGGGCAGATCGCGCCGGCTGGCCAGGCCGAAATGGGTCAGGAACGCCGGAGTGGTCGCGTAGATGACCGGCCGCCCGGGCACATCGCGGCGCCCGGCCACGCGCACCCAGCCGGCCTCCATCAGCACGTCGAGCGTGCCGGACGAAGTCTGCACGCCGCGGATCGATTCGATCTCGGCGCGGCTGACGGGCTCGTGGTAGGCGACGATCGCCAGGACTTCGGTGGCGGCGCGCGAAAGCCGGCGCACGTCCTCGCGCGTGCGGCGCAGCAGGTGGGCAAGGTCGGGCGCGGTCTGGAAATGCCAGCGTCCGCCCCGCTCGACCAGTTCGATGCCGCGGCCCTGGTAGTGCGACGCAAGTTCGCCCAGCGCTGCGCGCACCGCCGCGCCGCCGAGATGAGTGGAAATCGCCTCGGCGGTCATCGGCGCCTCGGCCGCGAACAGCGTCGCCTCGACCGCGCGGACCAGGTCGTCCGGCGCGCTCACGATACCCGGCGCAAGTGCAGCGGCGCGAAGGTCGCGTCCTGGCGCAGTTCGGCCTTGCCCAGCCGCGCCAGTTCGAGCGCCGCCACGAACGACGACGCCAGCGCCGACTTGCGCAGCTTCGGATCGGCATGCGGGGGCAGGAAATCGCGCAGCTCCATCCAGTCGAGATTCACGCCCAGCAGCGACGAGACGCGCGCCAATGCGCTGTCGAGCGTCATCACCATCCGGTCGCGCACCATGTGGACCACCGGCGCGGTGCGCGCCTTGACCTGACCGTATGCCTGGACAAGGTCGAACCATTCGCACTGCCACCGGTTCTTGCGGTCGACGCGAAGGCCCTCGGGCGCGCCGCGCACGAAGGTGTCGCGGCCCAGCCGGTCGCGCCCCATCAGCCGGGCCGCGACATCGCGCATCGCGGCCAGGCGCTGCAGCCGCAGCTGCAGGCGCAGCGCCAGCTCCTCCGGACTGGGATCCTCGGCCTCGTCGCGCGGCAGCAGCAGCGCCGACTTGAGGTACGCCAGCCACGCTGCCATCACCAGGTAATCGGCAGCGAGTTCCAAGCGCATTTCGCCCGCACGCTCGATATAGGCGAGGTACTGGTCGACCAGTTCGAGGATCGAGATCGTCCGCAGATCGACCTTCTGGCGCCGTGCCAGGTCGAGCAGGAGGTCGAGCGGCCCTTCCCAGCCATCAAGCTCGAGATAGAGCGCCGCGTCGTCGGCCTGCTGGGCGGCGCCGGGCCCATCCCAGTCGTCGGCACCCGCCAGCGGCAGCGCGATCGTGGCCGCGGTGGTCACGCCAGCGCCAGCAGCGCGTCGCGCCTGGCGATCAAGGCGGCGCGGTCGCCCGGCGGCGCACCGACGCGGGTGTTCGCCAGCGCGCGCGCCAACCGCTCGGCGGTCTTGGCGCTCATCGTCGGCAGCGCGGCGGCGATACCGATCATGTCGTCCATCTTGCCCCAGCAGTTGAGCGCTATGTCGCAGCCCGCGGCAATCGCCTCGGCGGCCAGGTCGGGCACGCTGCCTTGCAGCGCCTGCATGTCGAGATCGTCGGTCAGCAGCAGCCCGTCGAAACCGATTGCGCCGCGGATGACCTCGGCGATGACCTTCGGCGACAGGGTGGCCGGCTTGTCCGCATCCCAGGCCGGAAAGACGACGTGCGCGGTCATGCCCACCGGGCAATCCTTGAGGGCGCGGAACGGAGCGACGTCGATGGCCAGTTCGTCGACGCCGGCATCGACCGTGGGCAGGTCCTTATGCGAATCGAGCAGGCTGCGTCCGTGCCCGGGTATGTGCTTGATGCAGCCGGCGACGCCGGCGCGTGCCAGGCCGTCAAGAAAAGCGCGGCCGAGCGCGGCGACGCGCAGCGGCTCGCTGCCCAGCGCGCGGTCGCCGATGACGTCGTGCGCGCCCGGTTGGCGGACGTCGAGCGAGGGCGCGCAGTCGACCGTGATCCCCACCTCGGCAAGGTCGCGGCCGAGCGCCTCGGCATTGGCACGGATCGCCTCGATGGCGCTCGACGGCGCGACGTCGTACAAGGCGTCGAAGGCGGCACCCGGCGGAAAGGCCTCCCACTCGGGCGTGTTCATGCGCGCGACCCGGCCGCCCTCCTGGTCGATGCAGATGAAAGTATGCGTCCGTCCGTGCAGCCCCCGCAGTTCGTCGGTCAGCGCGCGGACCTGCGCGCGGTCGCGGATGTTGCGGCCGAACAGGATGTAGCCGGCCGGATCGGCGTCGGCAAAGAAGGCGCGCTCGTCCGGGGTCAGCGTGAGGCCGGACAAGCCGAAGATCGCGGGCGTCATGCGGCGCGGAATCGCAGGAATTCCGCGCCATCGCAAGCGCCGCGGCGCGCGCGGATGTGGATAGGCCGGCCCCGCGGAACGGCCCGCCCGGCTACTTGACCTGGCAGGACACCCCGGCGCCCTTGAGCGCGGAGCACAGCGTCTGCGCCGCGGCGGCATCGGCGGTCACCGCCTGAAGCCGCCAGACGGTGCCGATGTCGGCGCTGGCGCGCACGACGCGGTGGGCGTGGCCGGCAAGGATATCATGCTGCGCCACAAGCCGGGTCCAGCCGGCCTCGGCCGCCGCGGCCGACGAATAGGCGCCGACCTGCACGCCGGGGCCGGTGGCGACGGGTGTATTACTGGCGGACGGGCTGGCGGATGCGCTTGCCGAGGTGGTCAGCGTCGGAGCGGCGCTGGCGGGCGGCGGCGCTTCGGCCTCGGTGGCGAGCCGCGCCGGACGGACCTGCCCGGCCGAAACCGCGTAGCTGGTGTCGCCGGTGCCGGCCATGTCGCGCCCGCCCGGATCGGTGGGGCGCACCTTGTAAGGGGCCGTCGGCGCGCGGATCACCGATCCTTCGGGCAGCGCGGCGGGATGGCGGCCGCGCAGCAGCCACCACGCGGCGCCCGCGATGACTGCGACGATCAGCGCGCCGATGGCCGCGAACACGACCAGCCGCAGCGCGCCGGGGCTGTCGTCGAAATCCTCGTCATCGGTCGATTCCAGCCACGGTAGCCGCGCCTCGCCGCCGTCGAGCTCAAGCTGGCCGGTGTCGAGCGGCGCGCCGTGCGGATCGTCCCAGCTTGCCGCCATCGTCACATCTCCTCGACCGCTTCGACCCCCAGGATCGCCAGGCCGTTGCGTATCAATTGCCCGACCTGCGCGGCAAGGAAAAGCCGCGCGCTCGACAGCGCCGGATCGTCCGCCAGGATGAAGCGCTTGTCGGGCCGGTCGTTGCCGAGGTTCCAGTAGGCATGAAACGCAGCCGCCACCTCGCCGAGGAAGAAGGCGATCCGGTGCGGCTCGCGCGCCGTGGCCGCCGCTTCGACCTGGCGCGGAAACTGCGCGATCAGCTTGACCAGCGCCAGTTCCTCGTCGCCGAGCCGGTCCAGCGCGGCGGGCTCGGGCGCCAGGCCCTCTGCCGCCGCCTTGCGCAGCGTGGAGCGCAGCCGCGCGTGCGCGTACTGGACGTAGAACACCGGGTTGTCCTTCGACGCCTCGACCACCTTGTCGAAATCGAAGTCCATCTGGGCGTCGGGCTTGCGCGTCAGCATCGTGAAGCGGACGACGTCCTTGCCGACCATCTCGACCACGTCGGCCAGGGTGACGAAATTGCCGGCCCGCTTCGACATCTTGAAGGGCTGGCCGCCCTTCATCAGCTGCACCATCTGCACCAGCTTGACCTCGAACGGGGTGGGCTTGCCGCCCTTGTCCTCGTTCAACGCGCCGGTCATCGCCGCGACCGCCGCCTTGATGCGCTTGACCGTGCCGGCGTGGTCGGCGCCCCAGATATCGACCAGCGCGTCGGCGGACTGCGCCTTCTGGAAATGGTAGGCGAGATCGGCTCCGAAATAGGTCCAGTTGCCGTCCGACTTGCGGATCGGCCGGTCCTGGTCGTCGCCGAATTTCGTCGACCGGAACAGCGGCAGCGTTACCGGCTCCCAGTCCTCGGGCGCCTTGCCCTTCGGCGCTTCGAGCACGCCGTCGTAGACCAGGTCGTGCGCGCGCAGCCAGGCCTCGGCCTCGGCCGGCTTGCCGGCGGCCTGAAGCTCTGCTTCGGACGAAAAGACCTCGTGCCGAATGCCCAGCAGCGCCAAGTCGGCGCGGATCATGTCCATCATCGCGGCCACGGCGCGGGCGCGGAACGGCACCAGCCACTCGGCCTCCGGCGCAGCGGCATAGCGATCGCCAAACTCCTCGGCGAGCAGCGCGCCCACCGGCGCCAGGTAATCGCCGGGGTAAAGCCCCTCGGGGATCGCGCCGATGTCCTCGCCCAGCGCCTCGCGGTAGCGCAGGTGCGCGGAGCGCGCGAGCACGTCGACCTGCGCGCCGGCATCGTTGACGTAATATTCGCGCGTCACCGCGTGGCCCGCGAATTCGAGCAGGCTGGCCAGCGCATCGCCCACCACCGCGCCGCGGCAATGGCCCATGTGCATCGGACCCGTGGGGTTGGCGGAGACGTATTCGACGTTGACCCGCGTGCCTGCGCCCATCGCCGAGCGTCCGTAATCGCCGCCAAGTTCGGCGATGGCGCGCAGCTCGTCGGTCCAGACTGCTGGCGCCACCCGCAAGTTGAGGAAGCCGGGCCCGGCCACGCTTGCCGCCGTCACGCCGTTGCGCTTCATCAGTTCGGCGGCCAGCGCATCGGCCAGCGCGCGCGGGTTGGTTTCGGCGGGCTTGGCCAGAACCATGGCGGCGTTGGTCGCCAGTTCGCCGTGGGAGGGATCGCGCGGCGGCTCGACGGTGACCGCGCCGCGCGGCAGGCCGGCCGGCAGCGTACCCGCAGCTTCGAGCGCGTCGAGCGCGGCATGGACGTGGCCGACAAAAGCGGCGTGGAGCGTGGTCTGCGTCATGGCCAATACTTTTCAATAAGCGGTCGGCGGGCCGTTAGACCATCGGCGCGGCGAAGGAAACGGGGCGACCGGGCGCGTCGGCGCAAACCCCTTGTGTTGCCCTTGCGCAACACTATCTCTGCTGGACGACAGGAGGGCTGTTACCGATGAACCTCGAGAAATTCACTGACCGCGCCAAGGGCTTCCTGCAAGCCGCGCAAACCGTCGCCATTCGCATGAACCATCAGCGGATCGGCCCCGAACACATCCTCAAAGCGCTGCTGGAAGATCCCGAAGGCATGGCCTCGGGCCTGATCCAGCGCGCTGGCGGCAATGCCCCGCTGGCGGTCCAGCAGGTCGACCTGGCGCTGGGCAAGATCGCGGCGGTATCGGGTTCGGGCGCGCAGCAGACCCCTGGCCTCGACAACGACGCAGTCCGCGTGCTCGACCAGGCGGAGCAACTGGCGGGCAAGTCGGGCGACAGCTACGTCACCGTCGAGCGCCTGCTGCTGGCGCTCGCGCTGGCGACCACGACCAGCGCCGGCCAGGCACTGAAGGCCGCGAACCTGACGCCGCAGGCGCTCGAAGCGGCCATCACCGACTTGCGCGGGGGCAAGCGCGCCGACACCGCCAGCGCCGAGGAAACGTACCAGGCACTGGAGAAATACGCCCGCGACCTGACCCAGGCGGCGCGCGACGGCAAGCTCGACCCTGTGATCGGACGCGACGAGGAAATCCGCCGCACGGTCCAGATCCTGGCCCGCCGGACCAAGAACAACCCGGCGCTGATCGGTGAACCCGGCGTGGGCAAGACCGCGATAGCGGAAGGCCTGGCGCTGCGCATCGCCAACGGCGACGTTCCCGACAGCCTCAAGGACCGGCGGTTGATGGCGCTCGACATGGGCAGCCTGATCGCCGGCGCGAAGTATCGCGGCGAGTTCGAGGAGCGTCTCAAGGGCGTGCTCGACGAGGTAAAAGGCGCCGAGGGTGACATCATCCTGTTCATCGACGAGATGCATACGCTCATCGGCGCGGGCAAATCGGAAGGCGCGATGGACGCCGGCAACCTGCTCAAGCCCGCGCTGGCGCGCGGCGAGTTGCACTGCATCGGCGCGACCACGCTCGACGAATATCAGAAGTACGTCGAGAAGGACCCCGCACTGCAGCGCCGCTTCCAGCCCGTGTTCGTTGGCGAACCCACGGTCGAGGATACGATCAGCATCCTGCGCGGGCTGAAGGACCGCTACGAGCTGCACCACGGCGTGCGCATCGCCGACAACGCGATCGTCGCCGCGGCCACGCTGTCCAACCGCTACATCGCCGACCGCTTCCTGCCCGACAAGGCGATCGACCTGATGGACGAGGCGGCTTCGCGCATCCGCATGGAGGTGGAATCGAAGCCCGAGGAGATCGAGGTCCTCGACCGCCGCATCATCCAGCTCAAGATCGAGGAAATGGCGCTCGCCAAGGAAAGCGATCAGCCATCGAAGGACCGGCTGGCGGCGCTGTGCGAGGAACTGGCCAGCCTTGAGGAGCAGAGCGCCGGGCTGACCGCGCGCTGGCAGAACGAGCGCGACAAGATCGCCGCCGAGGGCAAGATCAAGGAGCAGCTCGACGCCGCGCGGCTGGAACTGGAGCAGGCACAGCGCGCCGGCGACCTCGCCAGGGCGGGCGAGCTTTCCTATGGCCGCATTCCCGAACTGGAGAAGCAGCTGACCGAGGCGCAGGGCGCCGACACCTCCAACATGCTGCTGCGCGAGGAGGTTACCGCCGACGACATCGCCGGGGTGGTCAGCCGCTGGACCGGCGTGCCGGTCGACCGCATGATGGAGGGCGAGCGCGAGAAGCTGCTCAAGATGGAGCAGGTGCTCGGTGCCCGCGTGATCGGACAAGCCGACGCCGTCACCGCGGTGTCCAAGGCCGTGCGCCGGGCGCGCGCAGGCCTGCAGGACCCCAACCGTCCGCTTGGCAGCTTCCTGTTCCTGGGCCCGACCGGCGTCGGCAAGACCGAGCTGACAAAGGCGCTGGCTGGTTTTCTGTTCGACGACGATTCCGCGATGGTCCGCATCGACATGAGCGAGTTCATGGAGAAGCACGCCGTATCGCGCCTTATCGGCGCGCCGCCGGGCTATGTCGGTTACGATGAAGGGGGTGTTCTAACCGAAGCGGTTAGGCGCCGGCCTTACCAGGTCGTTCTCTTCGACGAGGTCGAGAAAGCCCATGCCGATGTCTTCAACGTGCTGCTGCAGGTGCTCGACGACGGGCGCCTGACCGATGGCCAGGGCCGCGTGGTCGATTTCACCAACACGCTGATCATCCTGACGTCGAATCTGGGCAGCCAGTATCTCGCCAACCTCGACGAGGGGCAGGACGTCGCCACGGTCGAACCGCAAGTGATGGAGGTCGTGCGCGGCCATTTCCGGCCCGAGTTCCTCAACCGGCTGGACGAAATCATCCTGTTCCACCGGCTGGGCCAGGAGCACATGGGGCCGATCGTGACGATCCAGGTCGAGCGGGTGTCCAAGCTGCTCAAGGACCGCAAGATCAAGCTTGCGCTGTCCGACGCGGCCGAGCGGTGGCTGGGACGGGTGGGCTACGACCCGGTCTACGGCGCGCGCCCGCTGAAGCGCGCGGTGCAGCGATATCTGCAGGATCCGCTGGCGGAGAAGCTCCTGGCCGGCGAGATCCCCGACGGCAGCACGGTGACCATCGACGAGGGCGACGGCGGCCTGACCTTCAAGGTCGGCTGACGGCGGCCCGACAGACGGCGCGGGACAAAGAAAAGGGGCGGCGGGATGATCCCGCCGCCCCATTCTTTTTGCCAGTCGTGCCGACTTAGAAGTTGGCCTTGAACCCAGCGTAGAAGAACCGGCCGATCGAGTCGTACGGATCGCCGCCGGCGGTGCCGAGCAGGCCGTACGGCGGCTGCTTGTCGAGCAGGTTCTCGACGCCGATGTAGAAGTTGTACTTCTTGTCGGCCAGTTCGTAGTTCAGCCGCACCGAGTGGTAGATCACCGACGGGTAGTTCACGAACGGGAACGCGTCGTTGTTGATCGGATCCAGGGTCGCCAGCTGGCCCGGGGTGCAGGTGCCGCCGGTGTAACCGGTCGAACCCGAAGACGGGCACAGGCCGGTGTAGCTGTTCTGCGTTTCATACGAACCGATCGTCTGCTCGCCGATGAAGCGGGCCGAGTAGGTCAGGTCGAGTGCACCGAAATCGTAGTTTGCGGTGAAGTTCGCAGCCCACTCCGGATCGCCCAGTTCGCTCTTCTGGCGGTTCGGGATCAGCGGGTTGGTCGGATCGACGTAGTTGTCGAGCTTGAGCAGGTACGTGGCGATGCCGCGCAGCGAGAGCTTCTGCCCGTTGTCGAAGGTGTGGCGATACGACATGTCGAAGTCGATGCCTTCGGTCTTCTGTTCGGCGAAGTTGATGCCGCCCGAGATGACCGCCGGTTCGACGAACAGGCCGGTGGTGGGGTTACGATTGACCGTGGCGCAGAACGGATTGTTGATGCCGCCGGCATTGTCGTAGCACAGGTTGAGGATGGTCTGGGCACCGAGCGCCGAGATCAGGTTCTTCACGGTGATGCGATAGTAATCGACCGTGAAGTTGAAGCCCGGGAAGAAGCGCGGCTCGAAGATCGCACCCAGCGTGAGGCTGCGGCCACGTTCTTCGACCAGGGTGGGGTTACCACCCGAGGCGTAGCCCGTGCTCGCCGTGCGGGCGAGGCAGTTCACGAACGGCTGACCGACCGCGGTGACGAAGCCCGTACCGTCGCACGCAGCGACCAGCGCGGCGTTCGAGGTCGTGGGAACGCCGGCAGCCGCACAGTTCGCCGCACGGTTGGGACCGACGGTGATGTTGAGGCTGTCGCACGGATCGCTGAGCTGCGCGAAGTTCTGCGACGGGGTCGAGTAAAGGTCGCTTTGCGTCGGGGCACGAACCGAGGTTGCGTACGCGGCGCGGAAGCGCAGGTCGCTGATCGGGGCGTAGATGCCCTGCACGTTCCAGGCCCAGACCGTACCGGTATCGGTGTTGTAGTCCGAAACACGGGCCGCAGCGCCGATGGTCAGTTCCTTGCCGAGCGGCGAGTCCTTGAGCAGCGGGATGCTGACTTCGCCGAAGGCTTCCTTGACCGTCAGCTTGGGCGGCAGGAACGGCTGGATGGCGTTCAGGAACGTACCACCGCTGGCGGTCAGCGGATCGTACACGCTCGAAGCCGTTTCCTCGCGGTATTCGGCACCGAGCGCGAAAGCGACCGGGCCGCCCGGCAGTTCGAACACCTGCGACAGGTCGCCCGACACGCTCGCGAGCAGGTCGAGTTCGCTGGCCTTCTCGTCGCGGTAGCCGGTCGTGTTCGAGAACGCGACGGCGCGCGGATCGGCAACACCGTAACCAAAGATGTTGAGCGGCACGCAGTCCGGACGGACGTTCGAGGTCTGGTTGACCGCGCAGATGACCTTCTGGCCGGTGGCGTTGGTGGCGAAGTTGCTGCCCGAGAAGTTGGTCGGAGCCAGCACCGCGTTGGTGGCGAGCAGGAAGCCGTCGAGGTTCCCGGTCTGGTCGAACAACAGCAGGTTGTTGGTCGAATCCATGTGGGTCTTCAGCTTGCCGTAGTTGGCAGACAGTTCGTAGTGCCAATCGTCGTTGAACGTGCCTTCGACACCGGCGACGATGCGGTAGGTTTCGCGCAGATGCTTTTCACCGCGACCACCAAGATCGATGTTGAAGCGCGAGAGGTTGAAGGTGCTGGTCGCCGTGTTGGCGCACAGGCCGTAGGTCTTCAGCGTCGCAAGGGCCCCGGCCTGCAGGAACGGGTTGTTGCAGCGCAGTTCGCTGATCGCGTTGAACTGGTCGTCGGTGGTGGCGAAGAAGTTCTTCAGCGAGCCCTGGAAGAAGCTCGGCTGGCCTTCCTGCACCGCGGTGACGCGAACGTACTTGGCTTCGACATAGGGGCGGAACGCTTCCGACAGGTCGAAATGCGCCAGCAGGTTGACCGCGTAGCGCTTCAGGCCCGGCGCCATCTGGCCGGTGTTGCGCAGGGTCGAGCCGAAGCCACCCTGCTGGTTGGCCGAACCGAACGGCGAGTAAGCAACCGTCGGCTTGTCGATAACGACGTTGCCGTTGTTGTCGAAGCGCAGGTAGCGGCGCGTCGGGTTGCTCGAGGCGTCGATCGCGCCGAACGTGCCGGCATCGCTGATCGAGGCGTTCTTGACGCCGCAGACGAAGGCGGTGTCGGTGATGCCGTCGGTGCCGTTCGGCTCGCCCGCGGTCGGCTCGATCGTCTGGAACTGGCAGCGGCCCGAGTAGGCACCCGTCAGGTAGTCACGATCGCCGAAGTACAGCGGTTCGGACTGCGTGTATTCGGCCGACACCGCGACGTTGCCGCGGCCATCGGCGAAGTTCTTGCCGAAGGTGCCGGAGACGAAGTAGCTGCCACGGTCGCCGCGCTCCGAGATGCCGCCCTGGCCCTTGAGCGAGATGCCGTCGAAATTGCGCTTCAGCACGAAGTTGACGACGCCGGCGACGGCGTCCGAGCCGTAAACGGCCGAGTTGCCGCCGGTGACGACGTCGACGCGCTCGAGCAGGTCGACGGGAATCGTGTTCACGTCGACCAGGTAGTCGCCCGGCGAAGCGGTGATGTGACGCTTGCCGTTGACGAGGACCAGCGTGCGCGAAACGCCCAGGCCGCGAAGGTCGAGGACGTTGAGGCCGGCGGTGCCGATGAAGCGGGTCGAGTTGCCCTGGCTGAAGGTCGAGCGCAGCGACGGCAGGTCGTTCAGCGCGTCACCCAGCGAGACGTCACCCTGGTTGGTGAGTTCGTCGGTCGAGACCGAGGTCAGCGGAACGGGCGAGGCCAGCGTGGGGCGCGCGATGCGCGAACCGGTGACGACGATCGACCCACCGGCAGCAGCGACTTCCTCGCTATCGCAGATGTCGTTGTTGTTGAGATCTTCGCAGTTGGCGGTCGCGCCATCCGACGTGGTCATCGGATTCGGCGTGCCGGTCGGCTGGGTCTGCGCGAACGCGGCGTTCGGCAGCGCCAGGACGGCGATGAGCGCGGCAGTCTGAAGACAGGTCGCGCGATTCAGCTCGGACTTCGAGAAGAACTTCATGTTTGTGGGCCCCTTGATCCCCCGCTTCGGCGGCACCGAAGCGATCCGGGCCCGAAGGCCCAATGTGTGCGGGCCCGGGGGCCCAGAGAGAAAAATGCGACTGTTTTGTCACGAAACTTTCATTCCGCGTCGACTGATGGTGCGAAAACTGGCGCCTGCTGGCAAACCGTTAACAGCGCATTCAAGCATTTTGGATTGATGCGTTGCAAAAACACAACATGTCGGGCGGACGAAATTTTACGCCGCCCGGGCCCTGCGGCACTGGACAGGCAAGGCCAGCACGGTAACCGGGACACGCACCAGATCGGGAGAAGCCATGCTTATCGACACGACCATCGCTGCCGTCGTTACCGGGGGCGCGTCCGGCCTGGGCGAGGCGACCGCACGGGCCCTTGCCGCCAAGGGCGCGAAAGTCGGCATCTTCGATCTCCAGGAGGACAAGGGGCGCGCCGTGGCCGCCGAGATCGGCGGGGTGTTCTGCAAGGTCGACGTGACCAGCGATGACAGCGTCGACGCCGGATTCGCGGCGGCCCGCGCCGCGCACGGGCAGGAGCGGGTGCTGGTCAACTGCGCCGGCATTGCCAACGCCATCAAGACCGCCGGCCGATCCAAGGACGATGGCTCGATCAAGCAGTTCCCGCTCGATGCCTTCAATCTGGTCGTCCAGATCAACCTGGTCGGCACCTTCCGCTGCATCGCGAAGTCGGCAGCAGGGATGCTGACGCTCGACCCGCTGGCCGACGGAGAGCGCGGTGCCATCGTCAATACCGGCAGCGTCGCGGCCGAGGATGGCCAGATCGGCCAGGCCGCCTACTCCGCCTCGAAGGCGGGCGTTGTCGGCATGACCCTGCCCATCGCGCGTGACCTGATGAACGAGGGCATCCGCGTCAACGCGATCCTGCCCGGCATCTTCTCCACCCCGATGCTCATGGGCCTGCCCGAAAAGGCGATCGAGGCGCTCAACCAGTCGGTTCCCTTCCCCAAGCGCACCGGCCGGCCCGAGGAATACGCCCAGCTTGCCATGACGATGATCGAAAACGGCTACATGAACGGCGAGGACGTGCGACTTGACGGCGCGATCCGCATGGCCCCGCGCTGACCGCGGTGGTGAAGGCTCACGCCCCTGGCGCCGGCCCCGGCCCCTGGCACCTCGGCGTGATCGGCGGCTCGGGCCTGGCCGCGGGGATCGGGCTTGAGGACGCGCAGGAGATCGCAGTCGAAAGCCCGTTCGGCGATCCGTCCGGCCCGGTGGTGACGGGGCGGCTCGGCCCGGTGCGGGTCACGTTCCTGGCTCGCCACGGCGCCGGCCACGCGATCCCGCCGAACGGGGTCAATTACCGCGCCAACATCGACGCGCTCAAGCGCTGCGGCGTAACCGACGTGATCGCGCTGTCGGCCATCGGTTCGCTGCGCCAGGACTTTGCGCCCGGTTCGTTCGTCTGCGCCGACCAGTTCATCGATCGGACCGCTGGCCGCGCGGCCAGTTTCTTCGCGCCTGGCCTGGTCGCCCACGTCAGCCTGGCCGACCCGACCTGCCCACGGCTGTCGGCCCTGGTGATCGCGGCGGCGCGCGCGGCCGGCGCAAGCGTCCACGAGGCCGGCACGTATGTCGCCATCGAGGGGCCGCAGTTCTCCACCCGCGCCGAGAGCCGGCTTTACCGCCAGTGGGGCGGCGACGTGATCGGGATGACCGCGATGCCCGAGGCGCGGCTCGCTCGCGAGGCAGAGCTGCCATATGCTTTGCTGGGCATGGTCACCGACTACGACGGCTGGCGCGACGACGAGCCCGCAGCCGAAGCCAGCGCCATTATGCAGGTGATGCACGACAACGTGGCGCTCGCCCGCGCCGCGATGGCGGAGCTGGCGCGCGCGCTGCCGCAAGCCCGTCCGCCGGTTGCCATCGATCGCGCGCTTGACGGCGCGATCGTGACCGCGCCCGCCTTGCGCGACAAGGTGCTGGCGGCGAAACTGCAGGCCGTTGCCGGGAGAGTGCTGTGAGCGAGATCGTCCTTTACGACTACTGGCGCTCATCCGCCGCATACCGGGTGCGCATCGCGCTTGAGCTCAAGGGCGTGCCGTTCGTTCGCGCGCCCGTCAACATCGCCCAGGGTGAGCAGCACGGCGCCGACTTCGCCGCGCTCAACCCGCAGCACCTGGTCCCGGCGCTGGCGATCGACGGTCACGTGCTTACGCAGAGCCTGGCAATCATCGATTACCTCGATGCAAAGTACCCCGATCCGCCAATGGTTTCCGCTGACCCGGTCGAGCGCAGCCGCACGCTGGCGCAGGCGCTGACGATCGCCGCGGACATCCACCCGCTCGATAACCTTCGCGTCCTGGCCTACTTGCGTGAACGGCTGGGCCAGGACGACGCCGCAGTCGCCACCTGGTACCGGCACTGGATCGCCGAGGGGTTCGCCGCGCTGGAGACTGCTGCGCCTGCCGAAGGCCTGTTCGGCGGCGCCGCGCCCAACATGGCCGACGTCTGCCTGGTGCCGCAGATGGCCAACGCCCGTCGCTTCGACACGCCGCTGGGCGCTTATCCGAAGCTGGTGCGCATCGACGCCGCGCTGCGGGCCCTTCCCGCCTTCGAACGCGCCAGCCCCGATGCGGTCGGCCCGCCGGCGTGAACGCTTGCGCGCGGCCGTGAATGCCCTTAGCCACCCGGTTACATTTGCAACCGGATTTGCCGCGATGCCCGCCGCCCGCCTGGCCGATTTCCTGCCCTACCTGCTGTCGGTGACCTCCAACGCGGTCAGCGACCGGATCGCCGAGGAATACCGCACCCGTTTCGGCCTGCGGATCCCGGAATGGCGGATCATGGCGGTGCTGGGCGATACCGGGCCCGCCACCCAGCGCGAGCTGGCGACAAACACGCGGATGGACAAAGTCGCCGTCAACCGGGCGTGCAAGACCCTTGAGGAGCGCGGCCTGGTCCAGCGCAGCCCGAACGACCGCGACGGGCGCTCGCACCACCTCGAACTGACCGCGGCGGGCACCGCGATGCACGCCGCCATCATGCCGCTGGCGCTGGAGATGGAGGCGCAGGTCTTCGCGCCCCTCAGCGCCGAGGAACACCAGGCTTTCAAGACGATGCTCGGCCGCGTCCGCGACGCCGCGGGGTTGAGCGAACCGGCCGACAAGGGAGACCCCGAATGAAACTCGCCTCGCTTCCCCACGGCCGCGACGGCCGCCTGGTCGTCGTCAGCCACGACCTCGCCTGGTGCGCCGACGCCCGCCACATCGTGCCGACACTGCAGGGCGCGCTCGACGACTGGGCGCGGCACGAACCGGCGCTGCGCGCGCTGGCGGAGGACCTGGAACACGAGATGATCCCGCGGCTGCGCTTTCACGAGCGCGAAGCCACAGCGCCGCTGCCGCGCGCGTTCCAGTGGGCCGACGGTTCGGCCTACGTCAACCACGTCGAACTGGTGCGCAAGGCGCGCGGGGCCGAGCTGCCCGACAGCTTCTGGCACGACCCGCTGATGTACCAGGGCGGCAGCGACGACCTGCGCGGCCCGCGCGAACCGATCGTGCTGGCGGACGAGGCCTGGGGCTGCGACATGGAGGCGGAGATCTGCGTCGTCACCGACGATGTGCCGCAAGGCGTCTCGGCCACCGCGGCGCTCGGCCACGTCAAGCTGATCGGCCTCGTCAACGACGTGTCGTTGCGCAACCTCATCCCCGGTGAACTGGGCAAGGGATTCGGGTTCGTGCAGTCCAAGCCGGCAACGCACTTCTCGCCGGTGTTCGTCACCCCGGACGAGCTGGGCACGGCGTGGCGCGGCGGGAAGCTCAACATGGCGCTTCACGTCGACCTCAACGGCCAGCCGTTCGGCCGCGCCGAGGCGGGCGAGGAATGCACGTTCGACTTCGGCATGCTGATCGCCCACCTTGCCAAGACGCGCAGCGTCGGCGCGGGATCGATCATCGGCTCCGGCACGGTCAGCAACCGCGATCCCGATGGCTCGCCCGGGCGCCCGGTCGCCAGCGGCGGGCGCGGCTATTCCTGCATCGCCGAGCAGCGGATGATCGAGACGATCGCCGGCGGCACGCCGACCACCGAGTTCCTCAAGTGGGGCGACGTCGTGCGGATCGAAGTGCTCGACGACCATCACAAGAGCGTGTTCGGCGCGATCGAGGGCGAGGTGGTGAAGCCGTAGGCGCGCTCGCCCGCACCGGCCCGGTTCACGAAACCGGCCGCGGGCGGGTTGACTTCGTGCCGATTCCCAAGGTAACGGGCCCCCGCTTGAGGCCGTCCTTGCTGGCGGCCCTTTGTTTTTCGATTCGAGGTAAGTTCCGATGAAGCGCACTTTCCAGCCCAGCCGGCTCGTCCGCGCCCGCCGCCACGGCTTCCGCGCCCGCACCGCCACCGTCGGCGGCCGCAATGTGCTGCGCGCCCGCCGCGCCCGCGGCCGCAAGAAGCTGAGCGCCTGAGCCCAAATTCGAAATTGACCGTTCTTACCAGGCGGTCCGATTTCCTTCGAGCAAACCGGGGCCTGCGCGTGTCGCGCCCCGGTTTTGTCTTGCTTGCCGTCCCGAACCAGACCGAATCGGTGCGCTGCGGCATCACCGTGACCAAGCGAATCGGCAACGCGGTGGTCCGCAACCGGATGAAGCGCCGCTTCCGCGCGCTGCTGCGCGAACTGCTGCCCGAGGCGGGCCTTGCCGGTCACGATCATGTCCTGATCGGCCGCGAGGGCGGGATCGACCGCGACTTCGCCGCGCTGCGCGACGAACTACGCGCGGCGCTGGCCCGTGCCGCCGCCGGCAAGGGCGATCCGCCGCGCCGCCGCGGGTCACCACGCCGGTGAAGACCGTGCTGATCTGGATCGCGCGCGGCTGGCAGCTCGGCCCGTCGCGCATCCTGCCGCCGTCCTGCCGGTTTGCCCCGTCCTGTTCGCAGTACGCGATCGAGGCGCTGGAAAAGCATGGCGCGATTCGCGGTGGATGGCTGGCGGCGAAGCGGCTAATGCGCTGCCAACCCTGGGGGGGTTGCGGATACGACCCGGTGCCTTGACGGCACCCGGCCTCTCCCCATCTTCCCATCATACCGCGTAAGAAAGCGACCCGTGGACTCTTCCAACCAGCGCAACATCTTCCTGGCCGTGCTGCTGACCGGCCTGATCCTGTTCGGATGGGACGCCGCGGTGCGGCATTTCTATCCGCAGCCGGCCAAGCAGGCGGCCGTGACCGCCAATGTCACGCCCAATGCCCCGGCCACCGGCAGCGCCACCGCCGCCAAGCCCACGCGTGAAGGCGGACTTGCCAGCGCCGCCGACATCGCGCTGGAAAAGCAGGACCTGGCGACCGTGCTGAAGACGCCGGGCCGCGTCGCCATCGCCGCGCCGGGCCTGTCGGGTTCGATCAACCCGGTCGGCGCGGTGATCGACGACCTGACCACCAACCGCCACACCGCCACGGTCAACAAGGCCGACGGTCCGGCGCGCGTGTTCAGTCCCGCCGGCACACCGGCGCAGCAGTACGCCCAGTTCGGATGGATCGGCCAGCCCGGCCTGGCGCTGCCCAATGCCTCGACCGTGTGGACGGCACCGGCAGGCGCGCGGCTGACCCCGCAGACCCCGGTCACACTGACCTGGACCAACCCCACCGGCCAGACCTTCGCGATCCGCTATGCGATCGACGGCGATTACCTGGTCACCGCGACGCAGACCGTCATCAACCGCGGCCCCGCGCCCGTCACGGTCAAGCCGTTCGCCTTCATCAACCGCACCAGCAAGACCGCCAGCCTCGACACCTGGAACGTCCAGTCGGGCCCGGTCGGGCTCTTCGACAATGCGGTCGCCTTCGGCACCAACTACAAGGACGTGACCGAAGCGGGCCAGATCGCCAACACCGGCAAGACCGGCTGGATCGGCTTCACCGACATCTACTGGATGAGCGCGCTGGTGCCCGATGCCGCGGCCCCCGTGACCAGCGACTACCGCGCGCTGGGCGGCGACCTGTTCCGCGCCGACCTCGTCTATGGCGACAGCGTCGTCGCGCCCGGCACCGACCTGACGCGCACCACCCGGCTGTTTGCCGGCGCCAAGGAAGCTGCCGTCCTCGATCGCTATGAGGATGCTGGCATTCCCAAGTTCGGCCTCAGCATCGACTATGGCTGGTTCCGCTGGTTCGAAAAGCCGATCTTCCTGCTGCTGACCTCGCTGTTCCACCTGGTCGGCAACTTCGGCGTGGCGATCATCCTGCTGACGCTGATCGTGCGCACGATCATGTTCCCGGTCGCCCAGCGCCAGTTCGCCAGCATGGCGGCGATGAAGGCGATCCAGCCCAAGATGAAGGCGCTGCAGGAACGCTACAAGGACGACAAGGCGAAGCAGCAGCAAGAGATCATGGCGCTCTACAAGAAGGAAGGCGTCAACCCGCTGGCGGGGTGCCTGCCGATCTTCCTGCAGATCCCGGTGTTCTTCGCGCTCTACAAGGTGCTAATCCTGTCGATCGAGATGCGCCACCAGCCCTTCGCGCTGTGGATCCACGATCTCTCCGCGCCCGATCCGCTGCACGTCCTCAACCTGTTCGGCCTGCTGCCGTTCACCCCGCCGGGCTTCCTGGCGATCGGTCTGCTGGCGATCATCCTGGGCGTGACGATGTGGCTGCAGTTCCGCCTCAACCCGGCGCAGATGGACCCGATGCAGCAGCAGATGATGGGGATCATGCCGTGGATCATGATGTTCATCATGGCACCATTCGCGGCCGGGCTGCTGATCTACTGGATCACGTCGAACCTGCTGACGATCGCGCAGCAGAAGTTCCTCTACGCCCGCCACCCGCAGCTCCAGGCCCAGGTCGACAAGGACAAGGACGACGCGGTCCGATCGCGCGAACGCGATGCCCCGGCCAAGGCCGCCAAGCCCAAGCCGAAGGCGCGCTGACATGGACGACGACACCGCCGAACGGGCGCGCCGCCTGTTCGCGGGGCGGGTGGAGTTCCTGAAGAGCGCGCCCGCGCTCAAGTTCATTCCCGATCCCGGCGCGCCCGAGATCGCGTTTGCAGGGCGCTCCAACGTCGGCAAGTCATCGCTGCTGAACGCCATCACCGGGCGCAAGTCGATCGCGCGCGCCTCGGTAACGCCGGGGCGCACGCAGGAGCTCAACTGGTTTGAGGTCGGCGAGCCGACGCAGCTGCGTCTGGTCGACATGCCCGGCTACGGCTTTGCCAAGGCGCCGCCCAAGGTGGTCGAGCAGTGGCGCCGGCTTGTGCGCGATTTCCTGCGCGGCCGCGTGGTCCTTAAGCGCACGCTGGTGCTGATCGACGCGCGCCACGGCCCCAAGGAGGTCGACCGCGAGATGATGGCGATGCTCGACGAGGCGGCGGTCGGCTACCGCCTGGTGCTGACCAAGGCGGACAAGATCAAGGCCAGCGACCTGGACGCCGTCACCGCGCTGACCCTGGCGGAGGCACGCAAGCATTCGGCCGCCTATCCCGAGGTTGCGGTAACCAGTGCCGAAAAGGGCATGGGCATCGCCGAACTGCGCGCCGCCGTCCTGTCCGACGCGGAGCTCTAGGGCACCAGACCATTGGCCGCTGTGATCGCCCACGGCTTGCCGTCGCCTTCGTTGTACAGCGTCACCGTCCCGCGCAGCGTCCTGGTGCGGGCGCCATCCCGCAAGGTGATCGTGGTCGGCGCGCGGTAGAAATAGCCGGCGTCCTCAGCCTCCATGATGCCGCTCGGCATGGCGACGGTGATCGACTTCCACGGCGCGAAGGCGCGCGCGTAGCCGGTCCCGTCGATCCCGCCCGGCGCCATTCCGGGCGAGAACTGCGCGAAGGACTGGGCAAAGCGGCGGTTCTCCAGGTTGCGTGCCCAGTCGAGCAGGACGGCGCGCGCCGCCTTCTCGCGCGCGACATCGGTGCCCGGCCGCACCGGCACCGGTTCGCTGCCGGGTGCTTGCGCGCCTGCGACGGGGGAGCTGTCGATCCCGGCGGCGACGCTGGCGGCATCGGCGGGGTCGGACGCGGGGTCGGACGGCGTCGGCGCGGGCGAGGAATGGCAGGCCGCGAGCGCGAGCAGCGCGGCGGCGGCAACGGGACGGGGAAGGACGTATCGCATGGCGCACAAACGCGCGGCGCCGCCGGCGCGTTCCTACCGCGCGAAGAGCTGGCCGATATCGGCAAAGGCCTTGATTTCGACCGCGTTGCCGCTGGGATCGCGAAAGAACATCGTCGCCTGTTCGCCCGGCTGGCCGGCAAAGCGGATGTGCGGCGCGATCACGAAGTCGGTCCCCGCCGCCTCCAGCCGCGCCGCCAGCGCGGTCCATTCGTCGATCGACAGGACGATGCCGAAGTGCGGCACGGGTACGTCGTGGCCGTCGACCGCGTTGGCGCCGACATCGCGCCGTTCGGGGACGAGGTGCGCGACGATCTGGTGGCCGCGGAAATCGAAATCGATCCACTCGTCGCTGCTGCGCCCTTCGGGGCAGCCCATCGTGCCGCCCCAGAAGGCGCGCGCCGCGGCCAGATCGTGAACCGGAAAGGCGAGGTGGAAGGGCGGCAGGGTCACGGCGCCGTCCGCCCCAGCAGCCGGGCGACTTCGGAAATCAACTGTCCCATCGTGAACGGCTTGACCAGCACCGCCATCCCGGCGCCGATGTGTTCCTCGCTCAGCGCGGCCTGCTCGGCATAGCCGGTGATGAACAGCACTTTGAGGTCCGGCCGGGTCACCCGCGCCGCGTCGGCCACCTGGCGCCCGTTGAGCCCGCCCGGCAATCCGACGTCGGTGACCAGCAGCGCGGTTTCGGGATGCGCCTCGAGCAAGGCCAGCCCCGCCTTGCCGTCACCGGCGTCGAAGCAGGTGTAGCCATGGTCGGCGAGGTCGTCGATGACGGTCATGCGGATCAGGGCCTCGTCGTCGATCACCACGATCGTCTCGCCGCCCCCATCGCTTCCGTCGCCGCCGGCGCCGTTGCCGATCCCGACCGCCGCGGAGGTCGTCGGCGCCTCCGCATCGTCCCGGCCAGCGTCGACACGCGGCAGCACGACCTGGACGGTGGTCCCTTCGCCCGGCGGCGAGGAAATGCGCACGAAGCCGCCGCTCTGGCGGGCAAAGCCATAGACCATCGACAGGCCCAGCCCGGTCCCGGCGCCGATCGGCTTGGTGGTGAAGAACGGCTCGAACACGCGGCCCAGCGTCGCGCCGTCGATCCCGGTGCCGGTGTCGTGAACGCACAGCTCGACATAATCGCCAGCGGCCACTTCGTATTCGAGCGCCTCTTCGGCGCTGACGGCGAAGTTCTTGCAGGCGATCACGATCCGGCCGCCGTCGGGCATCGCGTCACGGCTGTTGAGGGACAGGTTGAGGACCGCGTTCTCGAGCTGGCTGGTATCGACGCGGACCGGCCACAAGCCCGCTTCGCAGCGGGTCTCCAGGGCAATCTGCGGCCCGATCGAGTGGCGGATGAGGTCGGCGAGCTCTTCGACCAGGGCGTGCAGGTCGGTGCTGGTCGGGGTCAGCGTCTGGCGGCGCGAAAAGGCCAGCAGCCGGTGCGTGAGCGAGGCGGCGCGGGCCGCTGCGGCCTGCGCGGCGTCGAGGTAGCGCTTTACGTCGTGCGCGCGGCCGGCCGCCAGCCGCTGCCCGATCATTTCGAGCGCACCCGAAATGCCGCCCAGCAGGTTGTTGAAATCGTGCGCCAGTCCGCCGGTCAGCTGGCCGACCGCCTCCATCTTCTGGCTGTGGCGCAGCTGCTCCTCCGCCTCGGCCAGCCGTTGCGTGCGTTCGGCCAGGGCCTCGGTAAAGCGATGCTCGAGGTCGGCGCGGGCCTGGTCGCGGGCCGCTTCGGCCTGGCTGCGCGCGGTGGCATCCTTGAACAGCACCGCCACCAGCCGGTCTTCGGCTTCGCCGATCCGAAACGCGGTCAGTTCCAGCAGGCGCCCGGTGGCAACCAGCTCCTGCTCGAAATGGATGCGTTCGCCGGTGGCGAGGACGTGGCCGTAGCGCGCCACCCAGGCGTCCGCCTCGGCCGGGACCATCGCGCGCAGGCGCTGGCCTACGACTTGCTCGATCCCGGCGTTGGCCGCGTAGGCAGGGTTGGCGGCGACGTGGATATAGTCGCTGCAGGGCCCCTCGGGCCCGTCCAGGAACTCGATCACGCAGTACCCGTCGGCCAGTTCGTCAAACAGCAGATGGAACGCGTCGGAGCGGCCCGCGAAGCGATGCCAGTTGGGCGCGAGGTCGGGTCCGAGGGTGGGGGAAAGCTGCATTCGGCCAGCGTTCTAGCAAACCCGCGCAGCGGGGAAACTTGTATTTCCGATTGGCGTCACCGCCACGCCCGGTTGATGCTCGACAGCCCCGATGCGAACGATTAGCGCCGCGGTCATGTTGAAGCTGATCATCGGCAACAAGAACTACTCCAGCTGGTCACTGCGCGGCTGGCTGGCGGCCAAGCAATCGGGCCTCCCGTTCGAGGAGATCATGGTCCCGCTGTTCGGCGAGGACTGGGACGAGCGCAAGCGCGCCAACGAGGACATTGCCCCTTCCTCGGGCCGCGTGCCGGTGCTGTGGGACGGCGAGGCCGTGGTCTGGGACAGCCTGGCGATCATCGATTACCTGGCCGACAAGGTCGGGCGCGACCGCTTCTGGCCCAAGGCCGAGGATGCCCGCGCGATGGCGCGCTCGATGGTGGCGGAAATGCACTCGGGCTACCTGGCCCTGCGCCGGCAATGCCCGATGAACGTCCGCCGCCGGATCGAAGGCCACGCCATCGATGACGATGCCCGCGCCGACATCGTCCGCATCCTCACCCTGTGGGCCGAGGCGCGCGCCCGCTTCGGCGAAGGCGGGCCGTTCCTGTTCGGCACATTCTGCGCGGCCGACGTCATCTATGCCCCGGTCGTCAGCCGCTTCATCACCTACGGCGTGCCGGTGCCCGGTTTCGCCATGGCCTACATGCAGGCGGTCTGGGAGCATGAATGGATGCAGGCCTGGATCGACGCTGCGGAGGACGAGGAATGGACGCTGGAACAGTACGAGATCGAGCCGGCGGGCGCGGCATGATGCGCGCGCTGACGGCGATTATCGCCGCAGTCGCCGCGGTGTGGCTGGCGCTCAGTCCCGTTCCGGCACTGGCCTGGGGCAGTTATGGCCACCGCACCACCGCCGAGATCGCGATGGCGAACGTCAAGCCCGAGACCGCGGCGCGGATCCGCGCGCTCCTGGCGGTGCAGAAACAGCTCGGCACGCCGAAATGCCCGGTCCACAGCCTGGCCGACGCGGCGACCTGGCCCGACTGCCTGCGCGGCGATGCCTGGCGCTGGGCCTACACCTTCCCCTGGCATTACCAGACCGAGAACGTCTGCAAGCCCTTCGACCCCAAGTCCGACTGTGCAAACGGCAACTGCGTCAGCGCGCAGATCGAGCGTAACCTGCGGCTGCTTTCGGACCGCACCCTGCCCTCTGCCCAGCGGCTGGAAGCGCTGGCATTCCTGGTCCATTTCATCGGCGACATCCACATGCCACTGCACTCGGGCGACGCGGCCGACGCGGGCGGCAATGCGGTCAAGGGCAGTTACGGTATCGCGCCGGGCACCAACCTTCATTCGATCTGGGACGGCGCACTGGCCGAGCGGGCGATTTCCTCGGCCGTGCCGCCGCTGGTGCGCCGCTACCCGGCCGAGGAGCGCGCGCGGCTGTCGGGCGGCACGGTGGCCGACTGGGGGCGTGAGAGCTGGACGCTGGCCAAGACGATCATCTATCCGCGACTGATGAAGGACGGCGATCCCTGCCTGGCCGGCGCCAGCAAGGCGACCGCGCTGGCGTGGAGCGAGGCGGATATCGAGGCCGGCATCCCGATCGTGCGCGAACGCATTGTCGAAGCGGGTCTGCGCATGGCGCGCCTGCTCGACGAGGCGCTGTCGGGTCCGCCGCGCGCCGCTCAGGCCGGCCGGCCGGGCGAATCGTAGGGCGTGCCGTCGCGGCGGAGATAGCGGCCATCCGACAGCACCAGGTCGATGCCCGGATAATCGCAGCTGTCGGCAGCGCGGTCCCCCGCGCTGACCGCCACGAAACTGCACTTCGCGTCCGATCGGTTCTGCAAGTGGTGGCCGCTACGCACCGCCATCGCCCAGCAGGCGATGTCGCCGGGGCGCAGCACGGTCTCGCCCTCGTCCTCGACCAGCACCGCCTCGCCGCTGAGCATCACCAGCAGTTCGTCCTCGGCTTCGTGCCAGTGGCGCTGCGACGACCAGGCGCCGGGTTCGAGCACGACGTGGCTCGCACCCAGCGCGGACAGCCCGGCCACCGGCCCCAGACGGCGATAGTGCCGGCCGGCGACCGCCGCGTCGTAAGGCGCGGGATAGCCGGTCCGGCTGGACTGCGGGATGGCGTCGAGATCGATCCTGGGCATGGTGGTGCCTTCTCCTTGCGAGGGCTGTGCGCAGCGGATAGGCCACGCCGCAGCTCATGGTCCAGCCCGTCCTCGAACTCGCCAAGGCGCTGATCGCCGCTCCTTCCGTCACCCCGGCCACGGGTGCGGTGTTCGACGTGCTCGAGACGGCGCTGCTGCCGCTGGGTTTCGCTGTCGACCGCTTCGTTTGCGGAGAAGCGCCCGACGGTCCGGTCGAAAACCTGCTGGCGGTGCGCGCCGGCCCGCCCGGGAGCCGCCACTTCGCCTTTGCCGGCCACCTCGACGTGGTGCCGCCGGGCGAAGGCTGGCACGGCGATGCCTTCGTCCCCGAGGTGCGCGGCGACCTGCTGTATGGGCGCGGCGCGGTGGACATGAAGGGCGCGGTCGCCGCGATGGTTCGCGCGCTCTCCGCTATCCCGGCCGACGCCGGCACCGTCAGCCTCGTGATCACCGGCGACGAGGAGGGCCCGGCGCGCTTCGGCACGGTTGCGCTGATCGAGCGGATGCGCGCACGTGGCATCACCCCCGATCTCTGCCTGGTGGGCGAGCCGTCGAGCGCAGCGCGGCTCGGCGACACGATGAAGATCGGCCGGCGCGGATCGATCAACATCTGGCTGACCGTCGAAGGGACCGAGGGCCACGTCGCCTACCCCCACCTCGCGGACAACCCGGCACCCCGGCTCGTGGCGATGCTGGCGGAGCTCGACGCGCTGCACCTCGACGACGGCACCGACTGGTTCCAGCCCTCGAACCTGGAGATCACGGACATCGCGATCGGCAACCCGGCCACCAACGTGATCCCGCCGCGCGCCAGCGCGCGCCTCTCGATCCGTTTCAACGATCGCCACACCGGCCAGGACCTTGCCGACCGGGTCAGTGCGATCGCCGCACGCCACGGCGGCACCGCCCGGCCGGTCATCTCCGGCGAGGCGTTCATCACCTTGCCGGGCGCGTTCTCCGCGCTCGTCGCCGCCGCGGTCGAGGCCGAGACCGGGCTGGTCCCGCAGGCGTCGACCACCGGCGGCACCAGCGACGCGCGCTTCCTGCGTGCCGTCTGCCCGGTGATCGAGTTCGGCCTGTGCAACGCCACGATGCACAAGCGCGACGAAGCGGCCGCGATCGGCGATCTGGATGCCCTGGTGCGGATATACCGGCGTATCGCGCTGTCGGCACTGGCGGCGCCGGCGTGATTGCCGCGCCCGCGCACGGCTGTTAGCACTACACGCAACAAATGATCCCCGGGGAGACTGCCATGGCCGCGAGCCGACCGATTGCCGACACGCCCATGCGCCGCCCGACCTCTCCGATAGGCTGGCTGCTCCACGCCCTGTCGCGCCACCTGACCGCGGCGATCATGGTCGGGCTGCTGCTGGGCATCGTCGTGGGCTGGCTGGTCAACCAGAACGCGCTGGCGGGGCTTGCCACCACCGAGCACTGGATCCGCGGCTTCCAGATGCTGTCGACGATCTTCCTCAACCTGATCAAGATGCTGGTCGCGCCGCTGGTGCTGGCCACGATCATCTCGGGCCTGGCGCACATGGGCGACAGCAGCGCGGTGGGCCGGATCGGCTTTCGCGCCATCGCCTGGTTCATCGTCGCCAGCCTGATCTCGATCGGGCTGGGGCTGGTGATGGTCAACCTGTTCCAGCCCGGCGCGGGCGTCGATGTCACCGCGCCGGCGCAAGCCGTCGGCGAGGTCAAGAAGCTCGATTTCTTCGAATTCGTAGAGCACGTCTTTCCCAAGAACATCGTCGGCGCGATGGCCGACAACAATGTCCTCCAGATCCTGGTCTTCGCCCTGTTCGCCGGGATCGGGCTGACCGCGCTGGGCCCGCGCGGAGCCCCGCTGGTGCGCGGGGCCGAGGCGCTGTCCGACCTGATGCTGGAGATCACCGGCTACGTCATGCGCTTTGCGCCCTTCGCGGTGTTCGGCGCGCTGGCGGCGGTCGTCGCCAAGAGCGGGCTCGGCATCCTGGAAACCTACGTCAAGCTGCTGGGCGAGTTCTACCTCGCGCTGCTTATCCTGTGGGCGATCCTGCTGGGCGCAGGCTTCGTCTTCATGGGCAAACGCGCGCTGCTGCTGGTGCGCTACGTGCGCCAGCCGGTGCTGATCGCGTTTTCCACCGCCAGCAGCGAGGCGGCGATGCCACGGCTGTTCGAACAGCTCGACCGGTTCGGCATCCCGCGCCGTATCTCGGGCCTGATGCTCCCGCTGGGCTACAGCTTCAACCTCGACGGGTCGATGATGTACGCCAGCTTCGCGACGATCTTCATCGCCCAGGCCTACGGCATCGACCTCAGCATCGGCACCCAGATCGCGATCCTGCTGACGCTGATGATCAGTTCCAAGGGCATCGCCGCGGTGCCGCGCGCCAGCCTGGTGGTGATCGCCGCGACGCTGGCGATGTTCAACCTGCCAGCCGAAGGCATCGCGCTGGTGCTGGCGATCGACCAGTTCCTGGACATGGGGCGCACCGCCACCAACGTGCTGGGCAACGCGGTGGCGACCAGCGTGATCACCAAGTGGGAGGGCATGCTGCAGCCGCCCCGCGATCCCGACATGGACGAGCCTGTGGCGCCCAGCCACACGCCCGAAGACGGGCGCAAGGGCCTCCACCTCGATCCCGGCGCCTGATGGCCAAAGTCCACACTTGCTTGACACATTTGACACCGTCCTGAGGGAAGTGTCGCTGCCGGCTCCGCGGCCGAGACCGGGGCCGCTGGAGGCTAGGCTTCGCATGGGCAGGAACGCGGTCATTGCGGGGCTTCTGCACATCGCGGCCGATGTAGGAAAATGATTGCATCGGCCAAGGTACGCCTACTTCGGCGGCAGGGTCTTGGGCTTGTAGCTGCACAAGTCTGCCACCGCGCAGCGCCAGCACTCGGGCCTGCGTGCCTTGCAGACATAGCGGCCGTGCAGGATCAGCCAGTGGTGCGCGCCGATCCGGAACGGCCCCGGCACGCGCTTTTCCAGCTTGGCCTCGACCGCCTCGGGCGTCTTGCCGCGCGCCAGCCCGGTGCGGTTGCCGACTCTGAAGATGTGCGTATCGACCGCGAAGGTTTCCTGTCCGAACCAGCAGTTGAGGACGACGTTGGCGGTCTTGCGCCCCACCCCCGGGAGCCGCACCAGCTCTTCGCGCGTGGCCGGCACCTCGCCGCCGAATTCGTCGACCAGCATCCGCGACAGCGCGATCACGTTCTTGGCTTTGGTGTTGAACAGCCCGATCGTCTTGATGTGGTCTTTCAGGCCGTCCTCGCCCAGGTCCAGCATCTGCTTGGGCGTCTTCACCGCGCGGAACAGCGCCCGGGTCGCCTTGTTCACGCCAACGTCGGTGGACTGGGCGGACAGCGCGACCGCCACCACCAGCTGGAAGGCGTTGCCGTATTCGAGCTCGGTCTGCGGATCGGGATTGTCCTCCGCCAGGCGGCGAAAGAACTCGAAAATCTGGTCTCTGGTCACGCCCTGTCAGCCAAGCCCGAGCACGTCCGCCATCGTGTAGCGTCCGGCCGGCCTGGCAACGAGCCACTGGGCGCCGCGCACCGCGCCGCGCGCGAAAATGGCGCGGTTTTCGGCGACGTGGGTCAGCGACAGGCGCTCGCCCTCGCCCAGGAAGTGAACGGTATGGTCGCCTGCCACGCTGCCCCCGCGCAGGCTCGCGAACCCGATCGCGCCGGCCGGGCGCTTGCCGGTCGTCCCGTCGCGCCCGCGCAGGGCATGATCGTCCAGCGCCACGCCGCGCCCCGCGGCGACCGCTTCGCCCAGCATCAGGGCCGTGCCCGACGGCGCATCCACTTTCATGCGGTGATGGGTCTCGGCGATCTCGATATCCCAGTCGAGGCCCAGCCGCTCCGCGGCCTCGCGCGCAAGATGGACCAGCATGTTGACGCCCAGCGATGTGTTGCCCGTCTGCAGGACCGCGATCGACTCCGCCGCCGATGCCAGCAGGCGTTGGTGTTCGCTGCCAAGCCCGGTGGTGCCGACCAGGATCGGGACGCCGGTTTCGCGCGCGGCGGCCAGGTTTCCCTCCAGCGCAGCGGGGGCGGAAAAATCGACCAGCACGTCGCAGGCCCGTGCCAGCTCGCCCGGATCGCCGATCGCGTCGACGCCGCCCGCCCAGGTCGCCCCGGCCTGCGGGATCGCCGCATAGAGCGCGGTGCCCATCCGGCCCTCGCTGCCGATCACTCCGATGCGCGCCCCGGTCGTGGTCATTGTCATCCCCTGCTGCAGCGTGCTTCATGGCCGCGATGAGCACCATCCGCAACATCGTGATCCTGACCGGCGCCGGGATCAGCGCCGAAAGCGGCATCGATACCTTCCGCGCCGGCGCGGGCGGCGGACCCAGCCTGTGGGAGCAGCACGACGTCAATGACGTCGCCACCCCCGAAGGCTTTGCCCGCAACGCCGACCTGGTGCTGCGCTTCTACGACATGCGCCGCGCCGCGATCCAGACCAAGGCGCCCAATCCCGCCCACGATGCGCTGGCGCGGCTCGACGCGGCGTGGAAGGGCGATCTGCTGATCGTCACCCAGAACGTGGACGACCTGCACGAGCGCGCCGGTGCGCGCCGCGTGCTCCACATGCACGGCACCCACCTGGGCGCCTGGTGCACCGCCTGCGATGTCCGCTCGCACTGGACCGGGCCGCTCATCGATCGCCCGCCCTGCCCCGAATGCGGCGCG
This sequence comes from Parablastomonas sp. CN1-191, assembly GCF_049354825.1. GTDB lineage: Bacteria > Pseudomonadota > Alphaproteobacteria > Sphingomonadales > Sphingomonadaceae > Novosphingobium. The sequence continues at coordinate 62,441 of NZ_CP186480.1, read as the reverse complement.
GCGGCGCTACGCCCCGACGTTGTCTGGTTCGGCGAGATGCCTTACGAGATGGAGCGCATCTACGCCGCCTTGCGCGAAGCCGACCTGTTCGTCTCGATCGGGACCAGCGGCGCCGTCTATCCCGCCGCCGGCTTCGTGCGCGAGGCGCGCGAACTGGGGGTGCAGACCCTCGAACTCAACCTCGAGCGCAGCCAGGGCAGCCGGTGGTTCGACGATACGCGGCTCGGCCCGGCAAGCGAAGTGGTGCCGGCCTGGGTGGACGAGGTCCTGGGCGGCGGCGCGTAAAGCTCTCGCACCGCCAAATCGCCTCGGCGGCGGGCCGTCAGGCGTCGCGCTCGCGCCGCGCCTGGTCCTCGCGCGCGTGCATTTCGGCCCAGAGTTTTTCGGTGCCCGCCTCGAGCGATCGGTTGGCGTACTGCGACGCGACCAGCCAGCCCTTGATCGGCCGCAGCGGCAAGACGCAGCCCAGCCCCATCAGCGGTACCGCGATCAGGATCAGTACCGGGATCGATACGCCGTGCGCCACTTGCAGCCAGACGATGAAGAACAGGAGCGGGAACGCGACGAAGGTCAGTGAGAAGAACGCCGGACCATCGTCGGGCGAGGCGAAGCGGTAATCGAGGCCGCAGACCTCGCAGCGGTCGCTCACCTTCAGCCAGGACTGGAACATCCGCCCCTGGCCGCACTTCGGGCACAGGCCCTTGAGGCCGGATTCGAAGATCCAGGCCCACTTGCGTTCCTGCTGCGTGCTCATGGTCGTCCTCCCCCGGCCAAGGTCGTCAAGACCGGTGCAGACGGCCCTCCGCCTTTCCGCGCCAAGGCTCAAGTGCATAGGATGCAACAGCCGTTGCCTGGGCGGCGCCTATCCGCACGCGCGGCAGCCCGGGTCCTTTGCGATCCGCATCGTGCGCAGCGACGGCGCCAGCCCGTCAAGGACATGGACCTGGCCCCATTGCGGATCGCCCAGCGCCGCCTTGCCGTCCAGCAGCACGCGCAGCGCGCTTATCGTGCCGAGGGTGCCGGCCCAGCCGGCCATGGCGCCGAGCACGCCGTCTTCGGCGCATGTGTCGCAATCATCGGCGTCGAAGGCGTCGCCCACGAAGCAGCGGTAGCAGGGCTGGTCGGCGCGGTGGCCGGCAAAGGCGCCGACCTGGCCCTGGAACCGGCCGATCGCGGCGCTGACCAGCGGGACCCCTGCCGCTACGCAGGCGTCGGAGACGGCGAGGCGGGTGGCGAAAGTATCGCTTCCGTCGATCACCACGCCCGCGCCCGCCAGCAGATCGCCGGCGTTGTCGCGGGTCAGGCGCTGCCCGTGCGCGGTGACGGTGAGCGCGGGGTCGAACTTCCGCACCCATTCTGCGGCGGCATCGGCCTTGGCGCGGCCGATGTCGGCCTGCGCGTAGATGGTCTGGCGCTGGAGGTTGCTTGCCGCGACGGTGTCGTCGTCGATCAGGGTCAGGTGGCCGACGCCGGCGGCGGCGAGGTACTGCAGCACCGGGCTGCCGATCCCGCCCAGCCCGACCAGAACCGCATGCGCACCCGCCAGCGCGACCTGCCCGGCGCCGCCGACTTCCGGCAGGACAATGTGGCGGGCGAAACGGTCGAGACGGTCCGGGGTCAAAAGGGTTCTGGGCACAAGGCTGTGCCTAGCCGGTGGACGGCCGGTGCAAAAGCGGTTTGCGCGGCGTGGACAGGCGTGTTGACAGCCGCGTGGACAACCCTGTGCACATCCGGTGCACCGCCGGTCGAGGAAGGATCAGCTTTCGAGCTGGCGCAGCAGGCTGCGCACGTCGCCGTCCATATCGGAATCGCGGGTGCGCAGATCCTCGATCAGGCGCACCGCGTGGATCACGGTCGAGTGATCGCGGCCCCCGAACTTGCGGCCGATCTCGGGGTACGAGCGCGGGGTCAGCACCTTGGCTAGGTACATCGCCACCTGGCGCGGGCGCACTACAGCACGGGCGCGGCGCTTCGATGACATCTCGGTGCGGTCGACGCGGTAGAACTGGCACACCGTGCGCTGGATCTCGTCGATGGTGATGCGGCGGCGGTTGGCGGAAAGGATATCGGTCAGCTGCTCTTCGGCGAGCTGGAGCGAGACCGCTTGTCCGGTCAGCTGGGCATAAGCGATCAGCTTGTTGAGGCCGCCGACCAGCTCGCGCACATTGCGGTTGATGGTGCGGGCCAGGAACTCGATCACGTCGGCCGGGACATGGTGCGGGCTGAAGCGGGCGAGCCGCGATTCCAGGATCGAGCGGCGCAAGTCGATGTCGGCCGGGGTGATGTCGGCCACCAGGCCCATCGACAAGCGGCTGAGCAGCCGCTGCTCCACCCCGTCGAGCGCCTGGGGCGCACGGTCGGCGGCGAAAACCAGGCGCTTGCCCTCGGCCAGCAGCGCGTCGATCGTGTAAAGCAGCTCTTCCTGCGCCGACGCCTTGCCGATGATGAACTGGATATCGTCGACCAGCAGCAGGTCGAACCCGCGCAACCGGCCCTTGAATTCCATCATCTGGTTCTGGCGCAGCGCCTGGACGAACTCGACCATGAAACGCTCTGCCGAGCAGTAGAAGATGCGCGCGCGCGGATGCGCCGACAGGTAGGCGTGGCCGATGGCGTGAAGCAGGTGCGTCTTGCCCTGCCCGGTCGCGCCCTTGAGATAGAGCGGGGCGAACTGCGGCGTCTCGGTCGCGGCCATGCGCTGTGCGGCGTTGGCGGCCAGCACGTTCGACGTGCCCGAAATGAAGGTCTGGAACGTCAGCGACGGGTCGAGGCCGACCGCGCCGCCGATGCCGGCGCCGCCGACCGCGCCGAACTCAGCGCCCATGCCCAGCGCGTCGCCCGGCTGCGCCGGGGCGGCACCGTCATTGGCGGCGCGCCGGCCTTCGCCCAGGCGCAGGTCGGGCATCGCGCGGCGGCCGGGATGAACCAGGATGCGGACATGGCGCACGTCGGGACGCGCGATCTTCCACGCCAGCGACAGCCGGTCGGCAAACCGGTCGGCCACCCAGTTGGCGCTGAATTCGGTCGGGAGATAGAGGTCGAGGGTTCCGGTTTCCTTGCAGAACGGGCCGAGCTGGATCGGCTTGATCCATTGCCCGAACAGCTGCTGCCCGATGTCCTTGCGCAGACCCGTGGAAATGTCCGCCCAGTCGGCGGCAAGGTCCAGCGCTTCCTGATCGTCGAGCATCCGCGCCGTCACCCCATCGCCTTTCGCAGGCGCAACCGCCCGCTTGTCACCCCAACCCGCGTTCATCACCGGCTGTCCCCGTCTTTATCAACCCCACCTGCGGATCCCGCCGTGGCAGGCCCCGCGCAAAATTCGATCACCGCGCGGCCGGTTGAGGACCACGCAATAGAACTCCGGCGCGCGGTGGACCGCACGCAAAACCCCTTCGATGCCCATTCCCCAACGGGCAGCGAAATCGCCTTCTGCTGTGATGACCGGACAGCAAGAGAGTCGCCGCCGGGCCGAGGCGAGTTATGAAGCGATCGGAGCCGAGGGCAAGGCGCGGTCCGTAAAAAAATTGAAATAATTGGCCTTGACTTGAAACGACCCGCGCAATTCCCGGCACGCCGCCATCAAGTGCTTAAACACGCTGGGTTTTTCTTTGCGGGGTCATGCGAATCGCGGGATTCCATGGCCTTGCCCGCCGCGCGCACAGGCCGGCGGGCGGTTAACCAAAAAAGGCCGGCAGCGATGCTGCCGGCCTATCGATTGCAAGTTCACATTTCGTCCCCTCCGCACGCCCCGAAAGGCGCCGAATCGGGCGCGCGAATCAGAGCGCGGCGACGCGCTTGGTCAGGCGCGAGAACTTGCGCGCCGCAGTGTTCTTGTGCAGCACGCCGCGGGCCACGCCGCGCGCCAGTTCGGGCTGAGCGGCCTTGAGCGCCTCGGCAGCGGCATCCTTGTCACCGGCGGTCAGCGCGTTCTCGACCTTCTTCACGAAAGTGCGGATGCGGCCCAGGCGGTTGCCGTTGATCTCGGCCCGGCGGTCATTGCGACGGATGCGCTTCTTGGCTTGCGGCGTGTTGGCCATGGTCGTCCTTGCTGTGGGCCGCCTGGGAGCGGCCGCGTCCTTGTCTGTGCGTGTCGAAAAGACAGGCCGAGGCCCGCCGGAAAGGCGCGCCCTTACCGGGGCCCTGGCGAATCGTCAACCGCCAGCCGGGCCCAAGCGCCTATTTCTGGCACCTGGCGCAGTACCACGTGCTGCGGCCGCCCTGCACGATCCGCCGGATCGTCCCCCCGTCCTTGCGCCCGCATGGCTGCCCTTCGCGGTCATAGACGTCGAAATGCTTGGAAAAATAGCCGAGCTGGCCGTCCGGCCGGGCGTAGTCGCGCAAGCTCGATCCGCCGGCCTCGATCGCTTCCTCCAGCACGGCGCGTATCGCCGGGACCAGCCGGGCAAGCGCGGGCCGCGTGACCTTGCCGGCGGCCTTGCGCGGGTCGATCCGGGCGCGGAACAGGGCTTCGCAAACGTATATGTTGCCAAGCCCGGCAACCACCGCCTGGTCCAGCAGTGCGACCTTGATCGCCGGCTTGCGGCCCTTGAACGCGGCGCCAAGGTGCGCCGCGGTCAGCTTCGCCCCAAGCGGTTCGGGACCCAGCGCGGCGAACGGCGCCCAATCGTCGAGCGCGTCCTCGTCGACAAGGTCGACCGAGCCGAAGCGGCGGGGATCGCACAGCGCCACGCGGTGGCCGCCGTGCGCCGGGCCGCCGTCGGTCTCGAGCAGCAGGTGGTCGTGCTTGCCCAGTTCGTCGGGATCGATCCGCCAGCGGCCGCTCATGCCCAGGTGGAACACCAGCGCGCGGCCCCGGTCGGTGTGGATGACGCCGTACTTGGCGCGGCGCGACAGCGCGGTGACACGCGCGCCGGTCAACGCCTGGGCAAGGTCTTCGGGAAACGGCCGGCGCAAGTCGCCCCGGCGCGGTTCGACACGCGTCAGGCGGGCGCCGCCAAGCACGTGGGCCAGCCCGCGCACCGTGGTCTCGACTTCGGGAAGTTCGGGCATCGCGGCCCCTATTCAATAGCTTTGCCCGCGCGGCAATTCCTTCTAGGGCACGCGGATGGATCACGACCAGGTTTCGTTCGGCTACGAGGACGTCGCACCCGAGGAGAAGACCCGCCGCGTCGGCGCGGTGTTCTCGTCCGTGGCGGCGCGGTACGACGTCATGAACGACGCGATGTCGGGGGGCATGCACCGGCTGTGGAAGGACCGCTTCGTGCGCCGCGTGAAGCCCCGGCCGGGCGAGGAGATCCTCGACATGGCGGGCGGCACCGGCGACATCGCCTTTCGCCTGGCGGCCGCAGGTGCGCGGGTGACCGTGTCCGACATCAACCAGGACATGCTCGACGTGGGGATCGAGCGTGCGCTGGACCGCGGCATCGCCGAAACGGACGGGGGCCTGGTGTGGAGCCGCCAGAACGCCGAGGAGCTGGCCTTCGAGGACCGCAGCTTCGACGCCTACACGATCGCGTTCGGCATCCGGAACGTAACCGACATCCCCAAGGCGCTATGCGAAGCGCACCGCGTGCTGCGGCGCGGCGGGCGGTTCTTCTGCCTGGAATTCTCCACCACCGAGTGGCCGGGCTTCAAGGAGGCCTACGATCTCTATTCGCACAAGCTGGTGCCCCGCATCGGCCAGGCGATCGCGGGTGACGGCGATTCCTATCGCTACCTGATCGAATCGATCCGCCGCTTTCCCGCCATGCCCGCGTTCCAGCGGATGATCGCCGACGCCGGGTTCGCGCAGACGAAGGTCGAGCCGATCCTGGGCGGGCTGGTCGCCATCCACTCCGGCTGGAAAATCTAGGCCGCATGGCACAGCCGCTGACGCACATCCTGCGCCTGCTGTCGTGGGGGCGAACCCTGGCGAAGCACGGCGCGCTGCGCGGGATCGAGCGCGATGCCAACACGCCCGCGCCGGTCAAGCGACTGACGCGGCTGGCACGGCTGGGCACGATCCAGCCGCGAACGCCCGATTACGCGGGCGCATTCCAGGACATCGGCCCGGCCGCGATCAAGCTGGGTCAGACCCTGGCGACCCGTCCCGACCTGGTGGGCGAGGAGGCCGCCCGCAACCTGCTGAGCCTGCAGGACAGCCTGCCGCCCGTCCCGTTCAAGCCGATCTGCCAGGAGATCGAGGCCAGTTTCGCGCGGCCGCTGTCCGCGCTTTACAGCCACGTCGACCCGGTGCCGGTGGGCGCCGCCTCGATCGCGCAGGTCCACAAGGCGGTCACCACCGATGGCCGCACGGTGGCGGTCAAGGTCCTGCGCCCCGGCATCCGCGAAAAGTTCGCGCGCGACATCCAGACTTACGAATGGGCCGCCGCGCACCTGGAGGCGATGGGCGGCGAAGCGCTGCGGCTGCGCCCGCGCCTGACGGTCGCCAACTTCAAGCGCTGGACCCTGCGCGAACTGGACTTGCGCCGCGAGGCGGCCAGCGCGTCGGAACTGACCGAGGCGATGAAGGGCCACGCCGGCTACCGCGTGCCGGGCATCGACTGGGACCGGACCAACGGCAGCGTGATGACGATCGACTGGGTCGACGGCATCAAGATTTCCGACCGCGAGGCGCTGGTCGCCGCCGGTCACGACCTGCCCCAGCTGGCGCGACGCCTGGTACTGGCGTTCCTGACCCAGGCGATCAGCGACGGCTATTTCCATGCCGACATGCACCAGGGCAACCTGTTCGTTGAGCCCGACGGCGGAATCGCGGCGATCGATTTCGGCATCATGGGGCGGATCGACCGGCGCGCCCGGTTCTGGCTGGCGGAGATCCTCTACGGCCTGATCACGGGCAATTATCGCCGCGTCGCCGAGATTCATTTCGAGGCGCAGTACGTGCCCAGCTATCACTCGGTCGACGAGTTCGCGACCGCGCTGCGGGCCGTGGGCGAACCGATGCGGGGCAAGCCGGTGAAAGACCAGTCGGTCGGCCAGATGCTGGACGGGCTGTTCGCGATCACCCGCGATTTCGACATGGCGACGCAGCCGCACCTGCTGCTGCTGCAAAAGACGATGGTCATGGTCGAGGGGCTGGCCACCAGCCTCGATCCCGACATCAACATGTGGGACGTATCCGGCCCGTTCGTGAAGGACTGGATGCGCGACGAACTGGGGCCCGAGGCTTTCGTCGCCGACAAGGTGCGCGAGGACGTCCAGACGCTGCTGCGCATCCCCGAACTGGTACGCCGGATCGAGGACCGTTTCCCCCCGCGCGGCGGCGCGCCGGAGCAGCCGCCGCTTCCCGACGTGCCGCTGGTATGGGAACGCCGCAGCGGGGCACGCCGCTGGCCCGGCTACCTGGCCGCGGCCGTGCTGGGCGGCGCGATCGTGTGGGCCGTGGGCACGCTGTTCTGACATGGACCTCGATGACGTCATCCGCCATTTCTTCGAAACCGACGATCCGACCGCGCTGACCGAGGCCGAGTTCGCCGCCGGGCTGGAACGGCTGCGGATCGGCTTCGGAGTCGAACGCGAACCGTCGCGCAAATTCGCGCTGTGGACGCTGCTCGATGCGCTGGGCAGCCCGGTCCCTCCGGCCGAGGCATTCGAAAAGGAACCGGCGCTTCGCGACGCGGCCAACCGCTATCTCGATCAGGCCTGGAAAGTGGAACGGCGCGGAGAGGACGGCGCATGACCAGACCGCGCGTGGCGGCCTGGCTGGCGGCACACGCGCCGGACCTTCGCGTCATTGACCAGGGATCGAGCACCGCCACGGTTGCCGAAGCCGCCGTCGAACTGGGGGTGGAGCCGGGTCGGATCGCCAAGACGCTGGCTTTCCGCGTCGGCGAGACGGTCATGGTGGTGATCGCGCGCGGCGATGCGCGGCTCGATAACGGCAAGTGCAAGGCCGAACTTGGTGGGCGCCCGCGGATGCTCGATGCCGAGGAGACGCTGGCGGTGACCGGGCACGCGGTCGGCGGCGTCTGCCCGTTCGCGCTGGCGAGCCCCGTGCCGGTGCTGGCTGATCGTTCGCTGCTGGCGTTCGAAACCGTCTTTCCCGCCGCCGGTTCGCGCACGAGTTCGGTCGAGGCGGCGCCGCTGCGGCTGGCGGCGCTGACCGCGGCGCGCTGGGTGGACATCTGCCGCTTGCCCGACTAAACTGGTTTCAACTGAAACCACATTCGGCAGGCGCGCGATGGACTACCAGACCGGGTTCGGCAATCATTTCGCCAGCGAGGCGGTGCCCGGCGCGCTGCCGGTCGGCCGCAACAGTCCGCAGAAACCCTCTTTCGGTCTTTATGCCGAGCAGTTTTCGACCACGGCGTTCACCGCCCCGCGCGATCACAACCGGCGTTCGTGGCTTTACCGGTTGCGCCCCGCCACAAGCCACGCCGCCTTCCGTCCCCTGCGCCCGGTCCCCGCGCCGCTGACCCCGGCCAGCCCCAATCGCTTGCGCTGGAGTCCGCTGGCCCTGCCGGACGCGCCGACCGACTGGATAGACGGACTCGTGCCGTGTGCCGGCAACGAAGGGGTGCTGATCCACTTCTACGCCGCGACGGCGTCGATGAACCGGCGCGCGGTGCAATTCAGCGACGGCGAAGTGCTGATCGTGCCCCAGCAGGGGGCGCTGCGCATCGTTACCGAGCTGGGCCTGATGGACGTGCCGCCCGGCCATGTCGCGCTGATCCCCGCAGGCCTGCGCTTTCGCATCGAACTGCCGGACGGAACCGCGCGCGGCTATGTCTGCGAAAACCTCGCCGCGCCGTTTCGCCTGCCGGACCTGGGCCCGATCGGCAGCAACGGCTTGGCCAACCCGCGCGATTTCGAAACGCCCGTGGCCTGGTTCGAGGATGTCGACGGCGAATACGAGCTGGTACAGAAGTTCGATGGCCAACTGTGGACCACGACGCTGACCCATTCGCCGTTCGACGTCGTCGCATGGCACGGCAACTCGGCCCCGTACCGCTATGACCTGGCGCGCTTCAACACGATCGGCAGCATCAGCTTCGACCATCCGGACCCGTCGATCTTCACGGTACTGACCAGCCCCAGCGACACGCCCGGCACTGCCAACTGCGACTTCGTGATCTTCCCGCCGCGCTGGATGGTGGCGGAGGACACGTTCCGCCCGCCGTGGTTCCACCGCAACGTGATGAGCGAGTTCATGGGACTGGTGCGCGGCGTCTACGATGCCAAGGAAGGGGGCGGTTTCGCCCCCGGCGGGGCCAGCCTGCACAACCGCTTCAACGGCCACGGTCCCGACGTCGACAGCCATGCCAAGGCCACCGCCGCCGACCTGAAGCCGGCCAGGATCGAGGACACGATGGCCTTCATGTTCGAAAGCCGTCACATCATCCGGCCCACCGCATGGGCCTTGGCTACACCGCTGCTGCAGGACGATTACGACGATTGCTGGCAGGGCTTCGCGAAGGCCGCCTTGCCCGGCGCCGACTAGCGGCGGCGGTTCCACCATCGCCGGTCGGCAAGGACCGCTCGCGCCGCGTTATGGCCCGGCGCCCCGGTCACGCCGCCGCCGGGATGAGCGCCGGCTCCGCACAGGTATAGCCCCTTCAGCGGCATGCGGTGATCGCCGTGGCCCAGGACCGGCCGCGCCGACCATAACTGGTCCAGGCTCATCCGGCCGTGGAAGATGTCGCCGCCGACGAGGCCGAACTTGCGCTCGAGATCGAGCGGTGAGTGGATTTGCCGGGCGACGATGGACTGCGCGAAACCGGGCGCGTGAGCATCGACGGTGGCGACGATCGCGTCGGCAGCGGCCTCGCGCTCGTCGTCCCAGGATCGCGGGCTGCCGTCGGCATTCGGCGGCAGGGTCGGCGCGAAGTGCTGGCAGAACAGGCTGGCGACGTGCGCGCCTTCGGGCGCCAGGCTGTCATCGACCAGGCTGGGGATCAGCATCTCGACCACCGGCGCTTTCGACCAGCCCTGCGCCTGCGCATCGGCGAAGGCCGTGTCCATGTAGTCCATCGTCGGCGCGATAACGATGCCGGCATGGTGATGTTCGGCCGCGGCGCGGCCCGGCTTCACCGTGAAACTGGGCAGCTCGCTAAGCGCCACGTTCATCCGGAAGCTGCCCGAGCCGGTCTTGAACCCCGCCATCCGCTTGCGAAAATCGGCATCGAGCGCGTCAGCGGGCACCAGCTTGGCGAACAGCAAGGCCGGTCCGACGTTGGCGACGACGGTGCCTGCGGGGATCGCCTCCCCGCTTGCCAGGCGGACGCCCGCCGCGCGGCCGCCGTCGACCAGGACTTCGGCGACCGGAGCGTCGAGGGTGATAGCCACCCCAGCCTCGACGCAGGCCTGTGCCATCATTTGCGTGATCGCGCCCATCCCGCCGATGACGTGGCCCCAGGCGCCCTTGCGGCCGTTCACTTCGCCGAAAACGTGGTGGAGCAGCACGTAGGCCGAGCCCGGCGTCGACGGTCCGCCCCAGTTTCCCACCACGCTGTCGAACGCGAACGCGGCCTTGATATGCTCGTTCTCGAACCAGCCATCGAGGAATTCGCGCGCCGAGCGAGTGAACAGTTCCAGCGCATCACGCTGTACGTCGCGCGGCAGCTTCGCCAGCGGCCAGCCTTGCGCCAGCGCCCGCCCGAATCCCGCCGCGCCGCCGCCCGGTCCCGGCGGAATCTTGAGCGCCAGCCCGCGCAGCACATCGGCCACCTTCTCCAGCGCCGCGTCATAGGCGGGGTAAGCTTCGCCATCGCGGGCCGAAAACCGCGCGAATTCCGCCTGCGTTCGCGCCATGCCGCCGCCCAGCGTCAGGCTGTCGCCGTCCAGCGGCAGGAAGTTCGAAACCGGTCGCTCTATCACGCGGTAACCGCGCGCGGGCAGGCCCATGTCGGCTATCACCCGGGGCTGCAGCAGGCTGACGGTGTAGCTGGCCGCCGAATTGCGGAAACCGGGTGCGAACTCCTCGGTCACCGCGGCCCCGCCGATGACGCCGCGCGCTTCGCATATCCGCACCGTCAGCCCGGCGCGGGCAAGGTAGAAGGCGCAGACCAGCCCGTTGTGCCCCCCGCCGACGATGACCACGTCGGGGCGGGCAGGCGCATTCGTATGCTTGGTCGCGGTAAAGATTTCGCTCATGCCGCATACTGGCGCCCCGCGCGGGCCGCTGCTAGTCCCTGCCGCGCTGCAGCAGGAGTAAACGACCTTGAGCTTCACCGCGGACAAGTTGCTGCTCTTCGGGGCCACCGGTGACCTGGCGCAGCGGATGCTGCTGCCGTCGCTCTGCGCGCTCAACATGGACGGGCTACTGTCGCCCGACTTGCGCATCATCGGCACCGCCCGGAGCGAACTCGACGATGACGGCTACCGCGCCTTCGCGCGCGAAGCGCTGGAAAAGCACCTGCCTGAGGAGCGCAAGCCCGGCATCGACGCGCTGCTGCCGCGCCTGTCGTACCAGGCGCTCGACGCCAACGACACGAGCCACTTCACCTTGCTGGCCGAGAAGGTCGGACCGGTCGGTGCGGGCCTCGCCATCTTCCTGTCGACCGCGCCGAGCCTGTTCGAGCCGACGATCGCGGGGCTGACCGCGGCCAGGCTGGTCGACGGCAAGGTCCGCATCGGGCTGGAAAAGCCACTCGGCAGCGATCTGGCGACCAGCCGCGAGATCAACGACGCTGTCGCCAAGGCCTTCTCGGAGGACCGGATTTTCCGCATCGATCACTACCTGGGCAAGGAAACGGTCCAGAACCTGCTGGCGCTGCGCTTTGCCAACCTGATGTTCGAGCCGCTGTGGAACGCCGCTCACATCGACAACATCCAGATCACCATCGCCGAAACCGTCGGGCTGGAGAACCGGGCCGGCTACTACGAAGGGTCCGGCGCGCTGCGCGACATGGTGCAGAACCACCTGCTGCAGCTGGTCGCGCTGACAGCGATGGAACCGCCACTGTCCTACGAGGCGACCGCGATCCGCGACGAGAAGGTCAAGGTCCTGCGCGCGCTGCGCCGCATCGAATGCGACGACGTGGTGACGGGGCAGTACCGCAAGGGCGCGATCGCGGGCGAAGGCGTACCCGGATACGACGAGGAGCTGGGCAAGGATTCCGACGTCGAGACGTTCGTGGCCATCCGCGCCCACGTCGATAACTGGCGCTGGCAGGGCGTGCCGTTCTACTTGCGCACCGGCAAGCGACTGGCCGAACGCCGGACCGAGATCGTGGTGACCTTCCGCCAGGTGCCGCACTCGATCTTTCCCAAGGCCAACGCCCGCCTGCAGCAGAACCAGCTGATCATCGGCATCCAGCCCGAAGAGAATATCCAGCTGTCGCTGATGGCCAAGGTGCCCGGGCTCGACCGTAACGGCGTGCGCCTGCGCGCGGTCGCGCTCGACATCGAGACGCCCGAGGCGTTCTCCGGCCCGACCCGCCGCATCGCTTACGAACGCCTGCTGCTCGACCTGCTGGAAGGCGACCAGACATTGTTCGTGCGCCGCGACGAGGTCGAGGCGCAGTGGGGCTGGATCGATGCCATCCGCAGCTGCTGGGCAGACAACCACATGAAGCCGAAGACTTACGCGGCCGGCACCTGGGGCCCATCCTCGGCGGTGGCACTGGCCGAACGCGCAGGGGTGACCTGGCATGACTGACCTGCACCCGGCGATCGCGCGCGTGACCGCCCGCATCGCTGAGCGTTCGGCCCCGACGCGGCGCCGCTACCTGGACCTGATGGACCGCGAGGGCGACCGGTTTTCGGGCGGGCGCCACCACCTTGGCTGTTCGAACCTTGCGCATGGCTTTGCGGCTTCGGAGGGCGACAAGCCGGCGCTGGCGGCGGGGCGCGGCCCCAACCTGGCGATCGTCACCGCCTTCAACGACATGCTGTCGGCGCACCAGCCCTATGGCCGCTATCCCGATGCGATGAAACTTTACGCGCGCGAGGTTGGTGCCACCGCGCAAGTCGCCGGCGGCGTGCCGGCGATGTGCGACGGCGTGACCCAGGGGCACGACGGCATGGAGCTGTCGCTGTTCAGCCGCGACGTGATCGCGCTGTCGACCGCGGTCGCGATGAGCCACGCGATGTTCGACGGCATGGCGCTGCTGGGCATCTGCGACAAGATCGTCCCCGGCCTGGTCATGGGCGCGCTGCGCTTCGGCTGGCTACCGGCGATCTTTGTTCCGTCCGGCCCGATGCCGACCGGGCTGGGCAACCGCGAGAAGCAGAAGGTCCGCCAACTTTACGCCGAAGGCAAGGCGACCCGCGCCGACCTTCTCGAAAGCGAAAGCGCCAGCTATCACGCGGCGGGCACCTGCACGTTCTATGGCACGGCCAATTCCAACCAGATGATGCTCGAACTGATGGGGCTGCACTTGCCGGGGGCCTCGTTCGTGCCGCCGAACACGCCGCTGCGCAGCGCCCTGACGCGTGCGGCGGTCCACCGCCTGGCGGCGATCGGACAGGACGGCGACGACTATCGGCCGATGGGCCGCGTCGTCGACGAGAAGGCGGTGGTCAACGCCGCGGTCGGCCTCCTGGCGACCGGCGGTTCGACCAACCACGCAATCCACCTGCCGGCGATGGCGCGCGCCGCCGGCATCGTCATCGACTGGCAGGATCTCGACGAGCTTTCGGCTGCGGTGCCGCTGATCGCGCGGGTCTATCCCAACGGCGCGGGCGACGTGAACCACTTCCACGCCGCCGGGGGGATCGGCTTTGTCGTCCGCGAGCTTCTCAACGCAGGGCTGATCCACGGCGATATCCTGACCGTGAACGAAGGCGGCATGGCCGCGCAGGCGACCGAGCCGACGCTTGCCGACGGCGCGCTTTCCTACCGCGCCGTGGTGGAAAGCGCCGACAGGGCGATCCTGGCACCGGTTTCGGAACCGTTCCTGGCCGACGGCGGCATGCGGCTGGTCAGCGGAAATCTCGGCCGCGGTACGTTCAAGACCAGCGCGGTCGACGAAGGGCGCTGGACGATCGAGGCGCCCTGCGCCGTGTTCGATACGCAGGAAGCCGTCCAGGCCGCGTTCCAGGCCGGCGAACTGGACCGCGACGTCGTCGTCGTGGTGCGCTTCCAGGGGCCGCGCGCCAACGGCATGCCCGAACTGCACAAGCTGACCCCCCCGCTGGGCGTGCTGCAGGACAAGGGTTTCCGGGTCGCGCTGGTCACCGACGGCCGGATGAGCGGCGCATCGGGCAAGGTCCCGGCCGCGATCCACGTCACGCCCGAGGCGCTTGGCGGCGGGCCGCTGGCAAAGCTGCGCGATGGCGACGTGGTGCGGCTCTGCGCCAACCGCGGCGAGATCGCCGTGCTGGCCGATATCGAGAATCGCGAGCCCGCCCCCGCCCCGGCCGCCGACATGGGCCTTGGTCGCGAGCTGTTCGCGATCCTGCGCACCCATGCCTGCGGCGCCGAGCAGGGCGCCAGCGCGATGCTGGCCCAGGCCGGCCTTTAGGAGAACGACGATGACCGCGACGATCGACGACGTGATGCGCACCGCGCCGGTGATCCCGGTGCTGGTGATCGAGGATGCCGCCCACGCCGTGCCCATCGCGCGGGCGCTGGTCGCCGGTGGCCTGCCGGTACTGGAAGTCACGCTGCGCACCGCCGCCGCTCTCGACGTGATCCGGGCGATGAAGACCGTGCCCGGCGCGATCGTCGGCGCGGGCACCGTGCTTAGCCCGGCGATGCTGGACGACGCCCTGGCGGCGGGCAGCGAATTCATCGTTTCGCCCGGTCTTACCGAGCCGCTGGGCAAGGCGGCGATCGCCAGCGGTGTGCCGTTCCTGCCGGGCATCGCCACCCCGGCGGATCTGATGCGCGGGCTCGACATGGGGCTGGACCGCTTCAAGTTCTTTCCCGCCGAAGCCAATGGCGGCATCCCTGCGCTGTCCGCCGTTGCCGCGCCGTTCGGCGCTGTGCGCTTCTGCCCGACCGGGGGGATCACCCAGGCCAGCGCGCCGAAGTGGCTGGCGCTGGAGGCGGTACTGTGCGTGGGCGGATCGTGGATTGTGCCCAAGGGCGCCCCCGACGTCGCCGCGATCGAGGACGCGGCTCGCGCCGCCGCGGCGCTGAACCCCTGATGCGCATCGGCGATCTCGACGCGCGGCTGTCCCAGCTTCACCAGCGCACGCTCGAGACCCCGCTGTTCAACCCCGTATTCCAGCTCGGGCTGGAACTTTCGCGCCGCCTCGAGAGCGGCGAGGCCAGCCTCGACGAGGTCGAGTCGCTGGTCGCCGAGCTTGAATGCGACGGCCTGATGGCGCGCGCCGAGCGGCTGCGCCGTCTTGCCGATCCGGGCGCCGGTCCAACCATCGCGGCGGCCGGCGATTTCGCCGCCTTCGCCG
Organism: Parablastomonas sp. CN1-191; assembly: GCF_049354825.1. Lineage (GTDB taxonomy): Bacteria > Pseudomonadota > Alphaproteobacteria > Sphingomonadales > Sphingomonadaceae > Novosphingobium. The sequence continues at coordinate 47,180 of NZ_CP186480.1, read as the reverse complement.
CCAGGTGGCGCCGCCCGCTGGCACACGTAGTGTTCACCGCGCACCCGACGTTCCTGCTGACGGCGCGGCAGTCGGCCGCCGTCGCCGCGGCAGCCTCGGCAGGCGCGATCGATGCCGCCACGGCCTGCACCGCGCCGCACGCGCGCGAGGCAATCACGCTCGACATCGAGCATGCCGCCGCGATGGCAGCCATCGCGCGCGCGCAAGCCGCCCGTGACGCCCTCAATGCAAGTCTGCTTCAGGCCGCGCGCCAGGTCTGGCCGGATGACTGGCGCGCACTTGCGCCGCTGCCGTTTCGGTTCGCCACCTGGGTCGGTTACGACATGGACGGGCGCACCGACATCTCGTGGGCGACCTCGCTGCGGTACCGCTTGTCGGAAAAGGCCGAGCGGCTCGAAGGCTATGCCAAGCAGGCCGACGGCCTCGCCGACGACATCGCCGCCACGCTGCGCCGCGCGGCCGCGCGCGCGCGCCATCATGCCGAGGCCTTTGGCGCCGACCTCTCCGCGCCCCAGGCTCTTTCGGACACCGCCAACGCGCTAACGGCCGCCGATCCCGACAAGCTCGTAAGCCTGGCACCGATCATCGCCGCGCTGGAGCGCATCGCGGCGGGCGCAGCCGACGAGGATGCAGCGCGCCTGCTGGTCCTGATCGCGGCGATGCGGGCAGACGGCCTGGGAATGGGATGGGTCCATTTCCGCGTCAACGCCAGCCAGCTGCAGAACGCGATCCGCCGCCGCATCGACCCCGACGGAAGGCTCGACCTGGCCAGCCAGGCGGCGCTGATGCGGATGCGCGAACTGCTGGCAAAGGCGCGGCCGCTGCGCTCCAACTTCGCGGCGCTGGCGATCGAGAGTTCGACCGCGATCCGCCAGTTCCTCGCAATGGCGCGCATCCTTGCCCACGTCGACGCCGATGCGCCGATCCGTATGCTGGTGGCCGAGTGCGAGCAGCCGACCACCGTGCTGGCCGCGCTCTATTTCGCGCGGCTGTTCGGGATCGAGGACAAGGTCGACGTCTCGCCGCTGTTCGAGACCGAGACTGCGCTCGAGCATGGCGGCCGCTTCCTCGACGCGCTGCTGGGCGAGGAGGCTTATCGTAGCTATGCGCGCGGCCGGGGCCGGGTCTCGATCCAGACCGGGTTTTCCGACGCCGGCCGCTTCGTCGGCCAGATACCGGCAGCGCTGGCGATAGAACGGCTGCAGGGGCGCTTGGCCGACGCGATGGCGACCAACGGCCTGTCGGGCCTGTCGGCGCTGATTTTCAACACCCACGGCGAGAGCATGGGCCGCGGCGCGCATCCCGGCTCGTTCGCGGACCGCCTGGCCTGGCCGCTCAGTCCCTGGGCGCGGCGCCGCTTCGCCCGCGCCGGCATCGCGCTCGAGCCCGAGGTCAGCTTCCAGGGCGGCGACGGCTACCTGTTCTTCGGTACGCCCGAGCTGGCCCGCGCGACGCTGGAGCGCTTCGTTGCCGACCCGCCGGCCGCCGCCGATGTCGACGCGCCGGCCGACCCGTTCTATCGCCGCACCGACCTCAGCCTCGACTTCTACCGCGCGGTCAAGGGCGTCCAGCAGGGCTTCCTTGCCAGCAAGACCTACCCCCGCGCGGTCACCGCCTTCGGGCTCGGGCTGCTCAACGATACCGGCAGCCGCAAGAGCCGGCGCCAGTCCGACCTGGCGGCCGACCGCACGATGAGCTTGCGCCAGATCCGCGCCATTCCGCACAACGCGGTGCTTCAGCAGCTTGGCTACCCGGTCAACGTCATCGCCGGATTCGGCACCGCGGCGGAGGGTAATTACGAGGAACTGGCCGCGCTGCTGCAGGACAGCGCGCGCGGCCGCCAGTTGGTGCGGCTGGTGCGCGCCGCCAATGCGCTGGCCAGCATCAAGACCGTCGCCGCTTATGGCGAGCTGTTCAATTCCGCCTATTGGGCGAGCCGGCCCTACCGCGGCGACGAGGGCGCGATCGCCCCGGCCTGCCTGGCGCTGGCCGAATACCTGACCACCGACGATCGCACCGGCGTTTTCCGCCGCCTGGCCTCGCGTTTGCGGGTCGACGCGCTGAAGCTGCACCGCCTGCTCGGCCTCATTCCCGACGAAGCGCCGCTCGCCGATCGCGAGGCGACGCGGCGGCGGCTGGGCGTGCTGCAGGCGGTCCGACTGGCGCTGTTCCAGCACATGATGCTGCGCGCGGTTTCGGTTCCGGCCTTCAGCCGCGCCAACGACATCAGCCGCGACGACGTGATCGAGATGGTGCTGACGCTGCGGATCGATGATGCGCTGGCACAGCTGCGCCGCGCTTTCCCGGTCCATTTCCCCCAGATCGGCGATTTCGCGGTGGCGGAACCTACCGACTATCCGGACGATGGCGCCAGCGGTTACGGCTCCATCCATGTCGATTACATCGACCCGATCGAGCGCGCCTATGCGCTATCGCTCCGCGTCGGTACCGCCATTGCCGGCGTGTTCGGCGCCCACGGCTAAGGGACGGCTAGACCGGCCAGGGTATCGCCCGCACGGGACCGTGGCGGACCCGCGCGAGGGCGGCGTCGGCCGCCTCCAGCGCGATCCGCCCGCGCAGCTTGCGCCAGGCCGGGATGCGCAGATCGCTGGCGGGGCGTGCTTCGCGCCGCGCCGGTTCGAGCAGGCGAGCGACGAAATCGCCGGTCAGGCCGGCGTTCTCGATCACCGCGACATAGTCGCTGCTGGTGCGGTAGCTGGCGAAATTGAAATTGCTCGATCCCAGCAGCAGCGTCTCGCCGTCGATCAGCAGGGCCTTGGCGTGCGTCATCCCCGGCATCAGCCGCAGGCGCACGCCAGCCGGTTCCGCGACCGCGGCAAGATAATCCCGCACCACGGGTTTGTTGCTGCCGGCCGGGCTGTAGATCGTCGCCTCCGCGCCCCCGCGGGCGGCCGCGGCCAAGGCGGCGACGAAAGGCATCGTGGGATAGGCGCTGATCATCTCGACCGAGCGCTTCGCACAACGCACGCGGTCGAGCAGCGGCGCGAAGAACCGGGCGTTGCGGTCCCGGTCGCCATCGAAGCTGATCAGTTCCATGTCGCCGAAGCGCTGGCTGGCGGCGTGGGGCCTGCCGTCCCAGTCACGCCCGAAATCCTGCGCCAGCCAGTCCGCGACGGCGGCATCCTCGATCCGCAGCATCAGGTCGTGCCAGGCAAAATTGTGGTCGGAAAAATTGATCCCGCCGATCCAGGCGGCGTCGTCCATCACCAGCAGTTTCTTGTGGTTGCGCAGCGGATAGCGCAGCGGGTGGCCCAGCACCGGGTTGGTGATCCGCACCCCCACCGGCGTGTCGCGCGCCAGGTGCGTGAACATCGCCAGCGTGTCGGCCGCCTCGCGCTTTACGGCCTCGGGCCGGAACGGCAGCGGCAGCATCGTGTCGTTGATGACGTTGCGCGAATAGTCGTCGACCAGGATGCGCCGGTCGGCCGCGGCGGCAGCCTCGACCGCACCGGCGACCGACCTGCCGGCCGCGTCGGCCTCGAACGTCATGGCCTGGATCAGGACCCGGCGCTTCGCAGCGGCGACGTCGACCTGCGCGCGTTTCCAGAAATCTCCTGCGCCGACAAAGAGTTCATAGGCAGGCAAGGTGGCGGTCCCCATCACGCGAACAGGGCGGTTGCCAGCCGGCGCCGCTGATGGCAAGGGCCGCTGGTCGCGATTGTAGGTAACCCGAATGCACGGCACCACTCACCTCGCGGCGCATTCCGTCCGCCCGATCCGCGTCCTGCTCCTGCTCACCTCGTTGCATGGGGGCGGCGCGGAACGCGTTGCGGTTCACCTCCTCAACCGCCTCGATCCCGAGCGCTTCGACGTGCGCATGGGGCTGCTGCGCGCCGCCGGCCCCTATATCGACCTGGTCGAGGACAAGAGCCGCCTGATCGTCGCGCCCGACGGCGACAAGCATTTCAATTTCGACGGGACCAACAAGGCCCAGTACACGACAGGCAACATCGTCGGTGCCGCCGCCCGAGCCCCGCTCGCCTTTCGCCGGATGATCCGCGAGAGCGAGGCCGACGTCGTGATGAGCTTTCTCAAGGGTACCAACCTGCTGGTCTGGCTGGCGCTGAAGGGCCTGGGCAAGAAGCGGCCCAAGTGGATCGCGCGCGAAGGCAACAACGTCCTTGCGGTGGTGGGCGAGGAAGCGCCGTCGGCCTTCATCCGCAAGGCATCGCTCGGACTGACCTCGCGCGCGTACCGCGCCGCCGACGCGGTGCTCGCCAACTCCACCGACATGGCCAGCGGCCTGGTCGAGGATCTCGGGCTCGAGGCGGCGAAGATGCGGATGATCAACAATCCGATCGATATCGAGCGGATCGCCGCGATGCGCGACGAAGGCGTTCCCGCCGCGCCGAAGCGCCCTTTCATCATCTGCGCCGGCCGACTGGAATATCAGAAGGCCCACGAAGTGTTGCTGCGCGCCTACGCCAAAAGCGGTGTCTGGCGTACGCACGCGCTGGTGATCCTGGGCAAGGGCAGCAAGCTTAACGAGCTCCACCGCCTTGCCGCACAGCTTGGCATCGGCGAGTATGTCCGCTTCATCGGCTTCGTCGCCAACCCTTATGCGTGGATGGCCAAGGCCGACTTGATGGTCCTGCCGAGCCGGTGGGAGGGCTTTCCGACCGCCGCTGCCGAAGCGCTGGCCAGCGGCACGCCCCTGCTGATGACCGACTGCAAGTTCGGCGCCCGCGACGTGATGGAGCCGGGCGTCAGCGGCGAGATGGTCCCCGTCGACGACGTCGATGCGCTGGCGAATGCGATATCCTCGCTGATCGCCGACCCGGCCCGGCGCAAGTCCCTGCGCGATGGCGGGCTGGAGCGGGTCAGGAACTTCGCGATCGACGCGATGGTCGAGAAGTACGCCGACCTGTTCGCCGAATTCGAGCCGGTCCAGGCCTGAACACACCGTCTAGCTGCGCCGCCGCGCCGGCGCGCGCGCGAACGACCATCCCTCCGCCAGCGGCCGCGCCACCAACCCGCCGACACTGGCCGGCCGTCCTGCCAGCAGCGCGTCGAACAGCGCCGCCAGGGCGCTGCCGCGCGGGGTATCCTCGCCCAGTTCGGCAACGATGCGCGCGATGACGCGCAGCGCCACCGCGCGCGGAGCCCGGGGCCGGTAGGTCAGCCCGGTCGCGTCGGTCCGCACGTACTCGGCAAACTCGCGCCCCGCCGCCCAGTCGAGCGCTGCGTCGGCGTCGGCAAGGTGGGCAGCGCTGGCGGCGAGCGCGGGTACGTCGAGCCAGTCGGCGCTGGCCAGCGCGGCGCGGATGCGCGCGCGGTCGAACCGTTCGGCGCGGTTGGAGGGATCGTCGGCCGCGATCAGCCCGGCGCCGACGACGACCGCAGCCAGCTCCGTCTTGCGCCAGTGCAGCAGCGGGCGCAGCAGCAGCGCCCTGCCATCGGGCGTGCGGCCGCGCCCGCGGACGCCCGCCAGCCCGGACACCCCGCTGGCACGGTTGAGCCGCATGACCAGCGTCTCGGCCTGGTCGTCGGCATGATGCGCGGTCAGGATGGCGGTGAGGCCGCGCTCGCCCGCCCAGGCCGCCAGCGCGGCATAGCGCGCGAAGCGCGCTTCGGCCTGGAGATTGCCGGGGGGAACCGTGACACCGAGGGCCTTGTGCTCGACGCCGAACTTCGCCGCGATCGCCGCGACGGCCGCCGCTTCGGATGCGCTTTCGGGGCGCAGCGCGTGATCGACGGTCGCGGCCTCGAACCTGTCCGGGTCGCTCCCCGCCAGCAGCAGCATCGCGAGGCTGTCGGGTCCGCCGGATACCGCCAATCCCAGCTTGCCCGGCGGCGGGCGAAGCCCCTCCAGGTCGGCAGCGAAGCGCGCCGTCAGGTCGGGACCGGGCAGCCCGGCGTCAATTGCACTTCAGTCCGTTGCGGGTGGCATCGTACTGGCTCTTGAGCCGGCCCGCCGCCTCGCCCGGGTAATCCTCGGCGAACTGGCCCAGCGCGATGCAGGCGCGCGAGTTGTCCTTCAGCGTGCGCATTGCACCCGCGAGGCTGAGCAAGCTGTCCGGCGCACGCGCGCCGGCCTTGTCGGCCTGGTAGTTCTGCAGGAACCAGCTGGCCGCCTCGCGCGGGTTGCCGGCATCCAGGTAGGCGCGCCCCAGCAGATTGCGGGCATAGCTGGCGCGGGCGTGCTTGGGGTACTTCTGCAGAAACAGCTTCAGCTGCTGCTGCGCCTCGGGATAGAACTTGGCGTCGTAAAGGCGGAAGCCATAGCTGTATTCGTCGTCGCCGGCATCGGCGGTCTTGGGCTTCTCGATCGCTTCCACCGCGGCGACGCGCGACGGCGGCGCCGCAGGTGACGCGGCGGCGCCCACCGCTGCAGGGCGTGTCCCGGTCATCGCCGCCATGTTCTCGGCCGTGGACGATGCCGCGACCGCACTGGCCACTGTCGGTGCGGGCACGTTGCCCGCCGCGTCGACCTTGGCCTGGAGCTGCGCCAGCTTGTTGGCGTTCTCCTCGGTCTGCGCGGTCAGGCGCTGGAGCTGCGATTCCACCGACTGCATCCGCGCCAGAAGGTCCGTCATCGGCGTGGTCGCGGGGGTTCCGGCCGGATCGGCGACCGTGGTCGCGGGCTGGACCTGCGGCGGGAAATACTTGCCATCGCCGCCCGGGAACACCTTGCGTTGCAAGGCCTGGACCTCGGCCTCCAGCTTCTTGATGCGGGCTTCGGCGGCGCTGTCGCGGCTCTGCGCCAGCAGCGGCGCGGACGGCAGCGCCAGTACCAGCGCGAAGGCCAGCGGCCGGGCGAGCGAAGTCATCCTGGTCATGCGTCGTATTCCCTGAAACGTTCGTTTTGCCTGTCGTTGCCGGGCATGGCCTAACCGGTGCTGAACGTCGAGACGGTGCGCCGGGCAGTCCCCAGCGCGGTCAGTTCGGGGGCGGCAGCGGGGTGGCCGGGTTGCTCGCCGAAGGTGCGGCGGCGGGCGCGGTCGGCGCTGCGGACGCGGCACCCGGCGCGCCTGGCGCCGTGCGCGCCAGCAGTGCCGGTCCGGTCACCGGGACCTGGCTGACGGTTTTCTGTACATCGGCGATGCGCGGCACCGGCTGCCCGCCGACGGTGATCGACAGCGCCTCGGGGTGGGCCGTGCGCAGGAACACCTCGCCCGCGCCTTCGGGCACGGTGAACGTCTCGCCGATCGTCAGTTCCTTTTCCAGCAGTTTGGTGCCCTTGGCATCGGTGAAGCGGACCCAGGCCGGACCGTCGGCGGTAAACACCACCGGCGTTGTCGCCGCCGCGGCGGGCGCCGCTGGCGCGGCACTGGCGGGCAGCGGCTGCGCCGGCGCAGCGGTTTCCGCCGGCAGGATCGAGGGCAACGAACCCGCCGGGACGACCGCGCGGTTGTACCACAGCAGGCCGATCACCACGACGATGAGTGCCGCCAGTCCGGACAGCCAGGCGAACTTGGCGCTGGAGACGCGCGACGGATCGCCGGGTTCGAAGCCGGACGGTGCACGGCGCTGGGCATCCGGATCGCCGAACGCGAGTTCGCGGCGCACCTGCTCTACGATCGCGGCCTCGTCGGCCCCGACCGCGCGCGCATAGCTGCGCGAAAAGCCGACCGCATAAGTGCGAGCCGGCAAGGCACCGAAGCGCCCGTCCTCGATCGCTTCGAGGTGCCGTTCGGGGATCTTGGTTCGCTCGGCCACTTCGGCGCGGCTGAGCTTTGCCTTCTTGCGCGCGCGAACCAGTTGCGCGCCGACTCCGTCGAGCGGAAGTTCGCTCAGCTCTTCGTCCATAAATCCCCGACCCGTCTCGCGTGACGCGCCGATACTCGCCTCTCGGCCGGCAAAGTCAACGCCGAGGCCGATCGGCACCGAAAGCGGAGGACGTGCCGTGCGCGGCGCACGATGAGATGCGGGGCAAAGGCAACCTAATCGATGTCGATGTCGCGCGCGTTCGCCCACTCGGTAATAGCGGCGCGCATGTTCGCGGGGGGCGAGGACAGCCAGCCCTGCATCGCCGCGGTGATCTCGTCGATGTCGATCTTGCGCACCAGTTCCTTGATCGGGCCGACTGCCGCCGGCGTGATCGACAAGCGCCGGATGCCGAGCCCGATCAAGGCCAGCGCCTCGAGCCGGCGGCCGCCCATCTCCCCGCAAACGGTCACGTCGACGCGGTGCCCGGCGACCGAGTGCAGCACGCGCGCCAGGAAGCGCAGGATCGCCGGGCTGAGCCAGTCGTACCGCTCCGCCAGCTTGGGGTTGGACCGGTCTGCCGCGAACAGGAACTGGGTAAGATCGTTCGTGCCCACAGACAGGAACGACAACCGCGGCGCCAGCACGTCGAGGCATTCGGCCAGCGCCGGTACCTCCAGCATCGCGCCGTAGCGGATCGCCTGCGGCAGCGGCTTGCGCCGTGCCCGCAGGAACGCGACCTGGCTTTCGAAGACGTCACGCGCGGCCTCGAACTCCCACGGCTCCGAGATCATCGGGAACATCACGTTGAGCGTACGCCCGCCCGCCGCCTCGAGCAGCGAGCGCGCCTGCGCCTTCAGCAGCCCTTCGCGTTCAAGCGCGACGCGGATCGCGCGCCAGCCCATCGCGGGATTTTCTTCCAGCTCGCCCGAATTGTGACGCAAGTAGGGAAGCACCTTGTCACCGCCGATGTCGACGGTGCGAAACACCACCGGCCGGTCACCGGCGGCGTCGAGGACGTCGCGGTAGAGGCGCGTCTGGCGCTCTCGCGCGGGCAGCGTGGCGGAGACTAGGAACTGGAACTCGGTGCGGAACAGCCCGATGCCATCGGCGCCGGTCAGCGCCAGGTTGGGAATGTCGTCGCGAAGGCCGGCATTCATCATCACGGTGATGCGCGTGCCGTCGCGCGTGAACGGTTCGACGTCGCGTAGCGCGGTGTAAGCGGCCTGGCGTTCGCGCGACTTGGCGAAGCGGGCTTCGAAAGCCTCGACCATCGGCGGGCTCGGCCGCACCGTGGCCATGCCGCTGTCGCCGTCAAGCAACAGCGCGTCGCCTTCGCGCAGCTTGCCGCGCAGGCCGCGAACCCGGCCCAGCACCGGAATACCCATTGCCCGCGCCACGATGACGACGTGCGCGGTCAGCGAACCTTCCTCCAGGATCACGCCCTTGAGGCGCCGCTTGTCATATTCGAGCAATTCTGCCGGGCCGAGGTTGCGCGCGATCAGGATCGCGTCTTGCTTTAGGCCGACGGTGGCGGCTGTGCCGAGCTGGCCCGAGACGATCCGCAGCAGACGGTTCGCCAGATCTTCCAGGTCGTGCATGCGATCGGCCAGCAGCGGGTCGTCGATCTGGCGCATCCGCATCCGGGTGCGCTGCTGGACGCGCTCGATCGCAGCCTCGGCGGTCAGCCCGCTGTCGATCGCTTCGTTGATGCGGCGCCCCCAGCCTTCGTCGTAAGCGAACATCTTGTAGGTCTCGAGGACCTCCTCGTGCTCGCCGCCGACGCCGAATTCGGCCTGCTGCGCCATCCGCTCGATCTGGTCGCGCATGCGGTCGAAGGCGAGGTAGACGCGCTGGCGCTCGGCCTCGGTATCTTCGGCGACGACGTGCTCGATAGTGACGCGCGGCTGGTGGAAGACCGCGATGCCGCTGCCCAGCCCCTTGACCAGGGCCAGGCCGGTCAGCCGTTCGGGCCCGGTCAGCGCCGGGCCCAGCCGGGCGGCTTCGTCCTCGTCGACCAGGCCGGCGTTGGCGATCAGTTCGGACAGCACCATCGCGACGGTCTGGAGCGCCTCGATCTCGACTTCCTCGTAGCGGCGCGGCTCGGCGTGCTGGACCGCGAGGACGCCGACCGCGCGCTCGCGCCGCACGATCGGTACGCCGGCAAAGGAGTGAAAGCGGTCTTCGCCCGTTTCGGGCCGGTACGAGAAATCCGGGTGGGCGGCGGCCTCCGCCAGATTCAGCGTCTCGGCATTGAGGGCGATCGTGCCGACCAGCCCTTCGCCGATGTCCATCCGGGTGACGTGCACCGCGTCCTGGTCGAGGCCGCGCGTGGCGAAGAGCTCTAGCATGCCTTCGCGCAGCAGGTAGATCGAACAGACCTCGCTATCGAGGTTGCTGCCGATCACGTCGACCACGCGATTGAGCTTGGACTGCGCGTTGGCGCGCGAAGCCATGACCTCATGCAGGTCGTTGAGGATCGAACGGGCGGACTGGGCGGCGGAAACCGGCATCGCGCCTCACCTAGCCGAAAGCCGGCGCGATGGGAACGCGCAACCGGGCGGGTTCGCACAGAGCCGAGAGCTACAGGGGTGGGCGCACGCAGCCGTCGAAGCTGCGTGGGTCCTGTCCCACCCCTGCCCTCGTCAGCGCCTCCCGCGGGAGGTTGGCCGCATCAGATGTGCGAAATCTCTTCCTTGATGCGCAATTTCTTCTTCTTGAGGACCTGGAGCATCGCGAGATCAGGCTGCGGGCGGCTGAGCTCCGCGTTGATCTGGCGTTCCAGACCGGCGTGCTTCATCTGCAGGGCGCTGATGTGCGGTTGTTCCATTCGAGTACTCCTGGTTAGCCCCCTAAAGGCTGAGTGACCCTGGCGGGAAAACCTGCGCTGCGACTCGGCGGCGCCGTTTCCCTCGCGATTGTCATCCCATCACACTTTGCCTATCTTGCGAAGGCCCCGAAACGCCTGTGCGGCCAGTCGCCCGCCGGATCGGGACAAGTCGCGGCCGCCAGCGCCGAGGCGTGCGGATTTGCGGGTCAGGACGATGGCCGGTTGAAACGATGGGACAAGTGCGTGGACGAAGCCGAAATGACCAAGCGGCTCGAAATGCTGCGCATCGAACACCGCGACCTTGACGCCGCAATCGACGCGCTGAGCGCCAATACCAGCGACCAGTTGCAGGTGGCCCGTCTGAAGAAGCGCAAGCTGATGCTCAAGGACCAGATCGCGCTGCTCGAGGATTATCTGATCCCCGATATCATCGCCTGAGCCGAATATTGTCCCCCTGCGGGACGGTTCCACAACTGCCGGAACCCGTGACGTTGCCCTGCGCGTTGACCCGCTGCAAGGAGTCCGAATGAGCAGCCCGATCGCGATCGACCGGCACATCGTCGAAAGCCTCTATTGCGAGGCGCTGGCCCTGTCGGACCAGGTGCGCGCCGCCTTCACCGCGCCGCCGCCGTGTTCGATCGGTGCCGGGGCGGACGCTCGCATCGACGAGGATCTCGCCCGCGTCGCCCGTTCTTGCGAGGGTCTGCGCACGACCACGCGGATGATGCACGCGGTCGCCTGGCTGCTCAATCGCCGCGCTTTTCTCTCGGGTGACCTCTCGGCCATACAGCTCCAGCGCTACGGCCGGCTGACGCGCTTGCCGGACGGAGACCGTGACCGCGTGCTGCTTCTCGATCCCGCGCTGCGCGACCTGGTCGCCGCGACCGAGGGGTTCTATGCCCGGCTGGAACGGCTCGACCGCGATTGGAACGAGGGCGCCCCAGCGCCGCGCCCGCTGGCGCAGCTTTATCGCAAGCTTGGCAGCGCCGCCTAGATTTTCGCCAGCGCAGCGTGCCAGTCGGCCAGCCGCTTCGCGCGCACCGCGTCGTCCATTGCCGGCCTGAAGCACCGCACCGGTCCGCGCATCGCGGCGGCGGCGGCGGGCAGGTCGGCGTGAATGCCCGCCCCGACCGCCGCCAGCATCGCAGCCCCCAGCGCGGTCGTCTCGACATTGTCGGGCCGCTCGACCTCGAGGGCGAGGATGTCGGCGATGTCCTGCGCCATCCAGTCGTTGGCGCTCATGCCGCCGTCGATGCGCAGCCGGGACCAGGCGGCGCCGTCGGCCGCGAAGGCTTGCGCCAGGTCAAAGGTCTGCTGGGCCATCGCCTCCAGCGCGGCGCGAACCACGTGGGCGCGCCCGGTCCCGGCGCTCAGCCCGGTGATCGCCGCGCGCGCATCGGGCCGCCAGTGCGGCGCGCCCAGCCCCGTCAGCGCCGGCACCAGCACCACCCCGCCGTTGTCAGGCACCGAGCGCGCGACCGCCTCGCACTCGTCCGAGGCGGCTAGCAGCCCCAGCCCGTCGCGCAGCCAGGCGATCAGGCTTCCCGCGGTGAAAACCGATCCTTCGAGGGCATAAGTCCGCCGCCCCGCTTCCTGCAGCAGGACGGTGCCGAGCAGCCGGTGGCCCGAACGCGGCACCGCGGCGCCCTTGTTGGCAAGAACGAAGGCGCCGGTGCCGTAAGTGGCCTTGGCATCGCCGGGTGCCAGGCAGCCCTGGCCGATGGTCGCGGCCTGCTGGTCCCCGGCCATGCCGGTGAGCGGGACCGCCGCGCCGACGATCGCGGGGTCGCTTCGTCCCCAGGCGCCGTGGCAGTCGGTCACTTCCGCCAGCGCGCCGCGCGGGACCCCGAACAGGTCGCACAGCCCTGCGTCCCACTGCGCACCGGTCAGCGCCAGCAGGCTGGTGCGGCTGGCGTTGCTGGCATCGGTGATGAAGGCGCCGCCGGTCAGGTTCCAGGCCAGCCACGCATCCACGGTCCCAAGCGCCAGCGTGCCTGCGCGCGCTGCCGCACCGACCGCATCGACGTTGTCAATCAGCCAGCGCATCTTGGTGGCCGAGAAATAGGGATCGATCAGCAGCCCGGTCTGGGCCTGGATCACCGGTTCCTGCCCGGCGCGGCGCAGCGCCTCGCAGGCAGGCGCCGTGCGGCGGTCCTGCCAGACGATGGCGCGGTGAAGCGGCCGCCCGCTGGCCTTGTCCCACGCGACCACGGTCTCGCGCTGGTTGGCAATGCCGAGCGCGGCCGCGCCGCCCGCCGCGGCCAGGGCCTCGCGCGCGCAAGCGAAAGTGGCGTCGCGGATCTCGGCGGCATCGTGCTCGACCTCGCCGGGCGCGGGGTAGAACTGCGCCAGCGGGCGCTGTGCCACGGCGCGGACGCCGCCGTCCGCGCCGAACACGATCGCGCGGGTCGAGGTCGTGCCGGCGTCGAGCACCAGGATCTGCGGATCGCTCATCGCCGCGGCGCCTTGCTTGACACAGTTGACACAGTCCTGGGCAAGGCGGCGGGCGGGGTCGCGGCGGCCGGGCCGGGGCGGACTGGAAGCGCGGTCATCGTCATCGCCCGCGTCATGCCACAGGACCGCCACTGTAGGACAGGCCGCTTGGCGGCGCGGCGCGCCTGCGCCATAGCGGGCGGCAATGGACATGCCCCCGAAGCCCTGGCCGTTCGGCCTTGCCGAACGCTGCGAACCGCTTGTGCGGCGGGTGCTGGCGCCCAATCCTTCGCCCTACACGTTCACCGGTACGCAGACCTACATCGTGGGCGCGGGGACGGACGTGGCGGTGATCGATCCCGGCCCGGCCGGCACCGGGGTCGCCGGCCATGCCGCGACCAACGGCGAAGGCCATGTCGAGGCGATCGTCGCCGCGGTCGGCGCTGCGCACGTCGTGGCGATCTGCTGCACGCATACGCACCGCGACCATTCGCCCGCCGCCGCGCCGCTGAAAGCGCTCACGGGCGCGCCGATCATCGGCTGCGCGGCCCTCGCCCTTTCCGACGACGGCCCCCGCGCCGATGCCGAGTTCGACCCCGCCTACGCCCCCGACCGCGTTCTGCGCGACGGCGAAGCCCTGTCGGGCGATGGCTGGACTTTGCGCGCGGTTGCGACCCCGGGCCACACCAGCAACCACTTGTGCTTCGCGCTGGAGGAGACGTCTGCGCTGTTCACCGGCGATCATGTGATGGGCTGGTCGACCAGCGTCGTATCGCCCCCCGACGGCGACATGGGCGCCTACATGAAAAGCCTGGAACGGCTGCACGACCGCGCCGACCGCGTCTATTATCCCGCGCACGGGCCGGCGATCACAAACCCGCGCCAGCTGGTGCGCGGGATGCTGGGCCACCGCCGCAGCCGCGAGCGGCAGATTGCCAAGCTGCTGGCGGCGCAGGCGCGCGACATTCCCGCGCTGGTGGCAGCCATGTACAAGGGCCTCGACCCGCGGCTGACCGGCGCGGCCGGTCGATCGGTGCTGGCCCATCTGATCGATCTGGAACAGCGCGGGCTGGTCGTTCGTTCAGGTGAGACATGGATGACGATGAACGCCTGACCCGCGCCCCGGCTCGCCCCCTTTCGGACAAGGTTGCCACCGCGCCCCTGCCGGCACCCCCACCCGCCCAGGTCCGCGCCGCGCGGGCATCGGCGCTGCCGTGGCTGCTGCTGATCGCCGCGCTGGCGGTGCTGGCGTGGCACGTGTTCAAGCCGGACAAGCTCGGCGATCCGCTCGCCACCAGCCTGGTCGCGTTCCAGAAGCAGGACAAGCTGACCGTCTTCAGCGCCGAGCTCGCCCCGGTCGTCGCCAGCGATGACACCCGCTATTTCGGCCTGCTCAAGTCCAAGCAGGTGGCGGTGATCCCCGCCCGCGTCGATTACTCGGTCGACTTGTCGGCGGTCGGGCGCGACCGGATGAAGTGGGACCAGGCCGCCAAGCGGCTCGACGTGCAGTTGCCGGCGCTGACGGTCGGGCGTCCCAACCTGGACGAGGCGCGCGCCAGGTACTTGCGCGAAGGCGTGTTCATCACGCGGGATGCGCAGGACAAGCTTAACCGGAACACCACGCTGCTGGCCGAGCAGCAGGCGGTCCAGGCCGCCGCCAACCCGGTGCTGATGAACCTGGCACGCGGCGCCGCCCGCGACGCGATCCGCCAGAACCTGGCGATCCCGATGCAGGTTGCCGGCTACGGCGATGTCACCGTCACGGTCCGCTTCGACGGCGAGCCGGCGGGGTAGTTTTCCACCGCTCGAGAGCGGACACTTGAAACCAGGCGCCATTCTTGACACCCTTGCCTCGGTCGCAAACCTGGGAGGGTATTGTGGCGACATTGGCACCAAGCGCAGCGCCGGAGCGCAAGCGGCGCAGCGAGGCGCAGTCTTTCTTCATCCTGGCCTGTTTGATGGCGGCGACGATCGTCGCCGGATTCCTGCTCAACATCGTCATGGGCCGGTCAACGTTCGCCTCGCCGCTCATCGTCCATGTCCACGGCATCACCTTCATGGGCTGGCTGGGCATCACGCTCACGCAGATGCGCTTTGCCGCAGCGGGGCCGCTGGGACTGCACCGCAAGCTCGGCTGGATCTCGGTCGTCTACGTGCCGTGGATGGTGCTGATGGGCTTCCTCGTCATGCGCCATTCGCTGCAGACCACCGGCGGGCCGTTCTTCTTCGCCCAGAACGAGTTCCTGTGGGGCAACGGCACGGCGCTGGTCGCGTTTGCGGCGACGATCGGATGGGCGATCGCGCGGCGGCGCGACACCGCCGCGCACAGCCGGCTGATGCTGTGCGCGTTTTCGGTGCTGACCGGACCCGGCCTGGGCCGCCTCCTGCCCGAGCCGCTGCTGATCCCCTACGCCTGGGACACGGTCGTCGTCGCGACCCTGATCTGGCCCGCGATCGGCATGGCGCTCGACCATCGCCGCCACGGCTCGGTGCACCGCGCCTGGTTCCAGGGCGTTGCGCTGATCGTGGGGCTGCAGGTCGCGGCGCAGCTTATCGCCTACTCGCCCATCGGCATCGCGGCGACGCGGTCGGTGATCGCCGGAACGCCGGGGGCCGACCGGCCGATGGCGGCCTTCCTGCCGCCGGACTTTGGCGCCTGACGGCGGCGGCGGCGGGCTTCGACGGACCGCCGATCCGGTTCGGCTGACGACATGGCGGTCCGGTACAAAGCGCGATAAACCGCGCGGCGGGGGACGCAGACATAGCCAAGGGGGGATTTTCCGTGGCTTCGATTGCACCGCTCGCTCGCCGCGAGCAGACATTTTACCAGAAGATGTCGGTGGGGCTGGTCGCCTTCATCGTGTTCGGCTTCGCGCAGTTCGAGGCGCGCGGCTTCGTCGATCCGCGCGCGCTGCCGCTGGCGATCCACCTTCATGCCGCGATGATGGTCGGCTGGCTCGCCCTGCTGGTCGTCCAGTCAACGCTGGTCGCGCGCGACAACCTGGCCCTGCACCGCCGGCTCGGCTGGGCGGGCGCGGTGCTCGTCACCGCGATCCCGCCGGTCGCGATCGTCGGGGTCGTCGCGGTGATGCGCGCCGGCATCGCGCCGCCGTTCTTCACGCCCGCGTTCTACCTGTCGCTGGTGACGATCGAGGCGGCGCTGTTCGCCGCGATGGTGTGGCTGGCGATCGCCCGCTGCAAGCAGACCGCCTGGCACCGCCGGCTGATGATCGGCGCGACGGTCCTTTTGATGGAGCCGGCGCTGGGCCGGTTGCTGCCGGTGCCGCTGATGGGGGCGATGCCGGCCGAATGGACCGCGATGGTGATCCAGCTGCTGATGCTGGGATTCCTGCTGCGCCATGACCGCGAGGTCCTGGGCAAGGTACACCCGGCGACGACCACCGCGGCCATAGCGGTGATCCTGTCGCACGTGCTGGTGGCGCTGGCCGCCATGCTGCCGCCGGTCATCGCGCTGGCGGACGCCATCGCCGCCTGAACGCTTGCACCGGGGAGCCGGGCGGGCCATCGCGCGTTGAGCCTGCAAGGGAGACTTACGCGCATGACCGCCCAGCCGACCAACCTTTCCGGGCTCGACCTGCGGGCCGAGATCGACCGTCTGCGCAAGGACCGCAACGCGGTGATCCTGGCGCACTATTACCAGAAGCCGGAAATCCAGGACCTGGCCGATTTCGTGGGCGATTCGCTCGAGCTGTCGCGCAAGGCGGCGGCCACCGATGCCGACGTGATCGCGTTCTGCGGCGTGAAGTTCATGGCCGACACGGCAAAGATCCTGTCGCCCGAAAAGATCGTCGTCCTGCCCGACATGGACGCCGGCTGCAGCCTTGAGGATTCCTGCCCGCCAGAGAAGTTCAAGGCCTTTCGCGAGGCACATCCCGATCACATCGCGCTGACCTACATCAACTGCTCGACCGCGGTGAAGGCGTTGTCCGACGTGATCGTCACCAGTTCCAGCGCCGAGACGATCCTGGCGCAAATCCCGAAGGATCAGAAAATCATCTTCGGGCCCGACCGGCACCTGGGCGGCTATCTCAACCGCAAGTTCGGGCGCGACATGCTGCTGTGGCCGGGGGTGTGCATCGTGCACGAGGCCTTCTCGGAGACCGAGCTGCTCAAGCTCAAGGCGCAGCACCCCGGCGCGCCGATCGCCGCGCACCCCGAATGCCCGCCGACGATCGTCGACCACGCCGATTACGTCGGATCGACCAGCGGCATCCTGCAGTTCGCCAAGACGTTCCCCGGCGACACCCTGATCGTGGCGACCGAGCCGCACATCATCCACCAGATGAGCCTGGCGCTGCCCGACAAGACCTTCATCGGTGCACCCGGGGCGGACGGCAACTGCAACTGCAACATCTGCCCGTACATGGCGCTGAACACGCTGGAGAAGCTCTACCTGGCGCTGCGCGACCTCGAACCCCGGATCGAGATCGAGGAGGGGCTGCGCCTGGCCGCAAAAAAGAGCCTCGACAAGATGCTGGAACTTGCCAGCGGCACCGTCGGCCTGGGTGACCTGGGCGCGCGGCCGAGCGGCGACTAGCTCACTCGATCGGCAGCCCCAGCACCAATTGCCGCGCGTACTTCACCGGCGGCGAGCCATGCGCGAGCAGCGCGTCGTTGAAGCGGCGCTGGTCGAACGCGGCGCCGTCGCGGCGCATCGCCTCCGCGCGCAGCGCGGCGTGTTCGGTATAGCCGATGAAGTAGGACAATAGCTGCACCGATCCCAGGCTGGCGCGAACCCACTTGCCCGCCGCCTCGCGTTCCTGCTGGAAGGCGCCCTTCATCATCAGCTCCATCGCCTGGTCGCGGGTCATCCCCTCGGTCTGGATGCCGATATCGAGCAGCGTGTTGGTGACCGAGCGCAGCCGCATCTTCAGCATCGTCAGCTTGTAGAGGGGGTCGCCGCCCATGTAGCCCTGCTCGGCCATCTGCGCCTCGGCCATGACCGCCCAGCCCTCGACAAACGGGCCCGACTGCAGGACCGAGCGCAGCGGATCGTCGAACTGGTTGGCGTGGGCAAGCTGCAGGTAGTGCCCGGGCATCGCCTCGTGGATGGCCAGGTCCTGGACCATGTAGTCATTGTATTCGGACAGGAACGAGGTTGCCTGGGCATCGGTCCATTCAGGCGGGATCGGGGCGACCGCAAAGAAGTTGGGCTGGTCCTTTTCCAGCGCGCCGGGCGCGTCGTCGTACGCCACCGCGTAGCCCCACATCGATCGCGGCATCTCGATCACGCGGATCGGCGTGTCGGGCACGGTGACGAAGCGCTTCTGCCGCACGAACGCGGTTGCCTGAGCCAGCGCGGCGCGGGCGTCCGCCATCAACTCGGTCCTGGCCGGGCGCCTCGCATACGTCAGTTGCAGGGCACGCTCGATCAGCGCCTGCTCGTCCGCGGGGGCGGGAATCTTGGCTTCCGCCAGCGCCTGGCGCGACAGCGCCGCCATTTCCTTGCGAACGGCCGCGAACTCGGCCTGGGCGCGTGCTTTCAGCTCGGCGCGGGAAAGGTCGGACTGCAGCGCGAACTTCATCTTCTGGTCGTAAAGCGCCGGGCCAAGGCGAAAATCGCCTTTCGCCTGCGGCACCAGCGTGGTCTCCAGCCACTTGAGATGCGCGGCCTGCGCGGCGGCGAGCGCGCTGGCCGCGGCCTCGAAGCGCGCGCGTTCGGCCGCGCTCAGCGTGGCGAGGTGCGGGCGCATGTCGGCAATCGGATCGGTCAGGCCCTTGATCCGCTGCACCGCGGTAGTGGCATAGATCGGCGCCACCCGCGCCGGGACCAATTGCGCACGGGCGGCCGCCAGCAAGCCGGGAATCGCCTCCATGCGCGACGTCGCGCTGCGCAGCCGGTCGGGCCAGGGCGCGAAATCGCGCGAGGTCAGGCTTTCGAGCGAACCGGTGGCAGTGCCGCCGTAAAGCAGCGGGTCGGTCGCCCACGGCTGGAGCGTTTCGGACGTCCAGATATCGTAGCGCAGCTGATTGCCCAGCAGCGCGTAGTCGACCTGGTCCTCGCGCCGGAGTGCATTGCGGTCGACCTGCGTGAGCGCGGCGAGGATGGAGCGCCACTCGGCCGTTTCGGCGGCGCGGCCCGCGGGCGAGAGATCGGGCAGGGCCGAATCGTACCGATGGTCCCCAAGTTGGGTCGCCGAAACCGGCTGAAAACGGACCAGGCTGGCGAGATAGCGGCGGCCAAGCTCCCCGAAGGCAAGCTGGTTGGCCGCATCGATCGCCTGCCCCGTCGCGGTGATGGCGGCCTGCGCCTGCGCGGCGTGGATGGCCGTATCGTGCGGTGCGTTGGTCGCGCACCCAGGCAGCGCGGCTACCATGAGCACTGGCAGCAGGACGGTCGGCAATCGGCGCATCGGTTTCTCCCCTTGTGCCGGGAGGCTAGCGCGCTTCGCTTGCCTTCGCCACCTCGGGTTCGTCCGGCGTGTCGGCGGTGCGCGACAGCACCAGCGCCGCGCCGACCAAGCCCATGCCGGCAAGGTCGAGCCAGCCCACCATCTCGCCAAAGGCCAGCCAGCCGACCACGACCGCGACCACCGGCTGCGTCAGCAGCGCCAGCCCGATCACCAGCGGGGGAAAATGGCGCAGCGACCACACCAGCAGGCCCTGTCCGATGATCTGGCTGGACAGCGCTAGGCCCGCGACGACCGCCCAGTTGTGCGGCCACACCGGCTCCCCGCGCAGCAGGGCGACCGCCAGCAGCACCGGCAGCCCGAACAGGCTGGACCAGAACAGCGCGGTCCAGTTGCCCAGCGTGCCGCGCGCGCGCCGCAGCAGCAGGATGTACCCAGCATAGAGCGTACCCGCGAGCAGGCAGAACAAGTCCCCGCTCAGCGTGCGCGGCCCGATTTCGAGCGAGCGGCCCAGCAGCAGCGCCGCGCCTGCCACCGCGCAGCCCATGGCCGCCCATTCGGCGAAGCGCGGCGCGCGGCGGAGCGCGACCAGGCCCCAGGCCATCACGATCAGGCTGCCCGCGTTGCCGAACAGCGTGGCATTGCCCAGCCGCGTTCGCTCGATCCCGATGTGCCAGCTGGCAAGGTCGAGCGCGAAGAACATCGCCCCGGCCAGGATCGCCAACATGGCGGGGCGCGCCACGCCGCCGATACGCTGCCCGCTGACGCGCGCCAGCACCGCGATCGCCGGCAGCGCCAGGGCCAGGCGCCAGAACCCGGCTGAAACCGGCCCGGTATCGGCACTGCGCACGAACCACGGCCCCAGCGCCAGCGCCGCGTTGGCGGTCAGCAACGCGACAAGGCGGACTATCCGGCTGTTACCCAAAGCTATCGTTGCCTTTCGCGGCGGCGTGCTTACATCGCCAAACCAGTTTCACTTCGCAATCGAAAGAGCCTGCCTCCATGCCCCCGCAGATGCACGAAGCCTTGTTTCAGCCGATTCGCTATGGCGCGATAGAAGCTCCCAACCGCATCGTCATGGCCCCATTGACGCGCGGCCGTGCCGACAAGGCGGGCGTGCCCAGCGACCTGATGATCGAATACTACCGCCAGCGCGCCGGGGCGGGCCTGATAATCAGCGAAGGCACCGGCATCAGCGTCGAGGGTCTGGGATGGCCGTTCGCGCCCGGCATCTGGACCGACGCCCAGGTCGAGGCGTGGAAGCCCGTGACCGAGGCGGTCCACGCCGCCGGCGGGCGGATCGCCTGCCAGCTGTGGCACATGGGACGTACCGTCCACCCCGATTTCCTGAACGGCGCGGCGCCGATATCGGCCTCCGCCACGACCGCGCCCGATCACGCCCACACTTATGAAGGGCGCAAGCCCTACGGCGAAGCGCGCGCCGGGACGCGGGACGACATCGCCCGCATCATCGACGATTACGGCAAGGCCGCGCATAACGCGCGCGCGGCCGGGTTCGACGCGGTGCAGCTGCACGGCGCCAACGGCTACCTGATCGACCAGTTCCTGCGCGCCGGCACGAACCTGCGCGAGGACGAATACGGCGGGCCGGCGAACAACCGCGTCCGCTTCCTGCGCGAGGTTCTCGAACGCCTTGTCGACGTGCTGGGCAGCGAGCGGGTGGGCGTGCGCTTTTCGCCCAACGGCGCGACCCAGGGCTGCGACGACCCGGATCCGGCAAGCGTGTTCGGCGCCGCCGCGAAGGTCTGCGAGGACCTTGACCTCGCCTTCGTCGAACTGCGCCAGCCGGGGCCCGACGGCACCTTCGGCCGCAGCGACGTGCCGCGCCAGCACGGCACCGTGCGCGCCGCCTATTCGGGGCCGCTGATTCTCAACAGCGATTACGACGCCGCCACCGCCGCAGCCGATATCGCAGCCGGGATCTGCGACGCGGTCAGCTTCGGCCGGCCCTATATCTCGAACCCCGATCTCGACCGCCGCATCGCCGCGGGCGCCGAATTCGCGCCCAACAAGGGCGTGCCGCAGACGTGGTACACGCCCGGGCCGGTCGGCTATATCGACTACCCGCCGATGGCAGGCTGAACGCCGCCGTCAGGTCGCCGCGGCTTCGGGTGCGGCGGCACTGGCGGCGGGGGCGGCGGCCGCGGACGGCGTTGCCGCGGGCTTGGCTCCCGCGTCGGTTCCGTCCGATGCCTTGCCGGGCGTTTCGCCCTTGCCGCCCTGCTTCTTCGCGGCGGCGTCGCCGCTGCCGACGGGCGCCAGCGGCGGTTCCGAGCGGACCTGGTCGAGCGGGATCATCGCGTCGCTGGTCGACCCGGGCAGGATCGTGCCTGCCGCGGTGCCGTTCGCATCCTTGCCCGACGGCTTGCACGCCGCCAGCGCCAGGCAGGCGATGAGCAAAGCGGGCACGAGCGCGGAACGGGCGGTGATCGGACGGGTCATCGGGCTGCCTCCTTGGGGCGTGTATCGGGGCATGGCCGGTCAAGCGCGGCCAGGAAATCGTCGGCGCGGGCGCGCATCGCCGCGTCCCAGGCCGCGGCGGAAACCGGCTTGCCCAGCCGCGCCAGGCTGGTCACCCCGTAGTCGCTGATACCGCACGGGACGATGCCGGCGAAATGCGACAGGTCGGGGTCGAGGTTGACCGACAGGCCGTGCATCGTCACCCAGCGCCGCACCCGAACGCCGATAGCGCCGATCTTGGCCTCCGACCCGTCGATGTCGCGCGTCCAGATGCCGATCCGGCCCGGCGCCCGCCACGCCTCGACCCCGAAATCGCCAAGGGTGTCGATCACCCAGCCTTCCAGGGCGTGGACATAGCCGCGCACGTCGCGGGCGCGGCCCTTGAGGTCCAGCATGACGTAGGCGATCCGCTGGCCCGGGCCGTGGTAGGTGTAGCGCCCGCCGCGCCCGGCCTCGACGACCTCGAAACGGGGGTCGAGCAGTTCGCCCGGCGCCGCGCTGGTCCCGGCGGTGTAGACCGGCAAATGCTCGAGCTGCCAGATCAGATCGTCCGCCTCGCCCGCGGCGATCGCGGCGTTGCGGGCGGTCATTTCGGCCAGCGCGCCCTGGTAGGCGACAGGCGCGTCCGAGCGGCGCCACTCGATCGATCTGCGGGGGTCGGCCATCGCGCGTTGCGTGGCGGCTTTCGCTGTGGTTATCAAGACCGCCCTTCACCCCCGTGCAGGGCAGCCGACACGAGAGGGACCGGAATGGCATTCGAGAGCAACGCGGCCTGGCAGTTCGCCGTGCGCAAGGTCGCCGCCAATCGCGACTTGCTGATGGCGGTAGCCGGGGTGTTCTTCGTGCTGCCCAGTTTCGCGCTGAGCCTGGTGACCCCCGATTTCGTGCCCACCGCAGATGCCGATCCGAGCGCGCGTTTTCAGCAGGTGATGCAGTTCTATTCGGGCATCATGCCTTACGCGATCGTGCTGGGCGCGGTTCAACTGCTCGGCGCCATGGCGGTGCTCGCGCTGATGACCGACCGCGGCCGCCCGACCGTGGCCGACGCGCTGCGGCAGGGGCTGCGCGGCGTCCTGCCGTGCCTTGCCGCGCAGCTGATCGTGGCCGCCCTGCTGGGCGTGGGTCTGATGCTGATGCTGGTGATAGGCGCGGCCACCGGCATCGCCGCGGTCGCGACGGTGATGTTCATAGCCGGCTTCGCGCTGGCGGCCTGGGCCTGGACCAGGCTCTCGCTGGTGCTGCCGGTGATCGCGGTAGAGCGGATCGCCAACCCCTTTACCGCGCTGGCGCGCAGCTGGAACCTCACGCGCGGCAACGCAGGCAAGCTGTTCGTCTTCTACCTGCTGCTGGTGCTGGCCTTCGTCATCGTCCTGTCGCTGATCATGCTGGTTATCGGCGTCGTCCTGGCGCTGGCAATGTCGGAAGAAACCGGCAAGGTCGTGGGCGACCTGATCGCCGCTATGCTAACCGGCGTGGTCGCGCTCTATTTCCTGGGCGCGCTGGCGGGCGCGCACCGGCAGCTTAGCGGCACCGCGGACTAGGCCGCGCTAAGGCGCATTGGGCCGCATTGGGCCGCGTCAGGTCTTCCAGCCCCAGAACAGCTGGCAGGGCAGGACGTTGCGCGGTTCGAAACCGCTGTCGATGTGAGTGAAATTGCGCGCCATGAAATCGCGGCACTTGGCCGAGAACTGGTAGACCAGGAACGCCCCGCCCTTGCGCAGTACGCGGTAAGTGGCGTCGGCGATAGCCGGGCCGACCCCGTCGGGCAGGGTCGAGAACGGCAGGCCCGACAGCACGTAGTCGGCATGGTCGAAGCCGTGCGCCTTGACGATCGCCTCGACGTCGGCGGCGGAGCCGAGCACGGCGTGAAAGCGCCCGTCGGTGATCGTGGCCTTGAGGTAATCGATGTAGAGCGGGTTGGTGTCGATCACGATCAGCGCACCGTCGCGCGGCAGCCGGTCGAGCACCGGGCGGCAGAAAGTGCCGACGCCGGGACCGTATTCGACGAACAGCTTGCATTCGTCCCACTTCACCGGGGCCAGCATCTTGCGGATGGTGAAGCGCGACGACGGGATGATCGAACCGACCATCACCGGGTGTTCAAGGAAACCTTCCAGGAATACGCCGCGCGGCCCCAGCAGCTTCATCGCGCGCCGCTTGATCCGGGTGGTCAGGCCCGGGCGGGCAAGCTCGGTCGTCATGAGGGGATGCGAACCTTCTTCGTCTGCGCGCGCCGGGCGCGGGGCTGTAACCCCAGCCGTTGGCAAATTTGCCCGACGATTGCAACCGCGTGTCGGCGGGGCTAGCCCCCGGCGCGATGGCCGGTTCCTCGCCAGACGCCCGCGCGGCACCCCTCACCGCCTCGCTGCCGCCGGGGCGGCTGGCGCTCTTGTTCGCGGTCATGCTGGTGACCGCGGCGGGCAACACGGCGATGCAATCGGTTATGCCGTCGATAGGCACTTCGCTTGGCGTGGCCGACGTGTGGATCAGCCTGGCCTACACCTGGTCGGCACTGCTGTGGATGCTGTGCGCGCCGTTCTGGGCCCGCCGCTCGGATCAGCGCGGCCGCAAGGCGATGATGGCGCTGGGACTGGTCGGCTTCGCCGCCAGCTTCACGCTGTGCGGAACGGCGCTGTGGCTGGGGTTGAGCGGATGGATGGGCGGGCTGGCCACGCTGCTTGCCTTTGCTGCCGCCCGATCGCTTTACGGCGGGTTCGGATCGGCGGCACCGCCGGCTGTCCAGGCCTACGTCGCCAGCCGCACCGAGCGGGCCGAACGGACCGGCAAGATGGCGCTGATTTCCTCCAGCTTCGGCCTTGGTACCGTGGTCGGCCCGGCGTTGGCGCCGCTGATGATCGTGCCCGGGCTGGGCCTGGTCGGTCCATTCGTCGCCTTCGCGCTGATCGGCTTCGCAATGCTGGCGGCGCTGCGCCTGCGGCTGCCCGACGATACGCCGGCCTTCCCGGGCCACGGCGATGTGACCGCCGCGCCGTTCGCCGGATCGCTGCCGGCGCCGCCGGTCGAGGACGACGCCGCGGCCCCGCACGAGCGGCTTGCCTGGAGAGACCGGCGGCTGCGGCCATGGCTGGTCTGCGGCCTGCTGGGCGGCCATGCGCAGGCGATGGTCCTGGGCCTGGTCGGGTTCCTGGTGCTCGACCGGCTGGGGTTGCGGCACGCCCCCGCGGGCGGTGCCGGGCCGACCGGCCTGGTGCTGATGGCGGGCGCGCTGGCGACGCTGCTGGCGCAGTGGGGGCTGATCCCGATGCTGGGCATGGGGCCGCGCGCGTCATGCCTGTGGGGCGCGGCGGCGGGCGCTGCCGGGGTGGCGATCCTGGCGCTGGCGGGTGATCTTCACGCCATCGCGCTGGGCCTCGCGGTCGCCTCGCTCGGCTTCGGGCTGGTGCGGCCGGGCTTCACCGCCGGGTCGTCGCTGGCAGTCGGGCGTGCGCAGCAAGGAGAGGCGGCGGGGATCGTCGCCTCGCTCAACGGCGCGGCCTATATCGTCGCCCCCGCAATCGGCGTGTGGATCTACGGCCGCGATCCGTGGGTCGTGTTCGCCTTGATCGCCGGACTGTGCGTCGCGCTGGTCGCCTATGGCTGGCGGCACTTGCCGCCCGACGTCGCCGCCTGACCGTCTCTTCGGTAACTTCAGCTTGTAATTGCGAACGACTCGCAATATCGGGCTCCGCCTGTTATTGCGAATCTTTCGCAGGAAGGGGAAAGTCCGTGCTCAAGTTCGCCGCCTCGACCATTGCCATTGCACTTGCCACTACTGCGCCTGCTGGCGCGGCTGACGCCGGATTCGAAGGCGAGACGCCGATCATCGTCACCGCGCGCCACGACGGCTACCGGCCCGGCGAGGTCGATGGGACCAGGACCGGCACCGATCTGCAGGACACGCCGCAGTCGGTCGCGGTGCTGACGCGCGAGCAACTCGACGACCAGGGACCGATGCAACTGGGCGAGGCGCTGCGCTATGTCCCCGGCGTCTCGCTAGGCCAGGGCGAAGGCCACCGCGACCAGGTGATCCTGCGCGGCCAGTCCTCTACCGCCGACTTCTTCGTCGACGGGGTACGCGACGATGCCCAGTATTACCGCCCGCTCTATGCGACCGAACGGGTCGAAGTGCTGAAAGGGGCCAACGCCCTGCTGTTCGGGCGCGGCGGCGGCGGCGGGGTGATCAACCGCGTCGCCAAGCGCGCCCAGCCCGGCCGTACTCGCGGCGAGATCGCTGCCGCGCTTGACAGCTTCGGCGCCTGGTCGCTCGCGGGCGACGTGAACCTGGGTTCGGACCGCGCGGCGCTCCGCCTCAACGCGGTGCGGCAGGACTTCGCCAATCACCGCGATGTCTACGACGGGCACTTCACCGGCGTGAACCCCGCCGCGACCGTGCTGCTGGGCGATGCCACCGCGATCGAAGCCGGTTACGAATATGTCGAGGACCGCCGCGTCACCGATCGCGGCGTGCCGAGCCTGAGCGGCAGCCCCATCCGCGGCCAGGAGGAAACCTTCTTCGGCGATCCCCAGGCCAACCGCAGCGAGGTTACCGCGCACATCGCCCGCGCGCGCGTGGTCCACCAGGCCGGCGACAGCCTGACCCTGCGGCTGACCGGCCAGTACGCCACCTATGACAAGTTCTACGCCAACGTCGTGCCGACCGGCGCGACCGCGACCGTCGTCAGCCTCAACGGCTATGCCAGCGGCAACGGCCGCGACAACACCATCGTCGAGGGCGACGCGGTGTGGAAGGGCGCGACCGGGCCGGTCCGCCACACGCTGCTGGCCGGTTTCGAGGCCGGCTGGCAATCCTCGACCTCGACCCGGCAGGACGCGCTGTTCGCCGCGCCCGGCGGCGGGACGACGCTGGCGGTCACGGTCCCGCTGGTGCGCCCGCTGGCGCTGCCGGGGGTTTCCTTCACCGCGGTCAACCGCAGCTCCGCGTCCGACCTCAAGACCCTGTCCGCGTTCGTGCAGGACCAGGTCGAGCTGGCCAACTGGCTGCAGATCGTCGCCGGCGTCCGCTACGACGACTTCAGCCTTGCGGCGGTCAACCGCATCTCGGGCGCGGGCGCCGAGCGCCGCGACGGGCTGTGGTCGCCGCGGCTGGGCGTTATCGTCAAGCCGCGCGCCGACATCTCCCTTTATGCCAGCTACGCGCGTTCGTTCCTGCCGCAGAGCGGCGACCAGTTCACCGCCCTCGACGCCTCGCTGGCGACGCTCGAGCCGGAGCGCTTCCGCAACTTGGAGGTGGGCGCCAAGTGGTCGCTCACCCCCGCGCTCGACCTTGCCGCGGCGGCCTTCCAGGTCGACCGCGACAACACCCGCGCCACCGACCCGGTCACCGGTTTTACCGTGTTGTCGGGCGCCAGCCGGGTCCGCGGCTTCGAAGCATCGCTCGCGGGCAAGCTGGCGGCGAACTGGCAGGCCAGCTTGGGCTATTCCTACCAGCAAGGCGAAATAACCCGTACCACAACCGCGGCGCCGGCGGGCCGCGAACTCGACAAGCTGCCCCGTCACCAGGCGAGCGCGTGGACGCGCTACGACGTCACGCCCGCCTTCGGGCTGGGGCTGGGCGCGATCCACCAGTCGGGCCAGTTCGCGACGCTGAGCAACGCGGTCCGCCTGCCGGGGTTCACCCGCCTTGACGCGGCCGCGTACTGGAAGGCCACGCCCGGCCTGTCGCTGCAGGTGAATGTCGAGAACGTGGCCAACACACGCTATTTCCCCAGCGCGCACACCGACAACAACATTGCCGTCGGCGCGCCGCGCAATGCCCGCGTCACCGCCCGGCTGACGTTCTAAAGCGCGGGAGCCGGGCTGTCGCCTGGGGCAGGCAGGACCGCGCCGCTGCGCATTGCCGCGCCGGCCTTGCGGATCGCGGCGCCAAGGCGGGGATAGACGCCGCAGCGGCACAAGTTGGTGATCGCGGCGCCGATCTCGGCATCCGAAGGGGCGGCGTTGCGCGCCAGCAGCGCGGCCGCCGCGGCGACGATGCCCGGCGTGCAGAAGCCGCACTGGATGGCCTGTTCCTGCACCAGCGCGGCCTGGACCGGGTGCCCGCCGCCGCGCGACAGCCCCTCGATCGTGGTGACGCGCCGCCCCTCGGCCTCGGCCAGGGTGACCAGGCAGCTGCGCAGCGCCTGCCCGTCGACCAGCACCGTGCAGGCGCCGCAGTCGCCCACGCCGCAGCCGTACTTGGTTCCGGTCAGGTTGGCGGCATCGCGCAGCGCGAACAGCAGCGGCGTCTGCGGATCGAGCGCGAAGTCGAGCGCGCGGTCATTGACGGTCAGGCGCGGCACGAAAGCGTCAGTCGCGCCACGAACGGTCGACGCGGTCCACCTTGCGCACGTGCGCGGCGAAGTCGGCCGCGCCCGGCCCGCCCGGCAGCGCGGTCTGCGCCAGGTCGCGCTGGTGAACGGCGATCACGTCGGGCGGGACGACCACCGGCTTGCCCGCCGCCATCGTCGCCAGCTGGATTTCGCAGGCGCGCTGGAACGCCCAGTGCATCAGGAAGATTTCCGGAACGCTGCGTCCCATCACCACCGGCCCGTGGTTCTTCAGGAACAGCACGCGCTTGTCGCCGAGGTTTTCCAGCAGGCGCGCGCCCTCCTCCTCGCGCACGGTGACGCCTTCGAAATCGTGGTAGCCGATCTGGCCGGCGAAGTTGCAGGCGTAGAAGTTGACCGGCTGCAGGCCGCCTTCAAGGCTGGCGACCGCCATCGTCGCGGTGGTGTGGGTGTGGCAGATCGCGTGGGCCCAGGGCAGGTGGCGGTGGAAATAGGCGTGCTGGGTGAAGCCCGCCTTGTTGACCGGGTAGCTGCTGTTATCGAGCGTGTTGCCGTCGATATCGATCTTTACCAGGTTGCTGGCGCAGACCTCCGAATAGAGCAGCCCGTAGGGGTTGATCAGGAATTCGTGGTCCTCGCCCGGGACCTTCAGGCTGATGTGATTGTAGATCGATTCCGACCATCCCATCATGTCGAACACGCGGTAGCACGCGGCGAGTTCCTGCCGCGCCGCCCACTCGGCATCACTGCAACCAAGCTTGTTGTCGATCTGTGTCGCCATCGTCTCTCTCCGCTTTGCGGCCAGCCTAGTCCAATCGGGAAGCGCACGAAAGACGCGCCCTGCTCTTCCCCTTGCCGCTGCGCCCGCTAGTCTGCGCGGCGTGGAGCGCGACCTGTACGACATCGCCGTGATCGGCGGGGGCATCAACGGCTGCGGGATCGCGCGCGACGCCGCCGGGCGCGGTGCCAGGGTCGTGCTGCTGGAGGCCGGGGACCTGGCGTGCGGCACGTCCTCGGCATCGACCAAGCTGATCCACGGCGGCCTGCGCTACCTCGAATACCGCGAATTCGCGCTGGTGCGCGAAGCGCTGGCCGAGCGCGAGCGGATCTGGGGCATCGCCCCGCACCTCGTCCACCCGCTGCGCTTCATCCTGCCGCACACGCCGGGACTGCGGCCGCGCTGGCTGCTGCGCGCCGGGCTGTTCCTTTACGACCACCTTGGCGGGCGCGACCGGCTGCCCAAGACGCGCTCGATCGACCTGGCCCGCGATCCCGCCGGCCAGGCGCTACGGCCCGAATTCCGCCACGGGTTCGCCTTTTCGGACTGCTGGGTCGACGATGCGCGGCTCGTCATCGCCAACGCCCGCGATGCGGCCGCGCGCGGGGCGGCGGTGTTTCCCCGCCGCACCGTCACCGGTCTGGCGCGCAAGGACGGCGGCTGGACCGTGGCGACCGAACATGGCCCGCTGCGCGCCCGCGCCGTGATCAACGCCGCGGGACCATCGGTGATGGCGGTGCTCGGCCTGGCACACGAAGACAGCGAGCGGTCGGTCCGGCTGGTGCGCGGATCGCACATCGTCGTGCGCCGGCGCTGGGACGGACCCGAGGCGTTCCTCTTCCAGTCGGGCGACGGCCGCGTGATCTTCGCCATCCCGTTCGAGGACGATTTCACCCTGATCGGAACCACCGACCGCGACCACCGCGGCGGCGTGCCAAAGGCGGAACCCGACGAGATCGCATATCTGTGTGCCGCGGCCAGCGAATACTTGTCCGAGCCGGTGCGGACCAGCGACGTGGTGTGGACCTTTTCCGGCGTGCGCCCGCTGGTCGCCGACGGATCCGACAAGCCCGAGGCGGCGACGCGCGGCTACCGGCTGGAGCTGTCCCAAGCTGACGAGGGCGCGCCGCTGCTGACCGTCTTCGGCGGCAAGATCACGACGTACCGCCACCTTGCCGAAGCTGCGCTGGAGACGCTGGCACCGCGCCTGCCGATCGTCGCCGGGCCGCCGTGGACGGCCGGGGCGACGCTGCCGGGCGGGGACTTTCCGCTCGGCGGGGTAGAGGCCCTGGCACAGCGGCTGCGCGGCGCCCACCCCTTTCTGCAAGCCGCGTGGGCACTTCGCCTGGCGCGGGCCTACGGGACAGAGGCGGCGACGATATTCGCCGACGCAGCGACCCTTGCCGATTGCGGCCGGCACTTCGGCCACGGTTTGACAGAGCGCGAGGTCCGCCACCTGGTAGCCCGCGAATGGGCCCGCAGCGCCGAGGACATCCTGTGGCGGCGCACCAAGCTGGGATTGCGTTTCAGCCCGGCACAGGCCAACTCGCTTGCCGACTTCCTTGCCAGCGAAAGCACCGCATGACGATCCGCATCGCCGCCATCGGCGGCACCGTTTCCCCGTCCAGCACGACCGAGCAGGCGCTCCGCCTCGCCGCCGCAGGCGCCGAGGCGCAGGGCGCACAAGTGACCGTGTTCGGCGGCGCCTACCTGGCTGACCTGCCCTATTATGGCGGCCCCGGACACAGCCGCGCCGCGGGCGCCGAGCTGGTCGAAGCCGTCCGAGCCGCCGACGGCGTGCTGATCGCCTCGCCCGGCTACCACGGCACGCTGTCGGGCATGGTGAAGAACGCGCTCGACTACCTGGAGGAACTGGCCGGGGACGAGCGGCCCTATCTCGACGGCCGCCCGGTCGGCCTGATCGCGACCGCTTATGGCGACCAGGCGACGATGAGCACGATGCAGACGCTGCGCAGCGTGGTCCACGCGCTGCGCGGCTGGCCGACGCCGCTGGGCGCCACGGTGCGCACCTACAAGGGGCTGTTCACGCCCGCGGGCGAGTGTCTGGACGACAAGGTTCGCGCGACGCTGACGCTGGTGGGCGAGCAGGTCGTGCTGGGCGCGCGGAGCTTTTCACGCCGCGACTAGAAAGCGTTCTCGCCGGTGATCGCGCGGCCCAGGATCAGGGCGTGAACGTCGTGCGTGCCTTCATAGGTGTTGACCGTTTCCAGGTTCTGGGCGTGGCGCATCACGTGGTATTCGCCGGCAATGCCGTTGCCGCCGTGAATGTCGCGGGCCGCCCGCGCGATATCGAGTGCCTTGCCGCAATTGTTGCGCTTCAGCATCGAAATCGCCTCCGGCACCCAGGCCCCCTGGTCGAGCAGGCGGCCCAGCGCCAGCGCCCCTTCGAGGCCGAGCGCGATCTCGGTCTCCATGTCGGCGAGCTTCTTCTGCACGATCTGGCGCGCCGCCAGCGGCCGGCCGAAGATCTGCCGATCCTTGGCGTAGTCGCGGCTGGCGTGGAGGCAGGCCTCGGCCGCGCCCATCGCGCCCCAGGCGATGCCGTAGCGTGCCTTGTTGAGGCACGAGAACGGCCCGCGCAGCCCGCTGACGCCGGGCAGCATCGCGTCCTCGGGGACGAAAACGTCGGCCAGCGCGATCTCGCCGGTGATCGAGGCACGCAGGCTAAGCTTGTTCCTGATCGCCGGAGTGGTGAACCCGTCAGGCCCGCGCTCCACCAGGAAGCCGCGGATCACGCCGTCGAGCTTGGCCCACACCAGCGCGACGTCGGCGATCGGGGCGTTGGTGATCCACATCTTTGCACCGTTGAGGACGAAGCCGCCGTCCCTCCGTACCGCGGTGGTCCGCATCGAGGCGGGGTCGGAGCCGCCGTCGGCCTCGGTCAGCCCGAAGCAGCCGATCGTCTCGCCGCGCGCCATCGCGGGCAGGTACTTGCGCTTCTGCTCTTCCGATCCGAACGCGTAGATCGGGTACATCACCAGCGACGACTGCACGCTCATTGCCGAGCGATAGCCCGAATCGACCGCCTCGATCGCGCGCGCCGCAAGCCCGTAAGCGACGTGGCTGACGCCGGCGCAGCCGTAGTCCTCGGGCAGGGTCGAGCCGAGCAGGCCGAGCGCGCCCATCTCGTCCATGATCTCGCGGTCGAAACGCTCCTCGGCGTAGGCGGAGACAACGCGCGGCAGCAGCTTTTCCCGCGCGTAATCGCGCGCGGCGTCCCAGACCATGCGCTCCTCGTCGCTGAGCCGCGCGGCCAGGTGCAGCGGATCGGTCCAGTCGAAGGTCAGGGTATCACTTGCCGCCACGGGGGGTGCACTCCGGTTGTTGTTCGCCACTCTCCCTAGCGCCAACGCGCGGCGATGCCAGCCGCCGCGTCGTGCCCGCACCGCGTTTCACTGTTTTCATGGCGGCTGCGTCCCAATCCCGCTTTCGCGCGTTGCACGTGCTGCCGGGACGGAAAGGATGGCGGGATGGAAGCGGCCGATGTGTTCACCAAGCTCGGGGCCGAGCTGAAGCCGGACCCGGCGCGCACGGTCATCAGGCCGTTCGGCTTCGAATACCCGGCAGCCTTCGCCGCCAGCCGCCAGCCGCGCGCTGTCGAAGTGGTGAAGCGCGTTCTCGCGCTTGCGCCGTCGATGCGCGAGCGCATGCTTTTCAAATTGCTCGAGGCGATGGCGCCGCGCCACCGCAACGTGGAGGCGTTTTTCGCCCGGCGGTTCGAAGAGGCGAAGGAGACGTTCGCGGGCATCACGGTCAAGGATCCGGGCGACTGGGTGCTGATCGGCGCCTATTTCAGCCAGGAATTCGCGTTCGAATCGGCGGCGCTGTTCAACCCCAGCATCGTCGCGCTCGAAACCGAGGGAGAGCGCGTGCGCTTCATGCTGTCGCTGCGCGGGGTCGGCGAAGGGCACGTCTCCTCGGTCACCTTCCGGACCGGAACCTGGGACGGCGGCAGCGACCTGGCAATCGATCCCGCCAGCCCGCACGGCGTGCCGCCCCGGATCGAGAGCGACAACGAAGGGTGGGTCCGGATGCGCGCGGCGGACAGCGAAAGCCTGTCCGAAACGGTGATCTTCCCAGTCCTGCCCAGCCAGCGGCAGGGGGTCGAGGACCTTCGCTTGGTCCGATTTACCGAGGACGACGGCAAGGAGACCGTGATGGGCACCTACACCGCCTACGACGGGCAGGCCGCACGCCAGGAACTGCTGCGCGGGATCGACGCCCGCACTTACGAAATGCGCGCCCTGATGGGCGCGATGGCGCCTTACAAGGGCATGGCGTTGTTCCCGCGCCGTATCGACGGGCGCTTTGCGATGCTGGGGCGGCAGGACAACGAAAGCCTGTGGCTGCTCTATTCCGACGACCTCTACACCTGGGAGAACGGCGAGACGCTGATGAAGCCCAAGTACCCGTGGGAAATCGTGCAGATCGGCAATTGCGGATCGCCGATCGAGATTGACGAGGGCTGGCTGGTCTTCACGCACGGCGTCGGCATGATCCGCGGCTATTGCATCGGCGCGTGCCTGCTGGACAAGGACGATCCCTCCAGGGTGCTGGCGCGCACCCCGTCGCCGCTGGTGTTTCCCAGCGGCGAACAGCGCGGCGGCTACGTGCCTAACGTGACCTACAGCTGCGGCGCCCTGGTGCGAAACCGGCGGGTCCTGCTGCCCTATGCCATCGGCGATCAGTACACCGCCTTTGCGGTGGGCGGGATCGACGACCTGCTCGGCGTGATGGAACCGGCCTGAGCGCGGCCGCGGACCCGGCAGAAGCGGGGAGAGGTCTTGCGGCCGCGTCCGGGCTGCCGCAGGGATCCGCCGATGGCTGATAGCGACACCCTGGAAACCGAGCGCACGCGGCTGCGCCTCACCTGCCGCCACCTTGCCGGCAACGGGCCGGCGCGGCTGGCGGACGAGTTCGAGGCCATTGCCGCCTGGCTGCGCCAGCATGGCGACCGGCTTGTCGGGGCCGAACCGGTGCCCGGACTGCAGCCCGACGTTTACGGAACGGGCGCGCTGGTCGAGGACTTCGAGGCCGAAGTCGCCGCGCTGTTCGCGATGCCGGCGGCGCGCTTCATGCCGTCGGGGTGCATGGCCCAGCCGATCGCGCTGCGGATCTGGAGCGACCGCGCGGGGAACCCGGCGACCGCGTTTCACCCGACTTCACACCTCGAACTCCACGAGGAGCTGGGATACCGTCATTTGCACGGCCTGACCGCGCACCTGATCGGCGCCGCGGACCGGCCAACGACCGCCGCCGACCTTGCGCGCGCGATCGGCCCGGGCGGCGTGGCCGGGGAAACGGGCCTCGCCAGCCTGCTCGTCGAACTTCCCGCGCGTGAGATCGGCGGCCAGTTGCCGACATGGGAGGAACTGGTCGAACTCGGCGATCTGTGCCGCGCAAACGGCATCAGGCTGCACCTCGACGGGGCGCGCGTGTGGCAAGCCGCGCCGGCTTACGGCCGCACCCTGGCCGAGATCGCGGCGCTGTTCGATTCGGTCTATATCTCGTTCTACAAGGACGTCGGCGCGCTTCCGGGCGCAATGCTGCTGGGCCCGCGCGATTTCATCGACGAGGCGGCCACCTGGCAGCGGCGACAGGGCGGAACGCTCTACACCGCGGCCGCCAACGTCGTCTCCGCGCGCATGCACCTTGCCGAATGTCTTGAACGCATGCCCCGGCTGATCGTGCGCGCCCGGCAGGTGGCCGCCCTGTTCGCCGCCCACCCGCGCGCCAGCGTGCTGCCCCATCCGCCGCATACGAGCATGTTCCACCTCCGGCTGGACGGCGAAAGGGATGAGCTGCTGCAAGCCCGCGACCGCGTCGCCCGCGAAACCGGCATCTGGCTGTTCGCCAACCTGAAGGACATCGACGGGCAAGCGGCCGTGAAGACCGAGCTTTCGATGGGGCCATCGAGCCTGCTGCTGGACGACGCCGAACTTGCCGCCGCGATCGCGCTGCTGCTTGAGGACGGCTCCCCTTCGGACGGACGGTGAAGCGCCCGCAAGGCCGGCTCCGGTAAATCCCCTAAGGGCGAACTGGTAGGGGGAAGATCGCAATTTCGCCCGCCGCTGCACGGTCCTACCCAGGATGCACGGCCAGCCACCAGGGGCCGGGAGCGACGGAGGCAGCGATGCGGCACGACACCAATCTTCACACCAACGCGCGGATCGTCACGGCGAACGAACTGGCGCAAGTCATCGCCCCGCCGGTGCGGACGCCCGTCCTGGCCGAACATACCGACTTCGAAATGCCCGGCTGGATCTGGGCAACGATGCTGGGCGGTTATGTGACGTTCTTTGCCGGCATTTCCGCGGCGACCGCGGGCGACGGCCGGGCGGTGTTCGCGATCGTCATCAGCATCCTCTACACGGCCATGTTCTTTGGAACCGCGCGCGTGCTTTCCAAAGTGGACGGCCGCCGCGTCGGCGCCTTCGACCGCGCTGGCGGCAGCCTCAACACCTGGACCGGCCCGATGGACGCGCGCGCGGTCGCCGGGCAGATGCTGGCGGTCCCCCTGCTGCTGGGTTTCTTCGGCATCTGCATTGCCATCATCGCGGCCGCGGTCCGGTAATCGGGGCTGCCGCCCCGCCGGTCACGCCATCGTCGCCACGGTCACCATCCGCACCAGGTCGGACAAGGTCCTGGCTTGCATCTTGATCATCAGGTTGGCGCGATAGACCTCGACCGTGCGCGCGCTGATGTCGAGATCGAAGGCAATCGCCTTGTTGGCCTTGCCCGCCACCAGTCCTTCCATGACGTCGCGCTCGCGGCCCGATAGCGCGGCGATGCGCTCCGCCACCTGGCGGCGTTCGGCCGCGGCGGCGTCGCCGTCGGCGCGCCGCGCCAGCGCGCCGCGGATGGCACGCAGCATCGCCTCGTCGTCGAACGGCTTCTCGATGAAGTCGGTCACGCCGGCTTTCATCGCCTGGATCGCCAGCGGCACGTCGGCATGGCCCGTCACCACGATGACCGGAACCGCTTCGGCGCGGGCCTTAAGCGCTTCGGCCAATTCGATGCCGCCCGTTCCCGGCATCCGCACGTCGGTGACGATGCAGGCGCCGTCCAGCGGCGGCGAGGCGGCGAGAAAGGCATCGGCGGAGCCGAACGAACGAACCCGGATTCCCGCCACGTCGAGCAGGAATTCAAGCGACTGGCGCGCGCTTTCGTCATCGTCGATGACGTAGACGATGGCGGTCGGAGGAATCGCACCGGGTACCGCTTCAACCGCCATCTTCAATGCCCTCCTCGCCGACCGTTTCCAGGGTGAACGTAAACTGCGTCCCGCCGTCCGCGCGCGCTTCGGTCGCGATTCGGCCTCCGTGCGCCTCGACGATGGTGCGCGAAATCGACAGGCCCACGCCCATGCCGGTACGCTTGGTGGTGACGAACGGCTGGAACAACCGGTCGGCCACGTCCGCGGCAATTCCGGGTCCCGTGTCCATCACGCGCACGCGTGCCATGTCGCCATCGGCGCGATCGATGGCAATCGTCAATTCACGCCGCGCGGAATCGGAATGGGCCATCGCGTCGACCGCGTTGCGCACCAGGTTCAGCACCACCTGCTGGATCTGGACCTTGTCCGCGAGAACCAGGTCGACCTCGGGGCTGAAATCGAACCGGACCCGGATGCCGTGTTCCCTGGCCCCCACCAGGGCGAGCGCGCTGGCTTCCTCGACCAGCTTGGGCAGGCTCTCGACCTGGCGCTCGGCCTCTCCGCGGGCCACGAAGTCGCGCAGGCGGCGAATGATGTCGCCAGCGCGCAAGGCCTCCGTCGCCGCATGGCCGACCGCGTCGGCCACGCGCGCCGCCGGCACCGGATCCTGCCCCAGCAGGATGCGGCTGCCGTTGAGGTAGTTCGCGATCGCCGAAAGCGGCTGGTTGATCTCGTGCGCCAGGGCCGAGGCCATCTCCCCCAGCGCCGTCAGGCGCGAAACGTGGATCAGCTCGTGCTGCAGCTCCTGCAGGCGGGCCTCGGCCTGCTGGCGCTCGGTCAGGTCGCGAATGAAGCCGGTGAAGAAGCGCTCGCCGTCGGCGTTCACCTCGCCCACCGAGAGCTCGATCGGAAAGGTCGAGCCGTCCTTTCGCTGGCCCACCACCACGCGGCCCTTGCCGATGATGCGCTTTTCGCCGGTGCGATAATAGCGCGCCAGGTAGCCATCGTGCGCGCTGCGGTAGGGTTCGGGCATCAGCAGGCTGACGTTCTGGCCCAGCGCTTCGCCGCGCGTCCATCCGAACGCCCGCTCGGCGGTAACGCTGAAATCACGGACCAGGCCAGCTTCGTCGATGACTACCATCGCGTCGGGCACGGTTTGCAGGATCGAACGCAAGTGCGCCTCGCGCCGCGCCAGCCGCGCGGCGGCGGCTTCGGTCTCGATCCGGGCGCGCTGGAACCACTCGCCGCCGATCGCCAGAGCGATCCCGATCGCGGTAAAGGCGCCCGCGGCGATCAGGCTGCCGGAGCCGAGCGGCGCGCGCACGCCGTCGCACCACAGCCCCGTTGCCGCGCCGGCTGCCGCCGCCACCAGTCCCGCGCGGACCCCGGACAGCGCGCTGGCGATGACCACGGCCGGCATCAGGAACAGGAACGTAGACCCCGCGCCGATGTCCGGCCCCAGGGCCAGTCGCAGGGCCGCGCCGGCGGCCAGCGCCAGCGCCGCCAGCGCCAGCGCGGCGGGAACGGGCAAACGGGGCAGAAAGCGGCTCGCGAAGCTGCGCCGGCCGGCCTCCGTGATATCCCCTAGGGCACGCGCGGTAGGGATATGATCCAAATTTCGCGGCTCCGTCCAGCGGCCTACCTGACCGTCATCAGCCAGCGTCTTCGCATTTGCGAGGCTCAAAGGGAAACTGTCATGACCGCACCGCTCGTCGATCTGTCCGTCCATCACAACCCGCGCGGCGTGTCCGACCGCGTGGCGCTGGGCTTTACCAAGGTCCTGCGCTGGACGGCCGACACCTTTTTCGCCGAACGCTATGGCCACCGCGCCGTCGTGCTCGAAACGGTCGCCGCGGTCCCCGGCATGGTCGGCGCGACCATCAACCACCTCGGTGCGCTGCGCCGGATGTGCGACGACAAGGGCTGGATCAAGACGCTCATGGACGAAGCCGAGAACGAGCGCATGCACCTGATGACCTTCGTCGAGATCTCCAAGCCCACCTTGTTCGAGCGGGCCGTGATCATCGGCGTGCAATGGGTGTTCTACCTGTTCTTTTTCGGCCTCTACCTGGTCAGCTCCAAGACCGCGCACCGGGTGGTCGGCTATTTCGAGGAAGAAGCCGTGATCAGCTATTCGCACTATCTCGCCGAAATCGACGAGGGACGGAGCGAGAACGTGCCCGCCCCCGCCATCGCCAAGCGCTACTGGGGCCTGGCCGACGATGCCACCCTGCGCGACGTCGTCCTGGTCGTCCGTGCCGACGAAGCGCATCACCGCGACGTCAATCACGCCTTCGCCAACGAACTTGGCGGACTGCCGGTAGGCCCCGTGGCGGCCTGCCCCGGGCATAACGAACTGCTGCCGCACTGGAAGCAGGCGGCCTGAGCGCCGGGAAGGGAAGGAAAGGACAGGACGTGGCCCGCAAGATCGCCATAGCCTTGCTGATCGAGGATCGGCCGGTCCTGTCCTCCTTGCAGTTCGCCCTCGCCGTCGACGGTTTCGATGCCCGTGACGGCAGTTCCCAGGGCGGCCTTGCCTCCGCCGCCGCGCTGGTGATCGACCAGGGCTACCGCGGCGACGGGCTGGCCTGGCTCGGGACCTTGCGAGCGGGCGGCAGCTTCGTCCCCGCGATCCTCCTCGCCACGAACCCCACGCCGCGCCTTCGGGCCCGCGCCCGCGAGACCGGCGCGGCCCTGATCGAAAAGCCGCTGCGTTTTCATGAACTCAGGGCGGCCATCGACGCGGCCTTGTGTGACCAGAAAGCCGCCTGACCATGACCCCGACACCCATTACCGAGGACGACATCGCCAGGCTGGTGCCGCTGTTCTACGAACGCGTGCGCGCCGACCCCGTCCTGGGCCCCATCTTCGAGGCGGCAATCGAGGACTGGGACCACCACCTGCGCAAGCTCGAGGCGTTCTGGTCATCGGTCATGCTCACCAGCGGGCGCTACAAAGGCCAGCCGATGGTCGCGCATCTGCGCCACGCCGATCACATGGGCCGGGCCAATTTTGAGCGCTGGCTCGGTTTGTGGAAGACGGTGACCGAAGAAGTCCTGCCGCCGGCAGCCGCGAACGCGTTCCAGCTCAGGGCCGACCGCATCGCCGAAAGCCTGCAACTGGGCCTTCAGTTCCAGCGCCAACGCGACCACGCCGCCTGACCGCCACGGTCGCCTTCGAAGGGGAAGTGGTGCGGGACGCAGTCCAGAGCGAACGCGTCTTCACCCTGATTTCCCTGTTATCTGGGAATCTACAGGGAAACAGAGGTTTTTGAGGTGAATGCAGTGGTCGGAGGTCACCGGGTCCCCGCGGAAATCCGGCGGTTTCGGAGCCAAATTCCCTGCGGGTAGAACAGGGAATTCTACCGACCCGAGCTGGGAAGCAAAGCATCGGAAACAGCGAAGAGTTGCGAGCGTATCAGCCCGGAGATCTACGCTAGCGGCGAGCGGCCGGGACGCGACCAATTGCCTGCCTATTCTTGCTCAGCCAACTCTGCGTGTAGCAAGATCATTGCCCAACCGTCTGTCTGGGCCAGGACCTGTTCGCTCAGCGCCTCGACCTTGCGCACTCCGGCTGGCCCAAGCCAGGTTTCGGGTTCGCACTCCTCCATCTCAGTAATCTGACCAGGCGATAGCCCGTGATCGTGGGCAATCGAGTCGCGCGGGATAGGTCCGCGGATATTGTGATTGATCCACGGGAAGTCATTTGGCCGATGAGCCTGCTCGATCCAACCGTCGCGAACAACGACGAGCGCAAGGCATTCCCGAAGCGCGTCGACGTAGCTGCGCGCCATCGCCGCCTTGCTGACGTTGAATTCCTGAGACAGGCGAACAACCTCGGCAAGATCTGGTTGGCGGCACTTATGGTTGCCTCGAATCCGCTGCGGCGGCATCAGGAGCCGGGCGGCAAAACGGTTCGCTTCAGCCTCCATCTTCCTCGCCCGATTTGCTTCGCCGGTGTTTTCCAGGCGCAGGTCCGCGTGAGAGCAGGCGAACTGGGTGCCTTCAAACGGGCGATGGCTCGGCAGCAGAAAGTGCCCGAGTTCGTGTCCGATCGAGAATCGTCTGCGCCGCGGCGAGGTGCCTTGCGCCACAACGATTGACCCCCAAGCCTTGTCGGGGTGCATCAGCAGCATCGCAGCCGCGATCGAGGAAACGGGCAATTCCTCAATGCTTTCGATATCAAGCCGCCTGCACAGGACCTCCATCGAAAAATCGAGCGGCAGGTCGGGCTCGAGTTCGTGGATGCGTTGGGCGAGCGCGGAGGGTGATCCGACCCCGTCGAGCTCAATCCGGCTGAGCGTCAACCGGCTTGTTCCCGCCGTTTCTTGAGCGTCTCCATCATCATCTGGATGGTCTCGCGATCTTCGGGCTTCAGACTTTTGAGATCGCGGAACATGGCGACCATCTCCTTGGGCTGATCGTCTGCCTCGGGATTCTCGCCTACCAGGTCGGCAACGCGCACGCGGAACAACTCGGCGAGCTTCAGCACCAGTTCCATCGATGGGTTAGCGGTAAGCCCCTTCTCGAGGTTGAACACGTGCGCCTTCGAGATGCCCACCGCATCGGCGACGTTCTGGAGCGAGAGACGCTGCGCGATGCGCAGGTCGTGAAGCTTGCTGGCGAAGCTCATTTGGGGGATCCGTTCATTCGAGAATGCCGAAACCATAGGCCGGGACTTGCATTTGTCCAGCGTTCAGTTCATAATACCGTTCTTGGGCAACAGGAGTGATTCGGTGGCGTCGCAGCAACAACTTGTCGAACGGGCGATAACCTCGCTCAAGCCATATCCCCGCAATGCGCGCACGCATTCGAAGAAGCAGGTCCGGCAGATCGCCGCTTCCATCGAGCGGTTTGGGTTCACCAACCCGGTGCTGATCTCGGACGACGGCGAGATCATCGCCGGCCATGGCCGGGTGGAGGCGGCGAAGCTGCTTGGCTGGAAGGCAGTACCGACGCTGGCATTGTCCCACCTGTCGGAGACCGAGCAGAGGGCGTACGTGCTGGCGGACAACAAGCTCGCGCTGAATGCCGGGTGGGACAAGGAGATCCTGGCGATCGAACTCCAGGCGCTCTCGGACCTGCAATTCGATGTCGAGCTGACGGGGTTCAGCCTCGCCGATATCGATCTCGTGATCGAGGAAGCCGGCGAGGCCGACCCCGATGGCAGCGATGCTGCCGATGACGTCGTGTCGTTCCCGTCGGGGCCTCCGGTCTCGCGCCAGGGTGACTTGTGGCAGTTGGGCCGCCACCGCCTGCTCTGCGGCGACGCACGTAGCCAGATTGATTTTGAGGCGCTGATGGCCGGCGAGAAGGCCGATCTGGTCTTCACGGATCCGCCGTACAACGTAAAGATCGACGGCAACGTATGCGGGCTGGGCACAGTCAAACACCGCGAATTTGCGTTTGCCTCGGGTGAGATGAGCCGGGTCCAGTTCACCAGGTTCCTCACCGACACTCTGGGCAACGTGGCCGCGGTCATGCGCGATGGTGCCATCGCCTACGTGTGCATGGACTGGCGCCATATGGGCGAACTCCTCGCGGCGGGTGAGGAAGTCTTCACCGAGCTCAAGAACCTGGTGGTCTGGAACAAGACCAATGGCGGAATGGGCGCGTTTTATCGCTCGAAACACGAACTGGTTTTCGTGTTCAAGCAGGGCACTGCCGAGCACACGAACAGTTTCGGGCTGGGTCAGACTGGTCGCTACCGCACCAACGTGTGGGACTATGCCGGGATTAGCTCTATCGGCGCCGACCGCTCGGATGAGCTCGCAATGCACCCGACCGTCAAGCCGGTCGCGCTCATCGCAGACGCTATCCGCGACTGCTCCAGGCGCGGCGAAATTGTCCTTGATGGGTTCGCGGGATCGGGGTCGACCTTGATCGCTGCCGAGAAGACCGGCCGGTCGGCACGGCTGATCGAATATGACCCGCTTTACTGCGATACCATCGTCAGGCGCTGGGAATCCTACACCGGCAAGCTGGCCACACTGGCCGTCACCGGCCAGACCTTCGAGGCACTGACCGAAGCCAGGCTAGGGCTCGAGCTCGGCAGCGAGGCCGCCTGATGACCGGAGGCACGCAACGCAAGCCGGCAGAGGCCAATGACGATTCCGCATCCGCGTCTGACCGCCAGCTAGCAGCTTACGCCGTCGGCTATGGCAAGCCGCCCGCGGAACATCGTTTCCCGAAAGGTCGCTCCGGCAATCCAGCCGGCCGCCCGCGCGGCGCGAAGAACAAGGCGCCAGTCGGCCAGGGGCTCGATTTCGGAACGCAGCCCGCCAACCAGATGCTGCTTCAGGAAGCCTACCGCCCGGTCACTATCCGAGAAGGTGAGCGGATCATCGAGCTACCCGTTATCCAGGCCGTTTTCCGCTCGATGGGGGTCTCGGCGATGAAGGGCAATCGGCTCGCCCAGGCGACCCTGGCAGAACTGGTGCGAGGCGTTGAGGAAGAGGACCGCAAGCTTCGCTCAAGCCATTTCGAGACTGCGTGCGAGTACAAGATCGGCTGGCAACACGAGTTCGATCACGCACGCAAGCACGGGCTCCCCGAACCCGAGGTGGTCCCCCATCCCGAAGATGTCATCCTCGACATGCGGCGGGCCGAGGTGCGCTACGAAGGCCCCATGACACCCGAAGAAAAAAAGAATTGGGATCACATGCTCGAGTTTCGTGATGAGCTGCAGACCGAGGTAACGTTGTTTGCCGGGGAATATCGGCGAGCCGCGAAAACGAAGACCCCGCCCTTCGAGCGCATGAAATCGTCGGCCGATCATTGGGAACGCTACACGGCAATGTACGACCGGATTAATGAACCGCTGCCCGGCCGTTACCAGCGCCGACTCCAGGACAGGTTCAACCGGGGGCTGATCGAAAGCACACAGGCGAGCGAGCGGGCATGACGCCTCGACCGGTAAAGTTGCCGAAATCGATTCAGCGCGAACTGGATCGTATCGATGCGCGAAAGGTCGTGGTGGCAAATGTCATGACGATCACCTGCGACGAGGTGCAGCGCTTCGATGATCTGGGTTTGCACGCGCGGGAAGGCAAGATTGTGGTTGGTCCACCCCGCCCACCCG
The DNA here is from genome assembly GCF_049354825.1 of Parablastomonas sp. CN1-191. GTDB lineage: Bacteria > Pseudomonadota > Alphaproteobacteria > Sphingomonadales > Sphingomonadaceae > Novosphingobium. The sequence continues at coordinate 4,075 of NZ_CP186480.1, read as the reverse complement.
CACCCGTGCTCGGCCAGTTCGCTCGCCGAAATTTGGACGGCTGGACCCAGAGGCGTACCGATCTTCCCAAGGAGCCGCGGGAGATATCCACTTGGGCGCCGAGCTGGCATAGCGGGAGCTACCATCTGATCAGCCGTCAGATCGAAGCATACCCACTTGAGCACCATCCGGCAAAATTGCTTTCCATCTCCGCAAGCGTGCTCGAGGACCTGGTCGATGCGGCCCTCGTTCGATTTCGTGTCGACGAGCCGCTCGATCGAGCATCCGAGACTTTTGCGGCTGACCTAACGTTCAACAGCCGGCTTCTGAAAGAGGCGGTTGGCGAGGCGCATGTTTTTGATGCGGATCTGTCCGACGCTGAATTCGCCCGGATACAGCACGTCGACTGGGAGCTGCTTCCGACCGGCTCGGCGGACCGCGTTCTGGAACGTCTTGCCTCTCGAAATCCGAAGAACGCCGAGCGCCTGCGGGTCGCCACGGAAAGAATCAGAGTGCTCGATCGCCTCGGCCACGACGGTTTCATTCTCGGAGCGGGCAAGTTTCTGGGCTATTTCGGCGTGAAATTCGGGGACCGTCTCGTCGCGCTTGAAAACCTCGAATATGGGAATGCTCTCTACTTGTTCGGGGCAGATTGGGAGAGGCTCACACAGTTCAGCCGCACGGAGTTGATCAAGCGCCGCGATCCTTCAGTGCACCGTCTGCCGCACTTGCGAGGGTGGCAATCTGCAATTCGGAAGCTGATCAGATGGTGACACCGTTTGCCCACCATTTGGGGTCGCGGTGCTCAGCCCGGTAGTATGGCAGGTTTCGGGAGGGGTATCCGCGCACCGCAGCGTCCGCCTTCGGGTGGAAAGCCGACTTTGCGCGCAGCCGATTTTTCGCTTATCCGATCAGCCATGCGTGAGATACCTTACAGCCCCACAGAAAAAAGCGTATTGATCGCTTCAAGGGTGCTTACGACCACCCTCCTAGCGGCCTTACTAGGTGCGGTGATCAATTACTTCTACGAGTTGTTTTTCGACACAGCGTTCGCCAACGCGGGTTCAGCCCTCACGCGCGGGATATGGACAACTATTTGGGCCATCCCATTCATACTTGTCGCGATACTCGTGCTGGGTATCCCCGCTTCATATTTACTTCGGCAGCTCCGGCTCGAGAACTGGGTTAGCTATGCGCTGTGCGGAGCCGCGCTGGGCATACTGTTTCTATATGTGCTCTTTCCGAGCATGACGTTATTTGGGATGGGTGCAGGCGCGATTTATGGGGGCCTTTGCGCTTCGATTTGGTTTGGGTTGAAGCCAAAAGCGTAAGGTCTGCAATGGGGTCGTTAGCGGCTCGTCTGGTTTTGGTTTAGCGAGGAGCTAAGCCGCCAGTCGGCTTTCTGCGCGCCTGGAGCGGCTTCTAATGTCCAATATTGAGGTGGAAAAACGGACATCGTGGCACGACTCCGAAGCCGAGAGCCAGCGCTTACGGCTGAAAGCCGTGCCACCATACGAAAGATTAGCCTACGCTTGCGGACAGGTGCTTGTCCGCAAGCGCAAGATTCATTCAATTCGTGCCATAAGGCTTTAGTGCGACGAGGGCTCCTCGCGTGTGGGGACCTCCGGTAAATGCGCCGCCGTCGGTAACCACGTACAAGGTACTTCGGTCATGTGCCGACCGCCCGAAAGTAGCGTCCGTCGCGCCAACAATCTGCTGCCGATGATCGGCGATGGTGGTGCGATGACCGTCGGGCGCCACGCGGACAATCGTGTCATAGGGATGGGTCGTGATGAAAAGTGAACCGTCAGGCCCGACTGCGAAGTCATCTCCGGGAACGCCCCTGGCAATTAAGACCGGCTGGCTGAACTGGCGGTCATCTTTGAGGCGATAGCGCAAAACCTCGGTGGAATCTGATACTGTGACCGTCATATCACGACCGACGAAGTGTAGTCCGTTGGCGCCGGGAGCAAGGGCAATGAGACGCCGGGCAGCAAGCTTGCGATCGCGAAGGGCAATCTCGCTCCGCCCAGTATGCGGATCAATGCGCCACACCTGGCCAAGTGCGCTGTCCGCGGCGTAGAGCATTCCGTCAGGACCAAAGTCGAGCCCGTTCGGCCATGCGCCGCGTGGCAGTCGCGCGAATTTTGCGGCGGTGCCTCCAGGCGTCAATCGCCACAGTCCCGGCTGGCCCCCGTTGCTTGTCATATACAGAGTCCCGTCGGGCGCGATGGCGATGACGCCCGCGGTCGAACCACGCGGTGTGGTGAGCAAGATGTGCTCGGCACCATCGGGCTCGCGGGCAACGACCTGTCCTTGTGCGCGCCGGTAATACTTGGCGACGGTAAAATCGAGATCTCGATTGGCGGCGAGGTAGAGGGTGCCTTGGGGGCCGGCACTCACGCCTTCGAACCAGACGCCCGGACCATAGGTTTTGATCACCGTGGATGGCACCGGTTTGTAAGGCAGTTCGTCGGCCTTGGGGAGCAGCAGAACCTTGAGGCCTAGCGGCTGCAACGCTGCCATGCCGAGGGCTGCGCCGAGTGTCGAGATCACGAGGAGGAGTGACAGGCGTCCCTTGGCGAGACGCACGGTCAAACCCAGCGTGGCCGTGACGGCGACCATGAGGGTGGCAGCGAAAAAGGCAAGAAACGGGACGAAAATCGCCGCAAGCGCGAAGAAGGCGGCCAAGCCCAATGCCACGGCGATCCCAGCCCGCGCGCCTATGGAAGTCGCCACCGGCTCGGCGACAAGCCTAATCCATGGGCGGCGAAACATGACACCATACATCAAGACAAGGAGCGCAAGGCCGATTGCGGCCTCAAGACAGGACAAGAAGATCATCACGATATACTCCATTCGGTAGGACGCTAACGAAGTACGCACAGTTTCACAGTTTGAAACGTCCTTTCTGCAGTCATTACTTTACTGGCATTCAGCTACGTTCAGCAGCCTCGGCTTCAGCAAACGCTCGCGAGGTTTCGCTCGACCTTCTTCAGCATCGTCGTGAAAAACTGCCGTTCGTCCTGCGAGAAGCCAGCGAACATTTGTTCGACCAGTGCGTCTCCCGCCTCGCAAAACTCGTCCGAAGCGCAGAGCAATCGTGCCTTGGCCGAAAGATGGATGGTCTTCGTTCGGGCGTCTGTGGCAAGCGCGCGCCTCTCGACATGGCCTTCGCGCTCCAGGATATCGACGATGTTGGTGAGTGTCGGCGAGGCGATGGCCAGCCGGCGCTGCAACTCGCGATGCTGGAGGCCCTCCGCATTGTGCATGAGCAGTTGGAGCACGTCGAACTGCGCGCTTGTCAGATTGAATCGCCGCACCGTGCGATCCAGCGCGTGACGCAAGGCCAAATAAGCTTTCTTCAATTCAAGCGTGGGGTGGGACATCGTTAGCATCCTACCGATATGGGCGAAGAAGTCAAACTTCAATCAGATTGACTCCACAAAGGGTCGCCGGGCTCTGTCAGACCGACGGGGCAGCTGCTAGCATCGCTTGATGCCGCGCAGTCCAGAGCCAAGCCGCCGAGCCCGTTTCGCAGGTTCAATTCCTCGCCCCAGGTGATCCGCCTGGTTGTGATGATGTATGTACGTCTCTCGGTCGGCGAGGTGGCGTTCCTGGTTGAAGTGGTTGCGGACGTTGGCGTGTACCGAGGCGAACTTCTGTAGCGACTTCATTTGTCGGAACCTCAGCATCGCCCGCTCCCGTAGTCGGAACGGCAGGTGGCTATTCTCCACCCGGTTGTTGGCCCAGCGCGCCACCTCGCGCTTCTCTCTGTTGCCCAGCTCGGTCATCGCGGCACCGTAGGACCTCAGCCCATCGGTTGTGATCGCTTCGGGCGATCCATGGCGCTTTAGCGCACGTTTCATGAACTAAGCGCCGCGGTTTTGTCTCGCCTCCTCGTCACGAAGCTCTCGAGGATCTCGCCCCCCCTGGTCGACCGCGCGCCACAAGTAGACCATCTCGCCATTGAGGTTGGCTTCGCCGCCCTTCGGGTCACGTACATCTCATCAAGATGCCAACGCCAATGACGGAAGCCTTTCATCCGGCTCACGCGCTGGCGGCGGATGTCGCCAGCGAACAATGGCCCGAATCG